>DASZOZ010000137.1:0-47187 GCA_035550515.1 Allostellaceae bacterium
CGGAGCCCAGGGCCGAAGCGCCCCCGGCGCCGCCGCCCCCGCCGCCCAAGCCGGTGGAGGCGCAGGCGCCGCCGCCCCCGCCGCCAAAACCCCAGCCCAAGCCAAAGCCCGAACCCAAGCAGCAGACCGCGGCCTTTGACCAGATGTTGAAAAACCTGGAGAAGGCTCAGCCGAAACAGGTGGCGCAGGCCAAGCCGGAGGCTCGGCCCGACAAACAGCAGGATGCGGCGGCGTTCGACTCGCTGCTGAAAAACCTCGAAAAGAACCCGGTGACGCCGGACCCGTCGGCAAAGCCGCAGCGCCAGCGGGTCGCCGCCGCGGCGCCGCCCTCATCCCAGCCCAAGGCGCCGCTCGGCAGCCAGCTGACCGCCAGCGAGATCGACATCGTGCGCGAACAACTGGAGCGCTGCTGGAACATCAATGCCGGCGCGCGCGACGCCAAGGATCTGGTTGTCGAGGTCCGCGCCACCGTCCAGCCCGACGGCACGGTCAGCCAGGCGACGATCGTCGACCAGGGCCGCATGGGCGACCCGTTGTGGCGCGCCGCCGCCGAGGCTGCGCGCCGGACCTTCTTCAACCCGGCCTGCACGCCGCTGAAGCTGCCGCCGGACAAATACACGACGTGGAAAGACCTCGTCGTCGACTTCAGCCCAAGGGACATCCAATGACCGTTTCGCGAAGAGCATTTGGCGCGATGGCGCTTCTCGCGCCCTGGCTGGCACCGGCCGCGGCGCGCGCCGAGGTTCACATCGACCTGACGCGCGGCCAGATGCAGCCGCTGCCGATCGCGATCCCGGCGTTTTCCGGCGACGGCCCCAACGCGCCGCTCGGCCAGCAGATCACCGGCGTGGTGGCGAACGACCTGCAGAATTCCGGGCTGTTCCAGGTGCTCGACCCGAAGAGCTACATCCAGAACGTTTCCGCCGGCGGCCCGCCCGATTTCGGCGCCTGGCGGCAGATCAACGCGCAGGCGCTGGTCACCGGGCTGGTGCAGACCCAGCCGGACGGCAAGGCGCGCGTCGAGTTCCGCCTGTGGGATGTCTTCGCCGGCCAGCAGCTCGCCGGCTTCGCCTATACCACGACGCAGCAGAACTGGCGCCGCATCGCGCACATCATCGCCGACGAGATCTACAAGCGGCTGACCGGCGAAGACGGCTATTTCGACACGCGCATCGTCTATATCGCCGAGTCGGGGCCGGCGCAGAACCGCATCAAGCGCCTGGCGATCATGGACCAGGACGGCGCCAACAACCAGTACCTGACCGACGGCCGCTCGCTGGTGCTGACGCCGCGTTTCTCGCCTTCGGTGCAGGAGATCACCTACCTCTCCTACGCCACCGGGAAGCCGCGGGTCTATCTGTTCAACATCGACACCGGCCAGCAGGAATCGATCGGCGACTTTGCCGGGATGACGTTCGCGCCGCGCTTTTCGCCGGACGGCAACCGCGTCGTGCTCAGCAAGTCGGAGGGCGGCGTCAGCAACATCTATTCGCTCGACCTGCGCACGCATCGCCTGGCGCGGCTGTCGGACGGCTCGGCGATCGACACCTCGCCCTGCTATTCGCCCGACGGCGCGAAGATCGTCTTCAACTCCGACCGGGGCGGCTCGCAGCAGCTTTACGTCATGGGCGCCGATGGCGGCGGGGCGCAGCGCATCAGCTTCGGCTCGGGGAAATACGCGACGCCGGTATGGTCGCCGCGCGGCGACCTGATCGCCTTCACCAAGATCGAAGGCGGCACCTTCTATATCGGCGTGATGCATCCCGACGGCTCGGGCGAGCGGCTGTTGACCAAGGATTTCCTGGTCGAGGGGCCGACCTGGGCGCCGAACGGCCGGGTGATGGCGTATTTCCGCCAGTCGGGGGGCGGGCGGTCGACGCGGCTGTTCTCGATCGACTTGACCGGGACAAATCAGCGCGAGGTCCCGACCCCGGGGGATGCTTCCGATCCCGCGTGGTCGCCCTTGCTTCGCTAGAAGGTGACGGTATAGTCCGCGCGTTTTAGCGCCTGGGGGTTGTTATTTCGGCCGCGAATAGAGCGGCCCGACGCTTTAAATCTCCCCGTTACTGGGGATGTCACCGCCGAATGGCTGAGGGAGTCTATCCATGATTACAAGAATGATTGGCCTGGCGGCCGCAGTCCTCTTGCTCGCCGCCTGCAGCAGCAATCCGCCTCCGGCATCCGGCACCGGGGGGATGGGGCCGGTCGGCGCCGGCGGGAGCTTTGCCCCCGGCTCGCAGCAGGACCTCGCCGCCACGGCCGGCGACCGCGTGTTCTTCGCCTACGATCAGGCCGACATCACCGGCGAGGGGCAGCAGATCTTGCAGCGCCAGGCGCAGTGGCTGCAGCGCTACCCGCGGGTCTCGATCACCATCGAAGGGCACTGCGACGAGCGCGGCACGCGCGAGTACAACCTCGCGCTCGGCGAGCGGCGGGCGACCGCGGTCAAGAACGTGCTGGTCGCGCTCGGCATCCCCGCCGCGCGTATCCAGACCATCAGCTACGGCAAGGACCGGCCGATCGTCGTCGGCTCGGATGAGGCGGGCTACGCGCAAAACCGCGTCGGCATCACCACGGTCAACGGCGGCTGAGCCCGCGCCCGGCGCCCTTGTTTTGCCTAAAACTGCGGCTAAACCCGAAGCGGACGAGTGTCGAACCTGCTCGCGCCGGGACGGTGCCCCTAGGGCGGCGCGGCCGGCGCTCCGATGTTTCGGGTCGGGCCGTCCGCTGGAGATGCGAGGCCGCACCTGATGCTCCGGAGTTGGCTGGGGTTTTCCGTTTCGCTGGGGTTGCGTCCCTGGTCGCATGCCTGGTCGCATGTCGGGGCCGTGCTGGTGGTCGCGCTGGCGCCGGCCATGGCGGGTGCCCAGGACGTCAACACCCAGGAGCGCCTCGACCGCCTCGAACGCGACCTCAGCATGCTGCAGCGCCAGGTGTATCGCGGCGCGCCGGCGATGGTCGCGCCGGGCGGCGGGGGCGGGTCGACCACCGCGGCCGATGTCGAGATTCGCATGGAGCGGCTGGAAGCGCAGATGCGCGACCTGACCGGGCGGGTGGAGCAGGTCAGCAACGGGCTCGAACAACTGCGCCAGCGGCTCGAACAGATCAACTCCGACTTCGACGTCCGCATGAGCCAGGGCGGCGGACCGGCCGCTTCCGGGCCGCCGCCGAAGAACCCGGGCAAATTCGCCCTCGACTCGCCGCCGCCCGGGCGCAATCCGGTGCCGCCGGGCACCGTCGTGCCGCCGCCGGCGGGTGATGCGGGCGGTGGCGGGCTCAACCCGATCTTCAACACGCTGTCGCCGCCCGGAACGGCGCCGCCCCGCCCGTCCGCGCCCGAGCCGGCCGGCGCGCCGCCGCCGGCGTCGGGTTCGGTCAACCAGCAGTTCAATCATGCTTTCGGGCTGGTCAAACAGGCTGATTACGCCAATGCCGAGATCGCGCTTCGCGCGTTCATGGAGGCGCACCCCAACGACCCGCTCGCGGGGAACGCCCAGTACTGGCTGGGGCAGACCTATTATGCGCGCAACCGCTATCAGGAGGCGGCGAGCGCCTTTGCCGAAGGATACAAGCGTTATCCCAAGGGCCCCAAGGCGGCGGAGGACCTGCTTTACCTCAGCATGTCGCTGGCCAAGGCGGACCAGAAGAAGAATGCCTGCCTCGCGCTCGGCCAGCTCGAACAGGCGTTCCCGAATGCTTCCGGCGCGGTCAAGGAGCGCGCCCGCGCCGAGCGAAAACGCCTTGCCTGCGGGTGACGGCTTGCCGCCCGCGCCTCGCCATGACGCGTGCATTCACCCTTGCCGAACTTGATGCGGCGCTGACCGCGATCGGCGGGTTTGAGCCCCGGCCGCTCGTTGCCGTCGCGGTTTCCGGCGGTCCCGACAGCCTGGCGCTGACCATCCTCGCCGATCGCTGGGCGCGCAACCGCGGCGGCAGGGCGTGGGGGCTGATCGTCGATCACCGGCTGCGCCGCGAAAGTGCGGCCGAGGCGGCGACCGTCGCCGGCTGGCTGGCGGCGCGCCGGATCCCGCATGACGTTCTGGTGTGGGACGGCGACAAGCCGGCGACCGGCATCCAGGAGGCGGCGCGCGCCGCCCGCTACCGCCTGCTGGCGGGATGGTGCGCCGGACGCGGCTGCCTGCATTTGCTGACGGCGCATCACCGCGACGACCAGGTCGAGACCTATCGGATCCGCCATCGCGCCGGGAGCGGGAGCGATGGGCTGGCCGGCATGCCGGCGGTGCGCGAGCTTCCCCATTGCCGCCTGGTCCGGCCGCTGCTCGGTGTGCCGAAGGTGCGGCTGGTCGCGTTTCTCAAGGCCGAGCGCCAGCCGTCTATCGAGGATCCGAGCAACCGCAATCCGATCTTCGCGCGGGCGCGGCTGCGGCTCGGCGTCGAGCGAGCCGCCGCCCTTCACCCCGACCCGCTCCCCGCGGGCGCGGAAATCCGCTCCCATGCCGCTGCCCGCATCGCCCGCGAGCGGAGCCTCGGCACCCTGCTGGCCAGCGCGGTCGCCCTTCACCCCGCCGGCTTCGCGGCGATCGATCCGGCGCCGATCGCCGCCGCCGAGCTTGGCGAACGGGCGCTTGGCCGGGTGGTCGCGGTGCTCGGCGGCGGCGCCTATCCGGCGCGGCGCGAGCGGCTGGCGCGGCTGCGCGCGGCGCTCGGCGCCAGCCCGATGCGCCCCCGCACCCTGGGCGGCTGCCGGTTCGTGCCGTGGCGCGGCCGGGTGCTGGCGTTGCGCGAAGCGGCGCGCGCGGCGCCGCCGTTGCCGCTGGCGCCGGGCATGTCTGGAATGTGGGACCAGCGTTTCGCGGTCAGCATGCCGGAGCCCGCACCCGCGCCGGTTGTGGTCGGCGCGCTCGGCGTCAACGGCCTCTCGGCGTTGCCACGCAACGCGATCGCTGCGGGCAACCCCTTGCCGCGCCTCGCCTATCCGGTATTGCCGGCGGTTTGGGACGAGCGAGGCCTGCTGGCGGTGCCGCATCTCGCATGGTGCCGCACGGCCGATACGCCTCTGCCGCGCGTGTTTTTTCGGCCGCCGGCGCCGTTATTCGGCGCAGGGTTTACAGTTGTTTAATCGCCGAGGCATCTTATGTTTCCGTGACGGCAAGTCTGTCGCGCCGCCGAATACCCGTCCCTTGCGGCGTCGACATACGGAAAGGTCCTCAGCGTGAACAATTTCGGCAAGAACCTCGCCCTCTGGATCGTCATCGGGCTGCTGCTTGTCGCGCTGTTCAATCTATTTCAGACATCGTCCAATCGCGGACCGCAATCGACGCTCGCCTTTTCCGATTTCGTGACCGATGTCAATCGCGGCCAGGTTACCGACGTCACCATCCAGGGCAGCAACATCACCGGCCATTTCACCGATGGCCGCGCCTTCACGACCTATTCGCCGAACGATCCGAGCCTCGTCAACAAGCTGATGGACAAGGGCGTGCGCATCACCGCTGCGCCGCTCGACGAGAATGTGCCGTCGCTGTTCGGCATCCTGGTGTCGTGGTTCCCGATGCTGCTGCTGATCGGCGTGTGGATTTTCTTCATGCGCCAGATGCAGGGCGGCGGCGGCCGGGCGATGGGTTTCGGCAAGAGCCGGGCGCGCCTGCTGACCGAGAAGGTCGGCCGCATCACCTTCGAGGATGTCGCCGGCATCGACGAGGCCAAACAGGAACTCGAAGAGATCGTCGAGTACCTCAAGGACCCGCAGAAATTCCAGCGGCTCGGCGGCAAGATCCCGAAAGGGGTGCTGCTGGTCGGCCCGCCGGGCACCGGCAAGACCTTGCTCGCCCGCGCCATCGCCGGCGAGGCCAACGTGCCGTTCTTCACGATCTCCGGCTCCGATTTTGTCGAGATGTTCGTCGGCGTCGGCGCGAGCCGCGTCCGCGACATGTTCGAGCAGGGCAAGAAGAACGCGCCCTGCATCATCTTCATCGACGAGATCGACGCGGTCGGGCGCCATCGCGGCGCCGGGCTTGGCGGCGGCAATGACGAGCGCGAGCAGACCCTGAACCAGCTGCTTGTCGAGATGGACGGGTTCGAGGCCAACGAAGGCGTGATCCTCATCGCCGCGACCAACCGGCCCGACGTGCTCGACCCGGCGCTGCTGCGCCCCGGCCGTTTCGACCGCCAGGTCGTCGTCCCCAACCCTGACGTGATCGGCCGCGAGAAGATCCTCAAGGTCCATATGCGCAAGGTGCCGCTGGCTTCGGATGTCGATCCGAAGATCATCGCCCGCGGCACCCCGGGCTTCTCCGGCGCGGACTTGGCCAACCTGGTCAACGAGGCGGCGCTGATGGCGGCGCGGCGCGGCAAGCGCTCGGTCGCGATGCTCGAATTCGAGCAGGCCAAGGACAAGGTCATGATGGGCGCCGAGCGGCGCTCGATGGTGATGACCGAGGACGAAAAGCGCCTGACCGCCTATCACGAGGCCGGCCACGCGCTGTGCATGCTCTACGCCGAGGGCCACGAGCCGCTGCACAAGGTCACGATCATTCCGCGCGGCCGCGCGCTGGGCGTGACGATGTTCTTGCCCGAACGCGACAAGTACTCGCAGTCGAAGATCGAGATCAAGGCGATGCTGGCGAGCCTGTTTGGCGGGCGCGTCGCCGAGGAGCTGATCTTCGGCCCGGACAAGGTCACCACCGGCGCCGCCGACGACATCAAGCGCGCCACCGGACTCGCCCGCCGCATGGTCACCGAGTTCGGGTTCTCCGAGAAACTCGGGCCGCTGCGCTACAGCGAGAACGAGGAGGAGGTCTTCCTCGGCCACTCGGTGACGCAGCGCAAGAACGTCTCCGACGCCACCGCCAAGGTCATCGACGACGAGATTCGCCGCTGCGTCGAGGAGGGCGAGCATACCGCCCGCGCGATCCTCACCTCGCATCTCGACGAGCTGCACGCGCTGGCGCATGGCCTCCTGGAATACGAGACGCTGTCGTCCGACGAAATCCGCCGCGTCATCAAGGGCGAGCGCATCGTCCGCGAGAGCACCAGCGGACCCAGCCCGTCAGCCGACGAGCCGCGCCCCGGCCGCCGCAGCTCGGTGCCGCCCTCCGGCCGGCCCAGCGGCATCGGCCCCGAACCCGAACCCCAGCCGGGCGGGTGAGGCGTCCGCCGACTATCCGCAAGAGTAGTAAAGACAGTGGAGCGTCGCTTACGGCGCTCCGCTTGTTTTTGGCTTGACGACTGAGGCGGTGCGCCATCCCGCAACAGATCGAAAATTATGTGTTCACAAGCCATGCGGCATTCGAAATGCGTCGCCGCCGCATCGAGGAAATTGTCGTTTGCCGCGTTCTGGCCGCGCCCGAGCAGCGCCATTCCGTGCGCCGCGGGCGGGACGTGCTACAATCGCGCATCAGCATCGGCGGCAAGACGTATCTTGTCCGCGTTTTTGTCGATGTCGATCGCGTGCCAGCTGAGGTGGTTACCGTCTATCTGACAAGCCGGGTCGGCAAATACTGGGAGCCCAACTCATGAAGGCCACCTATGATGCAAAAACCGATACGCTGAGCATCGTGCTCAGGCCGGACGCGGTCGTGGCCGAGAGCGATGAGGACAAGCCGGGGATCATTCTCGATTACGACAGGGACGGAAATCTCGTGTCGCTGGAGATACTCGATGCCTCCACCCGCGTGACCGAGGCGCGCCGTTTGGAATTCGAGATGAGAGGCGCCTAACGCTGGAGGTGCCGCGCACTGACGATTTGGCAATCGTTCGCAGATAAGATCACTCTCGTCTTGGCACGATTTGTTGTCGAACCTGAGGTTGGGGGGATGCGCCGACAATGACGCGCAAGCTTTTCGGCACGGACGGGGTGCGCGGCACCGCCAATATCGAGCCGATGACACCGGAAACGGCGCTGAAAATCGCCATGGCGGTCGGCGAATGCTTCCGCAACGGCACGCACAAGCACCTCGTGGTGATCGGCAAGGACACCAGGCTGTCGGGCTATATGCTCGAACCGGCGCTGACCGCCGGGTTCATCACCATGGGGATGGACGTCGAGCTGGTCGGGCCGCTGCCGACCCCGGCGGTGGCGATGCTGACGCGCAGCCTGCGTGCCGATCTGGGCGTGGTGATTTCCGCGTCGCACAACCCCTATGCCGATAACGGCATCAAGCTGTTCGGCCGCGACGGCTACAAGCTGTCGGACGACATCGAGGCGCGGATCGAGGCGGCGCTGGAGAAAGGCCCGTCGAAGCGCGCCGCGCCGGCCGAGCTGGGCCGCGCCCACCGGCTCGACGACGCGGGCGGCCGCTATATCGAGTTCGTCAAGCAGAGTTTCCCGCGCGGCTTGCGGCTCGACGGGCTGCGGGTCGTCGTCGATTGCGCCCACGGCGCGGCCTACCGGGTCGCCCCGAAGGTGTTCTGGGAATTGGGCGCCGAGGTCTTTTCGATCGGCGTGTCGCCCGACGGGCTCAACATCAACCGCGAATGCGGCGCGCTGTCGCCCGAGGCGATGCGCCAGGAAGTGCTGGCGCGCCGCGCCGATATCGGCATCGCGCTCGACGGCGACGCCGACCGGCTGATCGTCGTCGACGAGCGCGGCGTGGTGCTCGACGGCGACCAGATCATGGCGCTGATCGCCACCTCGATGGCCGCCGCCGACCGGCTCGGCGGCGGCGCGCTGGTCGCCACCGTGATGTCGAATTTCGGTCTCGAACGCTATCTCGGCGAACAGGGGATCGGCCTTCATCGCACCGCGGTCGGCGACCGCTACGTCGTCGAAAAGATGCGCGCCACCGGCTGCAATGTCGGCGGCGAGCAGTCCGGCCATATCATCCTGTCCGATTACGCCACCACCGGCGACGGGCTGATCGCGGCGCTGCAGGTCATGGCGCGCATCGTCGAGACCGGGCGCAAGACGAGCGAGGTCTGCCGGCTGTTTACCGCGGTGCCTCAATTGCTGCGCAATGTGCGGTTCAGCGAGGGGCAGCCGCTGGAGGCGCGGCGCGTCAAGCAGGCGATCGTCGCCGGCGAGGCGCGGCTCGGGCAGGGCGGACGGCTGGTCATCCGCCCGTCGGGCACCGAGCCGGTGATCCGCGTCATGGCGCAAGGCGAGGACGAGGCGCTGCTCGCCGGCATCGTCGACGATATCTGCGAGGCCATCCTCGCCGTCTCGCGCGACGACGCCGCGGTCCAGGCGGCGGAGTGATGCCAGACGCGTGCGGGCCATACCCGCCATGAAAGGCCGGGTGCTGATCGTCGCCGGCTCCGATTCGGGCGGGGGTGCCGGCATCCAGGCCGACATCAAGGCGGTGACGATGCTCGACGCCTTTGCCGCCACCGCGATCACCGCGCTGACCGCGCAGAACACCGAGGGCGTGCACGGCGTGCTGCCGATCGACCCGGCGTTCATCCGCCGGCAGATGGAGGTCGTGCTCGACGATATCGGCGCCGACGCGGTCAAGACCGGCATGCTGCACGACGCGGCGGTGATCGAGACCGTGGCCGCGGTGCTGGCCGAGCGCGCCGGGGAGACGCCGCTGGTGCTCGATCCGGTCATGGTCGCCAAGGGCGGCGCACCGCTGATCCAGCTCGAAGCGATCGACGCGCTGAAAGTGCGGCTCGTGCCGCGTGCGGCGGTGCTGACGCCGAACCTGCCCGAGGCGGAAATCCTCTGCGGCCGCGCCATCGCCGATGTTGCGGCGATGCGCGCGGCGGCCCAGGCGCTGCGCGCGCTCGGCTGCCGCGCGGTGCTGCTGAAGGGCGGCCATCTCGACGGCGATACGGTGCACGACATCCTGGCGACCGCCGCCGGGCTCACCGAGTGGACCAGCCCGCGCATCGCCAGCCGCCATACGCACGGCACCGGCTGCACCTTGGCGTCGGCGATCGCCGCCGGCCTCGCGCAGGGCATGGACGTGGTCGCCGCCGTGGAGCGGGCGCGCGCCTATGTGCAAAAGGCCATCGCGTCGGCGCCCGGGATCGGCCGCGGCCACGGCCCGCTCGACCACGCCCACCCGCTGCGCGGGGGTTAGAGCCCCGGCCGTCCTGATTGGGGAAGTTGGTTGTACGCCGTGGGACGGTGCTCGCTTTCTTGTCGTCATGGCCGGGCTTGACCCGGCCATCCACGTTCCCTGGGCCGGGCTTGACCCGGCCATCTCCTGTCGCCGCAAGTGCAGGGGAAGTGGCAGATGCCCGGGTCTCGGCCTGCGGCCGGCCCGGGCATGACGATGATTATTTAATCGACGATGACGCCTGACCCGCCAAGGTTGGGTCAAGGGCCTCAGGCCCGGCCGTGACGAGTACGAGGAATGGCCTTTCACTCGCAGTGAAAAGTCTGTATTTAGTCTCTTAGCTAATTGCCGATGCGAGTGGGCATGGAACTCGAATTCGTCACCGTGGATGTGTTTACCGACCGCCGCTTTGGCGGCAATCCCCTGGCCGTCATCCCCCATGCCGAAGGGCTTGCGGCGGCGCAGATGCAGGCGATCGCCAACGAGTTCAACCTGTCGGAAACGACCTTTGTCCTGCCGCCGAAAGAGGCCGGGCATACCGCCGAGGTCCGCATCTTCACGCCGCAATACGAGATGCCTTTCGCCGGTCATCCGAATGTCGGCACGGGGTTTGTGGTGGCGTGCCGTGGCGAGATCTATGGCCGCCCGGTCGGCGATCCGATCGTTTTCGCGGAACAGGCCGGGCTGGTGCCGATCGAGGTGCTGCGCGACGGCGGCGCGATCGTCGGCGCGCGACTGACCGCGCCGCAGCGGCTGCAGCGCGGCGCACCCGTCGCGCCGGAGACGGTCGCCGCGGCGTGCTCTCTCGTCCCCGAGGATATCGACATCGGCCGGCACGAGCCCTGCGTGGCCGGGTGCGGCACGGCATTTATCTTCGCGGAGGTGAAAAGCCGCGAGGCGTTGGCGAAAGCCCGGCCGCGCGGCGATGTCTTTGCCCGGCACTTCCCGGTTGACGGTGCGACCGGCATTCACCTGTACTGGCGCGACAGCGCCGACGGCACCGACATCCGCGCCCGGATGTTCGCACCGCTGCACGGCGTGCCGGAGGATCCGGCGACCGGCAGCGCCAATGTCGCGCTGGTCGGGCTGCTGGCGAGCCTGCTGCCCGCGCCGCAATTGACCCTCAGGCTCAGGATCGCGCAGGGCGTCGAGATGGGGCGGCCCAGCCTGCTCGACGCTCTGGCGGAAAAGCGCGGCGGCGCCGTGGTCGAGACCCGCATCGGCGGGCGGTGCATCCCGGTGATGACCGGCCGGATCGAGGTCTGACGAAACGCGCCGGCTTGCCCGGCGGCATCGTCGATTGACGCATGCCCGCTCCGGTCGGAAGATCGCACCGCGAATAGGGGAGGCGCGTCATGCGGCATTCGATCTTGGGTAACGGTCTGGTCGCGCTGGGGTTTGTCGTGATCGCCGGGCCGGCTTTGGCGCAAAGCAAGACCGCGATCCAGAAGCTCGAAGACCAATGGGGGGCGGCTTTCAACAAGGGCGACGCCGCGGCGGTGGCTGCGATGTACACCGAGGAGGCCTATGTGCTCCCGGCCGGCGCGCCGCTGGTCAAAGGCCGCGCCGACATCCAGAATTTCTGGGGCCGGGCGATGCAGCAATTGAGCGACGTCAAATGCACCGCGGCCGACGTCATGCCGATCGGCCGCACCGGCGCGCGCGAGATCGGCACCTGCAGCTTCAAGACCAAGGGCGCCTCGCCGCAAGACGGCGCCCTGAAGTACGCCGTGGTGTGGCGAAAGGTGAACGGCCAGTGGTTGCTCAACACCGACATTTGGAACATGGATAAATAGCGCAGCATCGTCGTCAGTGAGGGGTTGCATGGCAAAGACGTATCGGGTCGCGGTGATCGCCGGCGACGGCATCGGCAGGGAAGTGGTGCCCGAGGGCATCCAGGCGATGGAAGCCGCGGCGCGGCGCTATGGCTTCGGCTTCGAGTGGAAGGAATTCGACTGGAGCTGCGAGACCTACGCCAAGACCGGCCGGATGATGCCGGAAGACGGCATCGCCCAGCTCAGCCCGTTCGACGCGGTCTATCTCGGCGCGGTCGGCTATCCCGGCGTGCCCGACCACATCTCGCTCTGGGGACTGCTGATCCCGCTGCGCCGCGAGTTCCAGCAATACATCAACCTCCGCCCCGTGCGCCTGCTGGCCGGCGTCGACACGCCGCTAAAGGACCGCCGGCCCGGCGAGATCGACTTCTACGTGGTGCGCGAGAACAACGAGGGCGAGTATTCCTCGATCGGCGGCCGGCTGTTCGCCGGCACCGAGAACGAGATGGCGATGCAGGAGGCAGTGTTCACCAAGCGCGGCTGCGACCGGGTGATGCGTTACGCCTTCGAGCTCGCCAAGGGCCGCAAGAAGCACGTCACCTCGGCGACCAAGTCGAACGGCATCATCCACACGATGCCGTATTGGGACGAGCGTTTCGCGGCGATCGCCAAGGAATACCCCGGCTTTACCACCGATCAGTACCATATCGACATCCTGACCGCGCATTTCGTGCGCCATCCGGACTGGTTCGACGTGGTGGTCGGCTCGAACCTGTTCGGCGATATCCTCAGCGATCTGGGGCCGGCCTGCGTCGGCTCGATCGGCATTGCGCCCTCGGCCAACATCAACCCGGAACGGGCATACCCGTCGATGTTCGAGCCGGTGCACGGCTCGGCACCGGATATCGCCGGCCGCGGCGTCGCCAACCCGATCGGCCAGATCTGGTCGGGCGCGATGATGCTCGACCATTTCGGCGAGACCCAGGCGGCGCAAGCGGTCGAACGCGCGATCGCCGAGGTGCTGGCCGATGGCGGCACGCGCACGCCCGATCTCGGCGGCAACGCCGGCACCAAGGACCTCGGCGCCGCGGTCGCCGCGGCCATTCGCTGACCGAAGCGAGAAGAAATCTCGCCGACGCCGGGGAGGACAACATGCAGGACAACGTGCGGGGGGCCGAGAATTTCGCGACGTTGGCGGGGCGCATCTTGTTGAGCCTGCTGTTCATCACCGGCGGCTGGGGCAAGCTGCTGGCCGCCGCCGCCACCCAGGCCAGTTTCGCCAAGCGGGGTTTGCCGATGGTCCCGGCGGCCTGGGGCCTGGCCGTGCTTGTCGAGCTGGGCGGCGGGCTGGCGATCCTCTGCGGTCTCTTTACCCGGCCGGTCGCCGTTGTCTGCGCGATCTGGTGTGTCGCGACCGCGCTGATCGCCCACACCAACTTCGCCGAACGCATCCAGGAGATTCAGTTCTTCAAGAACATGGGGCTGACCGGCGGTTTTCTTTACGTCGCCGCGTTCGGCGCGGGGGCGTGGAGCCTCGACGCCTGGCGAACCGGACGGGGCGACGGGCGATGCCGGCATAGCTCCCGCGACCGCGCGCGGGCGGCGAGCGCGATTTGAGATTATATCAGTAGTATTGACGTATTTGCATGGCCGCCAGCCGTCGCTGGCGGTCGTGGAAAGCGACGCCCGGAGGTAATGTTGTAGGATGACTATAAGTCAAGCTACCCTCCGAGGAACCG
Source organism: Allostellaceae bacterium (assembly GCA_035550515.1). Classification (GTDB taxonomy): domain Bacteria; phylum Pseudomonadota; class Alphaproteobacteria; order ATCC43930; family CGMCC-115725; genus DATARH01. The sequence goes on from DASZOZ010000137.1 coordinate 13,477, forward strand.
TAGATGGCACCTGAGGTTGAACAGACAACGATGCGCAAAGTCTATTTGCGCATACTGCCCTTTGCCGCGCTGACCTATTTCTTTTGTTATCTGGACCGAATCAATGTCGGCTTTGCCGCGTTGACGATGAACAAGGATCTTGGCCTGGATGCGGCGACGTACGGCATGGCCGCCGGCTTCTTTTTCTGGGGCTACGTGCTGCTTGAGGTGCCGAGCAACATCATCCTCGAAAAACTCGGCGCGCGGCTGTGGATCGCGCGCATCATGGTGACCTGGGGGCTGGTCTCCGGCGCGACCGCGTTCTGCACCGGGCCGTACAGCTTTATGGCGATCCGCTTTCTGTTGGGCCTCGCCGAGGCGGGATTGTTCCCCGGCTTCGTGTTGTATTTCACCTATTGGTTCCCGCGGCATCACCGCGCCCGGATCAATGCCGGCTTTACGCTGGCGCTGCCCATCGCGGTGGCGCTGGGTGCGCCGATCTCGACCGCGTTGCTGAGCCTCGACGGGCTTTGGGGCCTCAAGGGCTGGCAGTGCATGTACCTCTTCGAGGCGGTGCCGACCGTGCTGATCGGTGTCGTCGTGCTGTTCTACCTGACCGACCGGCCGGAACAGGCATCGTGGCTGGACGCCGCACAGCGGAAATGGCTCGCGGCCGGTATCGCCGCGGAGCAGAGCGAGGTGCGGAAGGAGCACAATGTCGGCCTGCTGCAGGCGTTCTGGGACCCGCGCGTGCTGCTGCTGTCGCTCAACTATCTCGGCATCGTCGCCGCCAGCCTCGGCATGTTGCTGTTCCTGCCGCAAATCGTGAAGCAGCTCGGCCTCAGCAATATGGAAGTCGGCTGGGCCACGATGATCCCCTATGCCTGCGGCGCGGTCAGCATGGTGGTGTGCGGGCGCATCTCCGACCGGGTCGGCGATCGGCGCTGGACGCTGTTCTGGACCTGCGTGATCGCGACCGGGGGCCTGGTCTTGGCCGGGATGACGCTCGGCACGTGGTGGTCACTCGCCGGCATGTCGATCGCCGCGATCGGCTTCTACGGCACCAAGGGGCCGTTCTGGTCGATCCCGTCGATGTGGCTGACCGGGTCGGCCGCCGCCGCCGGCATCGCCTGGATCAACTCGGTGGGCAATCTCGGCGGTTTCTTCGGTCCGACGCTGGTCGGCTGGGCCAAGAACCTGACCGGCAGTTTTGCCGGCGGTCTTTATGCCCTGGCGATCTGCGCGTTGGTTTCCGCCGTGGTGTCGCTGCTGTGGATCCGCGTGCCGCGCACCACGGCCTCCGCGGCCGCAGCGCCCGCGACCGCCGAATAAAGCCGGCGATTGGGCTGGATGAAAGGCCCGCCTCGGTTTCGGCCGAGGCGGGCCTTTTCCGTTCAGCCGAACGCGGTCTTCAGCGATCCGGCGCAGTCCGCGACGCCGTTGCGGGCCGTGCGGATCAGCCGGCCGTAGCGGATGAAGCCGTGATTGATGCCCTGATAAACCGTCAGCTGCGACGGCACCCCGGCGGCCTTGAGCTTGGCGGCGAGGTTGTTGCTGTCGTCGAGCAGCGGATCGAGGCTGCCGACCAGCAGATAGGCCGGCGGCAGGCCGCGCATATCGGCGAGCAGCGGCGCGACGCGCCAGTCCGCCGCCTGCGACGCGGGGTCTTCGAGGTAGGTTTCGAGGATCCAGCGGAATTGCGTCTGCGACAGGCCGGCGCCGCGGCCGAAACGCTGCCATGACGGGCTTTCGACCTCGGCGGAGTAGACGCCGTAAATCAGCAGCTGGAACGACAGCAGCTTCTCGCCGGCGTCGCGCAGCGCGAGCGCCGCGGCGAGCGCCAGATTGGCGCCGGCGGAGTCGCCGCCGATCGCCAGCCGTGTGGGGTCGATGCCCTGGCTGGCGCCTTCCCTGGCCGCATAACGCACCATCGCCAGGGTCTCTTCGAACGCGACCGGAAACTTGTACTCGGGCGACAGCCGATAATCGACCGACATCACCGCGACCCCGCTTTGCCGCACGATGTCGCGGAGGAAATGGTCCCAGCTGTCGAGGCTGCCCTGCATAAAGCCGCCGCCATGCAGGTAGATCAGGCAGGCCGGGTTCTGCACGCCCTCGGGATAATAGAACCGGCACGGCACATCGCCGTGCGGGCCGGGCAGCATGACGTCGCGCTCGCTTTGCAACGGCACCGAGTCGAGGCCGAGAAAGGCCCCGATACGGTCCTGCGCGGCCCGCACCTCCGAGAGCGGCGCAACGGTGCGGTCCGGGGCGACGAGGCCCTTCTCCTGCAGCAGCTTGCCGGCGGCGATCAGCTCGGGGTCGACCCAGGGAGTAGCGTCGTTCATGGCATGGCTCCTCGCTAATGCTCAGCGCTATTGCGGATTATAGCCGCTGGCTGCCTGCCGCCCCAAATGCTATCATCGTGCAATCACCGCTGGAGACACCCGATGGGCCAGGTTCTCATCCGCAATATCGATGACGACGTGCTCGACCGGCTGAGGCGCCGCGCGGCGGAACAGCACAAGTCGCTCGAACAATGCCTGCGTGATGTGCTGGCTGCGGCGGCGCAGCCAAGCCACGAGGAGCTGCTTGCCGAGCTCGATCGCATCCGGGCCATGACGCCGCCGCGCAAACCGGGCGTAAAATATCCGACCGCAGAAGAACTTATCCGCGAAGACCGGGATTCGCATTGACCTGCATCGTCGATGCAAGCGTCGCGCTGAAGTGGTTTCTCGCCGAGGAGCCGCACAGCGCTGAAGCCCTGCGCCTCGTTCAGAGCAGAGAGATGATGATCGGACCCGACCTGGTGATCGCGGAAGTCTGCAATGCCGCGTGGCGCTTACTGCGGTTGGCGCAGATCACGCGAGCGCAATTCGATCTCATCCCGATAGTGCTCCCCCGCTATTTTGCCGAACTCGTCGGGGCTGTCGCATTGGCCCCGCGGGCCGCGGTGATCGCCGCCGCGCTCGACCATCCGATTTACGATTGCTTTTATCTCGCTTTGGCCGAAGCGCGGCATGTTCCTCTGGTAACCGCAGACGCGCGGTTTCTCGCCAAATTACCGCATTCGCCCTGGGCGCCGTGCGCTTTCCACCTGGTCGACTATCAGCGCAACTAAGTCATTCCGCCGCTTGTGCCACCGTCTCCGGGGTGATCGTCGCGCCGGGGAGGCGGGGCAGCACTTCCTTGGCCATCAGCCGGATCGTCTTCTTGGCTTCCTCATGGGTGAGGAAACCCGAGCGGCCGACAAAGATCAGGTGCGCGAAGCCGTCGACCTTGTCGTAGATGTCCATCACCTGCCGGTAGACCGTATCCGGGTTGCCCGCGACGAGGATGCCGCGCCGGATCGCGGTCTCGGCGTCGATGCCGATCAGCCCGTCCGCCGGCCGGCCGCGCGCGCCGGCGGTGCGCCAGATGTTGGGGGCCAGCTCCGGCGGGTTGCGGCCGGGCAGGAATTTCGACATTTGCGGCGCCTGCTTGAGGCTGGTGTTGAGGAACCACAGCGTCTTGGCGCCGACCGCGAGCCCCTCCTCGTCGGTATCGCCGATGCCGCACAGCACCGCGTAGGCGAATTTGTCGGTGCCCGGCGCCGGCAGCCCCGCCTCGCTGCGTGCATTTTTATAGGCGTCGAAGGCCCGTTTGCTGGCCTCCGGCCCGCGCAGCACCAGCGCGTTGATGTAGCCCCGCCGGCCGATCTCGGCGGAGGTCGCCGGATCGCCGGTTGCCGCCCAGAACTGCGGGTGCGGCTTCTGGTACGGGCCCGGCCAGATGTTGATGTGGCGATGCGTATAGAACTTGCCCTCGAAGCTCACCGGCCCGTCATGCGAGGTCAGCGCCAGCTTGATGACGTCGATCGCCTCCCAGAAGCGGTCGACAAACCGGACCGGGTTGGCGTTCCCCGAGACCATCTCGCTGTCGCCGGACTTGACAAAGCCGATCTCCAGCCGGCCGCGCGAGATCACATCGGCGGTGGCGTATTCCTCGGCGATGCGCACCGGGTCGGTGCGCACGGAAATCAACGTGCCGAGCGAGAGGATACGGACGTTCCTGGTCTGCCGCGCGGCGATGCCGAGGATCATCGGGCTCGAGCCGTAGAGGCTGTTGATCCCCGCGTGGTGCTCGATGGAGACGATGTTGACGCCGAGTTCGTCGCAATAAAGGTGCTCGTCGAGGCATTCCTCGAACAGCCGTGCCGCGATCTGCGGGTCGCAGTATTTATTGGGCAGGCTCGCGCGCACCGAATCCGCCGCATCCAGGATTTTTTGCGGCACGAACGGGTAGGTGTTCTCGCAATGATACCAGGCCTGCATGCGTCTTCTCCGGCGTCGCTCTGGGCCGCGATCTTCGGCAAATTGCCCGAGGCTGGCAAGGCAGGCGGTCGGCTTGCGGGTGGGCGAGGGGTGTATTACATTGCCGACAACATTTTGTAGTGCGCGCAGGCCGACGATGTCCGAGACGATCACCTTTCGCATCGACGCGACGCTCAAGGACGAATTCGCCGAGATCGCCGAAAAGGAGGCCAAGCCGGTCGGCGAATTGCTGCGTGAGCTCGTCCGCGATCATATCAAGCAAAAGAGGCGGTGCGAATTCGAGGCGGAGGCCCGACGCCAATGCGAGCTTCTCAACGCTGCCGCCCAAGATCCGAACAGCGATGAGGCGCAAGTCATGCGCGAGATGGAGGCGCATTTCGCCGATGTGCTGCGCGAATGGAAATACGAATGGAAATAAGGCGCGGCGATCTCATCTTGGCTGCAATCCCCGGTGACTACGGGAAAATACGTCCGTTGCTCGTCCTGCAAGACGATGCCTTCGACAAGATTTCATCCGTGACGGTGTTGCCCCTGACCAGCGATCGGGTCGACTTTCCCTTGGTTCGTCTCGATGTCAACCCAACGAACGAGAATGGCCTGCGGCAGCCCTCTCAGATCATGATCGACAAGGCCGGCACCGTGCGGCGCGACAAGGTCGTGCGGCAGATAGGGCGCCTCGACGCGGCAACGATACGTGCGGCGGGCATGGCGCTGAGACAATTCCTCGGACTGGACGACATCTGATGCGCAACCTAACGGTCAATGGCGAGCGGTTGTGGGCGAGCCTGATGGAACTGGCGCGGATCGGCGCCACGGCGAAAGGCGGGGTCTGCCGGCTCGCCGCGAGCGATCTCGATGCCGCGGCGCGGCGGCTGTTTATCCGCTGGTGCGAGGAGGCGCGGTGCACCGTCACGGTCGACCGCATCGGCAACATCTTCGCGCGCCGGCCGGGCCGCAACCCGGCGCTGCCGCCGATCGTCACCGGCAGCCATCTCGACACCCAGCCGACCGGCGGCAAGTTCGACGGCGCCTATGGCGTGATGGCCGGCCTCGAAGTCGTTCGCACGCTCAACGATCTCGGCTACGAGACCGAGGCGCCGATCGAGATCGTCGCCTGGACCAATGAGGAAGGCGCGCGATTCTCCCCCGCGATGGTCGGCTCGGGCGCCTTTACCGGCGTCTTCGACTTGGAGAGCGCGCTGGCGACGGCCGACAACAATGCCCCCGAGCTGACGCTCGGCGGCGAGCTGCGGCGCATCGGCTTTGCCGGCGAGGCGCCGGTCGGCGAGCACCCGGTCGCCGCCTATTTCGAGGCGCATATCGAGCAGGGGCCGATCCTCGAGGCCGCCGGGCTGCCGATCGGGGTGGTCACCGGCGCGCAGGGCCAGCGCTGGTACGAGGTCACCGTCACCGGCCAGGAGGCGCATGCCGGGCCGACCCCGATGCCGCGGCGGCGCGACGCGCTGGTCGGCGCGGCGCGTATGATCGACGCGGTCAACCGCATCGGCCATGCCCATGCGCCCCATGCCTGCGCCACGGTGGGCTTTATCCAGTCGAGCCCGAACTCGCGCAACACCGTCCCCGGCAAGGTGTTCTTCACCATCGATTTCCGCCATCCCGACGACGCTACGCTGACCGCGATGGACCAGGCGCTGCGCACGGCCTGCGCCGAGGCGGCGGCGACGCAGAACCTCGATGTCGAGGTCAAGGAATTCTGGTACTTCCCGCCGACGCCGTTCGACCGGCGCATGGTCGGCGCGGTGCGCGCGGCGGCGGCGGCGCAGAACCTGCCGCACCAGGACATCATCAGCGGCGCCGGCCACGATGCGGTCTATATGGCCAAGGTCGCGCCGACCGCGATGATCTTTGTCCCCTGCGTCGGCGGCATCAGCCATAACGAGGTCGAAGACGCCAAGCCCGACGACCTCACCGCCGGCTGCGCGGTGCTGCTCAACGCGGTTCTCGACTGTGCGTCGTAGGATGGGTTGACCGCGGCGGCGACGCTGGAACCGGGCGCCGTCGCAAGGCTGTCGCGGCGATTTGTAGGGTGGTTTGCGACGCAACCAGCGCTTAAGTAAGCAGTGATGACCGAACTTAACCTTGGATACGGGCTGGCCTTCGCCGAGCTCTACGATCGCGACGGTCTCGTCAAACTCGATCGCGCTTTTGTCGCGCATTTGGGCGGGAGCGATGCGGCGCTGCACACGCGGCTGATGGCCGGGCGCGCCGACCCCGGCGCGCTCGATCGCAAGACCGAATCCGACCTGCTCGTCGACTTGGCGCCGCATGTCGAGGATTTTCTCGGCGGCTTGTTCGGCGTCGCGGCGGAAATCCGGGCGCTGCAGGCGCGGCATGACGAGCTGGCGCCGCTGTATTCGGTCAAGCGGCTGTTTGTCCAGCGCCGTGCGGTCAAGGAGATCAAGCCACCCGACGCGGCCGCGCTCGACGGCGAGGCGTTGCGGGCCGCGCTCGGCCTCGGCGATTTTGCCGATACGCGGACGGGCATCCTGGCCTGGGAACGGCGCTATGCGGAACTGGTCTCCGGCTGGCTCGACGACGAGTCTGCGCATGGCGACGAGCTGCGCGCCGCCGTCGAATACGCGGCCTGGGCGACCCTCTCGCCCGCAGGGCAGGCGAAACACCGCCGCGGTCTTTTGTTCAAGGTGCCGCACCGGCTCGACATGAACCATCTGGTGCCGGTCGAGACGATCGAGCGCGACGGCGTGACGATGATGCGGCTGCCCGAGCATGACTGGCGGGCGCGCGACGGGTTCGCGCTGACCGATCCCGGCACCGATCTCGCCGGCGCGCTCGACCAGGCGAATTACTGCATCTGGTGTCACAACCAGGGCAAGGACAGCTGCTCGTCCGGACTCAAGGAAAAGGACGGCGGGTTCCGCAAGAGCGCCTTTGGGGTGACGCTCGCCGGCTGCCCGCTGGACGAGAAGATCTCCGAGATGAACCTCGTCCAGTCGCGCGGCTACGCGCTCGGCGCGCTGGCGGTCGTCGCGGTCGACAACCCGCTCTGCGCCGCGACCGGGCACCGCATCTGCAACGACTGCATGAAGGCCTGCATCTACCAGCGGCAGGACCCGGTCGACATCCCGCAGGTCGAGACCCGCACGTTGAAGGATGTGCTGGCGCTGCCCTGGGGGTTCGAGATTTACGGCCTGCTAAGCCGGTGGAACCCGCTCAACCTGCGCCGCCCGCTGCCGAGGCCGGCCTCGGGATACAAGGTTTTGGCGGTGGGGCTCGGGCCGGCCGGGTTCACCCTGGCGCATCACCTGATCAATGACGGCCATTTCGTCGCCGCCATCGACGGCTTGAAGATCGAGCCGCTGGCGCCGGACATCTCCGGCGTCACCGCGCTCGGCGAGCGCGTGCCGTTCCGGCCGATCCGCGACATCGCCAGCCTGCGCGAAGACCTCGGCGCGCGCACCATGGCGGGGTTCGGCGGCGTCGCCGAATACGGCATCACCGTCCGCTGGGACAAGAACTTCCTCAAGATCGTCCGGCTGCTGCTGGAGCGTCGCGCGCAGTTCGCGATGTATGGCGGGGTGCGTTTCGGCGGCACGCTGACGATCGACAACGCCTTCGCGATGGGCTTCGACCATATCGCGCTGTGCGCCGGCGCCGGGCGGCCGACGGTGATCCCGATGGCCAACGGCCTGGCGCTCGGGGTGCGGCAGGCCTCCGACTTCCTGATGGCGCTGCAATTGACCGGCGCGGCCAAGACCGACAGCATCGCCAACCTGACGGTGCGGCTGCCGGTGGTGGTGATCGGCGGCGGGCTGACCGCGATCGACACCGCGACCGAGGCGCTCGCCTATTACCCGCTGCAAGTCGAGAAGTTCCTGTCGCGCTACGAGACGCTCGCCGCCGAACGCGGCGCGGCCGCGGTGCGCGGCGGCTGGACCCCGGCCGAGCAAGAAGTCGCCGACGAGTTCGTCGCCCACGCCAAGGCCATCCGTGCGGAGCGCGCCGCCGCCGCGCGCGAGGGGCGGGCGCCGCGCCTCGCGCAACTGATCGACGGCTGGGGCGGGGTGACGATCGCCTATCGCCGCCGGCTGATCGACGCGCCGAGCTACACGCTGAACCATGAGGAAGTCGCCAAGGCGATGGAGGAGGGCATCCGCTTTGCGGAGGGCCTGACGCCGATCGCGGTCGAGGTCGACCCCGAGGAGCAGGCGGTGGCGCTGCGCCTGGCCAATGCAAATCCCGAGGGCGAGGTGGTGCTGCCGGCGCGCACGATCCTGGTGGCGGCCGGCACGCAACCGAATACCGTGCTGGCGCGCGAGGACCCGCTGCATGTGACGCTCGACGGCCGCTATTTCCAGGCGTTCGACGAGGACGGCAACAAGGTCGCGCCCCAGCGCGTCGCCAAGCCCGATGCGGCGCATGTGCTGATGAGCCTGATGGACGACGGTCGTGCGGTCAGTTTCTGGGGCGATCTGCATCCGAGCTTCGCCGGCAATGTCGTGAAGGCGATGGGCGGCGCGACGCGCGGCTTCCCGATCGTCAGCCGCGCCCTCGCCAAGCGGCCGCCCGCCGTGCCGGCGCCGGCGGAATTGCGGGCGCGGCTCGACGACGAGCTGCGCGCACGGGTGCATGAGGTGATCCGGCTGACCCCGAAGATCGTCGAGATCGTCGTGCGGGCGCCGATGGCCGCCCGCGCGTTTTCGCCCGGTCAGTTCTATCGGTTGCAGAATTACGAGACCTTCGCGGCGAAAACCGACGGCACCACGCTGGCGATGGAAGGGCTGGCGCTGACCGGTGCCGCGATCGATCGCGACAAGGGCCTGCTGTCGACGATCGTCCTGGAAATGGGCGGCTCGTCCGATCTCTGCGCGCTGTTGCAGCCGGGCGAGCCGGTGGTGCTGATGGGCCCGACCGGGACGCCGACCGAGACCCCGCCGGGCGAGACGGTGCTGCTGGTCGGCGGCGGGCTCGGCAACGCGGTGCTGTTCTCGATCGGCGCGGCGCTGCGCGCCGAGGGGTCGCGGGTGTTGTACTTCGCCGGCTACAAGACGATTGCCGACCGCTACAAGGTCGAGGAGATCGAGGCGGCGGCCGACATGATCGTCTGGTGCTGCGACGAGGCGCCGGGGTTCCCGCCCGGCCGCAAGCAGGACCGCAGCTTTGTCGGCAACATCGTCGAGGCGATCGACGCCTATGGCGCCGGCAAGCTGGGGCCGGTGGAAATCCCGCTGGCCGAGGTCGACCGGGTCATCGCGATCGGCTCCGACATGATGATGAACGCGGTGGCTCAGGCGCGCCGCGCTCGGCTCGCGCCGTATTTCCGGCCGGGGCACCGGGCGATCGCCTCGATCAACTCGCCGATGCAATGCATGATGAAGGAGATTTGCGCGCAGTGCCTACAGCGCCAGCGCGATCCCGTCACCGGCACCGAGACGATCGTCTTTTCCTGCTTCAACCAGGATCAGGACATGGACCGCGTCGATTTCCCGACATTGCGCCGCCGCCTGTCGCAAAACGGCGCGCAGGAAAAGCTGACGCGGCTCTGGGTCGACCGCGCCCTCAAGCAGCTCGGCCGCCGCCCGCTGGAGGAGGCGGCCGAATAGCGCGGCGCCTAGCGGGCGCCGCGGACGGCGTGCGACCCCGAGGCCGGCTGCGCGGTACGCGCCGAGTGTCGCGCCCGCAGCGGCTTGAGCACCAGCGGCGCGGCCAGGGCGGCCACGACGTTGAGCGCGGCAGCCACCAGGAACACCGCCCACCAGCCGCCGCTGCGCTGCGCCAGGACGTTGGCAAACGGCACCAGCAAAGACGCGGTGCCCTTGGCGGTGTACAGCAGCCCGGCATTGGTCGTCGCGTATTGCGGGCCGTAGACGTCGGTGCAGGTCGCCGGGAACAGGCTGTAGATTTCGCCCCAGGCGAAAAACACCAGGCCGCTCAGGATCACGAAATGCAGCGGATCGTGGCCGAACATGCCCAGCGCCCAGATGCCCACCGCCTCGAGCCCGAACGCGATCAGCATCGTGTTCTCGCGGCCGATGTGGTCGGACACCCAGCCGAAAAACGGCCGGGTCAAACCGTTGAGCACGCGGTCGATGGTGAGCGCGAAGGTCAGGGCGGGAAGGGTGAGGCCGAGCAGGTTGACGGGCGCCGTGTCGAGATGGAAGTCCCGGGCGATCGGCGCCAGCTGGGCAGTCGCCATCAGCCCGCCCGCGGCAACCAGCACGAACATGACGTACATCACCCAGAAGATCGGCGACTTCACCATCTCCACCGGCGTGTAGTCGCGGCCGGTCTGCGGCAGCCGCGTGGTCGCCTGGGACCGGACCTCGCCGGCGAACGGCGCCGCCAGGAACAGCGAGACGACGATCACCACAACCGCCTGGCCGATCCCGAAATTGAAGAAGGCAGCCTCGTAGCCGTGCGCCGCGATCATGCTCTGGATCGGGATGATGGTCAGCGCCGAGCCCGCGCCGAAACCCGCCGCGGTCAATCCGGCGGCCAGACCGCGCCGGCCGGGAAACCATTTGAGCGCGTTGCCGACACAGGTGCCGTAGATCGCGCCGGCGCCGATCCCGCCCAGCGCCGCGCCGAGATAGAGCATCGCCAGCGAGGCGGCCAGCGAGTTGAGCACCCAGGCGATGCCGACCAGAATGCCGCCGATCAGCACGACGATCTTCGGCCCGAAGCGATCGACGAACCACCCTTCGACCGGGACCAGCCAGGTCTCGGTCAGCACGAAGATGCTGAAGGCGACTTGGATCGCCGCGCGGCCCCAATGAAATTTCGCGTCGATCGGATTGACGAACAGGGTCCAGCCGTATTGCAGGTTGGCGATCATCACCATGCAGATGATGCCCGCTATCAGTTGCATCCACGGGTTACGGAACCCGCCACGCGCCGAAGCGGCGCCGCTTGACTGGGCCATCGGAAGACGCTCCTCCCTGCACGATCGCAAACCAGGCGATGTCAGTTTCGTTTAAGTTTATCAGTATAAATTTGTCAAATTCCGGAAGTTTTTTCCAGCGTCTCTGCGCGGATTTGCCGCCATTTCACGTTGGGGGCGGCATCGTTGGAGACCTGCCGGCGGCCGGTCATAATGGGCTCGCGAGCGATTTCTTCGGGGAGGCAACACAATGAAGACCAGCACCGACCGCATTCTGACGACGCATGTCGGCAGCTTGCCGCGCCATCCGGACGTGCTCGCGCATGTCATGCAGCAGGAGCTCGGCGAAACCGCGGACGAGGCGGCGTTCGCGCCGCAGCTCACAGCGGCCGTGCGCGACGTCGTGCACAAGCAGGTTGCCGCCGGCGTCGATATCGTCTGCGACGGCGAGCAGAGCAAGATCTCCTACACCTTCTACGTCCGGCACCGCCTGTCGGGGATCGGCTCGGGGGCCGGGGTCGAGCATTCCGCGCCGCCGCAGACCGCCGCGCATCGCGACATCCTCGACCATCCCGACTACATGGAGCGGCTGCGCGCCCAGCGCGGCGGCACCTCGTGGTTTGCCGCCGCCGCGGTGCCCTCTTGCACCGGCCCGGTGCGCTACGAGAACCGCCGGCCGCTGGAGACCGATATCGCCAATCTCACCGCCGCCGTCGCCGCCGAGCAGCCGGTCGAGGCGTTCATGAACGCGGCGTCACCCGGCGTGCTGACCAAGTTCGTCCCCGACCGCCATTACAACAACGAGGAGGCCTATGTCGCCGCGCTCGCCGACGCGCTGAAGGAGGAATACGAGGCGATCCACCGCGCCGGGTTCATCCTGCAGATCGACGCGCCCGATCTCGGCTCGGCACGGCACAACCAGTACCAGCACCTCTCCGATGCCGAATTCCTCAAGATCGCCGAGCGCAACATCGAGGCGGTGAACCACGCGACGCGGAACATCCCCGGCGAGGCCATGCGTCTGCACATCTGCTGGGGCAATTACGAAGGGCCGCATACCCACGACATCCCGCTCGCCAAGGTGTTCGACGTGGCGGTCAAGGCGCGGCCGCGCGCGATCCTGTTCGAGGCCGCCAATCCGCGCCACGCGCATGAATGGGAAGAGCTGCGCGAGAAGAAAATCCCCGACGACCTGATCCTGATGCCGGGCTGCATTGATTCGACGACCAATTTTGTCGAGCACCCCAAGCTGGTCGCGCAGCGGATCGAGAACTATGCGCGGCTGGTCGGCCGCGAGCGGGTCGTCGCCGGCACCGATTGCGGCTTCGCGACCTTCGCCGCGCAGCAGAATAGGGTGGTGCCGTCGATCGCCTGGGCCAAGCTCGCGGCCCTCGCCGAAGGCGCCCGCATCGCCAGCGACCGGCTGTGGCGGCAGCAATGACAATGCCAATCGGCCGGAATCTGCTCTAACCTGACGGCACTGCCCAATCTGGAGGAATCTGCGCCATGCTGATCGCCGATGCCCAAATCCATCTCTGGGAGAAGGGGACGCCGTCCTCGCAGCATCAACAGCAGCCCTTTTCGGCGGAGCAGGCCGTTGCGGCGATGGACGAAGCCGGTGTCGGCCGCGCGCTCGTCCATCCGGTGCTGTGGGACCCCGACTCGAACGAGTTGGCGCAAGCGGCGGTACGGAAATATCCCGACCGCTTCCGGATCATGGGCTGGTTCTACCTCGACGACCCGAACGGCCGCGATCTGGTGGCGCATTGGAAAGAGCGGCCGGGGATGGTCGGGCTGCGCTTCTATTTCAACGACCGGCACAAGCGCGAATGGGTGACCGACGGCACGCTCGACTGGCTGTGGCCGGCCTGCGAGCAAGCCGGCGTGCCGCTGGCCTTGGCGGCGGCGCTGTTTTTGCCGAAGGTCGGGGAGATCGCCGAGCGCCACCCCGGGCTGAAGCTCATCGTCGACCACATGGCCGTGCCGCCCGGCAGCAGCGGCGCGTCGGCCTATCGTTTTCAGCCCGAGCTGCTGGCACTGGCGAAATACCCCAACGTCGCGGTCAAGGCGACCGGGCAGATCGGTTATGCCGAGGACGCCTATCCGTACCGCAGCTTCCATGAACACCTGCACCGCTGCTTTGACGCGTTCGGCCCGGAGCGGATGTTCTGGGGGACCGACATCACGCGGATGCCGTGCCCGTGGCGGCAATGCGTGACCGTGTTCACCGAGGAGCTGCCGTGGCTCAAAGGCCGCGACCGCGACCTCGTGATGGGCGAGGCCGTCTGCAACTGGGTGGGCTGGCCGCTGCCGGTGTAAGCGGCGGCCGTCGGCGGGAGACGCGGATGAAGCCGTATGTGATCTGCCACATGAACACCAGCGTCGACGGGCGGATTTGGCACAGCCGCTGGCGGCCGAGCGGCAACCGCATGGCCGGGCTGTTCGAGCGCATCCACGAGCAGCTCGGCAACGGCTCCTGGCTGATCGGCCGGGTGACGGGAAGCGAATACGCCAAGGCGCAAGCCTACCCCGACCGCACCGATCAGGTTTTTCCGCGCGAACCCTGGTTGCCGCGGCGGGATGCGGCGGCTTACGGGATCGCGCTCGACGCGCACGGCAAGATCGCCTGGGGCCGCTCCGACATCGGCGGCGACCCGATCGTCGCGGTGCTGACCGAGGCGGTCTCCGACGCGCATCTCGCCGGGCTGCAGCAGGACGGCGTCTCCTATATTTTCGCCGGCGAGCGCGAGCTCGATCTCGCCTTGGCGCTCGATGTCTTGCACCGCGAGCTGGGGATCGAGCGCCTGCTGCTCGAAGGCGGCGGCGTGTCGAACGGCTCGTTCCTGCGCGCCGGGCTCATCGACGAGATCAGCGTGGCGATCTGCCCGGCGATCGACGGCGCGCGCGGCGGGCCGCATGTCTTCGATTCCGCTGATGCCCTGTCCGGTCCGACCGCGCCGGTCAGTTCGATGACCCTGGAGAGCTGCGAAGTGCTCGACGGCGGCGCCGTCTGGCTCCGGTACCGGCTGCGGAACGGCTAAACGGCGGCGGCTTCTTACAACAGCGGGGGCAGCATATGATGCGCGGGCGCCTGTGTTTTGACGACGTTGACCTTTAGCTCGGACCACGTGACGGCGCCCTGGTCCGCGTCCGAGATCCCGAAACCCACGCGATAAACCCCTTCGGGGACCCACTCCAGCGAGAAAATCGCTTCAAACCCGCAGTACAACGAATTGCTGGTCTCGATTTCAGGAAAATCCCGCACGACATCGGGGCGCTTTTTAAATTCGTGAAATGACACGACGTAGATCGTATTGTGCTTTCCTTTAAGGAGCACATGACGGGTTGTCGTTTCATCGATCGGCGAAAAACCCGAGCACATCATCCAGCCGGATATACGCAGCGCGGCGCTGACCTCAGGTATCAGATTCCGCGAAAAACCCTTGCCGCTGACCGATTCCAGCCAAAATTGCACGTCGTTTCTTCGTCGCGTGCCAAATAACTGGCCGAGCGATCCTCTGCGAAACGCCCCGAACGCCACCTCCGATCGTCCGGCTTCCGGACCTTCGGGATCGACAACCTGCGTCTCGGGCACCGCCTGATCGTGGGCGTCCGATCCGGCCTCCCGGCTCTCGGGGTCAGCCTCAGGCGTCTCTCGATTGCCTGCATCCGATAAGAAAAAAGCTGACCTATGCAGCTCCGCCGTCACCTGCTTTTCCAGCGCAGCGCGCATGATCGCTTCCCAAGCGGCCAGATCGGGCAGCGGGGGGTCTTCATTGACCAGACGCTCCATCTTGGCGACGAGAAGTCTGCTGCCCTCTCGTCGCACCCAATTCGGTGTGGATGTTCCTCCCTGCGTAACATAAAGCAGCCATCCCGGGCCGTGCGCGGATATTGCTTCGGACATCTGCCGTATCGTCTGTGCCGGCGCTTCATCTACCGACCTGTAGACAAAAATTTTGTCGCCCCGCTGCAAATCCTCCAGCATTCGATTTTTCAAGTACCGCAATACCGCGATCGCCGACTTCGATCTTCTTTCCCACTCGTCCGAACCGACTCGGGTATCGCGCGGGATCGCCGTATGGAAGTGCATGCCGTGCACCCGACAATCCAGGCGCCAGTCCGCCCAGTGACTTGGCAGGCCGAAATCGAACCATCCATACTCGAACATGTTTTCAAAACTGGTTTCGATCGCATGGATCATCTGATCGGGATAGCCGAACCCCACATTCCTGAACAATCCTGGCGGGTCGAAATCGTTTTCTCTTTGGACGATCCCAAATTCGCAATTGTTGCCGAGGCTTTCAAATTTCTTCAATACTTCACTAAATGAGACATGTTCTTCATTCGCCATGTTTCTTCTCGCCCGCTGCCGCGTTCCATCTTTCCTGCTACTGGCACCAGTTGGTAATCAATTTGGTAAATTTTCCCATATCCACCTCGAACTTGTCGATGCTTCCCATCGGGATCCAAAAATGCCGCAGTCGCATAAGAATAGACAAATACCTGAAACAACCATTGTGCACGTCGCGCGGGATGATCTCGATGATTTTAGTTCCGGGCTTGCAAAAACCGATATTCGTCAATCCCGCCCCGTGTGCCGCAACGACGATTTCCGCCTGCGCAAAAAGCCTAACTTGCTCGGTATAAGCCATGGAACTTAATAAAACCTTGCTAAAACCGCGCGTTTCCAGTTCCGACCAGACCTGGTGTTCATTTACTATCCTGCGAGTTTGCGCATCTTCACGACTGATAAAGATGCGGCTGGCTTTTCTTTCGACGCCGCTGTCCTCATTTTTTAAACTTGCGGCAATTGATCGGAAAACCGCCTTGACGTTGTGGTCGGGCCGAATACTGCGGATTTCCGCGTAAGCCGTCGTCAACAGCGTCTCTACCTGCCAAGTCCCGGCGGCCTCGATGTAATGGGTGGCACCGAGGCGCTCCAGCGACTGCTTTTGCCAGGATTTCAAGACGGGGCCGAGGATAACATAATCATCTCCCGGTAGGTATTTTCTTAAAAGAAGGGCCGCCGGAAGCGTATCGCTATGCCAATGGAAATAATTATCGGTAACCGATGTAAACACAGACAGTACTTTTTTCGCCTTTCGGAAGTTTCTGTTTTGGACGTCGGCTAACACATTTCGGGCAGTGTCCCCATTCAAAAGGTGACGGCAATCCCGCCACAGGGTGCCGTCGGGAAAGAATATTTGCCCATGCTGAGCCCCCAGGTAGACATTGTGCAATTCCACTATATAGGGCAGCCACGGGCAATAACCGCGATGGTATAGCGGTCCTCCCAAAGGATAGTGGAACGTCTGCAAGTCGGCCGAGCGGCGAGGTCCGATCCAGCTTGTTCCCGGCATCAACTCGAAATAAATCTTTTGTTTACCCTCAGACGGACTGACGACTAACGGATCGCCGGAGACGACGACCGGTTGCAGCGCAGACACCGATTTGACCGGGAAAGGGCAATCAGCGTCACCTTCCATCAATGTCAGGCAAATCGGCGAGCCTGGTAATTCGGCTCCCGCCTCCGCGTCGTAGACTTGAACTAGATGAGCGATCTCGTCGTAGGCATAACCGGGGAATTTAAACTCGAATTGACTGAATATGGCCTCGGGAAATCCCATCTCTTCAAGAGTGGGGTTAAATCCGTCGGCTAAAAGCGTCGCAATTTTTTTTCCGTCGAAATAAAGCGAGACGGTCCGGGCGGCAGCGGGGTTGTTTTCGCTGAACAGCCAACCGGTGATAATACCATTGCCCGCATGGGAGACCGATCCGTTGAGGTCAGACAATGTCAACTCCCACTCCGGTCGCGGGCGACGCGACGAATACTGCAAACGGGCGACGGAGAGAACACCGACCGGCTTCCGTGCGAGGGGACTCTCGAAGATGCGCGCTGGGCGGCTGCGGCGCTGTCTCGCAGTCCGCCGAAGCCCGCGATCATTCAGCCGGTTTGCGCACCCTGCATTTGGTGCCGTCGTTTTCCAGCGGGGTCAGGCCGAGCGCACCGAAGAAGTCATCAAAGGCTCTTTGCACCGACGTCCAACCCGGATAGTCGTCACCGATAAGCAGCCCGCCCGGCGCGAGCGCCGGCCACCAGCTACGCAGGTCAGCCGTTACCGAGTCATAATCGTGGGCCGCATCCAAGTGGATCACCTCGGGCGCCACCCCCAACGAGCTCAATATTTGTGCCGCGCCAATCGATGCTATGGGGATCGGCAACACATGATCGCTGACCTCGGAACGAATAACATTCGACATAAATTTCTGAAATAACGCGGGATAGCCGCTGATAAAGCTCATCTCCGAAAAAAAGTCCGAATTCAACCAATGCTCGCTTGACCCCAGCCAGGTATCAACGGCAATCACGACGGTTGTGAGCCCGAGCTTCTTGGCCGCCTGGGCCATGTAAACGGTGGAACCACCCTTCCACACCCCCACCTCGACGATGACCGACGGGCGAAGCAGATCGATGGCCTCGACCAGGTACGCGTGCTGGCTTGCCCAACCTTGCAGGTCGTACTCGAACAAGTTCGCCGAAAAACCCTGGAACGGATCACTGCCCCGCCAGAGTTTCTCCACGAGCATATGGCGGACCGCGTTCAGCGGCAGTAATTCTACCTCGATGGACTTGAATATGTATTGGTCGGTTCCCGTCCCCTGATACTGACCGCAGGGTTTTCCCATCCCGATCGAAAGTGTTTCGTGACGGTTCTGAAACGTTACGTCGACTTCAAAGAAGCCGTCGGCGTGCGGCTGCACTCGGACCATTTCCGCGCCTTCATCGAAAACAACGGTCCCATCCTTCGACATACTGCAAATATCTTGGTGGCCCCAGTGATGGACATAGAGGTTGGTGTTGCATCCGTCGGCGGGCTTCGCCACCATTTTCAGATTGACCCGGGCGCCGTTGGCCCTGCGATCGATCCAGCGCAGAAGATGGTAGTCCAGACACGCGCCGTCGCCCAAAACAAGCAACCCGTCATCATCGATCCGGCTGCTCGCACCGTGAACCGGCTGCCAATTCATTCGCTCGACGAGACTTGTCTTCGGGTGCGTATGCAGACGGACGTCCCGTTCGCGCGCCGTCGTGTTCGATCTGCCTCTCATCAAAACTAGCCCTTCACCGCGCCCGAAGTGAGGCCGGCGACGTAGTGCTCGACAAAGAACGAATAGATGATCGCCACCGGCACCGAGCCGAGCAGCGCCGCCGCCATCAGCTGGCCCCAGTAGAACACATCGCCCCTGATCAGCTCGGAAATGACGCCGACCGGCACCGTGCGCACCGCGCTTTTGGTCAGGAAGATCAGCGCATAGAGAAATTCGTTCTGCGCCAGGGTGAAGGCGAAGATGCCGGCGGAGATGAAGCCCGGCGTGCACAGCGGCAGGAAGATGCGGCGCATGGTCTGGAAGCGGCTGGCGCCGTCGATGCGCGCGGCTTCCTCCAGCTCCATCGGCACGGTCTTGAAATAGCCGAGCAGCAGCCAGGCGCAGAACGGCACCAGCATGGTCGGATAGGTCAGGATCACCGAGGTCAGCGTGTTGCCGAGATTGAGCCGGTTGATCACGTCCGCCAGCGGCAGGAACAGCAGAGGCTGCGGCACGAGGTAGACGGCGGCCACCGCAATCGCCATCAGCCCGGCACCGGGGAAATTGATCCGCGCCAGCGGGTAGGCGAGCATGATCCCCAACACCAGCGAGATCGCGGTCGAGACCACCGCGACGACCATGGTGTTCCACGTCCAGGTCAGGAAGCTCGTGGTGTTGAGCAGGTCGACGTAATGCTTCAGCGTCGGCGCGTGCACCCAGAGCGGGTTCGCCTTCATGCTGTACAGCTCGGAATTGGGTTTGATCGAGGTGATCGCCATCCAATAGAACGGCAGCAGGGCGATAACCAGAAAGACCAGCACCGGCAGCCATACCCGCACCGTGCGCCGGATCGGGCCGTAACCGGTGATCATGCGTCCTTCTTTCGCAGATACAGCGTGATCGCGACGATCAGCAGCGCCAACGCCGGCAGCATCGCCAGCGCAACCGCGGCGCCGAGGCCGAGCTGGCCGCCGCCCATGCCGATATCGAACGCGTAGGTGGCGAACAGCGCGGTGGCGTTCTGCGGTCCGCCATGCGTCAGCACATAGACCAGCTGGAAGTCGGCGAAGGTGAAGATCACCGAGAACAGCGTCACGATCAGGATGATCGGCTGCAGGATCGGCAGCGTCACGAAGCGAAAGCGCTGCCAGCTGCCGGCGCCGTCGATCGTCGCCGCCTCGTAAAGCTCGGCGGGCACGGTCTGCAGGCCGGCGAGCAGCGTGATCCCGTAAAACGGCAGCCCGCGCCAGGTATTGATCAGGATGATCGAGATCATCGCCAGGACCGGGTTGCCGAGCCAAGACGGCCCCGGCTTCGGCATGCCGAAGATCACCAGCACCCGGTTGACGACGCTGAACGCCGGGTCGAGCATCCACATGAAGGCGACCGTGGACAGCACGGTCGGCACGATGAACGGCAGCAGCAGCAACGCCCGGATCACGTTCTTGAGCTTGAACTGCTGGTTCATCGCCAGCGCGAGGCCCAAGCCTCCCGCCATCTTCAGGACGGTGGCGACGCCGGTGTAGACAAAGGTGTTCTGGACCACCCGCCAGAACACCGGGTCGTTCGCCTCCTTGATGAAATTGGCGAGGCCGACAAAGGTCCCCGGCTGCGCCACCGGCCGGTTCTCCAGGCTCAGGAAGATGCCGTAAAAGAACGGGTAGCCGACAAAGGTGACGATGAACAGCACCGGCGGTCCCATCATCAGCCAGCTGAAGACGGTGCCGCGGTCGGCCCAGCTTTTGAGCGAGAAGGGGCGCCGCGGCCGAGCCGCGACGCCGGGCAAGGTTGCCGAGCGGATGACCATTACCGGCGCCGCCTCATGCCGATTTGTAGATTTCCCGCAGCTGGGAGTCCGCCGTCTTGATCACGTCCTTGGTCGAGCTGCCGGTGCAGGCCTTGGCGAACATGTCGATGACGACGTATTTGGCGACGGCTTCGGCCAGCCGCCGGTCCGGCGGCGCCGGCCAGCCGGGCAGGTGCGCGGTCGCCATCGCGTCGCGGTAGGGCTTATTGCGCGGCTCGACATCCCACATCGGCGCGTTGTTGTAGCCTTTGACCACCGGCTGGTAATAGCTGTCGGCCGAGGCGTACCACGCGCCGAGCTGTTTTTCGTCCATCAGCCATTTGAGGAAGGCGTGCGCCGCTTCCTTCTCGGGCGAGAAGTTGAAGACGCCGTGGCTGATCGAGTTCATCAGGTGGTAGCGGCCTTTGGGGCCTTGCGGGTTCATCGCCTGGTCGGTGACCTTGGCGATGTCGGGGAAGTCGCGCTTCGCCAGCCACAGGATGCTCTCGGCGTTGTTGGTGCAGGAGATCTGCTCCGACATCCACGCCTTGTTGTTGCTCACGTCGGTCCACGACAGGCAGTCGTCGAGCATCGTGTCCTTGAAGAACTTGCGGCAGAAATCGACCGCCTTGGCGGTCTCGTCGGAATCGATGACGACGGTCTTGCCGTCCTTCTCGACCTCGTGCCCGCCATACGACCACAGCAGCGGATAGAGCCAGCCGTGGTTGTCGCCAAAGCCGTGGCCGAGCTCGAAGCCGAACGGATGGTCCTTGGCCTTCAGCTTCTTGCCGACCTCGTACAGCTCTTCCCAGGTATCGGGGAACTTGGTGACGCCGACTTCCTTGAACCAGTCGGTGCGCCAGTTCATCAGCTGGCCGATATTGCTGAACGGAACGGCTTTCCATTTGCCGTTGACCATGCCGGCTTCCTTGCCGACATCGTACCAGCCGCCCTGCTTCTGGCCCATCTCCTCGGCGATGTCGCTGACGTCGAGCAGCTTGTCCTGGTAGAGGAACGGAAACAGCAGCGTCAGCATCGACAGATCGGCGCCCGAGCCGGTCTCGATGACCGTGGCGTCGCGCGACGGCAGGCTGCCGACGCTGGTGATCTCGTACACCACGTCGACGCCGGTTTCCTTTTTGTAGTTGGGGATCAGGGTCTTCTGAAAGAACTCGTCGAAGGTTTTGATGAACGAGCTTTCATGCAGCATCATGATCGGCCGCCCGGCGGCGTTGGCCCGCCACGGCAGTGCGGCAGCGCCCGCACCCGCCAGCGCAATTTTCAACACATCCCGACGCGACGATCTCGGCATTTGCTCTCCCCTCGAACCAGCGCGGCTTTACCCGCCGCTCTCTAGCAATTTCCATGCTATTGCGTTTTCCCGCGTGCCGAAAGTAGCGGAACGGCGGTGTATTGCCGCTATCCCCGTCGCGGCATCACGGAAAGGTTATCGATCAGCCGGGTCTTGCCGAGATGCGCCGCGGCGAGGAGGCGGGCGGGGCGGGCAGGCGCCTCGGTGAGCGGCGCCAGCGTCTCGGCGTCGCGGAGTTCGAGGTATTCGACGGCAAAACCCGCTTCACCCAGGGCCATGACGGCCCGCGCCAGGACGCCGGCGGGCGGCGCCGCTTGGGCGATCGCGCCCGCCGCCTCGCGCATCAGCCGGTGGAGGTTCGGCGCGGTGCGGCGCTCCTCCGGTGAAAGGTAGACGTTGCGCGACGACAGCGCCAGGCCGTCCGGCTCGCGCACCGTCGGCACCCCGACGATCTCGACCGGGAGGTCGAGGTCACGCGTCATGCAGCGCACCACCAGCAGCTGCTGATAGTCCTTCTCGCCGAAAAAAGCGGCGTCCGGCGCGACCTGGATCAGCAATTTGGCGACCACGGTGGCGACGCCGTCGAAATGGCCCGGCCGGTGCGCGCCGCACAGCCCCTCGCTCACCCCGGCGACGCTGATCGAGGACGCGAAACCGGGCGGGTACATCTCTTCGACCGCCGGGGTGAAGACCAGGTCAGCTTGCGCCGCGGTCAGCTTGGCGACATCGTCGGCTTCCGGCCGGGGATAGGCCGAGAAATCCTCGCGCGGGCCGAACTGCCGCGGGTTGACGAAGATCGACGCGACGACCCGCCGGCACTTCGCCTTGGCCGCCGCCACCAGCGCCATGTGCCCGGCATGCAGGGCGCCCATCGTCGGCACCAGCGCGACGCTATCGCCGGCGGCGCGCCAGCCCGCCACGACCTTGCGCAGCGCGGCGACGGAGCGGGCGATGCGGATCGAGTCCATGGGCGATATGTGACGCTTTTCCGGCCTCGCGTCGATGGCGGTGAGCGCATGGGTGGACGGATACCGCCGCATCGTCGCGCGGCCGGGCTTACGGCTGCCTTACAACAACGCCGTCGAATGTAACAACGGATTTACATCCCGCCTGAATCATGCCGTTATCGCGGCACGCATCCATTCGCCGAGGACCTTATGAAGACGTTTTTGGTCGCCGCTTTCGCGGCCGCTGTGGCCTTTGCCGTGCCTGCGGGGGCGCAGGAAGCCAAACAGGATTTCCGGCTGGTCAACAAGACCGGCTATGAACTGAAGGCGCTGTACGTGTCCCCGTCCAAATCCGACGATTGGGAGGAGGATGTCCTGGGCCAGGACACGCTTGACGACGGCCAGGCGGTCAATATTCATTTCAACGCGAAGACTCATACCTGCAAATGGGACCTGAAGGTCACCTACAGCGAGGACGATTCGAGCGCGGTGTGGCACGACATCGACCTGTGCTCGGTCGAGAAGATCACGATCAAGTACAATCGCAAGAGCGACGAGACCACCGCCAGTTTCGATTGAGGGTCACTCGCGCGCCATGATGGCAGGCATGGTCACCGCCCGCCCAGCACGCGGTCGACCATCGCCTGGGCGGCGCCGAGATAGTTGGCCGGGTCGGTCAACGCCTTGAGCTTGTCGGCGCCGAGTGGGCCGGCGACATCCGGCAGCTCGAGCAGCACGTCGTAGAGCGGGCGGTTGCCGGCGATCGCCGTCCGGCACGCGGCGGTGACGAGGTGATGCGCCTCGTTGCGGCCGGTATGCGGGGCGAGCCCCATCATCACCGCCTCGGCGACGATCAGCCCGTGCGTCAGCCCGAGATTGCGCCGCATGCCGCCGGCATCGACGATCAGCCCGGCGGCGATGAAGTTCGTCTGGTGCAGCGCACCGGCGGCATAGCCGAACGCCTCGGGGACCGCGGCCCATTCGAGATGCCAGGCGGCGGCGTTGCGCTCGAAGCTGTTGACCATCGCGTCGAGCGCGAGACCGGCCTGCTGGCGCAGCATCCGCGCCGCGGCGAGGATCAGCCCGCACGACACCGGGTTGCGCTTTTGCGGCATCGTCGAGCTGGCGCCGCGGCCTTCGCCGGCGGGTTCGCCGGCTTCGCCGAACTCGGTCGACGACAGCAGCATCACATCGTCGGCGATCTTCGCCAGGCTACCGCCCAGCAGCGCGAGGAACTGCACGGTCTCGGCGATGGTGTCGCGCGCGACATGCCAGGTGATCGGCGGCTCGGCCAGCCCCAGTTCGCGTGCCAGCTCGGCGACCGTCCGCAGGGCCTGCTCGCCGCTGCCGAGCGACGCCAGGGTGCCTACCGCGCCGCCGAACTGCGCCATCAGCACGCGCTGCTTCAGTTCGGCGAGACGCCGGGCATGGCGGTCGAACGGCGAGAGCCACACCGCCGCCTTGTACCCGAAGGTGATCGGCAGCGCCTGCTGGAAGAAGGTGCGGCCGGGCATCGGCGTGTCGCGATGCTTTCTGGCGAGCGCCGCGAGATGGCCGCGCAGCGCGTCGAGATCGGCCTCGATCAGCGCCAGCCCGTCGCGGATCTGCAGCACCACGGCGCTGTCGATGATGTCCTGGGTGGTCGCGCCCCAATGCACGTAGCGCCCGGCCTCGCCGGCCTGCTCGCCGAGCTGGCGGACCAGCGGCAGGATCGGGAAACCGACGGTCTCGGTCTCGCGCTTCAGCCGCGCGAGGTCGAGCCGTTCGCGGCCGCCGAGGATGGCCTCGGCGGTCCTGGAGATCGCCGCCGCGGCTTCGGCCGGGATGACCCCGGCGCGCGCCTGCGCCCGCGCCAGCGCCGCCTCGACGACGACGCAGTTATTGATGAAGGCCAGGTCGCCGACGGCGTCGCGCATGGCCGCGGTGCCGAACATGTCGGCGAACAGCACCGATTGCAGCAGGCCGATCGTCATCGCTGGCTCTCCCGAACCGTTTTACCAATCGCCCGAGCCGGGCTTGGCCCGGCCACCTACGTCCCCTTGGCCGGGCTTGACCCGGCCACCCACGTCTTTCGGTCTTGACGGTCTTGGCTGTAGACGTGGACCCCCGGGTCAAACCCGGGGGAGGCGGAAATTTAGATGCTTTCGCTCACAAAGGACCGCTCAGGCGGCGTAACGGGGGCAACTCGACGTCAGTTACAGGCGCACCCAGCCCGCGTCGGTCAACCGCTCGATGCCGGGGAAGCGCGCCTTGTAGGCCATCTTCGGGCTCTCGCCGATCCAATAGCCGAGATAGACGTAGGGGAGGCCCTGCCGCCGGCACTCCTCGACCAGCCACAAGATGCTCCAGGTGCCGAGGCTGCGTTTTTCCAGCGCCGGATCGTAGAAGCTGTAGACCGCCGACACGCCGTCATCGAGCCGATCGAGCAGCGAGGCGCCAGCCAGCGTGCCCGCGCCGTCGCGGAACTCGGCGATCACGGTGCGCAGCGGCGTGTCCTCCACCATGCTGCGATAGTCGGCATAGGTCATCGCCGCCATGTCGCTGTCGCGGTGCCGGGCGCGCTGGTAGGTCATGAACAGCTGGTAGTGCTCCGGCGTGGCGCGCGCCGCCGTGAGCCTGCCCGACAGCCCGCGGTTGGCGTTGCGGACCCGCCGCGTCGAGCGGCTGTGCACAAAGCTCTCGACGGCGATCCGCACCGGGACGCAGGCGGTGCATTGCGGACAGGCCGGGCGGTAGGCGAAACTCTGGCTGCGCCGGAAGCCGGCGCGCGACAGCTCGTCGTAAAACTCGGCGGCCGCCGCGCCGGTCAGCTCGACGATCAGCTTGCGCTCGGCCCGGCCGTCGACATAGGGGCAGGCCACCGGGCCGGCGGTAAAGAACTGGCGCGACGGCAGCAGGCCGTCGCCGCGGCCGGTGCGGCGCTGGCGGGAGCGGGGTTCGGGCCAAGCCGGGCCCGTGATCGACCTGCCGCTTCCCGCCCCGATTTCCATTGAACCCCCGTCCGTGGCACCGTCGCGATCACGGCGCTTTCACGCAGCATGCCAGAGGCTTTCGCCGCAGACAACGCCGGCTCATGATGAGCTCCGAGCAAAAAATGGAGGTGACGATGCCGGCTTACATTATCGCCGAGGTCGAGGTCACGAACCCGGCGGGTTACGAAGCCTATCGGCCGCTTGCGGGCGCGAGCATCGCGCAATACGGCGGCAGGTTCCTGGTGCGCGGCGGCAAGGCGGAACGGCTCGAGGGCTCGGCCGACCCGGCGCGGGTCGTGGTGATCGAGTTCGCCGATGCCGCTGCCGCCAAGCGCTGGTACCATTCCCCTGAATATCAGGAGGCGCTGAAGATCAGGTTGGCGAATTCGACCGGCCGGGTGCTGCTGGTCGAGGGCGCTTAGGCCCCCGCATCAGCCACAGCGAGAGGCCCTGGGTCGCGAGCGCGACCGGCGTGGCGGCGGCAAAGGCGAAAGCGACGCCGTAGCCCTCGATCGTCAGCGTCACCACGGTGAAAAACCCGACAAAGGCGAACAGCCCGATCAGCAAGCCGCGCAGCACCTGCACCGCGGCCGCGGCGCCGCGGCGATGGTGGCTGAACGCCGCCAGCACCGTCGCGAAGACCGGGTAGGTCGCGACCAGCCCGCTCACCCGCGCCCCGATATGCGGCGCCAGCGCCGTCAGGCCGAGGATCAGCGCGGTCGCGACCGTCATCCGCGCCGGGATGTCCCATCGCGGCGGCCGCGGCAATGCCGCGCGTCCGGGGTCGAGACGCGGCATCAGCACCAGAACCAGGACCAGCGCGGTCAGCGCCGTCGCGACGGCCGGCCACAGCGTCGGCGCCGCGCTCGCCGTCAGAAAACCGCAAGCGGCGAAACCCGCGCTGGCCGCGCCCACTGACGCCGGCCATGCGGCGCGTCGCGCGGCAATGCTGTAGAGCAGCACGAAGGCGGCTTCGGAGGCGACGCCGAGGAGGCTGCCGAGGCTGGCCGTCCGGGCGAAACCGGCCCCCTGGTCGAGCGCCAGGAAAAAGCACACCGGCGCCGAGGTCAGCGGCAGACCGACAAACCAGCCGCCGACGATCTCGCCCCAGCGCCGGATCGCCAGGCTTGCCGCCAGGATCAGCAGCGGCGTGACGGTGAGCTTGAGGGCGAGCGTGGACACGGCGCGGCAACGCTACGCCAATCCGCGAGCATTGCCGACCTAATCGCCGGTAAAGGCACGACTTGCCGCGATTGCTGTTTTAAGCGAGTCGGGCGACACTCATTGCCGGCGCGTGCCGCGTGGGAACGGGTATTCGCCGGGAAAAGCGGGGCGATTTTTATGAATTACGTCAGGCGCGTCCTGCAACCGGGCGAAACCGTCATCCACATCGCGCGCATCCATCCGGTGATCTTTCTGCCGGCCGCCTTGTGGCTGGTCCTGGCGGTGATCCTGCTGATCGCGGCGCTGACCGCGACCGGCGACCTGCGTATCGGCGGCGAGGCGCTGGCGCTGTTTTGCCTGCTGCTGGCGGCGGGCTCGGCGCTCCCGGCACTGCTGCGGCGGATCAGCACGGAACTCGCGGTGACCGATCGCCGGGTGATCTACAAATCCGGGATCCTCGCCCGCCACACGCTGGAAATGAACCGCAGCAAGGTCGAAAGCGTCGATGTCGACCAGTCGGTGCTGGGCCGGTTTATCGGGTTCGGGACGATCATCGTGCGCGGCACCGGCGGCAGCCTCGAACCGATCCGCATGATCAGCGACCCGCTGACCTTCCGCAGCCACATCACCGCCAGCTGACCGCCGGCTTGTGGCGGGGAGCCGCGCAAACGTCACCGTTCCCGTGGTATAGTCGCGGCCAAGCAAGCGCGGCGGCTGGATGAACGGTGGGGCGGCAGCGACGGTCGGGCGGAAATCGGGCGCGCTGATGCCCGGGTCCGGCCGTGGCACGGCGCTGTCGATCGGGCTGTCGGCGGTGATCGTCGCCGCCAGCGAGCAGGAGCCGCGCGTGCTGACGATCCGCCATGCGGTTGCGGGCCGCGCGCCGGTCGAAGCGCTGCCGGCGGGCCCGCTGGAAGCCGAGCACCGCACGCTGGAAATCGGCCTGCGGAGCTGGGTCGAGCGGCAGACCAGCCAGCGCCTCGGCTATGTCGAGCAGCTTTACACCTTTGGCGACCGCGACCGGCTTGCCGCCGCGGTCAACAGCGCGAACCCGGCGCTGACCGTGGCCTATCTCGCGCTGGTGCGGGAGATGCGCCCGGCGGGATCGGCCGAGGCGGTCTGGCAAAGCTGGTATCGCTATTTCCCATGGGAGGACTGGCGCGGCGGCAAGCCGCCGTCGCTCGCCGCGATCGAGGCCGGGCTCGGCGACTGGGCCGTCTCCGCCCCGGCCGACGGCGAGAAGCGGCTGCGCGAGGAGCGCTGGCGGGTTGCCTTCGGCCTCGACACCGCGTCGTGGAACGAGGAGCTGGTCCTCGAACGCTACGAGTTGCTCTATGAAGCCGGGCTCGTCTTCGAGGCGAGCCGCGATCGCGCGCTGCCCGCGGACGAAGCGAGCGGTTTCGGCGTCGCGATGGCCGTCGACCATCGCCGCATCCTGGCAACGGCTGTCGGCCGGCTGCGCGGCAAGATCAAATACCGGCCGGTGGTGTTCGAGCTGATGCCGCCGGCGTTTACGCTGTCGCAGCTGCAGCAGACGGTCGAAGCGCTGAGCGGCGCCCGCCTGCACAAGCAGAATTTCCGCCGGCTGGTCGAGCAGCAGGGGCTCGTCGAGGAGACCGGCGACATCACTGCCGCGACCGGCGGCCGGCCGGCGCGGTTGGTGCGGTTTCGGCGCGAGGTGCTGCTGGAACGTCCGGCTCCCGGCTTGCGGCTGCGGGCGGGCCGGCGGATGAGCGCGTCGTAGCGTCGAGGATCAGGCGGGCGCCGCGCTGATAGGTCAGGTACGACCACAGCCATTCCGCCGCGACCACCAGGCGGTTGCGAAAGCCGATCAGGAAATAGATGTGCGCGGCGCCCCACAACAGCCAGCCCAGCCGCCCCGACAGCCGCAGCCAGCCGAAATCGGCGACGGCTTCGCGCCGTCCGATGGTCGCGAGATTGCCGAGATTGCGATAGCGAAACGGCGGCGGGGTTTGCCCTTGCAGCCGCGCCTTGATGGCGGCGGCGACGTATTTCCCCTGCTGCTTGGCGACCGTTGCGATGCCCGGCAGCGGCTTGCCCTCGGCGTCGGCGGTCCTGGCGGTATCGCCGATCACGAAGATCTCCGGGTGCCCAGCCAGGCTCAAATCCGCGCCCACCGCCACGCGGCCATCGCGGCCGGCGTCCAGCCCGAGCCATTCGGCGGCCGGCGAGGCGCGCACCCCGGCCGCCCAGATCACCGTGCGGCTCTCGATGCGCTCGCCGCCGAGCATGACGCCGTCGCCGTCGCAAGCGGTGACCGGGGTGCCGAGCCGCAACTCGACACCCAGCCGGGTCAGCGCCCGCGCCGCGACGGCCGATAATTTGGCCGCGAAGCTCGGCAGCACGCGCGGACCGGCCTCGACCAGGACGATCCGGGTCATGGTCGGGTCGATGCGCCGGAAGTCGCGCGCGAGCGTCGCATGCGACAACTCGGCCAGCGCGCCAGCCAGCTCGACGCCCGTCGGACCGCCGCCGATGATGACAAAACTCGTCAGCCGCCGGCGCTCGGCCGCATCGTCGCTGTCTTCGGCATGCTCAAAGGCGAGCAGGATGCGCTGCCGCATCGCCCGCGCATCCTCGATGTCCTTCAGCCCCAGCGTGGCCGCCGCCCATTCGTCGTGTCCGAAATAGGATTCGCGGGCGCCGGTCGCGATCACCAGGTAGTCGTATTCGATCCGCCGCTCGCCGACGATCACCGCGCGCCCGACCGTATCGATCGCGGTCAGCGTGCCGAGGATCACCCGCGTATTGCGCTGGCGGCCGAGGATCGCGCGGATCGGTGCGGCGATGTCGGCAGGCGACAAGGCGGCCGTCGCGACCTGGTAAAGCAGCGGCTGGAACAGGTGGTGGTTGCGGCGGTCGATCACCGTGACGTCGGCGTCGACCCGGCCGAGCCGGGTCGCCGCCCACAAGCCGCCAAACCCGGCGCCGACGATGACGATCTGCGGCCGGCGTCGTGCGACGACGGCAGCGGCGGCGGTGCGGTCGAGCGATCCGTCCATGGCGATACCTCGCGCCTGGCCGTCTTATAGGTGGTTACACCGAGGGGGCGGCCGCAAGGCGCGGCAGGGCGTGCCGGCCTCTGCTCTTCGCGCTGAGCGCATGACAGTTGCGTGAACAGGGGGCTTGACGATCGGCGCCGACCCCTTATTCTCATATCTAGCATAACCTATCAGCCGGACGGTCGCGCTCCCGTCCGGCTTTTCCAGACCCAATAAATGCTCAGATTGAGTATAAGGAGGATGCCGTGCTGCAAACCGCGACCCCCAGCGCCAGCCAGAACCTGCCGCTGCCCGAACTCTATACGCGTGTCCAGCGCCATGTGCCGGCATTCGAATGGCCCGTCCTGGCGGAGGACATCGCCGCAATCCTCAAGCTGAAGCGCGAGCGCAATGCCGTGGTCCTGGCGCACAACTACCAGACGCCGGACATCTTCCACACGGTCGCCGACATCGTCGGCGACAGCCTGGCGTTGGCGCGCGAAGCGGCGCGGACCGACGCCGATGTCATCGTCCTCGCCGGCGTGCACTTCATGGCCGAGACCGCGAAGCTGCTGAACCCGGACAAGACCGTTCTGATCCCGGATATGAAGGCCGGCTGCTCGCTCGCCGAATCCATCACGCCGGCGGATGTGCGGCTGTTGCGGGCGCATCATCCGGGCGCGCCGGTCGTCACCTATGTCAACACCTCGGCCGCGGTGAAGGCGGAGAGCGACATCTGCTGCACCTCGGGCAACGCGAAAAAGATCGTCGAGGCGCTCGGCGTGCCCGAGGTCGTCATGATCCCCGACGAATATCTCGCCCGCAATATCGCGGCGCAGACCAAGGTCAGGATCTTCGCCTGGAAGGGCCATTGCGAGGTGCATGAGCGCTTCTCGGCCGCCGATGTCCGCGACCTGCGCGCCAGCCACCCGGGCGTCGTGGTGTTGGCCCATCCCGAATGCCCGCCGGAGGTGGTCGCCGAATGCGACTTCACCGGGTCGACCGCGGCGATGGCCGATTACGTCGGCCAGAAGCGGCCGGGGCGGGTCGTGCTGCTCACCGAATGCTCGATGAGCGACAATGTCGCCCTGCAATATCCCGATCTCGACTTTGTGCGGCCGTGCAACCTGTGCCCGCACATGAAGCGGATCAGCCTCGGCAATATCCGGGCGGCGCTGGAGAACATGACGCACGAGGTGACCGTGCCGGCCGAGATCGCCGCGCCGGCGCGCCGCGCCGTCGAGCGCATGCTGGAGCTGGGCTAGGGGCTGGCGCGCGGCGGCGCCATGGCCTACATTAGGGGCAGCCGGGAAGGGGTTGTGCCCTCCCCGGCGCCCTGGCCCTCAGAACCGGATTTGGAGTCTGATCCTTATCCGGCCCAGTTTGAGGACCAGGAGGAGACGGACTTTCAGCATCCTTTCTCTCCTCCAAGCCGGCGGGTTGAGTCCCGCCGGCAACGGAGAGCATGCGGCCGTCCCGCTGCTCCGCGCCAGCTTTGAGTTGAATCACCGCATTCCGAATTCGCCTATGGGATTCCCGCCATGATCCGTCTTCTCGTCGAACCGATCGTCCGTGCCGCGCTGGCCGAGGATCTCGGCCGTGCCGGGGACATCACCAGCGACGCCGTGATCCCCGCCGAGGCGCGCATCGATGCGGTCATCGCCGCGCGCCAGCCCGGCGTGCTCGCCGGGCTCGACGCGGCGCTGATCGCCTTCGAGCTGCTCGACCCGTCGCTGGAGCTGACGCGGCTCTGCGCCGCCGGCGCGCGGGTCGAGCGCGGGCAGCAGGTGGCCCGCATCCGCGGCGCGGCGCGGCCGGTGCTCGCCGCCGAGCGGACCGCGCTGAACCTGCTGTGCCGGCTGTCCGGCGTGGCCTCGGCGACCCGCTCGCTGGCCGACGCCGTCGAGGGTCACAAGGCCAAGATCGTGTGCACCCGCAAGACCACGCCGGGCCTGCGCATTCTGGAAAAGGAGGCGGTGCGCCTGGGCGGCGGCGCCAATCACCGCTTCGGCCTCGACGATGCGATGCTGATCAAGGACAACCATGTCGCGATGGCGGGCGGCGTCGTGCCGGCACTGCGCCGCGCCAAGGCAGCCGCCGGGCATCTGGTCAAGATCGAGCTCGAGGTCGATACGCTCGACCAGCTCGCCGAGGCGCTGACCGAGGGTTTCGACGCGGTGCTGCTCGATAACATGGACCCGCCGACCTTGCGCCGTGCGGTCGACATGGTCGCCGGCCGGGGCATCACCGAGGCCTCCGGCCGCATAACCCGCGAGACCGCCCCGGCGATCGCCGCCACTGGCGTCGACCTTATTTCATCGGGCTGGATCACCCACTCGGCGCCGATCCTCGATCTCGGCCTCGATATCGCCTAGGCTTGCTGGCGAGGGCTCATGAAGACGCCGCAGACCGAAAGCCACCGCGCCGAGCGCTTCGCGGCCTATATCGAGGCGCGGCGGTTCGATCCGCCGCGTCCGCTGCTGATGCGCGCCGCCGCGCTGGCGCAGCCCAAGGCGCACGCGCTCGACGCCGGGGCAGGGGCGCTCAACGCCACCAAGTACCTGCTGTCGGCCGGGTTCGCGCATGTCACCGCGCTCGACGCGGCGCCGGCGTCGGAGAAGCTCGCGGCGGAGCTGCCGCCGGAGCAGGTGACCTTCGCGCTGTCGCGCTTCGAGGATTTCGCCTTTCCGGCGGCGGCCTTCGACCTGGTCAACGCGGAATTCTCGCTGCCCTTCGTGCACCGCGATCGGGCGCCTGCGGTATTCGCCAAGCTGCTGGCGTCGGTAAAGCCCGACGGCCTGTTCACCGGCCAGCTGTTCGGGCCGAACGACAGTTGGAACACGCCGGAGACCGGGATGAATTTCCAGTCCCGCGGCGATGTCGAGAACCTGCTGCGCGGCTGGGAGACCCTCGAACTCGAGGAAGAAGAGCATCCCGGTCGGACCAAGCTCGGCGAACCCAAGCACTGGCACATCTTTCACATCCTGGCGCGACGCCGCGCCTGACGCCAAGGGTGGTCACCAATAACCGTGGGTGTAGGCCCAATTACGCGGGCTGTTCGGGTTGGTGTACCAGCCGTGCGGCTGACGCCACCAGTCATGGTGCCGGTGCTGCACGACGCCGATATGAATGCCGCCGGGGCCGGCCCACACGCCCAGCGCCGCCTCGGCGGGGGCGGTCGGGAGCGTCGCCGCGCCCAGCGCACCGGCGGCGATCGCCGCAAAGCCTAGCCGACGGAACCAACGATTCAATTCGAGGGACATCTGACCCTCCTTCTGTTCAATGCGGCTCGATTGGGCCGCTCAATAAAGTATACGGTATCGTGGCATTATCTATCCCCGCCGCCGGCTGAAATTTTCCGCCAGCGGGCAGCGGCATTGTCCGTCGCGCGCGTCGCCGTCGATGGCAAACCCGCTGCGTTCGCCGTATATTCGGTGCAGCGCAAAGCGAGACGGGAGCAGCACCATGGCCGACGGCACCACCCCGATCGTTCCGGAGACACCGGCCGAGGCCGTCACGCCAGCCGGCATCAACCACCTTGTGATCAATGTCCGCGACATCGAGGAATCGCACAAATTCTGGACCGAGACGCTCGGTTTCAAGCAGGTCGGCTATTCGAAACGGCGCAACGGCAAGATGCGCTTTTATTCGGGCGATCATGACGGCCGGATGAACCATCACGACATCGCCCTGTGCGAAAACCCGAACCTGCCGAGGCCGCCGGCGGAATGGGCGATGTTCGACCAGCCGGTGGCGATCAACCATATCGCGATCACCCTGCCGAACCGCGAGGCATGGCTGAAGCAGCTCGCTTGGCTGCGCGCCAAGGGAGTCAAGTTCCAGGCGCGCGTGGCGCACGGGATGACCCACAGCCTCTATATCGTCGACCCCAACGGCTACGGCGTCGAGGTGCTCTACGAGCTGCCGCGCGAGGTCTGGGGCGACAATATCCAAGGCGCGATCGACTACGCCGAGCGGCTGCCCACCGAGGGCGACGCAGCCTTTGCCGACGACACCGACTACCCGCATTTCGGCGTCGCCGATAAGGCCGCCGAATAGCCCTCGCCCGAGCGGGATTGCGCCAAGCGGGGCTCGACCCCGGCCGTCCACGCCTTGTTGCGCGCGACATCGCGGCGATTTCCGCATCGCACAGCGCGTTCATTGACACGGAAGACGCTTTCCGAAAAGTTGCATGCAGGCCGCCGAGACGGTCGCTTCGGGGGAGAGACGCCGTGGCTCAGTCGGTACCGAGAACCCAGCCGGCCCAGACCATCGAGGGCTATGT
>DASZOZ010000138.1:0-24907 GCA_035550515.1 Allostellaceae bacterium
TGCTGCCCTCGACCGCGAGCAGCGCTTCCAGCGCGCTGCCGGCGTCCGGCTCGCGCAGCGCCGCCAAGGCGGCCAGCCGCTCGGGCCGCGCCCGGCCGCGCCGCGGCCCGAACGGATCGACCACGCGGCCACCCGCCAGCGTGTGCAGCGCGCCATGGTCGCGCAGCACCACGCGATCGCCCCACAGCGCGCCGATCGTCCGGTCGAGATCGAGCTGCGCGAAGCCCTCCTCGTCCGGTCCGAGCCGCGTCGCGCCGAGCAGCGCGAGGCGTCCGACCCGGTCTTCGGTGCCGAGATGGACGTGCACCGGCAGCCCGGAGCGCAGCGGCGCCGGCGCCGCGCGCGACACGCGCAGCGCGACATCGATGCGGCCGGTCGGTGCGTGGAGTTCGGCGGCGACGAGCCAGTCGCCGCGGCCGGGCGCGGCGCCGTCCGGGAAGCTGCCGACGATGTTGAGCGCGCAGCGGTCGCCGGCGCCGGCGCGCTCGACCGGCCGGTTATGGGCATGGACGCCGCGCACCCGCACCTCGATGCCGCGCGGGCTGAGCAGCAGCCGGTCGCCCGGCGCGATGCTGCCGCTCGCGGCGGTGCCGGTCGCCACCATGCCGATGCCCGGCAATGAGAAGACGCGGTCGATCGGCAGCCGGAACCGCCCGGCGGGCGGCTTTTCCGCCCGCGCACGGTTGGCGACCGCCGCGCGCGCCGACAGATGCGCGGCGAGCCCGCCGATGCCGTCGCCGGTGCGGCTCGACACGGCGAAGATCGGCGCCGCGCCGTAGCCGGCCTCGGCGAGCAACAGCGCGACCTCCGCGGTCACGCTGTCGAGCCGCCCGGGATCGACCCGGTCGGTCTTGGTGATCACCCCGGTCACCTCGGCGACGCCGATCAGTTCGAGCACGTCGAGATGTTCGAAGGTCTGCGGCCGCGGTCCGTCATCGGCGGCGACGATCAGCAGCACCCGGTCGATCGACAACACCCCGGCCAGCATGTTGGGCAGGAACCGCTCATGGCCGGGCACATCGACAAAGCCCAGCTCGGTGCCGTCCGGGAGCGTCGTGTAAGCGAAGCCGAGATCGATGGTCAGCCCGCGGCGCTTTTCCTCGGGCAGCCGGTCGGCGTCGACCCCGGTCAGCGCCCGCACCAGCGCCGTCTTGCCGTGGTCGATATGGCCGGCGGTGGCGAGGATCATCGCGCAGCCCCCTCGCCGCCCTCCTTCGGATTCCCGGGCGGAGTGGAGAGGGTGAGCTGCGCGGCGAACCCCGCCTCGTCTTCGAGGCAGCGCAGGTCGAGGACGAGGCGGCCGCTCTCGATATGGCCGATCACCGGGATCGGCAGGTCCCGGAGGCGCTGTGCCAGTGCCTCGACCGCCTTGCCGGAATGCTGCACCGGGCGCAGCGCGAGGCCGACGCTGGGCAGCAGCGAGACGGGGAGCGCGCCGCTGCCGATCTGGCTTTTGCAGGCGACGAGGTCGACCGCGGCAAGGCCGTCGAGTGCCGCGGCGGCCGCGGGGAGGAGCCGCGCCGCCATGGCCTCGATCTCGTCCGCCGGCCGGGTCAGCAGGCGCAGCGCCGGCAGGCGGGCCGCGAGCCGATCGGGGTCGGCGTAGAGGCGCAGCACGGCCTCCAGCGCCGCGAGCCGGATCTTGTCGAGGCGCAGCGCGCGCTTGAGCGGGTTGCGGGCGAGCGCCGCGATCAGCTCAGCGCGGCCGACCACGAGCCCGGCCTGCGGCCCGCCGAGCAGCTTGTCGCCGCTGAACGTCACCAGGTCGGCCCCGGCCTTCAGCGCCTCGGCGACAGTCGGCTCGTGCGGCAGGCCGAACGCGTCGAGATCGACCAGCGTGCCGCTGCCGAGGTCCTCGACCAGCGGCAGGCCGTGCTGATGCGCCAGCGCGGCGAGGCGCGGCGTCGGCACCGCGGCGGTGAAGCCCTCGATCGCGTAATTGCTGGTGTGGACCTTGAGGATCAGCCCGGTCTGCGGGCCGATCGCGGCGGCGAAGTCGCGCAGATGGGTGCGGTTGGTGGTGCCGACCTCGCGCAGCGTCGTGCCGGCGCGCGCCATGATGTCGGGCAGGCGGAACGCGCCGCCGATCTCGATCAGTTCGCCGCGCGAGACAATGGTCTCTTTCCCGGCGGCCAGCGCATTGAGCGCCAGCACCAGCGCGCCCGCGTTGTTGTTGACCGCGAGCGCCGCCGCCGCGCCGGTAAGGCGGGTCAGCCAGCCGGCGACATGGTTGTCGCGTTCGCCGCGGCCGCCGCCTGCGGTCTCGTATTCGAGCGTGGTCGGCTCGCGCATCGCCTCAGCCGCCGCCTCGATCGCTTCCTCCGGCAGCGGCGCCCGGCCGAGATTGGTGTGCAGCACGGTGCCGGTCAGGTTGAACACGCGGCGCTGCGATTTGCGCGCCAGCCGCGCCAGCGCCGTTGCCGCCTCCGCCAGGATTGCGTCGATATCGGCGCCGGCGCCGCCCGCGTCGGAGCCGGAAGCCCGGCGCGCCGCCAGGGCTTCGCGCAGCGCGGCGGTGACCAAGGCCCGGCCATGCCGCTCGATGAGATCGGCGGCTGCGCGCAGCAGCCGATCCACCGAGGGCAGCGCGGCGCGGCCCTGCCGCGCGGCCGCGCTCATTGCGCCGCCGCCAACGATGCCGCGGCCGACAAGCAGTCCGCAGCGAGCTGCACGCACCGCTTTTCGACCGAGGGCAGCGCGGCGCGGCCCTGCCGCGCGGCCGCGCTCATTGCGCCGCCGCCAACCATGCCGCAACCGACAAGCAGTCCGCAGGGAGCCGCACGCACGGCTTTTCGACCGACGGCAGCGCGGCGCGGCCCTGCCGCTTGGCCGCGCTCATTGCGCCGCCGCCAGCGATGCCGCGGCCGCCAGGCCCTCCGCAGCCAGCCGCACGCACGGCTTTATCCCGGCGCAGGGCTCGACAACGCCGATCTCGGCCGCCTGGTAGCCCGCCGCCCGCAGCGCGGCCAGGCAGCCGGGCGCCGCGTCGGCCGCGATGCCGGCGAGCAGCCCGCCGGCGGTCTGCGGGTCGATCAACAGCGCGGCGAGGGGCGAGTGCGGATCGGCGTCCGCGAGGTGTGCAAGCGCCGCCATGTTGCCGGTGTGCAGCGAGCTGGCGATGCCCGCGGCGATCAGGTCGAGCACCCCGTCAAGCGCCGGGATGCCGCGCGGGTCGAGCCGCGCATCGGCGGACGACGCGGCCAGCATCTCCAGCAGGTGGCCGAGCAGGCCAAAGCCGGTGACGTCGGTGCAGGCGCTCGCGCCATGCCCGGCGAAAACCGCGGCGGCGGCGGCAGCCGGCTGCAGCATCGCCGCGATCGCCCGCTCGACGACCCGCGCGCCGGCCTTGCCGCGCATCTCCGCGGCTAGGATGACGCCTGTGCCGAGCGGCTTGGTGAGGATCAGCCGGTCGCCCGGACGCAGCCCGCCCTTTCGCATCAGCCGGCCGGGCTGGACGCGGCCGGTCACCGCAAAGCCGAGCGCCAGTTCCGCCCCCTCGGCGCTGTGGCCGCCGACCAGCGCCGCGCCGGCGGCCTCCAGCACTTCGGTGCCGCCTTTGAGCATGTGGTAGAGGTCGTGCCGGGTGATCGCCGGCCGCACGGCGGCCGGCAGCGCGGCGATGGCGAGCGCGGTCTCGGGCACGCCGCCCATCGCGTAGATGTCGCCGAGCGCATGGGTCGCGGCGATGCGGCCGAAGAGATACGGGTCGCCGACCATCGCGCGGAAGAAATCGACGGTCTGCAGCAGCGGCGGCCCGCCCGGAAACGAGATCAGCGCCGCGTCATCGCCGACGCCGATCGCGGCCTTGTCGCCGGCGCTCGGCGCCAGCCGTGCCATGACCTGCCCGAGCACGTCGGCCGGCACCTTGGCGGCGCAGCCGCCGCAGCGCATCGCGTCGTCATCGGCCGCCATCGCCGGCAGCTCGGTGTAGCCGCGCATCCAGCGCCGGTCGATCGCCTGCTTGAGGCGCCACAGCCAAGCGCCCTCGGCGGCGAGCGGGCCGCGCGACGCGACGGCGCTGCCGTCGCCGGTGCCGATGAGGGCCAGCGCCCGCCGCTGCGGCACGGCGCGCCGCAGCCCGCGCCCCGCGAGCACGCGCCGCAGATTGTCGGCCAGCGGCGGTCCGGCGCGCACCGCATAGACGCCGCTCTTGTCGCGCGGGTGGCCGCGCATCGCGGCGATGTCGCCGGCGGCAAACACCGCCAGATCGGTCGGCGAGCGCCGGTATTCGTCGGTTTCGACAAACCCGTTCGGGTCGAGCGCCAGCCCCGTCTCCGCCAGCCAGGGCGCGGCGGACGCTTCGGTGACCCATAACGCCTCGTCGAACGGCACCGCTTGGCCGTCGGCGAGGTGGAGGACGCCGCGCTCGACGCGCAGCACGGGGTTGCCCGCGATCACGCGGATGCGCCGGGCCGCAAGGATGCGCTCGAACTTGCGGCGGACCCGCGCATTGTGCGACGCCAGCAACGCATCGCGCGTCACCAGCGTGACCTCGGGCCGTGCGGGCAGCAGGCCGGCGAGCCGGTGCTCGGCGGCGAGCGCGAGCTCGACGCCGCCGGCGCCGCCGCCGACCACGGCGAGCCGCAAGCGGCCCAGCGCCTTCGCCCGCGCGAGCAGCGCCTCCCAGCGCGCTGCGAAGCGGTCGATCGGCTTTACCGGCACGGTGAACTCGGCCGCGCCGGGGATCGCCACGCGGCGCGGTGTGATGCCGATGTCGAGCGAGACGATGTCGTAGCGGATCGGCGGGTGAGCGCGGCACAGCACCTCGCGCCGCGTCCGGTCGAGCCCCACCGCCTCGTCATGGATCAGCCGCGCGCCGGCAAACCGCGCCAGCCGCACCAGATCGATGTGACACTGATCGAACGGGTAATCCCCGGCGACATAGCCGGGCAGCATGCCGGAATACGGCGTCGCGACATCGCGGCTGATCAAGGTCAACCGCACACCCGGCATCGGACGCATCCCAAAGCGCTTGAGGACATGAACATGCGCATGCCCGCCGCCCGCGAGCACGAGGTCTTGGGAAATCGCGGCAGCGGTCTGCATCGCCCCCACTATGCCCGATGCGCGCCGCTGAGGCCAAACCCGTCCCGCCGGTGCAACCGGCGTCAACCGCGCGCCGAGACGCGCCTCAGCACATCGAGCCGCAACGGCAGCTTCTCGCCGAGCCACAGCGCATAGACGGTGTGGTCGTCATAGGCATTGCCGGCGAGCGGGTGGACCAGGACATCGAGCCCGCGCCGGTTGAGCATCAGCCAGGGCACGAGCCGGGCGAAGTCCTCGACCGCGAAGGCGACCTGGTACATCGCCACGGTGTGCGGCCCCACGGCCTCATCGTGCCAGCTCCCGAGCGTCGCGTTGGGAAAGGCGGCG
The DNA here is from genome assembly GCA_035550515.1 of Allostellaceae bacterium. Classification (GTDB taxonomy): domain Bacteria; phylum Pseudomonadota; class Alphaproteobacteria; order ATCC43930; family CGMCC-115725; genus DATARH01. Next base: position 5,374 of record DASZOZ010000138.1, read on the forward strand.
CCGAGCCCCTCGCGCACCCGCTGCGCGACCTGCCGCGTCGTCGCCGGCGCGTAATAGATATGCGCGTGATAGCTGCTGATGGCTGCCGGATCGGCGAAGGTTTCAGCCATGGGTGATCTCCTGCGGCAGGGCCGCGTCGCCCGGCCCGAGCGCGCGCTGCATATACACCGAATCGACCCAGCGGCCGAACTTGAAGCCGATGCCGGGAAACGTCCCGATCCGGGCAAAGCCGAGCGCCGCGTGCAGCCGGATCGACGGCAGGGTTTCGCTGCCGCCGATCACCGCGATCATCTGCCGGTAGCCTTGTTCGGTGACGCGGTCGATGACCTGCGACAGCAGCGCCCGGCCGATGCCCCGCCCCACCTCGCCCGGATCGATATAGATCGAGTCCTCGACCGTGAAACGGTAGCCGATGCGCGCGCGATACGGCCCGGCATAGCAATAGCCGACGACCCTGCCGTCGCGCTGGGCGGCGAGATACGGGAAGCCGCGCGCCAGCAGCACGTCGCGCCGCCGCGCCATCTCGCCCTCGCTCGGCGGCACCTCCTCGAACGAGGCGACGCCGTGCTGCACATGATGGCCGTAGATCGCGGTGATCGCGGCGATGTCGCCGTCGCATGACGGCCGGATGACGAGGCCGTCCCCAGTCACCGGAGCTGCGGTCGGGGTGGGGGTATGGGGCGGCTCGTGCGAAACCACGGCCTATCCGCCGATCACCCGCTGCGGCTTGCCGTCGAGAAAGCCGATGATGTTCTCGACATATTGCGGAAACGAGCTGCGGTAGTTCTCGTCGGTCACGTAGCCGATATGCGGCGTCATGATGACGTTGGGGCAGCTCCGCAGCGGATGGTCGATCGCCAGCGGCTCCTGGTCGTAGACATCGAGGCCGGCATAGGCGAGCCGGCCCTCCTCGAGCGCGGCGATCATCGCATCGGTGTCAACGATCGGCCCGCGCGAGGTGTTGACCAGCACCGCGGTCTTCTTCATCAGCCCGATCTCGCGGGCGCCGACGAGACCGCGGCTGCGGGCGCTCAGCACCAGATGCACCGACAGCACGTCGGAGCGGCGGAACAGCTCGTCCTTCTCGACCCGCTCGACGCCCTTGGCGGCGGCCGCCTCGGCGGTCAGGTTCTGGCTCCAGGCGATCGCCTTCATGCCGAACGCAAGCCCGACCCGCGCCACCGCGCTGCCCAGCCGGCCGAGCCCCAGCAACCCGATCGTCTTGCCGGCGACGCGGTGGCCGACCCGGGTCTGCCAGCCGCCCTGGCGCATAAAGGCATGGTCCTCGGCGATGCGACGCATGGCGCCGAGGATCAGCCCCCAGGCCAGCTCGGCGGTGTCTTCGTTGCCGCCGCCGCCCGGAGCATTGGCCGGTCCGCCGGTGCCGCAGACCGTGACGCCGCGCGCCTTCAACGCCGCCATGTCGAACGAGGCGTTGCGCATGCCGGTGGTGATCAGCAGCTTCAGTTTCGGCAGCCTGTCGACAATGTGCTTGGGAAAGGCGGTGCGCTCGCGCATCGCGCAGACGATCTCGCTGTCGGCGAGCGAGCGGACGACATCGGACTCGTCGGCGAACGGAAAGCGCTCGACGGCGACCTCGATCCCGCGGTCGCGCACCGCCGACCAATCCGCCATGTCGAGGGCGACGCCCTGGTAATCATCGAGGATGCTGACGCGCATCGTGTTCTCCGTTGCCGCAATTCGATGCGCCAACGCTAGAGCAATTCCCGGCCTCAGGGAATCGGCGCGTGGTCGGCGATCGGCGCCCGGCGGAATTAACCCGCAGCCGTGGCGTTTGCCTGTTGGATTCGGGGCGGTGATGCGCGGGTGGGCCTGAACCGCGAATAGGCTGAATCGCGAATAGGGAGGTGTTAATGACCCGACCGTCTGTCGTTGCTTGGATCAAGCGCCTAGCGTTGGCCGCCGTGCTGATCGGCGTTGGCGGCACCGTCGCGCCGAAATCGGCCGACGCCCAGCTTTATCTCAATCTGCCGTTTGTCAGCGTCGGCGTCGGATATCCCTACTATTACCCCTCCTACTATTACGGCTACCCGTATTACTACCGCAGCCGTTACTGGCATCACTATCGCCGTTGCCACTGGTGGCATCACCGCTGCCATTATTACTAGGCGACGCGGGGCTGTGTCTCGCGGCTATTCGAGCCGCGGGGCATGGCCGTCCAAGCTCTCTTTTATGCAAAACCCGGTGCCGCCGCATAGGCATGCCTCTTGCGTGCGCAGAGCGGTTGATGCGAAACCTCATCTCGGGCAAGATCGAGATAAGTCAGCATCTATGACCCGTCGGGCGGCGGGTGGTACGAAAGCGGGTTGATGGGCAAGCCGACCGGGTTTCTCGAGGTCGCACGCGAGGATCGCCACTATGATGCGGTGGCCGAACGGGTGCGCTCATGGCGGGAGTTTCTGCATCCGCTGCCGGAAGGGCAGCTGCGCGCGCAGGCTTCGCGCTGCATGGATTGCGGCGTCCCGTTCTGCCACGAGGGCTGCCCGGTCAACAACGTCATCCCGGACTGGAACAACCTGGTCTATCGCGACCAGTGGAAGAACGCGCTGACCGTGCTGCACTCCACCAACAATTTCCCGGAATTCACCGGCCGCATCTGCCCGGCGCCGTGCGAGGCGGCGTGCACGCTCAACATCGACGACAACCCGGTCACGATCAAAACCATCGAATGCGCGATCGTCGATCGCGGCTGGCAGGAAGGCTGGATCGTCCCGCTGGTGCCGGCCAGGAAGACCGGCCGGAAGGTCGCGGTCGTCGGCTCCGGGCCGGCCGGGATGGCCTGCGCGCAGCAATTGGCGCGCGCCGGCCACGCGGTGACGTTGTTCGAGAAGAACGACCGGATCGGCGGGTTGCTGCGCTACGGCATCCCCGACTTCAAGATGGAAAAGCACCTGATCGACCGGCGGGTGACGCAGATGGCGGCCGAAGGGGTCGCCTTCCGCCCGTCGACCGAGATCGGCGTCGACACCAGCGTGCAGCAGCTGCTCGCCGAATACGACGCGGTGGCGATGACCGGCGGCGCCGAATGGGGCCGCGACCTCGACGTGCCGGGGCGCGAGCTCGCCGGCATCCATTTCGCGATGGAGTTTCTGCCGCAGCAGAACAAGCGCAACGCCGGCGACGACGAGCCGAAAGCGGCGCCGGGCGGCACCATCACCGCCCACGGCAAGCACGTCGTCGTGATCGGCGGCGGCGATACCGGCTCCGACTGCATCGGCACCTCGACGCGCCAGGGCGCCGCGTCGGTCACCCAGCTCGAAATCCTGCCGCGGCCGCCCGACCATGAGAACAAGGCGCTGACCTGGCCCGATTGGCCGCTGAAACTGCGCACCTCCTCGTCGCAAGAGGAGGGATGCGAGCGCGACTTCGCGGTGCTGACCAAGCGGGCGCGCGGCGCCAACGGCCGGGTCGAGGCGCTGGAATGCGTGCGCGTCGACTGGGCGCAGGAAAACGGCCGCTGGGTGATGAAGGAAATCCCCGGCAGCGCGTTCGCGCTGAAGGCCGATCTGGTGCTGCTGGCGATGGGTTTTCTGGGGCCGCGGCGGCCTGGCATGGTCGAGCAGTCGGGCGTCGTGCTCGACCCGCGCGGCAACGTGCAGGCCAATACCGTCGATTACCAGACCTCGGTGGCGAAAGTGTTCGCCGCCGGCGACATGCGGCGCGGCCAGTCGCTCGTCGTCTGGGCGATCCGCGAAGGCCGGCAATGCGCCCGCGCGATCGACGAATTCCTGATGGGCAAGACCAGCCTGCCGCGGTAACCGGCGGGCAGCTCAGCTTCCAGGGCAGATTTCGTCATCGCCGGGCTTGACCCGGCGATCTCGGCGGCCCGGGAGATGGCCGGGTCAAGCCCGGCCCAAGGGACATGGATGGCCGGGTCAAGCCCGGCCAAGGGGGCGTGGATGGCCGGGTCAAGCCCGGCCATGACGATCCGTTGAAGCCGGATAACGCTCTAACCGGCGGCGAAAAACGCGCGCAGGGCGGCGCAGACCGCGTCGGGCTGTTCCTCCGGGATGAAATGCCCACTGTCGATGCCGTGGCCGCGCACGTCCTCGGCATGGTCGCGCCACACGCCGAGCACGTCGTAGCCGCTGCCTTGGCCGCTTTGCGTGCCCCACAGCACCAGCAGCGGCACCTTGACCTTCTGCGCCAGGTCGGCGCGGTCGTGCGACAGATCGATCGACGCGCCGGCACGGTATTCATCGCAGGTCGCGCGGATCGTCTCGGGGTTCTTGAAGCAGCGCAGATATTCGGCGAAGGCGGCGGCGTCGATCGCGCCCTGGTCGCGCAGCAGCGTGCCGAACATGTGGCGCAGAAAGAATTCGGGGTCGCTGCCGATCATGTGCTCCGGCAGCCCACGGCCCTGGATCAGGAAGAACCAGTGCCAGCTGCCGGTCGCCGCCTTCTGGTCGATGGTCTCGAAGCGGTAGAGCGTCGGCACGATGTCGAGCGTCGCGCCGCGGGTGATCTTATCCGGGTGGTCGCGCAGCAGCCGGTGCGTCACCCGTGCGCCGCGGTCATGCCCGGCGACGGCGAACTTCTCGAAGCCGAGCGCCGCCATCGTCTCGACCTGGTCGAGCGCCAGCGCGCGCTTCGCATAATTGACGAAATTGTCGCCGGCCGGCGGCTTGGCGCTGTCGCCGTAGCCGCGCAGGTCGGGCACCACGACCGTGAAATGCGCCGCCAGGCGCGGCGCCACCTTGCGCCACATCACATGGGTCTGCGGATAGCCGTGTAGCAACAGCAGCGGCGGTCCGTTGCCGCCGGTCACCAGGTTGATCGTCGCGCCGGAGGTCTTGACCTCGCACCGGGTAAAGCCGGGAAAGAAATCGGGCATGGACACTCCTGGATCGCGTCGTTGCGTCGCGGCGGGCCAAATCGGATCGAGATGGCTTCGCCGCGCGCGAAAGACGTTGCGCTTTCGGCGACGTTACGCTTCCGGCGGGCCTTTCAGCTCGACCGTGTTGCCGTCGGGGTCGGTGATGTAGAGCGACGAGCCGTAGCCCTCGGCGCCGTAGCGGCGCTGTACCGGCCCAGCCGCGACGCCGTGCGCTGCGAGATGCGCGGTGATCGCCGGCACATCCATCCGGGCGATGCGCACCGCGTAATGGTCGACGTTGCGGCCGGGTTGCTCGCCCGGCCCGCACGACACCAGATCGATCATCGAGGTGCCGGCGCGCAACTGCACCAGGCCGATCGACTCGAGCCGGCGCTCCACCGGGCAGCCGAGGACGTCGCGGTAGAACGCGATCGCGCGATCGATGTCGGCGACGCGCAGCACGACATGGTCGAGCCCGGTCACGGTGACCGGCGTGGTTGTCATCTGGCTGAGGATTTTGACGTCGTCGGGCATCGCGCTTCTCCTTGGTCTCGTCGGCTGGGGTCGCCAAAGGATGCGGAACGTTGCCGCGCCAGCGTAGCAGGCGATAAGCTCGGCACAAAGACCTGGAGGGGACCCCCATGCAGCCCGTGCGCCTCGGCGGCTTCGAGATCAGCCGCATCGCCGACTACGGAGGCCCGTTCTTTGCGCCGAACGAGTTCTTCCCCGATTTCGACCCGGCGGTGGTCGAGGAACACGCGGCGCTGCTCGGCCCCCGGCTGCTGGAGCCGGGCACCGGCAAGCTGATGTTCAGCTTTCACAGTTTCGTGGTGCGCACCGGGCGGCACACGATCCTCATCGACGCCTGCATCGGCAACGACAAGGAGCGCCCGAGCCGGCCGCAATTCCACCGCCTGCGCAGCTCGTTTATCGGCGACCTCGCCCGGCTCGGCGTCAAGCCGGAGGAGATCGACTATGTGATGTGCACGCATCTGCATTGGGACCATGTCGGCTGGAACACCAGGCTGCAGGACGGAAGCTGGGTCCCGACCTTCCCCAACGCCAAATACGTCATGGCCAAGCGGGAATACGACCATTGGCAGGATTTCTCGCTGAGCGGGGTCGATTCACCGCATGCGCTGGCCTTTACCGACAGCATCCTGCCGGTGGTGAAGAGCGGCCAGGCGCTGCTGGTCGGCGACGACTACCAGCTCGATGACGGGCTGTGGTTCGAATCGTACCCCGGACACACGCCCGGCAATGTGGTGATCCATGCTCGGTCGGGCGGGGCGCGCGGCATCTTTATCGGCGATGTGCTGCACCACCCGCTGCAATGCCTGAAGCCGGAATGGTCGACCTTTGCCTGCACCGACGCCGATGCGTCGCGCGTCAGCCGGACGCGGCTGATCAAGGAGCATGCCGACAGCGACGCCCTGATCCTGCCGGCGCATTTCCCGGCGCCGACCTGCGGCCACATCAAGAGCCACGGTCCCGCCTACAGGTTCGATTTCGCCGGTTGAATCGTTATCGGCGCGAGCCTGCCAGGCTGCCTGCCGCCAGATCGGGGAACAAGACGGCGACCGGTTCGTTCGCAAAAGGACGAGCTTGTCCCGTCTTGGACAATTTGGAGAACGCCGATGAACCGCACGCTTACCGCCGCCGCGGCGCTCGCCGTGGCGTTTGGCATGGCCGGCTTGGCTCAGGCTCAGACCGCCACGCCGTCCAGCCCGATGACCACCTCACCCAGCGCCTCGCAGCCCGGCATGAGTGGTGCCGGCGCCCCGTCGGGCACGCAAAACCCCGCCACGATGAGCGCGCCGGGGGCGACCAGCACCTACGGCACCAGCCCGCAGGCCAACACCAGCCAAATGAATATGGGGCCGCAGGGCCAGAGCACGAGCTCGCAAGGCGGCGCGATGCAGGCCAGCCAGCCCGCCAGCCAGTCGCAGATCCTGCAAGCCCAGGAGCAGCTGAAAACCGCCGGGTTGTATCGCGGCGCCGTCGATGGCGTGATGGGGCCGGAGACCCAGACCGCGCTGATGAAGTTCCAGCGCGAGCAGGGATTGCCGGAGACCGCACAGCTCGATCAGCAGACGCTGAGCCGGCTCAGCGGCGGCGGCACGGCCGGCACCGCCAACTCGACGACGCAGCGCTCCGGCGCTACGCAAGGCATGACCCCGAGCACGACGACCGGCGGGTCCGATAACGGCACCACCGGCACCGCGCCCAGCGGGTCCTATAACCGCTAACCCCTTGGCGGGCAGCGCCCGGTCGTCTGCCGGCGCGCTGCCCGTAACCGCTTTCCGAGCGTCATGCCCGGACTTGGCTCCGGGCATGACGCATCCGGCCGCCGGCACGCCGGCGCAACGCCACCCAGGACAGGCGGCTGAGCGCCCGGCCGAGGCGGCCGTTCGGGGTCAGCCCGACGGCCTTCAAGATCATCGCCACGCCGCGCTCGACATGATGCGGACGATAGAGCGCGAACGCGCGGCTGGCATAGGCGCGGCCGCACCGGCGGCGGTCATACGCGGCATCCGGTTCGTTGGCCGCGTGATAGGCGTAGGCCAGCTCATCGTCGTCAGCCTCGGCGAGCCGGCCCAGCGCGATCTTCAGCCGTGCCAGCAACCCCAGCCGCTCGCGCCTCAGGCAGGCGGCCATGGTCTTGTAGAACAGCCGATAATGCCGCAGCTCGTCGGCCGCGATGCGGCGGCAGATTTCCTGCAGCACCGGCTCGTCGCTCGCCTCGCGCAAGGCGGTGTAATACGAGCTGGTGCCGGTCTCGACGATGCAGCGCGCCAGCATCTCGCCGGCGCGCGAGCCGCGGCGCGAGCGGTCGCTGTCGAAATCGGGCCGGAACCCGCTGCGGAACCGGTGGACCGCGGCGTCGAAGTCGAAGCCGGGGTCGGCGAGCCGCGCCCAGCGGGCCAGCGCCACGCCGTGCTGCACTTCCTCTTCGCCCCATTGCCGCGCCTTCGCCTGGAACGCGTCGTCGCCGGCAAAGACCCGGCACAAATGACCGGAGTACGCCGCGCCGTTGTATTCGACGAGGCTCGCCGCCTTGACGATGCGGACGATGTCCGGGTCGAGCCGCGCCCGGTCGAATTGCCCCCAGGGTATGTCGTCGAGGGTCCAGCCACCCATGACGGTGCTTATACACCAACCGGCGGACGCTCCGTGATAGCTCGCGTCCTGCTGCGGCGATGGTACGCCAACCCGGGCATGACGATGAATCTTCGCTAGCTGCGTGTCCGGCTGTGCGAGGTGGCGCAGGGGCCGACCGGGTCCGAATCGTCACACGGCGTGGTCGGGGCGCCGCCGCAGCCGGCGATGATGACGACGAACGCCGTCGCCGCGAGCAGCCGCGGCCACAGCGAATATCGGCGGCGCGTTCTCAATGTGTCGCCGCCGCGAGCGCCTGGAGCTTGGCGCGGGCGACCGCCTGCTGGCGCTCCAGCGAGCGCAGCTCGACGGCGAGCCGGTCGCGCTCGGCGTCGCCGGCGCGGCCGAGCTGGTCGCGCAGGCTCGGCAGATTGCCTTCGATGACCTGCAATTCCGCCTCGATCACGCCGCGGTCGAGATCGTCCGGCGACAGCGCCTCCTCGGCAAGCACCGTGCAGCGTTCCGGGGTCACCTCGGCGATGCCGCTGACGACGAAGATGCGCTCGGAAATCGCCGCCCGCGTCTCGTAGACCTCGATCATCCCCGGCCGGATCGTCGAGATCAGCGGCGAATGGCCCGGCAGCACACCGAAATTACCCTCGGTGCCGGGCACCACGACCATCTCGACCTCGGTCGAGAGCATCAGCCGCTCCGGCGTCACCAGCTCGAATTGCACGCGCTCGGCCATTACCTCTCCCCGTCATTCCGGGACCGCCCACGGGGCGGGACCCGGAACCCATGAACCCGAACCTCGGAAAACTGGACTGGGACCGCCACGGTTTATGCTGCGCCGCCTGTGTGCATGGGTTCCGGGTTCGCGGCGATGCCGCGCCCCGGAATGACAATGAGAATCACGCCGCCTCGCCGGCCATCTTGCGGGCCTTTTCGACCGCTTCCTCGATCGTGCCGACCATGTAGAACGCGGCCTCCGGCAGCTCGTCGTATTCGCCGGCGACGATGCCCCTGAAGCCCTTGATCGTGTCGTCGAGGTTGACGAACACGCCCGGCGTGCCGGTGAACACCTCGGCGACATGGAAGGGCTGCGACAGGAAGCGCTGAATCTTGCGGGCGCGGGCGACGGTGAGCTTGTCCTCTTCCGACAGCTCGTCCATGCCGAGGATGGCGATGATGTCCTGCAGCGATTTGTAGGTCTGCAGCACGCGCTGCACGTCGCGCGCGACCCCGTAATGGTCGTCGCCGACGACACGCGGGTCGAGCATGCGCGAGGTCGAATCGAGCGGGTCGACCGCCGGGTAGATGCCGAGTTCGGCGATCTGCCGCGACAGCACGGTGGTCGCGTCGAGATGCGCGAACGAGGTCGCCGGCGCCGGGTCGGTCAGGTCGTCCGCGGGCACGTAGATCGCCTGCACCGAGGTGATCGAGCCCTTCTTGGTGGTGGTGATGCGCTCCTGCAGCGCGCCCATGTCGGTCGCCAGGGTCGGCTGATAGCCGACCGCCGACGGGATGCGGCCGAGCAGCGCCGACACCTCGGAGCCCGCCTGGGTGAAGCGGAAGATGTTGTCGACGAAGAACAGCACGTCCTGGCCTTCCTCGTCGCGGAAATACTCGGCCAGGGTCAGGCCCGAGAGGCCGACGCGGGCGCGCGCGCCCGGCGGCTCGTTCATCTGGCCGTAGACCAGCGCCGCCTTGGAGCCGGGGCCGTCCGGGTTGATGACGCCCGATTCCATCATCTCGTGATAGAGGTCGTTGCCCTCGCGGGTGCGCTCGCCGACGCCGGCGAACACCGAATAGCCGCCATGCGCCTTGGCGATGTTGTTGATCAGCTCCATGATGATGACGGTCTTGCCGACCCCGGCGCCGCCGAACAGCCCGATCTTGCCGCCGCGCGCATAGGGCGCCAGCAGGTCGACGACCTTGATGCCGGTCACCAGGATTTCCGCCTCGGTCGACTGCTCGACGAATTCGGGCGCGGCCTTGTGGATCGGCGAGCGCAGCTTGGTGTTGACCGGGCCGCGCTCGTCGACCGGCTCGCCGATCACGTTTAGGATACGGCCCAAGGTCTCCGGGCCGACCGGCACGCTGATCGGCGCGCCGGTGTCGACGACCTGGGCGCCGCGCACCAGCCCGTCGGTGGTGTCCATCGCCACCGTGCGCACGGTGTTCTCGCCGAGCTGCTGGGCGACTTCGAGCACCAGCCGCTGCCCGTTATTGTCGGTGTGCAGCGCATTGAGGATCGCCGGCAGTTCGCCGTCGAAGCGCACGTCCACGACCGCGCCGATGACCTGGGTGATGGTGCCGACAATATTGGTCGCCATGTTCAACTGATCCCTTCAAATGGACCCGCTACCCCAGACCATTCGTCAAGCCCGGGGATGACGGAAGGTAGAGGAGCGGGCTCTCGGACATATGTTACAGCGCCTCGGCACCGGAGATGATCTCGATCAGCTCCTTGGTGATGGCGGCCTGGCGCGAGCGGTTGTAGTTGATCGTCAGCCGGTCGATCATATCGCCGGCGTTGCGGGTGGCGTTGTCCATCGCGGTCATGCGCGCGCCCTGCTCGCTCGCCGCGTTTTCGAGCAGCGCCGTGTAGATCTGCACCGCGAGGTTGCGCGGCAGCAGCTCGCGCAGGATTTCCTCCTCGTCCGGCTCGAATTCATAGACCGCGCCGCCCTCGGCGGTCGCGGCGCCGGCATCTTCGGGTGCCGGGAACGGGATGAGCTGCTGCGCCGTGACGATCTGGGTGATCGCCGAGCGGAAGCGGTTGAAGACGATCGTGCAGCCGTCGAACTCGCCGGCCTCGTACAGCGCGATGATGCGCTCGGCAATGTCGCGCGCCTCGTCGAACGACAGCCGGCGGCGGCCGATATCGGTCAGGCTGTCATGGATGAAGCGGCCGTATTCGCGGCGCAGCCCGTCGCGGCCCTTGCGGCCGATGGTCAGGATTTTGACGGTCTTGCCGGCGCCGAGCAGGGTGCGCAGCTGGCGCCGCGTCTCGCGCAGGATCGAGGCGTTGAAACCGCCGGCGAGGCCGCGGTCCGAGGTGGCGACGACCAGCAGATGCGTCTCGTCCCGGCCGGTACCGGCGAGCAGCGGCGGCGCGCCCGAGACGCCGGCCATGCGGGCGGCGAGCGACGCCAGCACCCGCTCCATGCGCTCGGCATAGGGACGGGCCGCCTCGACCTGCTCGACCGCGCGGCGCAGGCGCGAGGCGGCGACGACCTTCATCGCCGAGGTGATCTTCTGGGTCGACCTGACGCTGCGGATGCGGTTGCGCAGGTCCTTGAGGCTAGGCATCCAAGTTCTCCGGCGTCGTTCCGGGATAGCGCGAAGCGCTGGACCCGGAACCCATGAACACGGGCTGCGGCAAGAAACCTCCAACGCCGGTGCGACGCCAGCATCCGCAGGTGTTCATGGGTTCCGGGTCCGCGGCGATGCCGCGCCCCGGAATGACGAAAATATTCATCACGCGAACGTGCCGGCGAACTTGTCGAGGAACTCGCGCAGCGCCTTGTCCGAGGCGTCGGAGATCGCCCCCTCGCTGCGGATCGCGGCGAGCAGCTCGGGCCTGGTCGCGCGCAGCTCGCTCAGCATCGACGTCTCGAAGCGGGTGACGTTGTTGATGTCGACGCGGTCGAGAAAGCCGTTGGTGCCGGCGAAGATGGCGACCACCTGCTCCTCGACCGGCACCGGCGAGAATTGCGGCTGCTTCAGCAGCTCGGTGAGGCGCGAGCCGCGCGCCAGCAGGCGTTGGGTCGAGGCGTCGAGGTCGGAGGCGAATTGCGAGAACGCCGCCATCTCGCGGTACTGCGCCAGCTCCAGCTTGATCCGGCCGGCGACCTGCTTCATCGCGCGGATCTGCGCCGCCGAACCGACCCGGCTGACCGACAGCCCGACATTGATCGCCGGGCGGATGCCGCGATAGAACAGGTCGGTCTCGAGGAAGATCTGCCCGTCGGTGATCGAGATGACGTTGGTCGGGATATAGGCCGAGACGTCGCCCGCCTGGGTCTCGATAATCGGCAGCGCGGTCAGCGAGCCGGCGCCGTGGTCGTCATTCATCTTGGCGGCGCGTTCGAGCAGCCGCGAATGCAGATAGAACACGTCGCCGGGATAGGCCTCGCGGCCCGGCGGGCGGCGCAGCAGCAGCGACATCTGGCGATAGGCGACGGCCTGTTTCGACAAATCGTCGTAGATCATCAGCGCGTGCATGCCGTTGTCGCGGAAGAACTCGCCCATCGTGCAGCCGGTGTACGGGGCGAGGTATTGCAGCGGCGCCGGCTCGGAAGCGGTGGCGGCGACGACGATCGAGTAGTCGAGCGCGCCGTAATCCTGCAAGGTCTTGACGATCTGGGCGACCGTCGAGCGCTTCTGGCCGATCGCGACGTAGATGCAATAGAGCTTCTTCGATTCGTCGGTGCCGGCGTTGACCTCTTTCTGGTTGAGGATCGTGTCGACGGCGACGGCGGTCTTGCCGGTCTGCCGGTCGCCGATGATCAGCTCGCGCTGGCCGCGGCCGATCGGCACCAGCGCGTCGATCGCCTTGAGCCCGGTCTGCACCGGCTCGTGCACCGATTTGCGCGGGATGATCCCCGGCGCCTTGACCTCGACGCGCATGCGGGTGACATCGGTCAGCGGCCCCTTGCCGTCGATCGGGTTGCCGAGCCCGTCGACCACCCGGCCGAGCAGACCGCGGCCGACCGGCACGTCGACGATCGCGCCGGTGCGCTTGACCGTGTCGCCCTCGCGGATACCGCTGTCCTCACCGAAGATCACGACGCCGACATTGTCGGTTTCGAGGTTGAGCGCCATGCCGCGCATGCCGTTGGGGAATTCCAGCATCTCGCCGGCCTGGACCTTGTCGAGGCCGTAGACGCGGGCGATGCCGTCCCCGACCGACAGCACCTGGCCGATCTCCGCGACGTCGGCCTCGTTGCCGAAATTCGCGATCTGCTGTTTCAGGATGGCGGAGATTTCCGCCGCGCGGATTTCCATGTTCGTCCCCTACGCAATGCCTTTCATGCTCAGCTGCAACCGCTGCAGCCGGCCTTTGAGCGAACCGTCGACCATGCGCGAGCCGATCTTGACGATCATCCCGCCGAGCAGGCTGTGGTCGACCCTGATATCCATCGCCACGCGGCCGCCGACGACGCGGCGCAGTTGGTCGCCGAGCGCGTTCTGCTGCGCTTCGCTCAGCGCCTGCGCCGCGATGATCTCGGCGGTGACCTCGCCGCGCCGCGCGGCGAGCTTGTTGAGATAGGCCTCGATCATCGCCGGCACCGCGAACAGCCGCCGGTTGCGCGCGACCACCGCGACGAAATCGGCGGTCAGCTTCGACAGCCTGGCGTTCTCGGCGAGCGCCGCCATCGCCTGGCCCTGCTGGGCGCGCGACAACACCGGGCTGCGCACCAGCCGCAGCAGGTCGCCGCTGGCGGCGAGCATCGCGCGCAATTCGCGCAAATCGCCGGCCACCGCGTCGAGGGCGTGACGTTCGTCCGCCAACTCGAACAAGGCCGCCGCATAACGTTCTGCCAGGCCGGAAATGCCTGTCGATTCATCAGCCAAAGAGAGACGATCCTCGATCTGCGCGCCGGGGAGCGGTGGGTCGCGGCATTGCCCTTGCGGATTTTGCCGAGAACGGCCCGGGGCCACCGTGGCCCCGCGAAAATCCGCGCGGTTCCTAGCATTTTTGTCCGCCCTACGCAACCGCGCGAGGCTTGCATTAATTCAATGGCTTAGCTGCCCTAGCGCGGTGACTGCCGCGCGCGCGGCATCCGCCAGCCGCCGCGCGCGCGGGACGAGCGGCCCGTCGAGCCGGCCGTAGAGGTGAAACAGCGCGGTCTGCAGCACGATGCCCATGACGGCGGCAGCGCCTTCGGCCGGCGCGACGGCGGCGATCTCGCCCCGGGCGACGGCATCGGCGATCGCCGCTTCGACTGCCGCGACCGGCGCGACGTCCGCGGCATCGATCGCCGGCAGCAAGTCGTGCTGGGCCAGTAGCAGAAAGCGGAACAGCGCCGGATCGGCGTCATAAAGCGCGCAGAAATGTGCGATCATCGCGGTGATCCGCGCGTCGAACTGCCGGTGCGCCGCGGCGATCGCCGAGAGTTCCGCGCCGGTGCGGCGGTAGGCATCGGCAAACAGGCGCGCCGCCAGTTCGTCCTTGCTGCGGTAATGGCGATAGAGCGCGCCTTGCGCCACCCCGGCGGCGGCGGCGATGTCGGCAATCGAGACGCCGTCGACCCCGCGCGCCGCGAACAGCGCGACGGCGGCGCGGTCGACCTTCTGCTTGACGCCGGTTGCCCGCAAAACCGGAATACTCTTGTGAATGAATATTCACTCATTATATGATCGCCGCCACATCGAAGGCAAGCGGCATCGCGCCGCGTGCGGCTCGCGAGGTGCACCATGGCTTGGGACGACGCGCTTCCTTGGGCCTTTCTGCTGTTCATCGCGCCTTTTGCGCTGTCGATCCGGTCGATCGTCGCCGATCGCCGGCTGAAAGCGCAGATCGAGGTGCTGGCCGGCAAGATCGGCATGCTCGATCACCGGATCTTCCGGCTCGACGAGCAGGTCCGGGCGCTCACCGGCGAGACCGCCGCGCCGCCGCCGGCACCGGTCGAGGCGCCCGTCTCGCCGGCCGCGGAACCGGCCGCCGCCGAGCCGCCCGCGGTGGGGATGCCGCCGCCGGAGCCCGAACCGCAACCGGCGATGGCCGCCGCGCCGCCGCCGGCCGCCGCGCGAAAGCCCTTCGAGCAGCGCCTGGCCGAGAACTGGCTGGTCTGGCTCGGCGGGGTGACGCTGGCGCTCGGCGGGGCGTTCCTCGTCAAGCTGTCGATCGATTACGGGCTGTTGACGCCGCCGGTACGGGTGCTGCTGGCCGTGCTCCTTGGGGTCGGGCTGTGCGCCGCGTCGGCCTGGGTGTCGCGCCGCGAGGCGATGGAAGACGCCGCAGCAGGCGGTCCCTCTTACGTGCCGCAAGCGCTCGCCGCGGCTGGGTCGGCGATCGTCTTCGCGGCAATCTATGCCGGCTATCAGCTCTATGACCTGATCGGCGGCACCACGGCGTTTCTGCTGCTCGCGGCGACCGCCGGGTCGGCGGTGGCGCTGGCGTTGCGGCAGGGGATCTATGTCGCGGCGCTGGGTCTCGCCGGCGCCTTTGCCGTGCCGGCGCTGGTGGCGAGCGAGACGCCGCAGGCGGTGCCGCTGTTCCTCTATCTCGCCTTTGTCACCGGCGGCATGCTCGCGGTGCTGCGCCACCGCGCCTGGTGGTGGCTGGGGCCGCCCACCCTGTTCGGCGCCTTCGCCTGGGTGTTGATCTGGCTCGACGCACAGCCTCGACAGCCCGCAAGCGCCGTCGTCGGCGGTTACATCCTGCTGCAGCTAGGGCTGTTCGCGGCGTTCCGGCGCGGCGTGCCGCGTGTTGGCTTCCTGGCCGGCGCGATCGATGCGCCGCCTATCCGCGTGCTGATCAGGACCGCGTTCGGGCTGTTCGCCTTTGCCGCGTTCGTGCTCGCGCATGTCGCCGATTTCGACCCGCCGAGCCTGGCCGCGGCCTATGCCGCCGCGGCGCTGCTGCTGGTCTTCGGCTATCGCGACCGCGACCTCGACGATGTGATCGCGACCGCAGCCGTGCTGATCGCGGCGGTGCTGGCGAGCTGGCGCCTGCCGCTCCTCAGCGACCAGGATGTGTTCACGGCGCAACTGCGCCTGCCCCCGGCTCTGTGGGACTTTTCGCTCGCTTGCGCCGGTGCGGCGCTGCTGCTCGGCGGCGGCGGGTTCGTCGCGCAGCGGGGCGCGCCGCGGCCCGGGCGCTGGGCCGCGCTGTCGGTGATCGCCTCGGCGCTGGTGCTGGTGATCGCCTACTGGCGGTTGCACAGTTACGGTATCGACATCGCCTGGACCGCCATCGCCTTGGCGCTCGCCGGGCTGAGCCTTGCCGCCGCGGCGCGCGTCGCCAAGCGCCGCGACGGTACACCGGAGCGCGAGACCGCGCTCGGCGCCTATGCGGTGGGGGTGCTCGGCGGGACGATCCTCGCCGCCTGTTTCGCCCTCGGCAATGCCTGGCTGACCGTCGCCATCGCCCTGCATCTGCCGGTGCTCGGCTGGATCGAGGGGCGGCTCGACCTCAAGGTATTGCGCCCGGTGGCGTTGGCCATCGCCGGCATCGTGCTGGTCCGGCTGGCGTTCAACCCGTATCTGCCGGACTACCCGATCGGGCCGACGCCGATCTTCAATTGGCTACTTTACGGCTACGGTTTGCCGGCACTGGCCTTCATCATCGCCACCAGGCAGTTCGGCAGCCGCGCCGACGACCTCCTGGTCCATGTGCTGGAAGCCGGCAGCGCGCTGTTCGTGGCGCTGCTGCTGACGTTCGAGCTGCGCCACGCGCTGTACGGCCGCATCGATGCGCCGCTTGCCGATTTCGGCAAGGACGCGCTGTCGCCGCTGCTGTGGCTGGGGCTCTCGGGTTTTGCCCTGTGGCTCGGCGAGCGGCGGGCGCGGCCGGTGCTGCGCTGGTGCGGCATTATCCTGTTCGGACTGGCGACGGTGCAGGTCGTCTTGTGGCAGGTGCTGGTGAAGAACCCGCTGCTGTCGGCGAGCCCGGTCGGCAAAACCATGGTGTTCGATTTGCTGTCGCTCGCCTACCTGCTGCCGGCGGCGCAGTATGCCGCGCTCGCCGTGCTGCGGCTCGGCCCGCCGACCCTGCGGCTGGCCGGCAAGATCCTCGCGGCCGGCCTCGCCTTTATCTGGGTGACGCTGGAAGTGCGTCATGCGTTTCATGGCGACGACATCGGCGTCAGCCTCTTCGGCCGCAATTTCGGCGACGCCGAGTGGTACGGCTATTCGGCTGTCTGGCTGGTGTTCGCGGCGATCGCGCTGGCCGTCGGGCTGCTGCGCCGCGACGAGTGGCTGCGCCGCGTGTCGCTCGGCGGCATCGGGCTGGTGGTGGCCAAGGTCTTCCTCTCCGACATGGCGGAGCTGGAGGGCGTGCTGCGCGCGCTGTCGTTCCTCGGCCTCGGCGCCGCGCTGGTCGGGATCGGCTATGCCTATCGCCGGCTGCGGCCGCTGCAAGAAGGATGAGACGATGGCGGGACGGGTGAGCGGCACCGAGGGATACACGGAACAAGCCGAATCCCTGCTGCAGCAGTACGAGAACCTCCGTTTCGACCACGTCCATCGCGACACGGCGCATTTGTTCCCGGCGGCGCCGGCGACGCTCCTCGACATCGGTTCCGGCACCGGACGCGACGCCGCCGGGTTCGCGGCGCGAAAGCCAACCCGGCTCGTTCGGACGGCCCGGGATCACCTGGGACCGGCTGGTCTTTCGCCATAGCGGTTGCCGCTGTCCTACAGGAAGCTGTACGGGTCGATGTCGACCTGCAAGCGGGCCGCGGCGCCGAAGCGCACCTTCCCCAGCCACTCGCGCAGCACGGCTTGCAGATTGACCGTGCGCTCGGCTTGCACCAGCAGGCGGCGGCGGTGGCGGCCGCGCAGCACTGCGAGCGGCGCCGGCGCCGGGCCGAGCACCGTCACGCCGGGCAGATGCGGCGCCGCGCGCGCCAGCGCCCGCGCCGCGAAATCGGCGGAATCGGGGTCCGGCGCACTGACGATCAGCGCCGCCAGCCGGGCGAAAGGAGGCAGACGCGCCGCGCGGCGCTGCGCCGCCTCGGCGGCGAGAAAACGGTCGCGGTCGTTGGCGGCGAGCGCCTGCATCACCGGCTGCTCGGGCATGTAGGTTTGCAGCAGCACCCGGCCGGGCCGCTCGGCGCGGCCGGCGCGGCCGCCGACCTGGTGCAATAGCTGATAGGTACGCTCGGCGGCACGCAGATCGCCGCCGCCGAGGCCGAGATCGGCGTCGACCACCCCGACCAGCGTCAGCATCGGGAAGTGGTGTCCCTTGGCGACGATCTGGGTGCCGATCAGCACGTCGTGGCGATGCGCCGCCATCGCCTCGGCCAGCTCGGCGGCGGCGCGCGGCCCCGGCAGCAGGTCGCTGACCATCAGCGCCACGCGCGCCGCGGGGAAGCGCTCGGCGACCTCCTCGCTGAGCCGCTCCACGCCCGGCCCGCACGGCACCAGCGTTCCCGCCGCGAGGCACTCCGGGCAGAATTGCGGCAGCGGCATCGCATAGCCGCAATGGTGGCATTGCAGCCGCGCCGTAAAGCGATGCTCGACCAGCCAGGCGGTGCAGCTCGGGCATTGGAAGCGGTGCCCGCAGGTGCGGCACAAGGTCAGCGGCGCGTAGCCGCGGCGATTGAGGAACAGCAGCGACTGCTCGCCGTCTTCCAGCGTTTCGGACAGTGCGGCGACCAGCGGCGCCGACAGGAAGCGGCCGGTCGGAAGATGCTCCCGCCGCATGTCGATCAGCGTCACGCTCGGCAGCGCTGCATCGGCGTGGCGCTCCGGCAGATGCACGCGCTCGTAGCGGCCGCGCGAGACGTTGACGACGGTTTCCAGCGACGGCGTGGCCGAGGCCAGCACGATCGGGATCCGCGCCAGCGACGCGCGCAGCACCGCCATGTCGCGCGCCTGGTAGCAGACGCCGTCCTCCTGCTTGAACGAAGGGTCGTGCTCCTCGTCGACGACGATCAGCCCCAGCGCCGGCAGCGGCAGGAACAGCGCCGAGCGGGCGCCGACCACCACGCGCGCCCGGCCGCCGGCGACGGCGCGCCAGGTGTCGCGGCGCTGCGGCTGGCCGATGTCCGAATGCCACTCCGCCGGGGCCGCGCCAAAGCGGCGGCGAAAGCGCTCCAGCCATTGCGCCGACAGCGCGATCTCGGGCAGCAGCACCAGCACCTGCCGGCCTTTGGCGAGGGCGGCGGCGATCGCGGCGAAATAGGTCTCGGTCTTGCCCGACCCGGTCACGCCGTCGAGCACCGTGACGTGAAACCCGCCGGTCTCGACATGCTCGACCAGCCGCGAAGCGGCGCGGGTCTGCGCCGGCGACAGCGGCGGTCCGGGGCTGCGCCAATCGGGCGCCGCCACGCGCGGCGGCACCGGCGCGGCGCGGCGCTCGGCCGCGAGCCCGGCTGCGATGAGGCCGCGCACCACCGCCGGCCCGACGCCGGCCTGCCGCGCGGTCTCCGTTACCGTTTCCCCGGACACGGTCTCCCCCGGCATGTCGCGCAGCAGCGCCAGCACGCGGCGGCGGGCGGGCGTCAGCTTCGCGGCAGCGCCGGCAAGCGCGGCGCGGCCGGCCTCGGTGATCGCACAGACCCGGCGCGACGCCGCGGGCAGCAAGGCCGCCTCCACGCTCATCGCCATGCGCAGGACCATGCCGGGCGGCGCCAGTGTGTATCCCGCGACGCGATCGATAAACCGCCGCAATTCCGCCGACAGCGGCGGCGTCGGCAGCACCTCGCCGATCGGCCGCAGCCGCTTTTCGTCAAGGTCGTCACCCTCGCCCTCCCAGACCACCCCGATCAGCCGGCGCGGCCCCAGGTCGACCCGCACGAAACGGCCGGGCTCGGGAAGCGCTTCGTCCGGCGGCGCCCGGTAATCGAGCGCCGCCGGCAGCGGCACCGGCAGCAGCACCCGCAGCCGCGCGCCGGCGGCGGCCCGGTCGGCGACGCTGCG
>DASZOZ010000139.1:0-60072 GCA_035550515.1 Allostellaceae bacterium
TTGCTGTTCGACATCAAGATCATCATCCGCACGCTGTTCGTCGCGTTCAGCCACCGCGCTGCGTATTGAAAGCGGCTCCGGTCTGGTGTCGTCCCGGCGAAAGCCGGGACCCACTTGTCGGCTGTCCATGGCGGCTGATCCGTGGGTCCCGGCTTTCGCCGGGGACCGGAGCCGACTTCAGTATGCGGCGCGGTGGCTGAACGCGACGAACAGCGTGCGGATGATGATCTTGATATCGAACAGCAACGACCAGTGGTTGATGTAATCGAGGTCGTAGGCGACGCGCTGGTGCAGGTGCCCCTCGTTGTCCACGGGGCCGTGATAGCCGTTGACCTGGGCCCAGCCGGTGATGCCCGGCTTGACATGGTGGCGCAGCGCGTAGTCGGGCACGATGTCCTCGTTGCGCCGCTGCCTGACGCGCATGCTCACCGCATGCGGCCGCGGGCCGACCAGCGACAGCTCGCCGCGCAGCACGTTGAGCAGCTGCGGCAGCTCGTCGAGGCTGGTCTTGCGCAGGAAGCCGCCGACGCGGGTGATGCGCGGATCGTTGACCTCGGTTTGCTTCTCGCCGTTGGCGTCCGCGGTCTCGGCCTTCATCGTGCGGAATTTGTAGACTCCGATCACCCGGTCGCCAAAACCGTAGCGGTTTTGGCGGAACAGCACCGGCCCCCGGCTGTCGAGCTTGATCGCCAGCGCCACGAGCAGCAGCACCGGCGACAGCGCGACGACCCCGAGCCCGGCGGCCAGCCGGTCGAAGGCGCTTTTGACCAGGCTTTGCCCGAAGGTCAGCGGCTTGCCGTAGACGTCGAGCAGGGGCAGCCCGCCGAATTCTTCCTGGCCCTTCGCCGGGACGTTGAAGCCGACCATGTCCGGCGCGAGGCTGATCTCGACCGGCATCTTGTGCAGCTTGCGCAGGATTTCGAGCAGCCGCTTCTCCGCGGCATGCGGCAGCGCGACGACGATCCGGTCGATCTCGAGCAGCCGCGACATCTCGACCAGGTCGGCGGTGGTGCCGTGCGGCAAGGTGCGCAGCCCGGCGCCGACCACGCCGCGTCCGGCGCGGTCATCGAACACGCCGACGATCTCGATCGTCTCGGGGCAGGTCGCGCGCAGCCGCTCGACGAGGCGCTCGGCATGATCGCCGGTGCCGTAGATCGCCACCAGCTGCTTGAGCCGTCCGGCGGCAAGCCAGCGGCGCTGCAGCGCCGACAATACGGCACGCACGACGCCGATGCCGGCAACCGTCAGCACCGCCCACAACAGCAGCCAGGCGACGAACGGCGCCCGCGCGGCGGGGCTCGGCTGGAACACCGCCACCACCGCGACCAGCGCAAACCCGAACGCCACCAGCGCGTGCGCCACGCCGTCGGCGAGCTGTTTTGCCAAGGTCTGGCGGGTCACGTCGGTGTGCGGCGAGGGAACCAGGCGGCGCGTCATCAGCGCCATGACCAGCAGCGCCGCGGCCGCCGGCAACGGGCCGGGCGGCCAGACCGTCCCAGATTGCAGCGCAACGCTCGCGCCGCCGGCGACCAGCGCGACCGCAAAATCGGCGAGCTGGAGGGCCGACGCCACGGCGGCCGGCTGCACCCGCGGCTGCCGCTGGCCGTCGAGCGAGACGCGCCGCAACGGCGGCGTATCCTGCGGTCGGGCATAGGCGGCGCGATGGCCGCGGCCGGTGGAAAGGCCGGAGAAGCGGCCCATCGGCGGGCGATGCGCGGCCGGCACCAATCCGGCTATCGTATCGATATTGACGACGCGATCAGAGGGCATCAGGGCAATATCCCTATTCTCGGCGACTGCTCAGTAACCCCGGCTATGACACAAACCGGCCCAACGGGAATTGCCGCAATCTTATAATCGCTTGAATAAAATGCATCTGAAATGGTAGTTAAGCCTTTCTTTAGTAGTACAGTTAATAAAGTATTACTGGCGTAACGCCGGGAAGTGCGATCGGCATCTCCAAGTCAACCAGAATAACGGCCAACCATTGCGTGAAGTTTTCCGGATGAAAAGAATTTGGCTGGGGCTGCTGGCGGGCCTCGTCGCGCTGCCGGCGGTCGGCTCCGTCGCCGCCGAGCATGCCGGAGGCGGCATGGTGGTCAGCGCCCATCGCGCTGCCAGCGAGGCGGGGCTGGCGATCCTCAAGGCGGGCGGCAACGCCGTCGACGCCGCGGTCGCCGTCGGCTACGCGCTCGCCGTGGTCGACCCGTGCTGCGGCAATATCGGCGGCGGCGGCTTTATGCTGATCCGCAATGCCGGCGGCGTGACCGCCTTCATCAATTTCCGCGAGACCGCACCCGCCGCGGCGACCGCCGCGATGTATCTCGACGCCGCCGGCGACCCGGTCCGCGATGCCAGCCGCAACGGCTATCGCGCGGTCGCCGTTCCCGGCACGGTGAGCGGGCTCGACCTGGCGCTGACCCGCTATGGCCGCCTCACGCGGGCCGAGGTCATGGCGCCGGCGATCGCCCTGGCGCGCGACGGCTATCGCCTCGGCGAGCCGGACGCCGCGATCATCGCACGCGCCGCCAAGCGCCTTGCCGCCGACCCCGAAACGGCGCGGATTTTCCTGCATCCCGGCGGAGTTCCCTATGAGGCCGGTGAGCGGCTCGTTCAGCCCGACCTGGCGGCGACGCTCGGCAAGATCGCCGCGGAAGGGTCGGACGGGTTCTACCGGGGCACGGTCGCGGCCGCCCTGGCGACCGCTGCCGCCGCGCATGGCGCTCTGCTCGGCGAGGCCGATCTCGCCGGCTACAAGACCGAGCAACTGCCGCCGCTGCGCTGCGCCTATCGAGGCTACGCGATCATCTCGGCGCCGCCGCCGAGCAGCGGCGGCACGACGCTGTGCGAAATCCTCGGCATCCTGTCGGGCTGGGACATCGCCCAGGCCGGCAGCCGATCGCCCCGGGCCGTGCACCTCACCATCGAGGCGATGCGGCGCGCCTTTTTCGATCGCAACAGCGTGCTGGGCGATCCCGATTTTGTTGCCAACCCGCTCGCCCGGCTGCTGTCCGCGGACTATGCCGCGAGGCTGCGCGCCGGCATCGACCCGGACCGGGCGACGGCTTCCGCCGCGCTCGGCGAGGTGCCGGGCGCCGCTGAAAAGCCGCAAACCACGCATTATTCGGTGGTCGACGGCGAGGGCAACGCGGTCGCGGCGACGTACACGATCAACGGCAATTTCGGCGCGGGCGTCGTCGCTCCCGGCACCGGCTTTCTGCTCAACAACGAGATGGACGATTTCGCCGTCAAACCCGGCACCGCCAACATGTTCGGCCTGGTGCAGGGCGATGCGAACGCGATCGCGCCGAGGAAGCGGCCTTTGTCGTCGATGACCCCGACCATCGTGGAACGGGATGGTCACCCGGTCTATGTGCTGGGCAGCCCCGGCGGGCCGCGTATCATCACCGCGGTGCTGGAGACGCTGATGAACCTCGTCGATTTCGGCATGAGCCCGACGGAGGCCGTTGCCGCGCCGCGCTTCCATCAGCAATACCTGCCGGACACGGTGTTTTACGAGCCGGGCGGGCTGCCGCCGGCGACGCTGAACGCGCTGACCGCGATGGGCTACGCCCTCAAGGAGCAGCCGCGCTGGGGCGCCGTCGAGCTGATCGCGATCGCACCGGACGGCGGGCTGACCGGCGTCAACGACCCGCGCCGCCCGGCCGGCGCCGCGCTCGGCTACTGATCCTGGCGCTCGGCAAGCCAGCCGGCGATGACCGGCTCGGGGATGGTGAACCCTTCGTCGAGCACCGCGGCGGAGACCACCCGGTCGGTACGGAAGTGGCGGATATCGCCGCGCAGCTCGCACCAGGCGCAAACCAGCGTCGCCTCGACGTAATAGGCCACGGCGAAGGGCTGGATCACCCGCGACGTCTCGCGCCCGGCCTCGTCGCGATAGGCGATCCGCATCTTTCGGCTGTCGCGGATCGCATGACGGATCGTCGCCGGCAGGTCGCGCTGCGCCGGCACCGGCGCGCCGCTCTTCGAGACATAGACCGGCGCCGTGGTCAGATAGTCGCGCAGCGGGTCGGGCACGACCAGGCTGACCTTCGACAAGACCCTCTCGGCCGCCTTCTGCAATCCCGGATCGCCGGTGCGCGCCAAGAGCCGCACCCCGACGGCAATGGCTTCGGCCTCGTCTGCGGTGAACATCAGCGGCGGCAGGTCGAAGCCGCGGCGCAGCACATAGCCGATCCCGGCGGCGCCTTCGATCGGCACGCGCCGCGCTTGCAGCGTGGCGATGTCGCGGTAGACGGTGCGGACCGTCACCTCCAGCTCGGCGGCGATCGACGCGGCGGTCACCGGCTGTTTCGCGCCGCGCAGCACTCGCAGCAGGTCGAACAGCCGGTCGGCCCGGCGCAGCGGCATCGGATGCTCCTGACAAAACGCTGTCAGGAGGAGGAGCCTACACTCGCTGCCGCAAGTGGCAAGGAGGACGGCCGTGGCATCGACCATGCGCAGCATTCGCACCGACCCCGACGACATCGCCTGGACGCCGTGGACCGAGGTGTTCGGCGCCGGCGCGTTCCATGACGGGAAGCCGATCATCGAGGCGAAGACCTTGAGCGATCGGCGCCCGGAAGGCGGCGGCATCGCCTATCTGCTGCGCTTCCGTCCGCCGGCGGGCAAGCTGATCAAGGTCGTCGCGGTCGCGCGGTCCGACGAGCACGTCTTCAACCTCAGCGGCGGCCGAGCGACCAAATCCGGCCGGCCGGTCAGCGCGGCAGGCTATTCGCTGAACCCCGACGGGCAGCCGCACAGCGCGATGATCGCGCGCGAGACCACCGCGTTCGTGCTCTACACCGGCCAACCGGACGAAGTGACGTCGGTCGAGGTTCTCGACATCGCGTCGGCGACGAGCGACGCGGCATGAGCAGCGCGACGACCGTTGCGCTCACCGCCGAGCGCGATGCGCGGGCCGAGGCCGTCGTCACCGGCGGCCTCGATCAATATAACCGGGAGCGTATCGGGCGAACCGACTCGCAGACCTTGGATCTGCTGGTGCGCGACGCGTCGGGCGAAATCGTCGGCGGGCTGCTCGGCCATACCTCGTTGCGGCTGTTTTTTCTCGACCTGTTCTACCTGCCGCCCGAGCTGCGCCGCGGCGGCCTCGGCAGCCGCCTGATCGCCCAGGCCGAGGCCGAGGCGCGGCGCGGCGGCTGCTCGGCGGCTTTTGTGATCACCGCAACCTTTCAGGCGCCGGGATTTTACGAGAAGCACGGGTACCGCCGGTTTGGCGAAATCGCGTGCCCGCCGGACGGCGCGACCCGGATTTTCCTGTCCAAGCCGCTCGGCTAGGGCACCGGCTGCAGGCAGGGGCGGTAGGTCTGGCCGGGCGCCTGGTAGACGCCGCACAGCATGCCGTTGTCGATATGCATGTCGCTGTAGCGGGTGCAGTCGAAGGATTTGCCGTCGGCGGTGCGTTTGCAGGTGCGCGGCCGGTCGTAAAAGTAGTTGTCGACCCCCGAGGTTTGCAGGCTGCGGTTGGCCTGGCGCAACACGGTGCCCGAAACCCGCACCGAGACGGTGGTCGGCGCCACCTGGTCGATGATGTAATCGACCTGCGTCATCCCGACCTGGCCGCGCCAGTGCCCCGCATGCAGCGCCTGGCGTACGCCGAGCGGCCGCGGCGCGGCGGGATAGCGCGGTTCGTCGGCCGAGCAGGCGGCCAGCAACAGACCCGCAAGGAGCGCGGCGGCAACAACAAATCGCTTTGGCATCACATCCCGGATCGTCGCGGCCGGGCTTGGCCCGGCCATCCCTGTCCCCTGGGTTAGGCTTGGCGGGGACAACGCCGTCGGCGGTTCGCGGCTAATGGCCGGCGTGGCCGCCCTTCGGCATTTCGGCCAATTCGAACAGCAGGTTGCCGGTCGCCTTCGGATCGATAAAGGCGATGCGGCAATTGGCGTGGCCGATGACCGGCTCGTCGTTGAGCAGCGGGGTGCCCTTGGCTTTCAGCTCCTTGAGCGCCGCGTCGATGTCCTCGACCTCGAAGCAGATGTGGAACAGGCTCTGGCCCTTTTCCTTCAGCCATTTGGTCGCGCCCGACTCCGGCGTCACGCCCTGCAGCAGCTCGATATAGGTCTCGCCGACCGGGAGCATGCCGATCCGCGTCGCCACCCGTTCTTCGCTATACTCGAGGTCGAGGCCGAATTTGTCGCCGAGCAGCTTGGCCATGAAGTCCATGTCTTCGACTGCGACGGCGATATGCTCGATGCGCTTGATCTTCATGGCTATCCCCCTCACCCCGGCAAAGCTGCGCCGGCTCACGATGATGCCGCCGGCGCGTCCGGTCAACCGCCCCAGGTCGCGAACATGACGACGACGGCAAGCGTCATCGCGCCGGTGCAGATCCAGCCCATGACGGACAGCGGCCGCGACAGGGTGAAATCCCCCATCACCCTGCGCCGGCTGGTCATCACCATCATCACGACCATCAGCGGCACGGCGACGACGCCGTTGATCACCGCCGTCCAGAACAAGGCCGTGATCGGATCGATCGCAAAGAAATTGAAGCCGACGCCGAGCAGCGTGCCGATCGCGATCGTCGCGTAAAACGCCTTGGCGTGCCGCGGCAGCTCCGCCAGGCCGGCCGGCCAGCCGAGCATTTCGGCGAGCGCGTAGGCGGCCGATCCGGCGAGCACCGGGATCGCCAGCAGGCCGGTGCCGATGATCCCGCAGGCAAAGACGAAAAACGCCAGGTCGCCGGCAATCGGCCGCAGCGCTTCAGCGGCCTGTTCCGAGCTCTGGATATCGGTGATGTTGTGGGCGGCGAGCGTCGCGGCCGTGGTGACGATGATGCACCAGCTGATCAGGTTCGACAGCCCCATGCCCAGCCAGGTGTCGAGGCGGATGCGGCGGATCTCGCGGTCGGCCTGCGGCTGCGGCGCGTCGATCAGCGGTCCCGCCGCCGGGTCGATGCGCTCTTCCTCGGCTTCCTCGGAGGCCTGCCAGAAAAACAGATACGGGCTGATCGTCGTGCCCAGCACCGCCACCACGCTGGTCAGAAAGTCCTTGTTCCACTCGACATGCGGCACCAACGTGTGGAAGGCGACCTCGCCCCAATGCACGCCCACGATCAGCACCGTCGCGACGTAGGTAAACAGCGCAAGGGTCAGCCATTTGAGGATCGAGGCGTAGCGCTGATACCGCACGAAGATCTCGAGCCCGGCACACAGCACGGCGAGCAGGACGACATAGACCTGCGCCGACCCGCCGATCACCAGCTTGACGGCCGCTCCCATCGCCCCGAGATCGGCGCCGAGATTGATGATGTTGGCGATGATCAGCAGCCCCACGAGAAAGGCGAGCAGCAAACGCGAGTAATGCTGGCCGACATTGGCCGCGATGCCCTGGCCGGTCACCCGGCCGATCCGCGCGCTGATCTCCTGGATCGACGCCATGAGCGGCCAGGTGAACAGCAGCAGCCAGGTCATGCCGTAGCCGAATTGCGCGCCCACCTGGGAATAGGTCGCGATGCCGCTCGGGTCGTCGTCGGCCGCGCCGGTGATCAGCCCAGGGCCGAGAAATGCGAGGAAACTCCGGCGCTTGCGGTCGACCGCCCGCTGCGCCAGCCAGCGCGGCCGACGCCATAAACGCGGCGGCAGCGGTATCCCCTCGGCGGTGTCATCCCGCGGCATGGTGCTCATAAAAAGCCGCGCAGCAAGTCCAGGAACCCGTCGAGCCGGTCATGGTGCACCCAGTGTCCGGCGCCTTCGAACGAGACGACTTTGGCGTTCTTGAAGTGGCGGATGCGGCCGTCTTCCTCGGGGTTCGAGGCCCAGCTTTCCTTGCCGTAGACCAGCAGCGTCGGGCAGGTGATGCGCGACCACAGCTCCTCGGTTTCCGCCTGGGTCATGCCGTAAGGCCTGTCGGCGCGGACGTAGTTGTCGAATTTCCAGCTATAGGTGCCATCTTCGTTCTGGTTGACCCCGTATTGCGTCAGGTGTCGCGCCTGCTCCGGCGAGAGGAAACGATTGGCCTCCTGCATTCGTTTCAATGCCTCGTCGATTGAGGCGTAACGGCGCGGCATCCGGCCCGACAAAGCCCGCTGTTCCTCGATCCAGCGCCGCATCCGTTCGCCGATCGGCTGCTTGGCGCGCTCGACCATCGCGCGGGGGGCGACCCCGAGCCCCTCGATCGCGACGAGCTTTTTGACGTTTTCCGGGTAGATGCCGGTGTAGCGCAGCGTGATCATGCTGCCGAGCGAATGCGCGACGATGGTCACGGGCGCCAGCTCCTGCTGATGGATCAGCTGCGCCAGGTCGTAGATATAGGCGGCGATCGAGTAGCTGCCGTCGGGCGACCATTGGCTGTCGCCGTGCCCGCGCAAATCGGGCGCGAGGATGTGCCAGTCATGGCGCAGCGCCTGGGCGACCCAGTCCCAGTTGCGGCAATGGTCGCGGCCACCATGCACCAGCAGCAGCGGCGGCGCCGAGGGATTGCCCCAGTCGACATAGTGCAGCCGCAGCCGCTGCGAGAAATAGATGCGGGAAGTCGGCCCATAGGTTTCCTGGTCGTAGCCGTGTTCGTCGTCGGTTGCTGTCATCGCCGGCGCCTGGAATTTTGGTGGAGACGAGGGGGTCTTTATACGACAAGACCCCCGCACGCATCAGGGCGTCGCGGGGGTCCGATTGCGAAGCTGTCCTTCGCACCCGGCGTTTGAAGCCGGGCTAAATCTTGGTCTTGGCGCTCCGTTGCCGATGCCAAGGGGTCGGCAACTTGTGCGCGCCCGGTGGATTCATGTTCGCCAAACACCCTCCTGTTTGGGTTCCGGGTTCGCCGCCCGCCGGCCTCGGGCGTCACCCCGGCAGCCGGCTCGTTGACGACAACCTGCATCTGGGATTTTGACCGGGCCGCGTCAAGGCCGCGAGGCGCACGAAATGATCGGCGGACGGGCGGGGCAGGCGCGCGGCTTGCGCGGCGCGGACGCCCATCGTTAAGTTGCCGTGATGCAGCGTTGCCGTGTGGTTTCCGTCCTTCGCCGCCAGGTTCTCCGCCGTCAAGCGCTCGGCCTGTTCCTGCTGGCGGTCGCGCTGGCCGGTTCCGGTTTTCCGGCCCGCGCCGACAGCCAGATCTTCAGCCTGTTCGACTTTCCGTTCGAAGACGGCACGGTGATGCCGGAGCTGCGGATCGCCTATGAAACCCACGGCACGCTGTCGCCGGCGCGCGACAACGCGATCGTGCTGCTGCATGGCGTGCTGGGCGACAAGCATGAATTCGACGCCGCCATCGGCCCCGGCGCGCTGTTCGATACCGACCGCTATTTCGTGATCGCCATCGACGCGATCGGCGGCGGCGAATCCACGTCGCCGGCCGATAACGGCGGCCAGGATTTTCCGCGCTACACGGTCCGCGACATGATGGCGGCCGAATACGCCCTGGTGACCCGCGCCTTCGGGCTCAGCCGGCTGCGGGCGATCGTCGGCCGCTCGATGGGAGCCCTTGCCGGGCTCGAGTGGGCGGTGCAGCATCCCGACATGCCCGCCGCCCTCGTGCTGCTCGGCGCGGCGCCGCGCAGCGACGCCAATTTCCAGATGATCATCGATTTGCTGCTGTCGGACGTCGCGCTCGACCCCGACTGGAGCGGCGGCCGGTACGAGCGCAACCCGGTCGAGGGCTTGCGCCACGCCGGCATGACCTACTACCCGTGGTCCGTCACCGCCGGGTATCTCGACCGCATCCCGCCGGCGCGGGTCGTCCAGGAAGCCGAGGCGGCGGCGAAACGCTTTGCGGCGTGGGACGCGAATTCGCTGGTGATGCGTCTCGCCGCGTGCCGCGGCTACGATGTCGGGCGCGACGCCGATGGCGAGGCTGCCGCCGCGTTGGCGCGCGTCACGCCGCCCGTCCTGGTGATGGCGAATGCGGGCGACCGCCTCGTGAGCCTTGCCGGCACCAAGCGGCTGCGCGATCTGCTGCCGCACCCGGTCTATGCCGAAATACCCGGCGACCTCGGACATCGTGCGCTCGACCCGCCGCCGGAGTCGCCGGAAGCCGAGTTTATCGCCCGGACGATACGCGGCTTTCTCGAATAGCGGTTCAGCGTTCCGCGAGCGGCGCGAGGAACGGTTTTGCGGCGCCGCTGACCAAATGCAGGCCGATCTCGCTCAACCGGCCGGAGCCGGTCGCGATCGCCGCGAGGCTGCGGCGGGCCAAACCGAGCTGTATCTCGACCGCGTCGACCATGGTCCGGGCGCCCGTCAGCGCCGTGACGCTGTCGCCGGTCGCGGTCAGATTGGAGCGTGCGATCTCGCCGAGCTCCAGCGCCATCGCGGTCAGGTCCGACGCTATCGCGGTTTGCGATGCGCCGATCGAGGCCAGGGTCGCCTGGCATAGTTCGAGCAGCTTGTCCGGTTGCCGCTGAACTTCCGTCGCCGCAGCGGGGGGCAACAGGGCCGTCGGGTCGGCCGGCTGGACGCCGGTCGGTTGCGCCGCTGGAGCCGACACCGCTGGGGCCGACACCGTCTGAGCTGACGCCGTCTGAGCTGACGCCGCTGGGGCAGGCTCCGCAAGCCGCGCGCGATCGGGTTTCACCACTTTGTTGTCGCTCATCGTGATCTCCCGGTACCGCAATGCTGCTACGCACATAAACATCCTGGCCCCGGGAACGTTGCACTTCGACGAGATAATTGTGCCTTGCACAATTTTTTGCGCACGGGCGGCGGCGACGGCCGCGGCGTGCACCGAGCCGAAGCGCGGAATTCCCCAATATCAATCGCCGTTGATATCGTCGTGCGCGATTATTTGCCCGCGGGAAAGAATTTGCGACAGATAGGCCGGCACTGACTTTGACATCGTTTCATCTTTTTTTTACCCTTCCGGGCGCCTATCGAGGCGGGGGATTGTGTGGCGTTCGCTCTGGGGGCGGGGGGTAACGTGCCGGTTCAGTCTTTATTGCGTCGCGGCCGCTTGTGGGGACGGCCGCTCTGGGTTTCCGTTGGCTTTTGTCTGCTGATTGGTGTTTCTCCTGCGGCCGCGCATGCGGCGCGTGTCGAGGCGGGAGCAGGCGGGCCGATTTACGAAGCCTTCGTCATCGATGCCGAGACCGGTCAGGTTCTGCGCCAGCTCAATCCGGACGCGGTGACCTACCCGGCGTCGCTCACCAAGATGATGACGCTGTATCTGACCTTCGAGGCGCTGAACCAGGGCCGCCTCAGGATCGACCAGTACGTCCAGGTCTCCGCGGCGGCGGCGGCGCACGCGCCGTCAAAGCTCGGCTTCGAGCCCGGCGAATGGGTCATGGTGCGCGATCTGATCCTCGGCATCGTCACCAAGTCGGCCAATGACGCGGCGGCGGTGCTGGCCGAGACGCTGGGCGGCACCGAGGGCAATTTCGCGGTGCTGATGAACCAGAAAGCACAGCAGCTCGGTATGACGCGGTCGCATTATGCGAACGCGTCCGGCCTGCCGGACCCCGAGCAGCTGACGACGGCGCGCGACGTCGCGCGGCTGGCATTGGCGCTCTATCACGATTTCCCGCGTGAATACCGTTATTTCTCGGTCAAGCAGTTCGACTTCCAGGGCGAGACCGTCAACGGCCACGACCATATGCTCGACTGGTATCCCGGCGCCGATGGCATCAAGACCGGGTTCACCGTGGCGTCCGGCTACAATCTCGCGACCTCGGCAGTGCAAAACGGCCGCCGGCTGATCGGCGTGATCCTCGGCGGCCGCTCGGTGCGCAGCCGCGATCAGTCGATGGGGCAGCTGCTCGATCTCGGATTTGCCGATCTCGCCCGGCAGCAGCCGGTCATGGTGGCGCAACGCCAGGCGCCGGCTGCGTCCACCGCGGTCGCCGCGGTGGCGACCGGTGACACCTCGCAGGCGGCACGGCCGTCCTTCGCCGCCATGGCCTCGGCCTCGATGGCGACCCCGGCGGCCAACCCCGCGCCGGTCCAGCAGGCATCGGCCGCGCCCGCCGCGATCTCCGACGCGCCGCCGCCGCGCACGGTCCCGGCGGCCATCGCCAACGTCGCCAGTGCGGCGGTCAGCCATCTCGCCCCGGTCAGCCGCGCCGAAGCGGCCTCGGCAGCTCCCGATCCGGGCGAGGCCTGGGCCGTCCAGGTCGGCGCCTACCGCGCCGAGTCTGCGGCGGAGCGGATCGAGCGCGAGGTTTCGCGCCTGGCCGTCGCCCGCGGCAAGCAGTTCCAGATCCTGGCGCCCGCCGGCAACGAGCGGCTGTACCGCACACGGCTGGTCTATTTCACCGCGCCGGCCGCCCGCACCGCCTGCGCGGAGCTGCACAAGCAGCGCATCGATTGTTCGGTGGTCCCTGCCGGCACCAAGGTCGCGAGCCGCTAGGCCTGCACTCAAACGGCGAAGGTTCGAGCGCGGCCCAGGGGACGTGGATGGCCGGGTCGAGCCCGGCCATGACGAAACAACTGATCGAACTTGTTCGGATCCCGCTTTAATCGAGCCGCACGGGCAGCCCGCTCTCGGTCAGCTCGCGGCTGATCTGAGCCTTGAGGCGGGCGAGGCCGGCCTCGGTCGAGGCCTCGGCGCGGGCGACGATCACCGCCTGGGTGTTGGAGGCGCGCACCAGCCACCAGCCGTCGGCGGTCTTGACCCGCACGCCGTCGATGTCGATGACCTCGGCGCCGCGCCGGCGCAACCGCGCGGCGACCGCGGCGACGATGGCGAACTTCTGCGCCTCGTCGCAGTCGAGCCGCAGCTCCGGGGTGTTGAACGTCGCCGGCAGCGCGGCGGCGATCTCGCTCAGGCTCTGCGTGCCGCGGCCGATGATCCCCAGCAGCCGCACCGCGACATAGACCGCGTCGTCGAAGCCGTACCAGCGGTCACCGAAGAAGATGTGGCCGCTCATCTCGCCGGCGAGCGGCGCGTCGAGCTCGGCGAGCTTGGCCTTGATGCCGGAATGGCCGGTCGGCAGCATCACCGGCTTGCCGCCGGCGGCGGCGATCTCGGCGAACAGCAGGTCGCTCGCCTTGACATCGGCGAGGATCGGCGCGCCGGGATGCCGCCGCAGCACGTCG
Organism: Allostellaceae bacterium; assembly: GCA_035550515.1. Taxonomy (GTDB): domain Bacteria; phylum Pseudomonadota; class Alphaproteobacteria; order ATCC43930; family CGMCC-115725; genus DATARH01. Next base: position 12,993 of record DASZOZ010000139.1, read on the forward strand.
CGCGCCAGGAGGATCATCAGCTGGTCGCCCCACAGGATGCGGCCCTTGGCGTCGACCACGCCGATCCGGTCGCCGTCGCCGTCAAAGGCGATGCCGAGCTCGCAGCCGTGCCGCGCCACCGCCTCCTGTAGCTGTTCGAGGTTTTCGGGGATCGTCGGGTCGGGGTGATGCGCCGGGAAATTGCCGTCGATCGTCGCGTTGATCAGGCGATGCGTGCCCGGCAGCCGTGCGGTCAGCGCCGCGACGATCTCCCCGGTCGCGCCGTTGCCGGGGTCCCACGCGACCGACAGCGGCCGGCCCGGGTCGAAGTCGCGGGCCAGCCGGGCGACGTACTCCTCGGCGATCGCCCGCTCCTCGATCCGCCCGCGCGCACCGGCCGCCGGGCCCAAAGCCAGCGCGGCGCGGCCGAGCGCCTGGATCGCCTCGGCATAAAACGGCTTGCCGCCGAGCACCATCTTGAAGCCGTTATGGCTCGGCGGGTTGTGCGAGCCGGTCACCATCAGCCCGGCATCGACATCGAGCGTCGCCGCCGCATAGTACAGCATCGGCGTCGGTCCGCGGCCGATGCGCACCACATCCGCGCCCTCGGCGCTCAGCCCGTCGACCAGCGCCGCCTCCAGCTCGGGCGAGGTCAGCCGCCCGTCATAGCCGACCGCGACCCGCCGGCTGCCGGTCTCGACGGCAAAGGCGCGGCCGAGCGCGTAGGCATCGGCGGCAAACAGGTTGGTGCCGACGATGCCGCGAATGTCGTACTCGCGCAAAATCGCCGGGTCGAAGCGGTGCGGCATGGCGGCGACGGCTAGCGGTAGTCTTTGAGGATGCGCTGCAAGCCCGCCCCGAGCTCGGGATGTTCGAGGCCGAGCGCGATATTGGCTTCGAGAAAGCCGAGCTTGTCGCCGCAGTCGAAACGCCGCCCGGCAGCACGGAAGCCATGGAACTCCTGGCCGTCCGCGATCAGCGCGGCGAGCCCGTCGGTCAGCTGGATCTCGTTGCCGCTGCCGGGCCGCATCGTTCCGAGATGCCCGAACACCTCGGGCTGGATGATGTAGCGGCCGATGATCGTCAAGGTCGACGGCGCCTCGGCCGGACTGGGCTTTTCGACCACGCCCTTGGCGCGCACCAACTGCCCCTCGTCCGCGACGATGTCGAGCACGCCGTAGCGGTTGGTCTGCTCGCGCGGCACCTCGACGACCGCGGCGATATTGCCGCCCGTCCGGTTATAGGCGTCGACCATCTGCTTGAGGCAAGGCGGGTCGCAGACCATCAGATCGTCGACCAGCACCACCGCGAACGGCTCGTCGCCGACCAGATGGCGCGCGCACCACACCGCATGGCCAAGGCCCAGCGGGCGTTGCTGGCGGGTATAGGCGATCTGCCCGGCCGCCGGCAGCCAGGCGTGCATCTCCGCCAGTTGCTGGGTCTTGCCGCGCTCGCGCAGCGTCGCCTCCATCTCGTAGGCGACATCGAAATGGTCTTCGAGTGAGCTCTTGCCGCGGCCGGTGACGAAATAGAACTGCTCGATGCCGGCGGCCTTCGCCTCCTCCACCGCATAGTGGATCAGCGGCCGGTCGACGACGGTCAGCATCTCCTTCGGCATCGCCTTGGTCGCCGGCAGGATGCGCGTGCCGAGCCCGGCGACGGGAAACACCGCCTTGCGCACGGGTTGATGCATGGTTCTCCTTGCTGTCGCTGGGCCGCGGGCGCGGCGGTCGCTCCTGATAACGCATAACGAGACGCAACGCTTCCGCTGCGTCAAATGGGATCCTTCATGCAACTCCGCTACCGTTCGATTAATGTTTCAACAGCACATCGCGCGCCTGATTGATTTTCGTCGCCAGATAATCGGTGCCGCCATGGTCGGGATGGAGCTGCATCATCAGCCGGTGATGCGCCGCCGTGACCTCGCTCGCGCCGGCGCCCGGCCTCAGCCCGAGGATCTCATACGCCTCCTCGACGGTCATCTCATCGCTGGCCGGGCGTGGCGCGTCGTGCCCGCCGGTGAAGCCGTCGCGCCAGTCGGGGTGCAGGCGATCGAGATAGGCTTCGAGCAGCCGGGCGCCTTCTTCATCCGCGGTGCGGCATTCGCGCAGCAGGTCGAGCAGGTCGGCGCGGCTCATCTCCTCGAGCCGCGTGCCGGCGAAATGCCCGGCGAGCACCGTGCCGCTCATCGCCCCGGTATCGTGGTCGAGGCTCATGCGCAGGTAAGGCGTCGCCACATCGGAGCTTTGCCCTCCGCCGGCGGTGGCGCCAAACCGGCCGAACAGCGAGCGCAGCCGCCGCAAATAGGGGAAGACCATCGCCAGCGGCAGCCAGATGAACTGAAACCGCTCGGACAGCAGCAGATAGAGGAAGACGACCGCCGCGACGCCGAGCGCGGTCCATTTGAGCCCGCGCGCGAGCTTGGCGGGATCGGCATTGACGAACAGGTAGACCAGCAGCAGCAGCCCGGCGAGCAGCGCGACACCGCCGACAAGCGCGATCACGGTCAGCTCCCGGCACCGGTCGCGCGGTCGGAACGTCTTGCGCGCAAGGACGTGGACCCCCGGGGCAAGCCCGGGGGAGCGGGGAATGGGGTGGCCGATCCGGAGACGCTTGTCATCAGCCTTTGAGCTGCGCGGTCAGCAGCCGCACCTCGCCGCCCCGCTTCGTCCCGTAATCGGCCAGCGCCCGATACCCGCCGGCGGCGTAGACCGCCACCGCCGCGAGCAGTTCCTTGAGGCGGTCGGCGCTCGCCAGGTCGAAACTCAGATAGGCGCCGCGGGATAGTTTGGCGATCTGGCGGAACGCGGCGCCGGCCTGCGCATCGCCGCCTTCATGGAAGACGAAGACCGGCGTACCGAGCAGCCCCAATTCCCCGGCGAGCTTGCACAGCCGGTCGACATCCTCCTCCATCGCATCGCCGACAAAGACCAGCGCGTGCACCCGCTGCTTTTTGCTTTCGGCGATGGCGTGCTCCAGCACGCGCTCGATCTGCGTTTCGCCGCCGATGCAGGTGACCGCGCGCATCGCGCGATGCAGCTCGGCGGCGGTTTGCAGCCAGCGGCTCGCCTTGCACTCGGCAAAGCCGCGATAAAACATCAGCTTCACGTCGAGGCCGCCAAGCGTGGCGGTGGCATCGAACATCTCGCCCTGGATGCGGCAGGCGCGGTCCCAGGTCGGCTCGCGGCTGGCGGTGGCGTCGAGCGCGACGATCAGGCGGCCGCGCCCGCCGCCGGGCCGCACCGCCGGCGCCCGGCCGAGGTCGTTTAGGAACGCATCGACCGCGGCCGAGGTGGCTTTCGCGGGCAGCCGGTCGTCGTCGCTCATGTCGCCTCGGCCGGCCGCAGCCACACCGACGTGTCGTGATACACCGCGCCGCCTTGCGGCGGGCCGGGATCGGCGCTGGTCAGCAGGTTGATGCCGATGCCTTCCTCGAAAGCCGCGTTGGGCCAGATGCCCTCGGCGATCACGACGCGCGGCTGCAGCCCGTCAAATGCGCGCGCATGGAGGACGACGCTGCCTTTCGCATTGCCGATGCGGACCCGGTCGCCGTCGCCGATCCCGAGCCCGGCCAATGTCGCGGGGTGGACCAGCACCGTCGGCCGCCCCTCCCGCGCGATGCCGGAGGGCGTGTTGTTGAAGCTGGTGTTGAGGAACGAGCGCGACGGCGCGGCGACCAGGCGAAACGGCCGGTCCGCGTCGCCGTCGTCGATATTGGCGACATGATCGGGAAATTCCGGAAGCGGCCCCAGGTCGCGCTCGCGCATCGGGCCGCGCATCGCGCGCCAGTTGGCGCGGAAATGGAATTTCTTGTCGAGATGGCCAAAGCCGTCGAGAAAATGCGCGGTCTCGAACGGTGGGTCGAAATCGAGCCAGACGCCTTTGACAAAGGCGTCCGGACCCGGCAGCCCGCTCATCCGCAAGGTCTCGGCGATGATCTCGCCGGCGGTCATCGTGAAGCCGCGATGCTCGGCGCCGAGGCGCCGGGCAAGGCCGCAATGCACCTCGTGGTTCGAACGGCTTTCGCGATACGGCGGCACGACCGCGCGGTGCATCTGCAAAAAGGCATGGGCGCCGGCAGTGTAGATGTCATCATGTTCGAGAAACGTCGTCGCCGGCAGCACGATGTCGGCCATCGCCGCCGTCTCGGTCAGGAACTGCTCGTGCACGCAGACGAAGAGGTCGTCGCGGGCGAAGCCCCGATGCACCAGCCGCGACTCGGGCGAGACGACCATCGGGTTGGTGTTCTGGATCAGCAGCGCGGTGACCGGCGGCCCGTCGCCGAGATCGTATCTGTCGCCGCAGAGGATCGGGCCGATGCGCGACTGGTCGAGGATGCGGGTGGAATGGTCGATGACGTCGCTGCCCTCGATCAGCCGGCGGTCGAGGCGGACCAGCCCGTGGTTCGACTGCAGCGCGCCGCCGCCCTCGTATTGCCACGCGCCGGTCACCACCGGCAGGCAGGTGACCGCGAACAGGTTGACCGCGCCGTTGCGCTGGCGGGAAAACCCGTAGCCGAGCCGGATATACGCGCGCTTCGTGCGGCCATAGAGCCGGGCAAAATCGATGATCTCGGCTTCGCCGAGCCCGGTGATCGCCGCCGCCCAGGCGGGGCCGCGGCTTTCGAGATGCGCCTCTAGCCCCGTGGGGTCGTCGGCATAGCGCGCGAGATAGGAGCGGTCGGCATAGCCCTCCTTGAACAGCACATGCATCACCGCGCAGGCGAGCGCGCCGTCGGTGCCGGGGAGCGGCGCCAGGTGCAGGTCGGCGGCCTCGGCGGTGCCGGTGCGGTACGGGTCGACGACCACGAGCTTGGCGCCGCGCTCCCGGCGCGCCTTGGCGATGTGGGTCATCACGTTGACCTGGGTCGAGACCGGGTTGCCGCCCCAGACCACGATCAGGTCCGACTTCGCCATCTCGCGCCCGTCGACCCCGCGCTTGGCGCCGTGCCCGACCAGCCAGCCGGCGTCGGTCAGCGTGTTGCAGATCGTCGAGTGCTGCCGCGAATAGCGCATCGCATGGCGCAGCCGCTGCAGCCCGTCGCGCTGCACCAGCCCCATCGTGCCCGAATAGTAATGCGGCCATACCGCTTCCGAGCCGTGGCGCTGCGCCGCGCGGGCAAACCCCTCGGCGACGAGGTCAAGCGCGTCGTCCCAGCCGATCGGCGCAAATGCCGACCGCCCGACGCCCTTCTCTCCCACCCGGCGCAACGGCACGCCGAGGCGCTCGGGATGATACTGCCGCTCGGCATAGCGCCCGACCTTGGCGCAGACGATGCCGTCGGTATAAGCCTGCCCCTTGGCGCCGCGAATGCGGCCGACGCGCAGGCCCCCGGGCTGCCCCGGGGCAGGGTCGATGCGCTCGACCTCGAGCGCGCAGGCGCTCGGGCAATCGTGCGGACAGACGCTGAACACGGTATCGAGCGGCAAATGCGTGCTCCGGCGGGGGATTCGCCCGGGATTTCTCCCGACAATACCAGCGATCGCCGATTGTGGTAAAACGCCCTATGCCTGCCGCCGTCCTCGACGACCCGATCCTCAGGTGCTTCCGCGCCGCGCTCGACGAGCTGTACGGCGACCGCATCGAACGCGTCGTGCTCTACGGCTCCCGCGCCCGCGGCGACGCGCGCGAGGACTCGGACTACGACGTCGCGGTGTTTCTGTACGACCTGACCGAGCGGTGGACTGAAGTCCGCCGGATTGGCCGGATCGAGGATGACATCCTGATGGACACCGGGGCGATGATCAGCGCCATCCCGTTCCCGGCGGGTGCATACGCCGAGCGCACGGGCTTTATGCACGAGCTTCGGCTTGACGGGGTCGATCTGTGACGCCGAAGGGTGCGGATTTTCTGAGAAAGGCACGTTCTCATCTCGCCAAAGCGCGAGACTTCTTTGATGTCACCGATCACTACGATGACGCCGCCCGCGTGGCCTATCTCGCTGGATTGAATGCCGCGCAGGCCTTCATTTTTGCCCGCGATGGCCGGGTGGCCAGGACCCATCGCGGTGTCCGCATCTCCTTTACCCCCTGGCAAAGGATGAACCGGCGCTCGACCACATTTTTGCCGAATTCCTTGCTGACGCCTATTCATTCAAGGAGATCGCCGATTATGGCTTGGACCCAAGGGTCATTGTTACGGAAGGCGACGCAAAAGACATGATCGATCTAGCGGCTCGATTCATCGATGTTATCGAGCAAATCCTGGCGTAGCGCCTTTTACAGAAAGCGATCCCATGACCTTCGCCCTCACCCCCGAACAGCTCGAAATCCGCGATGCGGTGGCGCGGCTCTGCGCTGATTTCGACGACGCCTATTGGCTCAAGAAAGACACCGATGGCGGGTTTCCGCATGAGTTCCACCGGGCGATGGCCGAGGGCGGCTGGCTTGGCGTGGCGATGCCGGAGGCATATGGCGGCGCCGGGCTCGGCATCACCGAGGCGGCGGTCGTCATGCAGGCGGTGGCGCAGTCGGGTGCCGGGTTCTCCGGCGCGTCGGCGGTGCACATGAATATTTTCGGCCTGCACCCGGTCGTCGTGTTCGGCACCAGGGAGCAGCAGCAGCGCTGGCTGCCGCCGCTGATCGCCGGCCGGGAAAAGGCCTGCTTCGCGGTGACCGAGCCCGATGTCGGGCTCGACACCACCCACATCAAGACGCGCGCGGTCAAGGACGGCAACGGCTACGTCATCACCGGCCGCAAGATCTGGACCTCGACCGCCCAGGTCACCGAGAAGATGCTGATCCTCACCCGCACCACGCCCTATGAGGAGGCGGCGCGGCCGTCGCAGGGGATGACCCTGTTCTACACCGATCTCGACCGCAGCGCCGTCGAGGTGCGCGAAATCAACAAGATGGGCCGGCATGCCGTCGATTCGAACATGCTGTTCATCGACGGGCTCAAGGTGCCGCCGGAAGACCGCATCGGCGAGGAGGGCAAGGGGTTCCAGTACATCCTGCACGGGATGAACCCCGAGCGCATCCTGATCGCGGCCGAGGCGGTGGGGCTGGGCCGCGCCGCGCTGGCGCGCGCCGCGCGCTATGCGACCGAGCGCGTCGTCTTCGGCCGGCCGATCGGCCAGAACCAGGGCATTCAGCACCCGCTGGCCGAGCGCTGGGTCGAGCTGGAGGCGGCCGAGCTGCTGGTGCTGCGCGCCGCCGCCGCCTATGACCGGCATGACGACGCGACCCAGGTCGGCGCCTACGCCAACGCCGCCAAGTATTTCGCCGGCGAGGCCGGGGCCAAGGCCTGCGAGACCGCGATGCTGACCCATGGCGGCATGGGCTATGCCAAGGAATTCCATGTCGAGCGCTTCTTCCGCGAGGCGCAGATCGCCCGCATCGCCCCGGTCATGGCGCAGTTGATCCTGTCGAATATCGGCGAGCGCGTGCTCGGGCTGCCGAAATCGTACTGAGGATGGGGCCATGAAGCAGGCGGCGCTGCTGCTGTTCGGGCTGGTCGCCGGGATCGCGATCGGCGCCGGGGCCGTGCCGGGGCTCCGCGCGCAGCCCGCCACAGGCGGCGGCGCCTATGTCGTCGCCGAGATGCATGTCACCGACCCGGCCGGCTTTATCGATTACGAGCGCCACGAGGCGGCGACGCTCGCGGCTTATCGCGGCCGGGTGCTGACGCGGGCGCTGCCGGATGTGCGCGAGGGTGCCCCGGCGAACGGTGTGGTGGCGATCCTCGGCTTCGCCAGCGCGCAGGACGCCAATCGCTGGTACAACTCGCCCGACTATGCGCGGCTGATACCGCTGCGGCAAAAATCGGCGGCGTCACGCGTCTACATCCTCCAAGGCATCCACTGAGCGGAGACGGCCATGTCCGACAAGCGCCCTGCTTATGTCGTCGCCGAGGTCGAGATCACCGACCCGGCCGGGTTCCAGGACTATGTCGCCAAAGCGATCCCCACTTTGGCCGGCTATAACGCGCGTTTGCTGACGCGCAGCCGTCCGCGCAGCAAGGAGGGGACGGCGCCGGTCGGCGATATCGTCATCGTCGCCTTCGACAGCCTCGCCGAGGCCGAGGCCTGGTATCACAGCGCCGCCTACGCCGCGGCGATCCCGCTGCGGCAGCGTTCCGCCAATTCGCGGCTGTTCATCGTCGAGGGTGAGCCGTCATAGCGCGACCGGCGCAGGAGGCAGACAATGGTGTTGCGCGTGGCGATCGGCGGGTTCGGGGCGATCGGCAAGGTGGTGGCGGGGGCGCTCGACGACGGCGTCGAGGGGTTGAGCCTTGCCGCCGTCGCGGCGCGCGACACCCGGCGCGCCGAAACGGCTGTCGCGGCCTTCAAGCACCCGGTCCCGGTGCGGCCGCTCGAGCGGCTGTGGGAAGAAGCCGATATCGTCGTCGAATGCGCCCCGGCCGAGCATCTGCGCGACCTCGCCGAGCCCGCCCTTGCGAACGCGCGCATCTTGGTCACGCTCAGTTGCGGCGCGCTGCTCGACAATTTCGACCTCGTCGATCTGGCGCGCCGGCAGGGCGGTCGCATCCTGGTGCCGACTGGGGCGCTGCTGGCGCTCGATGCGGTGCAGGCGGCGGCGCTCGGCGGCATTTCGCGCGTGCAGATGATCACCCGCAAGCCGCCCGCCGGTCTCGAAGGCGCGCCCTACCTGGTCGAGCGCCGCATCCAGGTGACCGGTCTCGGCGAGGCGAAGCTGGTGTTTTCCGGCACCGCGCGCGAGGCGGCGCGCGGTTTTCCGGCCAATGTCAATGTCGCGGCGGCGCTGGCGATGGCCGGCCTTGGCCCCGACCGCACGATGATCGACATCTGGGCCGACCCGGCGGTGAACCGCAACACCCACCGGATCGAGGTCGAGGCCGACGCGGCGCGCTTCTCGTTCCAGATCGAGAACGTGGCGAGTCTCGAAAACCCCAAGACCGGCCGGATGACGCCGCTTTCGGTTATTGCCTTGCTCAAGAAGCTCACCGCTCCCCTGGCGATCGGAACCTGATCATGGCGGCTCTCTACCGCGGCATGGACCGCGCGCAGCTCGATGCGGCGTACAACAACGGCGCGGCGGTCAAGGAGCGCGACGCGATCGTGGCGGACTGGGCGGCGCGCAGCGCCCGGATGCGCGCCACGCACGGTGCGCATCTCGACCTCGCCTACGGCGCCGCGCCGCGTGAGCGGATCGATCTGTTCCTTGCCGCCGACCCGATGGCGCCGACGCTGGTCTTCATCCATGGCGGCTACTGGCAAGCGAACGGCAAGGAGGGGTTCGCCTTCCTCGCCGAGGGGCCGCCGGCGCGCGGCATCAACCTGGTGCTGGTCGGCTATACGCTGGCGCCGGCGGCGCGGCTCGACCGCATCGTCGGCGAGATCCGCAACGCCGTGCAGTGGCTGGGCGAGCATCTCGGGGATTACGGCGCCGATCCGACACGGCTCTACGTCTCCGGCTGGTCGGCCGGTGGGCATCTGACGGCGATGGCGATGCCGCTGCGCATCGTGCGCGGCGGGATCGCCATCAGCGGCGTCTTCGACCTGGAGCCGATCCGGCTCAACTACTTGAACCAGAAGCTTGGCCTCGATGCCGCCGAGGCGGCCCGCAACAGCCCGCTGCTGCACCTTCCGCCCATGGCCGGCGAGCTGATCGTCGCCTACGGCACCAATGAACTGCCGGAACTCTGCCGCCAGTCGATCGAGTACGGCCAGGCCTGGGTCGAGCGCGGCCTCGCCGGCCATCTGCTGCCGGTCGACGGTGCCAACCACTTCACCATCCTCGAAACCCTCGCCCGCCCCGACGGGGTGCTGACCGACACGCTGGTCGACCTCGCTGCGAATTGAGGCTTTTCGGAATGTAAGTTTCGTGTAAGGTGACGCCGGTCGTGACCCTGAGCAGCAGCGATGTGACGGGCTGACACGCAGGCGCAGCACCTTGCCGAGCTTTCCGTCGAGCCGCGTTCATCGCGGCTCCTCCGGTGCGGCTCAGCGGTTGCACTCGCTGCCGCGGATCTTGCACTGGCCCGACGTACGCTTCTGACAGTTCTGCATCGCCGCCAGCTCGGCCTCCGGCTTGCCGCCGCGGACCGAGACCCCCCAGGCATTGTTTTCCTTCTCGTCGGCGCCGGTCGCCAGCGCGGCGCATTTGCCGCCCGGCACCGGGATCAGCTTGCATTTGTCGGAGCCGCAATCCTTCATCGCCGCGTCGTTGGCCTGCTGCTGGGTTGCCTTGTTCCAGGCCAGGCCGTATCGGCCGGTTGCCTGATCGTAGGCGATCGCACCGGATGCGGCGAAGGCGGGTCCGGCCGCGGTGAGCATCACGGCCAGCGCCGTCGTCATCATCGTTCGCATTTCATCCTCCCATGCGCCTGATGGCGCGCGAAACTATGGGCAAGCCGCAATCCGTGCAATCCGCGAGCATGCTATGCTGTCGACTCCCAGACAGGGAGCCGCCCGAATGCCGGGTTCGCCGATCGGCCGCGGCATGAGCGGCGTCTTTGATCTTCTCGTCGTCGGCGGCGGGATCAACGGGGTTGGCATTGCGCGCGACGCGGCGGGGCGCGGCCTCAAGGTTCTGCTGTGCGAGAAGGGCGATCTCGCCGGCGCGACCTCCTCGGCGTCGAGCAAGATGGTCCATGGGGGATTGCGTTACCTGGAGCACGGCGCGTTCCGGCTGGTGCGCGAGTCGCTGGCCGAGCGCGAGGTGCTGCTGCGCATCGCGCCGCATCTGGTGCGGCCGGTGCGTTTTGTCTTGCCGCACGGGCCGGGGTCGCGGCCGCGCTGGATGCTGCGGGCCGGGCTCTTGCTCTACGACCGGCTCGGCGGCGCCCGCTCGGTGCCGGCTTCCGCCCGTGCCGATCTGCGCGAGGGCCCGCTCGCCGCGCCGCTGCACGATACGGTCCGCGACGGCTTCATCTACTCCGACTGCGTCGTCGACGACGCGCGGCTGACCATCGCCAATGCGCGCGACGCGGCGTGGTGCGGCGCCGAGATCATGACCCGCAGCGAGCTGCTTGCAGCCCGGCGCGACGGCGAGCTGTGGCGCGCGACGCTCCTCACCACGAACGGCAGGGAGGAGGTCGCCGCCCGCATCCTGGTCAATGCCGCCGGCCCCTGGGCACCGCAGGTCGTGCGGCGCGCCGGCTTGGCGAGCCGCGCCCGGCTTCGCCTCGACAAGGGCAGCCATATCGTGGTCCGCCGGCTCTACCGGCACGACCATGCGTATCTGCTGCAGAACGACGATCGCCGCGTCGTCTTCGTGATCCCCTACGAGCGCGACTACACGCTGATCGGCACCACCGAATATCCCGCCGCTGCGCCGGAGGCGGCGCCGCCGACGCCGGAGGAGGTGGCCTATCTCTGCCGCGCCGTCGGCCGCTGGTTCAAGGCGGCGCCGGATCCCGGCGATGTCGTCTGGCAGTATGCCGGGGTTCGTCCGCTCTATGACGACGGCGCGCGCAGCGCCTCGGCCGCCAGCCGCGACTATGTCATCGAGCTCGACGCGGCCGGCCCGCCGGCGCTGTCGGTGTTCGGCGGCAAGCTGACCACCTATCGCCGGCTCGCCGAACAGGCGCTGGCGCGGCTGCGCCGCTATCTGCCGGCCGCGGGTCCGCCCTGGACGGATCAGGCGATGCTGCCCGATGACGCGGCCCGTCTCGGCGGCGACAACGAGTTCGCGCCGGGGCTCGGCCGCGCCGAGGTGGATTTTCTCGTCGGCAAGGAATGGGCGCGCACCGCCGACGATATCCTCTGGCGCCGCACCAAGGCCGGGCTGGCGGCATCGCCGGAGCAGGCGGCCGCGCTGGCCGATTACCTCACGCGCCGGGCACCCGCAGCCGACGCGCCAGCAGCGCGAACAGCAGGTCGGTGACGATCGCGAACAGCGCCACCAGCACCGCGCCCTGCAGCACATAGGGCAGCTTGTTGCCGGCCAGCCCGTCAAAGATCGGCGTGCCGAAGGTCAGGGCACCGACCGTCGAGCCGATGGTCGCGGTGCCGATGCCGATCGTCACCGATACCCGCACCCCCGCGAGGATCACCGGCGCCGCCAGCGGCAGCTCGACATCGCGCAGGATCTGCCACGGCGACAACCCCATGCCGCGCGCCGCCTCCCGTACCGTGCCGGGCACACCGTCGAGGCCGGCCATGGCGTTTTCCAGGATCGGCAGCAGGCCGTACAGAAACAGCGCGACGATGGTCGGTCGCGGCCCAAAACCCAGCGCCGGCACCGCCAAGGCCAGCACCGCCGCCGGCGGGAAGGTTTGTCCCACCGTCGCCAGCAGGTTGGCGATCGTGCGGAAATCCCGTCCCGCCGGGCGCGTCACGAATACCGCCAGCGCCACGCCGGTCACGGTCGCCGCCGCGCTGGCCGCCGCGACGAGCCCGAGATGGGAGAGAAACAGTTCGGGGAACGCGGCCCGGTCGAAGATTTCCGGTCGAATACCGGGAAAGGCCGCCGCGAACAGCGGGCTCAGCGCCGGCATGCCGACCAGCAGTGCCGCGAACAACACCCCGACCCATAGGGCCGGGGTCTTTACCGCCGTCCCGAGCACCCGCTTCCCTTCACCCGGGAGAGCGTCGGGCGGTGAGGGGCGGCAGGTGGTATGAGGACCGCACGGCTCATCGCACCAGATCCGCCAGCGTGACCGCACCGACGGTCTCGCCGCGCTCGTCGGCGACCGGCAGCCGGTCGGCGCGGCGCGCGATCATCGCGCCGAGGGCGTCGGCCAGGCTCGCCTCGGCGCCGATCGCCGCACCCGCGGCGGTTTCCCCGCGGCGTACCCGCTCGCCGACGCGGCGCACCGAGAGCAGCTTGAGGCCGATGCCCTGCACACCGACAAAGTCGCGCACAAAGTCGCTCGCCGGCTGCTCGACGATTTCCAGCGGCGTGCCGAGCTGCGCCAGGCGGCCGCGCTCCATGATCGCGATCACCGTCGCGAGACGCAGCGCTTCCTCGATGTCGTGCGTCACGAAAACGATGGTCTTGCCGGTCGCCTGATGGATGCGCGCCAGCTCGCTTTGCAGCGCATCGCGGGTGATCGGGTCGACCGCCGCAAACGGCTCGTCCATCAGCAGGATGTCGGGGTCGGCGGCGAGCGCCCGGGCGACGCCGACCCGCTGCTGCTCGCCGCCCGACAACTGGTGCGGAAATTTTCCGGCATAAATCGCCGGGTCGAGCCGCAGCAGGGTCAGCAGTTCGTCGACCCGGTCGCGCACGCGCTCGGGCCGCCAGTCCAGCAGGCGCGGCACGGTGGCGATGTTGTCGGCGACGCGCCAGTGCGGGAACAGCCCGGTCGACTGGATCGCGTAGCCGATCCGCCGCCGCAGCGTTTCGGTCGCGACGCCGAGCACGTCTTCGCCATTTACCCGGATCGCACCGCTGTCGAACGGCACCAGCCGGTTGATCATGCGCAGCGTCGTCGACTTGCCGCAGCCCGAGGGGCCGAGCAGCACGCACAGCGCGCCGGCCGGAACGGTCAGCGTCAGATCGCGCACCACGGCGCGGCCGTCATAGGATTTGCTGACGGCGTCGATCTCGATCATGGCACTGCGCGGCGCATCACCGCGCCCGTCGCCAGCCGCAGCAGGAAATCGGCAGCCAACGCCATCGCGATCGCCGGCAGCGCGCCGAGCAGGACGAGGTCGGTCGCATACTGGCCCAGCCCGTCGAACACGAAAGTGCCGAGGCCGCCGGCGCCGATCAGCGCCGCCACCACCGCCAGCCCGATGGTCTGCACCAGCACGATGCGCAGTCCGGCGAGCAGCACCGGGAGCGCCAGCGGCACTTCCAGCCGACGAAACAACTGGCCGCGGGTCATGCCCATGCCGCGGCCGGCGTCGAGCGCCGCCGGCGCGACCGACGCGAGCCCCGCCAGCGCGTTGCGGGCGATCGGCAGCAGCCCGTACAGCGTCAGCGCGATGACGGCCGGCGCCGGGCCGACGCCGCCGACCCCCATCCGGCCGAGCAGCGGCAGCGTGCTCGCGAGCCCGGACAGCGGCTCGATCAGCAGCCCGAACAGCGCGATCGACGGTACGGTCTGCACCAGGTTGAGGGTGGTGAAGATCGGCGCTTCGAGCCGCGGCCGGCGGTGCGCCAGCAGGCCGAGCGGTACGCCGGCGAGCAGCGCCGGCGCGATCGATCCGGCCACCAGTGCGACGTGCCGGACCGCCGCGGCGGCAAAGACGTCGCGGCGCCCGGCATATTCGCGCGCCAGCGACAAGGCGTCGAACCACCCCGTCTTCGCCATCGCGAGAAAGGTGGCCACCGCGAGCGCCGCGGCGAGCAACTGCGCGGCCGGGCCGATTGCCGCGCGCCGCAATGCGTCGATCAGGGCCAGCGCGGCGCAGGCGAAAACCGCCCAGACCGCGGCGCCGAGCGAGATCGTGGTCGTTGCCCCGGCGCCGACCGCGAGCGCCGCCGCGGCTGCGCCGGCGGCGGCGAGCGTCGCGATGAGCGCTCCCCCCGCAAGCCCCGCGGCAAGGTAATCGCGCCATCGCGTCGGCGGCGCGAACGCCAGCGCGAGCAGCAGCAGGCCGAGCACCGTCAGCGCCGCCGTCGACAGCGGCGGCGCGCACTGCTTCAGTGTCACGGCGGTGCCCGAGACCAGCCGGTTCGGCGCCGCCGAGACAAAGCCGGCGCCGGCCGCCGCCAGTACCGCGACGAGCACCAGCGCCAGCAGCACCTGGTTGCGGGGCGCGACCCGCGCGCGCGGCGCCGCGGCGTCCAAGGCGATCACTGCGCCGCCTGGCGGAGCTTGAGGTAATCGCCGGCGACCGTGCGGGCGTCTTCGCCGGCGACCGCGATCCGCGCGTTGAGGCGCTGCAGCGTCTCGCGCGTCAATGTCGCGAACACCCGGTCGAGCGCCGGTGCGATCGTCGGATGGCCTTCGAGCACCGGCGCGCGAAACACCGGCGCGGGGGCGTAGACGGCCTGCGCGTGCTTGTCGTCGCACAGCGCGTCGAGGCCGAGCGCGGCGATCGCGCCGTCGGTGCCGTAGGCCATCGCGGCGTTGACCCCGGAGATGCGCTCGGCGGCGGCACGCAGCGTCGCCGCGGTGTTGCCGCCGGACAGCGTCAGCAGCTGGTCGCCCGACAAATGGAAGCCGTAGGCCGCCTCGAACGCGGGCAGCGCTGCCGGGCTCTCGACGAATTCGGCCGAAGCCGCGAGGCGAAACCGCCCGCCCGCCCGCAAATACGCGGCAAGATCGCGGACGCAGGCCTGCGGCAGCAGGCCGATATCGCGGCGGACGGCGATGACCCAGGTATTGTCCGCCGGCGCCGGCTTCAGCCAGATCAAGCCGTTTTCCGCCTTGTCGAGCGCGGCGACGAGGGCGTAGCCCTTGGCCGCATCCTTCCATGCGGGGTCGGCCTCGCGGTGAAAGAACAGCGCGCCGTTGCCGGTATATTCCGGATAGACGTCGATCTGCCCGGCGAGCAGCGCCGTGCGCACGATATTGGTCGGGCCGAGCCCGATGCGCCGCTCGACCTTGACGCCTTGGGTCTCGATCGTCGCGGCGATCAGCTCACCGAGCAGCGCCCCTTCGGTGTCGAGTTTCGATGAGACGGTGATCGCCGGCCCGGCGGCGGCAGCGGACGAGGCGCAGAGCCCCACGGTCAGCGCGACGGCAAGGCGGAGGGTTGGCTTGGCGGGCATCGCGGGGGGCAGTGTGGCGCAACCCCGCCGCTGCTGTCGATCCCCGCCGGGGTAGGGTTCAGGCGGGGCCGGCGATGGAGGAGGCCGTCCCCAGCGCGCGCACGCGGCTCACCAGCTCATGCGCGCGGAACGGTTTTTCGATGATGTCGTCGGCGCCGATCAGGCGCGCCGTCTCCAGCATTTCCGCGTCCGTCCCGGAGATCGCGATGATCTTGACCGGGTTGTCGTCACGGCGCAGCGTCAGGATGGTTTCCAGCCCTTCCTGGTTCGGCATGACGATGTCGGTGATGACCAGCTCGGGCCGCTGCTCGCGATAGACGGCCATGCCGCGCTCGCCTTCGGCGGCGGTAAAGACGTCATGGCCGTCGGCGACCAGCATGCGGGCGATCGTGCGCAACAGCATCACATCGTCGTCGATCACGAGTATCTTCACCGGCCCGGCCTACCCAGCAGCGGCACGATCCATGCGCAGGCTAACGCGCGGGCGGCCCGCATGCTGCGGCAATTTCGCGGCATTTGATCTATTGCAGGGCGGCGGCGCGCCGGTGGGCTACCCGTGGGGCTACAGCGGGATCGCCAGCAGCGTGTCGATCTGGCGGCTGTCGAGCACGACCTCCTTCCGGGCGAATTTCCAACCGCCGTCCCGGCGCACCAGGCGGTCGACATAGCGTCCGGCGGCGAACAACAGCATCGCCCCGTCCTGCATGGTGCGGACGACGATCAGGTTGGCGACCACCGGTACCGCACCGTCTTCCTCGGGGCCGAGCTTGAGGGCGCCGACGATGTGCCGATAGCGCTGCGGCTCGTAGATATTGGCTTTGCGCAGCGCCATGACGCGATCGGCCAGCATCGCTTGCGAGGTCGCGTAGACGATCCCGATCGGCAGCCCCGCCTCGTAATTCTCGGCCGAGGTGATGCGATAGCGGCAATCCTCGGTAAAGAAGCCGGGCCAGGCCTCGAGTTCGTCATTGTCGAGACAATGGGCGTAATCAGCGTAGAGCGCGCCGATCTCCGCCCGGCGGATTGCGTCTTCCGGCGACATCGATCAGTTGCCCCGTCCCGGGCTGCGCCGGGGTGCCCCTAAAACCCCATCAGCGGCCGGTAGGCGTGCCAGAAACCGCGGATCGAGGCCTCGGTGGTGCGGGTATTGTCGGAGCGGTGGTCGAAGCCGCCCATCTCGATCACCGAGCATTCGTCCTCGCCGCCGACGATCGCACGCTGCACGAAATTGCCGACCGCGCCGTCCTCCATCGAGATATAGCCGGCCGGGCCGACGAGGTTGCCTTGCAGCAGGCGCCGCTCGGTCATCGCTGGGTCGTCGTCCTCGAAGCCGAGATAGATCCATTGCAGCTCGGTCCGGTCCGGCCCCTTCGGCAGCACCAGACGCAGCGCCACCGAATTGTGGATCTGCTGCAATACCAGATTGGGGAAGACGCTGAGGATCTGCACGGTGATGTCGTCGCCGAACTCCTCGGTCGCTTCCAGCAGCCGCGGATCGGCCAGCGAGAGCCCGTCGCGCATCGACTGGATGTTAGCGTAGAGCTTGTCGCTGTTTTCCGTGCCGACCGTGTCGCTCTTGCCGCGGGTGTAGCTCGTGTGGTTGGCGCCGTTGTCGCTGACCGCGACGCCCCCGCCGGCGGTCAGCCGGCTCACCCGGAACGTCGCGAAGAACGTATGCAGCAGCGTCGCGTGGTAGGTGTCTTTGACGTTCTCGATATAGAGCTTCCAGTTGTTGTGGAGGATTTGCGAGGTGGTGCCGAGGATCTTCGGCTTGGCGCGGAAAACGCGGCCGATCCGCCCGCCGATATCGTTGCCGATATAGTCCGCGAGCGGCGGCGCGTCCTCCGACAGCGTGCCGAACACCAGCCCGGCGAAATGGTCGGTGCGCAGCTTTCTGAGGCCGTGGTCTTCGAGCTTGAAGCTCTCCGGCATGCCGCCTTTGCCGGCGACGCCGCGCCGGAACGCGACGGAGCGCAGGTTGCCTTGCAGGTCGTAATTCCACGAGTGGTAGACGCAGGTCAGCCCGTCGCTGGTGTGGCCCTGGCGCTTGAGGCAGACGAGATTGCCGCGATGGGCGCAGTGATTGAGCATCGCGTGGATTTCGCCGTCCTCGCCGCGCGTGACGATGACCGGCGTCTCGCCGAGAAACGTCGTCTTGTAGTCGCCCGGGTTGGGCAATTCATTGGCCAGCGCAAGGAATTGCCAGCTCGGCCCCAGAAACACCCGGTCGAGCTCGGTCCTATAGATCTCGGCGTCCGAAAAGACGCGGTAGGGGACCCGCGAATTGCCTTCCTTGGGCCAGACGAGCTTGTGCGTGTCCATGGCTCCCTCGCTCCGCTTGGCTGGGCCTGTTGCGCCGAACAGTATCACGAAATCGGCGCTAATCGATGGGGCGCCTCCACCGGGGCTAATCCGCGGCGCGGTCGTTGCGCAGCTCCGATTCGCGCAGGTCGAGCTCCCGTTCGATCCGCCGCCGCACGGCGTCGCTCAGGAAGCCGTCGCGATAGCGGCCGTTGATGTAGCTCCGCTCGGTGCGGATCATCAGGAGCTCGACCTCGTCATGCACGTGGCGGAGGTGCCGGTGATGCGCGTTGCCGTCGCTGCCTTGATCGATCCGCTCCAGCCGATGACGCAAATACACGCGCATCCATTCGATCGCCTCCCGCGAAACCGCCCCCGCCGCCGCGAGCTCATCGAGGCGCGCGGCTGCGGCCAGTGCCGCCTCGCGCCGCGCCTTGTATTCGTCGGCCCGTTCGCTCGCGTGTTCGCGGCGGCCGGTATTCGCCAGGCCGAGCACGCGAATGACCGCCGGCAGCAGCAGTCCCTGGCCCACCAGCGTGATCAGGATGACGGAAAAGGTCAGGAACACGACGAGGTCGCGGTCGGGAAACGCGGCGCCGCTCGCGGTGGCGAAAGGGATCGCCAGCGCCGCGGCCATCGACACGATGCCGCGAACCCCGGTGAACGCGGTGACGAACGTCCATTGCCAGGGCGGAATGGGGTCGCGCCGCCGCAAGCGCGGGAACAGCCATCGCGGGATATAGGCCGCGGGAAAGACCCACACAAAGCGGGCGACGATCACCACGGCGGCGACAATCGCCGCCGCGGCCGCGAGTTGTCGCAACGGGTACTGGCTGATCCGCTCCATCAGCGCATGGGCCTGCAGACCGGTGATCAGGAACACCAGGCCCTCCACCAGGTAGATCAGGAAGTCCCAGAAGAAGATGCCCTGCAACCGGGTCGCGGCGCTGATCAGGTTGAGCCCGTTCCAGCTCATGTAGAGCCCGGCGCAAACCGTCGCCAACACCCCCGAACCACCCAGATGCTCCGGCGGCCAATAGGCGAAATAAGGCGAGATGACCGACAGCGTCAGTTCGATGCGCGGATCGCCGACCCAGCGCCGCAGCCGCAGCATCAGCCAGCCGACGCCGAGCCCCCAGGTGATCTCCCCGGCGACGATCGCGACAAACGTCGTTGCCGCCTCGCCGGCGGAAAACGTGCCGAGACTGACCGCGGCGACCGCGAAGCGGTACAGCACGAGCGCCGTGGCGTCATTCGCCGACCCCTCGCCTTCGAGCACGACCAGGATGCGGTGCGGCAGCTGCATCCGCCGGGCGACCGCCAGCGGCGCCACCGAATCCGGCGGCGAGACGATCGCTCCCAGCACAAAACCCACCGGCCAGCTCAGCCCCAGCGCCCAGTGCGCCGCCGCGGCCACGACGACCGTCGTAAACGCGACGCAGCCGACCGCCAGCAGTGAAATCGGCCGCAGGTTGCGGCGGAACTCGCGCCAGCTCATCCCCACCGCCGACGTGTAGATCAGCGGCGGCAGTACCAGCAGCAACACCAGCTCCGGTGCCAGCTCCATGTCCGGCACGCCGGGGATCAGCGCCAGGACGACCCCGGTGATCACCAGCAGGATGGCGCTCGGTATGCGCAGCCGCGTCTCGGCGACCGCCACCGCCGCGATCGCGATCAGCAGCAGCACCAAGGTCTGCAGCGTAAGGCTCATCCGGCGCCGGGAAGCCCGAGGTTCAAGACGCGATCTCCGCCAGAGCCGTCAAGTCATCCTCGATCGCCTTGCGGAAGTCCGTCCCGACGGCACGCCCCACTTGACGACCGCACTTGGTCGAAGGCCTCGCGAAGGATCGCCGTCTCGTCGATCGTCCTGTGTCGGCATTCCAAGCATGCGTCGCATGAACCCGGTCTGCACCCGGGATGGGGCGATCCAGAGGAACGGGAAGCCGCCGATCGGCGGCCTCCCGCAACCATGAGCTAGGCGTTACCCGCCGTAATAGACGTTGTCGCCCAGGTCGCGCATCTCGAGGATCGCGCTGTCGAGGCGGCCCGAAATCGGGTTCGGCACATGGGCCTCGACCACTTCGGCGACGACGATGTGGTGGTCGCCCTGCTCGACCACGGTCGACACCTTGCATTCGACCGCGGCGAGCGCGGCGTCGAGGATCGGTGCGCCGTTGGCGCCCTTGTGGATCGCCTGGCCGGAGAGCTTGCCGTCGGCGAGCTGCGCCGGCTTGAAGAAGGTGAAGGCGAGGCCCTTGTGCTCCTTGCCGAGCATGTTCAGGGTGAAGTTCTTGGTGTCCTTGACGATCGAATAGGCACCGCTGTCGGTCTTGACCCCGACCACGACGAGCGGCGGGGCGAACGCGGTCTGGGTCACCCAGTTGACCGTGGCGGCGGCGACGTTGCCCTTGCCGTCATCCGCGGTCAGCACGTAGATCCCGTAAGGGATCATGCGAAGCGCGGTCTTCTTGGCGTCGGCGTCCATGGTTTCCTCCGTTGCGGTGCGGTGAGCGCATTCCATCGCGTCGCGGCGAGGCTGGCAAGCCCCGCCGGTTATGCGCAAGCCCATGGCGCATGATAGGCTCCCCGCGGCGAGGAGAAAGCGATGCTGAAATCCTATGAAGGCGGTTGCCATTGCGGCCGGGTGCGGTTTCGCATCGCGGTCGATCTCGCCGAAACGCCGATCGGCGAATGCAACTGCTCGATCTGCACCAAGAAGGCGATCCTGCATCTCCCGGTCGCCCGCGACCGGCTGCAAATCCTGCGCGGCGCCGACGAGATGACGACCTATCGGTTCAACACCGGCACCGCCAGGCACATGTTCTGCCGGCATTGCGGCATCCACGCCTTCTATCAACCGCGCTCGGACCCGGAAAACTACAGCGTCAATGCCCGCTGTCTCGACGATTACGACCCGGCGACAATGCCGTCGCAGCGGCTGTTCGACGGCCGCGAGTGGGAGGCGCATTTCGCCAAGGCGGGGGCCGAGTGGGAAGCCAAGGTGTAGGATAAGGGAGGCAAAGATGCTGGAAGTACGCGAGGGCGGCTGTCACTGCGGGCGGGTGCGGTTCCGCGCCAAGGTCGATCTCGACCGGCTGTCGGAGTGCAACTGCTCGATCTGCACCAAGAAGGGGATCCTGCACCTGCCGACCGACCCGGCGGATTTCACGCTGCTCAAGGGCAAGACCGCGCTGGTCGCCTATACCTTCGAGACCAGCGTGGCGCAGCACACCTTTTGCAAGCATTGCGGCATGCACCCGTTCTACATCCCGCGCTCGCAGCCGCACCGGGTCACCGTCAATGCCCGCTGTCTCGACGGCATCGACGGCCCGAGCCTCAAGCCAAGCCGCTTTTTCGGCGGCCGCGACTGGGAAGCCGCACAGGCCAAGCGCCTCGCCGACGAAAACCTGCCGCCCCCCGACCCGATGGGCGGCCGCGCCGGCGCCCTGACCCTGCAAGCAATCCTCGACCGCGCGGCAGAGTAGGGAGGGCATGCCGATCGAGACGCCGGCGGAATTCCTGCGTCGGGTCGGCGGCTAGATCACCAGCTCCTTGCCGACCCCGCGGACGTCGACCTCATAGTCGAGGCCCAGCACCGGCGGGCGGCAGTAATGCCAGGTCAGGCCGCCGGGCGCGGCGCCGCGGCGGATGAACTCGTCGGCGAAATGCGGATGGATGTCGAAGACCGTGTAGAGCTGGGTCTCGGTTACGTCGGCCCAGCTCTTGTCGAGCGCGGCCATGCGCTGCTCCATGGCGCCAAGCACGAACCGCGCTTTCTCGCGCATCGCCGCCGCCGACTGGTCGCCGAGGCGGATGATGCGCTCGCCGTAGGGTCCGCCGCTGCCGCCCGCCTCGCCGCTGCCGGCGATCACAAAGCCGCCCGCGCCGGGCACGGTATAGGAGAAGGCATACAGGCCCGGCGCCGACGGCGCGTCGATCTCCGGGCAGACATTGGAGCGGGCGACCGGGTTGATCTCATCCTGGAAAATGCCCCAGGCCGCGAGCTGCTGCACATAGTGCCGGTTGAAATCGATAAAGCCCTGGTCGGTGAACTGGCCCGGCGAGCGCAGCTCGCAGGCGCAGAACGCGGTCGGCGGCCGGCCGATGCGCGCCATATGCGCCTCGGCGGCGGCGAAACCCTCGGCGAGCTTGAGCGGCCGGGCAAAGCGGACACGCTCGACGGCGTAGCCCTCCATCGCTTCGACGCCGCCGGAATACTGAAAGGCATGGGTGATGAAGCGGTAATTGCCGGCCTGGAACAATTGCGTCTCGAGCATCGTCCCCTCCTCAAGAAATCGGTGCGGTCGCCGTCTCCAGCCAATGCGCGGTGTCGGCGTCGACCAGCGGCCCGATCGTCTCCCGGACCCGCGCATGGTAGGCATCGAGCCATGCGGCCTCGTCGCGGTCGAGCAGTTCCCGCGCCACGAGCTGACGGTCGATCGGCGCCAGGGTGATCGTTTCGAAGCAGAGGATCTCGCGGCCGTTTTCCCTGGGTCCTCGCTCGTCGGGCTGGACGACAATCAGGTTCTCGATGCGGATGCCGTAGGCGCCGGTCTTGTAGTAGCCGGGCTCGTTCGACACGATCATCCCGGGCAGCAGCGGCTGGGTATTGGGCGCTTTGGAGATGCGCTGCGGCCCCTCATGCACCGACAGGTAGCTGCCGACGCCGTGCCCGGTGCCGTGGTCGTAATCGAGCCCGACCTGCCACAGCGCACGGCGCGCAAAACCGTCGAGCTGCGAGCCGGTGGTGCCCTTCGGGAAGCGGGCGGTCGCCAGCGCGATATGGCCCTTGAGCACGCGGGTGAAGTTCTCGCGCATCTCGGCGGTCGGCTCGCCGATCGCGATGGTGCGGGTGATGTCGGTCGTACCGTCGAGGTACTGCGCGCCGGAATCGAGCAGATAGAGCGTGCCGGGCTCCAGCAATTTCTCGGTCTCGGGGCTCGCCCGGTAATGCACGATCGCGCCGTTCGATCCGGCGCCGGAGATGGTGGGGAAGGACAGGTCCCGGAAGTATCGGCCCTCCTTGCGAAAGGCTTCGAGCCGGTCGCTGGCGGCGATCTCGCGCAGTCCGCCGAGCGGGGCGGTGCGGGCCAGCCACGCCAGGAAGCGCGTCACCGCCGCGCCGTCGCGCCGGTGGGCGGCGCGGGTGCCGTCGAGCTCGACCGGGTTCTTGCAGGCTTTCGGCAACAGGCAGGGGTCGGCGGCGCGGTGGATTTGCGCGCCCGCCGCGCCCAGCCGGTCGAAGACCCAGGCGGCGGCGCTCGCCGGGTCGACCTGGACCGTGCCGTCCCTGGCGAGCGCGTCGAGGGCGGCGCCCAGCCGGTCCGGCGTCTCGATCGTCACCCGGTTGCCGAGATGGCGGTCGAGCCCCGGCAGCAGCTTGCGGCGGTCGATGAACAGCGTCACCGCGCCGTCCGCCTTGACGATCGCAAAGGACAGCGGCAGCGGTGTGTGCGGCACGTCGCCGCCGCGGATATTGAGCAGCCAGGCGATCGATTCCGGCATCGTCAGCACCGTCGCCGCTGCGCCGTTCGCGGCGAGCGCCTTGCCGATACGGGTGCGCTTGGCGGCTGCGCTCTCGCCGGCAAACCCGTCGGCCTGCGCATAAACCGGGGCGAGCGGCGCCGCCGGGCGGCCGTCCCAGACCCGGTCGAGCGGGTTTTTCGCCACCGCGCGCAGCGTCGCGCCGGCACGTTCGGCGCCGGTCTTGAGCCGCTCGACGTCCTGCGGCGTGTGCAGCCAGGGGTCATAGCCGATGACGTCGCCCGGCTTTGCCGCGCTCGCCAGCCAGCCGGCCGGGGGCTCGTCGATCAGGTGGCGAATCTCATAAGCCTGGGTGTCTACCTGGGCGCCGGCCTGCAGCGTGTAGCGGCCGTCGACAAACACCGCGGCGCGGTCCTGGAGCACGACCGCCGTCCCGGCCGAGCCGGTAAAGCCGGTGAGCCAGGCCAGCCGTTGCCCGCAGAGCGGCACGTATTCGCCCTGGTGCTCGTCGGCCCGCGGCACGATAAACCCGGCGAGCCCGTCGGCCGCGAGCCGCTCGCGCAGCAGCTTCAGCCGCGCCGCGCGCGACAGCCGCGCGAAATCCTCCGGCTGCGTGCCGTCGTGATGGCTGGCGGCGAGCGCGGCCTTGCGCGCTTCCAGCGCGGTAGCCAATTCGGCCGGGGTCGGGTCGGCGACCAGCGCGTGCCAACTGTCGCCGATTTCCGGCGGCGCGGCGAGAATGCCGGCGATCAGCGCGTCGACCGCGTCCGGATCGAGCCGTGAGCCGGAAGCGGCCAGCAACCGTGCCAGCCGGTCACGTTCCGAGGTCGCACCGTCCATCGCCCGCTCCGTTTCCTGCGCCGTCCGCAGTAAAGCATGTCTTCTCCTCATTCTCATCCGCGCCGCACCGAACGGCAACCAACCATCCGCGCGTGTTGCGCCGCGGAAGAGAGCGCCGAGACTCGGTCAATTTTGCTGACTTATGCATGGCTGCCTTGCGTTGCTGTTGTTTGTTCTTTTCGCTCACAGAAACCATTTTTGCACTGCACCATAAGGGTGAGAGGTCCACACCATGTTCATCGTCAGTCTCTTTGACGCCGCGCGTCATGCGTTCGCCGGCTGGCGGCGCAAACACCAGGCCTATGGCGAGCTGATGGCGCTCGACGACCGTGCGCTCGCCGATATCGGCATCCGCCGGTCGGAAATCCCCGCCATCGTCGAGGGCAATCACGAGGCGGTCCAGAAGCCGCGCGAGCGCGACTTCGTCCCGGCTTTCCGCCAGCATCAGCTGGCCGGCGGCCGCACCTGGTTCCCCTGGTTCCCGCCGCTCTAAGCCATGGCAGCGCTCGACGCCAGATGGCCCGCCTCAGCTTGACGGCGGGCCGTTTTGTTTGCGCAGCACCAAGGTCGACCAGCCGTCGATGACAAGGCGACGCTCCAGCCACAGGCGCTGGGCGCGATAGGCGGCGAGAACGCCCGCTTCCTGGCGCCGCAATATGCCCGATAGGACGACATAGCCGCCCGGCGCGACGATCCGCGCCAAGTCGCACGCCATCTGCATCAGCGGCCGAGCCAGGATGTTGGCCAGGACCAGGTCGTGACCGCGGCTCCGCCCGGCCCCGCCGCGCGCGGCCGGGCGCACCAGGTCCGCCACCCCGTTGCGTCTCGCATGGTGGCGGGCGACGCGCACCGAGCCCGCATCGATATCGCTTGCCGCCACCGGCTGGCGCAGCGTTTTCGCCGCGGCGATGGCGAGAATGCCGCTGCCGGTGCCGATATCCCGCGGCCGCCGCAAGCGCCGGGCTTTCGCCAATAGCTCGACGGCCAGGAGACAGCCGCGGGTCGAAGGATGCTCGCCGGTGCCGAACGCGGTCGCGGCGTCGATTTCGATGGCGATCGTGCCGGCCGGCGGTCTTTCGCGCCAATGCGAGCCGTGGATCAGAAAGCGGCCGATCCGCTGCGGCGGGAAGGCGCGGCGGTTCTCCGCCAGCCAGTCGCGCTCGGCAATCTGCTCCTCGCGCAGCGACAGGATGCGGCCGCCCGCCGCCGCGGCGGCGAGATCGAGCCGCACGCCAAGCGTCGCATCGAGCAGCGGCCGCTGGGCGTAAGCCTCGACCAGCCATTCCGCCGGCTCGGCCTCGCGCGTCTCGAATGCCGAGACGCTGTCGCTGCGTTCGTCGAGGACATCGACCGCCGCCGAGGCCGCCGCAGCGCCCGCGACCCGGACGGCGATGTGAAAAAGGGACGGCATCAGCAGCCCCTCGCGGCGATTACGGGCCGCGTCCTGCGAGGCCTCGCTGCGCGAGGCGCCTCGGAGCCTGGCCCGGAAGTTATCCGCGTCATTCCGGGGCCGGTCCGCAGGGCCGAACCCGGAACCCATGCACACGGGCTGATCCGCGCTGTCTGCGGCGGCCTCGGAACCCGATTTTCCTGGTCCGTGTGCATGGGTTCCGGGTTCATCGCGTGCGATGCCCCGGAATGACGCAGGATGATGACGGTCGGGTCACGCGCGTTCGACGAAGGCGTCCATCACCTTCTTGTCGCCGGCTTTCTCGAAGGCGATTTCGAGTTTGTTGTCCTCGACGACGCGGATGGTCCCGTAGCCGAATTTCTGGTGGAAAACGCGGTCGCCGACCGAAAAACCGCCGACTTTTTTCACCTCCTGGCCGCGTTGCGGCGGCTTGGCGCTCTGGATGACCAGCGGCGGGCGCGGCAGGCTCTTCTGGTAGCTGCCCCGGTAGCCCTCGCTCCAGGTCGCGCCCCAGGCGGCGTTGGCGGCCGGCGAGGCGGCCCAGCCGGCACCGGGGCCCATGCCCATCTCGGTCTCGAGCGCGATCTCGTCCTTGGGCAACTCGTCGACAAAACGCGAGCGGGCCGAGGCCTGCCACTGGCCGTGGATGCGCCGGTTGGCGGCAAACGAGACCAGCGCGCGCTGCCGGGCGCGCGTGAGCCCGACATAGGCCAGGCGGCGCTCCTCTTCGAGACCGGGGAGGCCGGATTCCTCGATGGCCCGCTGCGACGGGAAGACGCCCTCCTCCCAGCCGGGCAGGAACACCGTATCGAATTCGAGCCCCTTGGCGCTGTGCAGGGTCATCAGGTTGACCATGTCGCCGGCGGTGTCGGCGGCGTTGTCCATCACCAGGCTGACATGTTCGAGGAACCCGCCGAGATTCTCGAACTCGGCCATCGCGACGACGAGCTCCTTCAGGTTTTCCAGCCGTCCCGCCGCCTCGGGCGACCGGTCGGCCTGCCACATGCCGGTATAGCCGCTCTCGTCGAGCACCCGCCGCACCAGCTCGACATGGCTGTCGCGGAAGGCTTCGTCGCGCCAGCGGTCGAGCATGGTGAGGAAATTGGCGAGCGAATGCCGCGCGCCCCGCGGCAGGTCGTCGCCGGCGATGAGCAACCGGGTCGCCTCGGTCAGCGAGACCTGCGCGGCGCGGGCCCCCGCGTGCAGCGCTTGCAGCGTCGCGGTGCCGATGCCGCGGCGCGGCGTGTTGACGATGCGCTCGAAGGCGAGGTCGTCGGCCGGCTGGTTGATCAGCCGCAGATAGGCGAGCGCATCGCGGATTTCCTGCCGCTCGTAAAACCGCGGGCCGCCGATCACCCGGTAGGGCAGGGCGAGCGCGATAAAGCGCTCCTCGAACTCGCGCGTCTGGAAGCCGGCCCGCACCAGGATGGCGATCTCGCTGAGCTTGTGGCCCTTGCGCTGGAGCGCCTCGATCTCGTCGCCGGCCCAGCGCGCCTCCTGCTCGGCATCCCATAGGCCGCGCACCGCGATCTTGTCGCCGCCCTCGGCGCGGGTCCACAGCGTCTTGCCGAGCCGGCCGCGATTGTGGCCGATCACCCCGGCGGCAGCCGACAGGATCTCCGGCGTGGAGCGGTAGTTCTCCTCGAGCCGGATGACCAGCGCACCGGGGAAATCGCTTTCGAATTTGAGGATGTTCTCGATCTGCGCGCCGCGCCAGGAATAGATCGACTGGTCGTCGTCGCCGACGCAGCAGATGTTTTTGTGCTGTTGCGCCAGCAGCCGCAGCCAGAGGTACTGCGCGACATTGGTATCCTGGTACTCGTCGACCAGGATATAGCGGAAGCGGCGCTGGTAACTCGCCAGGATTTCCGGGTTGCCCTGGAACAGCGTCAAATTGTGCAGCAGGAGATCGCCGAAATCGACGGCGTTCACCGTCGCCAGGCGCTCCTGGTAGAGCCGGTAGAGGTCGATCGCCCGGCCGTCGGCGAAATCGCCGATCTCCGCCGCCGACACCTTGTCGGGGGGCAGCCCGCGATCCTTCCAGCGCTCGATGACCGCATGCAGCGCGCGCGCCGGCCAGCGCCGCTCGTCGATGTTCGCGGCGGCGAGGATCTGCTTCAGCAGGCGCAACTGGTCGTCGCTGTCGAGGATCGTAAAGCTCGATTTGAGGCCGACCGCCTCGGCATGGCGGCGCAGGATGCGGGCGGCGAGCGCATGGAACGTGCCGAGCCAAACCCCCTCGGCGGCCTGGCCGATCATCGCCTCCAGCCGTTCGCGCATCTCGCGCGCCGCCTTGTTGGTAAAGGTCACGGCGAGCAGCTCGCCGGGGAAGGCGCGCCGCATCGCCAGGATGTGGGCGAGGCGCGTGGTCAGCACCCGGGTCTTGCCGGTGCCGGCGCCGGCGAGGACCAGCACCGGCCCATCGACCGCGGCGACGGCGCGCGCCTGCGCCTCGTTGAGGGCGGCCAGATAAGGGCTCGGTCCCGTCGCAGCCGCGGGTTCTTCGATACGCAGTTCGGACATCGCTCCATCATATAGCAACGCCCGGCCGCGGCCGCAGCCGAAGCTGTGGGCGATCGTGACCGGACCGCCACGCGCAGCAAAAAAATCTCTGCAAAACGGCTGCGTTATGGCGGTCGGCGGGCGCTCTCGGCCATGATGGCGCAAGCCCCTTTTGGCCACGCGACCGATGCATGCCGCGATCATTCTGCTTGTCCTGATTCTGACCTATGCCGGGATGGTCGCGGGCCGTATCCCGCGGCTGCGGGTCGACCGCACCGGTATCGCGCTGCTCGCGGTGATCGCGCTGCTGGTCAGCGGCCAGATGACGCTCGACGATTTCGGCAGCAATGTCGATATGCCGACGCTGGCGCTGATGTTCGCGATGATGATCATCTCCGCGCAATTCGCCGAATCGGGCTTTATCGATTTCTGTGCCCGCGAGTTCACCAGCCGCGGGCACGGCACCACCGTCCTGCTGGCGCTGACCGTCGCCATCGGCGGCGTGCTGTCGGCGGTGATGGCCAACGACATTCTGATCATCACGATCGCGCCGCTGTTGATCGCCGGCGCGCGCGCCCGCGGCTGCGACCCGCGGCCGTTTGTGATCGCGCTGGCGGCGGCGACCAATGCCGGCTCTGCCGCGACGCTGATCGGCAACCCGCAAAACATCCTGCTCGGCGAGATCGGCCGGCTCAATTTCTGGAAATTCATCAACATCTGCGGTTTGCCGGCGCTGTTCAGCCTGCTCACGGTGTTTGTCGTCGTCTGGCTGCAATGGCGGCGGCGGATCTATCTCGGCGAGCCGGCCGAACCGCTCGACCTGCCGCCGGTGACCGCGCATCCGTTCGACCGCAATCAGGTGATCAAAGGCGCGGCGGCGCTGGCCGCGCTGTTCGTGCTGTTCCTGACGCCGCTGCCGCGCGAGGTCGGCGCCTTGTTTATCGCCGCCCTGCTGCTCGCCAACCGCAAGATCACCAGCCGGACGATGATCGCCGCGGTCGACTGGCCGCTGCTGCTGCTGGTCGCCTGCCTGTTCGCCGTCACCGGCGCGCTCAATCAGGCGGGGATCGCGGCGCAGCTCTCCGAATTTCTCGGCCAGCACGCGATACTGCCGAACGGCCTGGTGCCGCTGACGATCTTCGCCGCGGTCAGCAGCAACGCGATCGGCAGCCTGCCGGCGGCGATGCTGCTGCTGCAGATCTGGCCGATCCCGCCGCAAGGCGTGCTCTATTCGCTGGCGCTGCTGTCGACACTCGCCGGCAACCTGCTGCTGTCGGGCAGCCTCACCAATGTGCTGATCGCCGAGCGCGCCGACCGCATGAAAGCACCGCTGACCTTTGCCGACCACGCCAAGGCCGGCGTCCCGATCGCGCTGATCTCGCTGGCCTTCGCGTTTTTCTGGCTGGCGGTCACGCACCGGCTGCCCTTGCTGCCGACGCCCATCGATCAGTAGCGCCGAGCCGGTGCGGTTGTTAAAACCACCGCCTTCGCTTCGAGGGAACGGATTTGGCGGTACGGCCCTTACGCATCGGTACGCGCGGCAGCGCCATGGCGCTGCATCAGACCGGCCTGGTGCGCGACCGCCTCGTCGCGGCGCATCCCGAGCTCGGCGTACTCGGCATGGTCGAGATCGTCGTGATCCGCACCACCGGCGACCGGGTGCAGGACCGGCTGCTTGCCGAGATCGGCGGCAAGGGGTTGTTCACCAAGGAGATCGAGCAGGCGCTGACCGACCGCCGCATCGACGTCGCGGTGCACTCGCTGAAGGACATGGAGACCGTTCTGCCGGCGGGGTTGGCGATCGCCTGCGTCCTGCCGCGCGACGATCCGCGCGACGTGCTGGTGACGCGTGACGGCGTGCCGCTCGACGCGTTGCCGGACGGCGCGCGGATCGGCACCGCGTCGCTGCGCCGGGCGGCGCAACTGCTGCGCCGCCGGCCCAACCTCGTCGCCGCGCCGATCCGCGGCAATGTCGATACCCGGCTCAACAAGCTGGGAGCGGGCCAGGTCGACGGGCTGCTGCTTGCGCTGTGCGGTTTGCAGCGGCTCGGCCGCACCGACGTCGCCGCCGAGATACTTCCGGTCGACACCATGCTGCCGGCGGTCGGGCAGGGAGCGCTGGCGATCGAGGCGCGGGCCGATGACGCCGTGGTCCGCGACTTGCTCGCGGTGCTGCACGACGAGACGACCGCGGTCTGCGTCGCCGCCGAGCGGGCCATGCTGGCGGCGCTCGACGGCTCGTGCCGCACGCCGATCGCCGGGCTGGCGGAACGGCACGGCGACCAGGTCCGGCTGAGGGCCATGTTGCTGACGCCCGACGGCAGCGCCGAGCGGCGGGCCGAAGGGCAGGCGCCGACGGCCGAGGCTGCCGCGCTCGGCCGGTCGATCGGCGAGCACCTGCGGCGCGACGCCGGCGCGGAGTTCGGCCTCGCCTGACGGCTATTGCGCCTGACGGCTATTGCGGCTGGGGCTTTGGCAGCTCGGTGCCGTGCTGGCCGAACCCGCCCTCGCAGGCCTGTGCATGCAGCCATCCCTCCGGGCTCATATCGCCGGCAATGACGTAACCGTAAAGCTCGACGGGCCAAGTGAGCACGAACACCACGTCGTTGACGACATCGGTGTTCTTGTTGGGACACGGGCCGGTCGCGAAATAGCCGATGACCAGCAACACGATCCCGATGATGAAATAGAGACCAATGATCGACCGCATCGGGCTTGTCCCCGCTATCAAGGGCCGCGAGTTCGACGCGCCACGATGACGCGGGTGCAGCGAAACAGGTTCGCTACGGAAAAATCAACCGGCAATCGCGCAAGCGCCGCGGCCTGAGCGAACAACGACCATGGGGCGAGGGGCGTTCCCAAAGGCCGACACAACCCGTCCAGCAAAAAGCGCGGGCCGCGGCCCGCGCTTTGGCGACGCCAAGGGTAGCGTCAGGTTGCAGTCTAGCTGAAGAAGAGCTGGTTGATGCTGGTGATGCCCTTCAGCAGGATCGTCGAGCCGTCGTTCAACTGGATCAGCGTGTCCTGGCCGCTATTCTGCGAGCTCGTGTGGCTGAGCGCGTAGGCGGTGGTGTCGCTGCCCTCGAGATGGATCGTGTCGCCCGCCGCTTGCGAGAAGCCGACGATCGTGTCGTTGAATATCGCGGAATTGCCGGTGTCGACAAAGGTGGTGTTCGATCCGGACAGGTTGATCGCCGTGGTCGCTCCCGCTCCCACCGCGCCGGCCACCACCGTATCGTTGCCGCCGCTGACGTTGATCGTGTCGGACGCGGTGCCGGCCATGATCGTGTCGAAGCTGCCGTAGACGTTGATCGTGTCGCTGGCCGCGCTGCCGACGACGAGGTCGTTGGTGCCGTAGATGTTGATCGTGTCGACCGCGGCGCCGGCGTTCACGGTGTCGTTGGTGCCGTAGACCGAGATGCTGTCGGGCGTGCTGCCGCCGTTGATCTGGTTGGCCGAGCCGAACACGTTGACGGTATCGCCGCCCGAGCCGCCGTTGATCGTGTCGCCAGAGCCGCTCGCGGTGATCGTGTCGGCGCCGGCGCCGCCGTCCACCACGTCGTTGACGCCGGAGACGCTGACCACATCGTTGCCGCTGCCGCCGGTGATCGTCTCGGCCGTGCCGATCGCGGTGATCGTGTCGGGGCCCGAGCCGCCGGTGATCGAGTCCTGGTAGCCGGACACTGTGATCGTGTCGCTGCCCGAGCCGCCCAGGACAATATCGCCGGTGCCGGTGACATTGATCGATTCGGGGCCGCTGCCGCCGGTATAGGCGTCGTTCGTCCCGGTGATCGTGACCGAAGCCGCCCCGCTGCCGCCAAAGCCGACATCGGCGACGCCGGTCATGGTGATCGTCGCGTCGCCGCCCGCCGCCCGCACCGTGTCGCCGGTGCCGGTAATGGTGGCGGTGAGGGGGCCCGACCCGCCGACGAGCGAGTCGTCGAACCCGGTCACGGTGATCGTATCGGCGCCGGAGCCGGCGATGATCACGTCGTTGACGCCGGTGACGGTGGCCGCATCGTCGCCGCTGCCGACGCTGACCGTGTCGTTGGTGCCGGTGATCGTGTAGCTGTCGGGCCCGGTGCCGCCGCCGACCGAGTCGCCGGTGCCGGTCACGGTGATCGTATCGGCGCCCGAGCCGGCATTCACCGTGTCGTTGTTGCCGGTGGCGGTGATCTGGTCATTCGCGCCGGATGCGTTGTA
The DNA here is from genome assembly GCA_035550515.1 of Allostellaceae bacterium. Lineage (GTDB taxonomy): Bacteria > Pseudomonadota > Alphaproteobacteria > ATCC43930 > CGMCC-115725 > DATARH01. The sequence goes on from DASZOZ010000139.1 coordinate 45,306, forward strand.
GACATCGGCCGTGCCGATAAGGGTGACCGTCGTCGGGTTCACGCCGCCGTTGACCGTGTCGCCGACGCCGTAGACGTTGATCGTGTCGGCACCGTTGCCGGCGCTGCCGGTATCGTTCGTGCCGTAGATGTTGAGCACGTCGCTGCCGAGGCCGATCACCGTGTCGGCGGTGCCGTAGACGTTGATCGTATCCTGGCTGCCGGCGAGCCCGATCAGTATCGCGCTGCCGACTTCCGGTCCGGCGCTGAACGTCGCCCCCGACCCGACCGCCACCGTGGCGCCGGCATTGATCGTCAGCCCCGGCACGGCGGCGTTGCCGGTGCCCAGCAGTTGCAGTGTGCCGCCGCTCAGGATTGTCGTGCCGCTGGCGGTGCCGCCGGAGAAAATCGTCTCGGTGCCGCCGCTCGAGACGTTGGCGAGCATCGTCTGGCCGCCGGACGAGACGATCTCGCTGCCGCCGCTCAGGACGATCGTGCCGCTGGCGGTGCCGCCGGAGAAAATCGTCTCGGTGCCGCCGCTGCTGATCGTCGTTTCGCTGCCGGTGCCGCCGGCGGACAAGGCTTCGCTGCCGCCCGACAGCAGCGTCGTGTCGATCGACGTGCCGCCGGACTCGACGATCTGCAGGTCGCCGGCGCTGACGATCGTGCTGATCGCGGTGCCGCCGGAAACGAGCTGGGTGGCGCTGCCGTCGAGCACGGTGCCCGACGCCACGCCGCCCGAGCCGAGGTTCTGGGTCGCGCCGTCGCTGAGGAAGCTGTCGGCGGCGGTGCCGCCGGAGCTGACCGTCTGCGTGCCGCCGCTGCCGATATTGGTGCCGCTCGCGGCGCCGCCGGACGAGACGGTCTGGCTGCCACCGCTGCCGACGCTGGTGTTGGCCGCCGTGCCGCCGCTGCTGATCGTCTGGCTGCCGCCGCTGCTGATCGTGGTGTCGCTGGCGACGCCGCCCGAGCTGATGGTCTGGCTGCCGCCGCTCAGCGTCGTGCCGCTCGCCGTGCCGCCGCTGCTGATCGTCTGGCTGCCGCCGCTGCTGACCGTCGTGTCGGCGGCGGTGCCGCCCGAGCTGACGGCCTGGCTGCCGTCGCTGCCGACCTTCGTGTCGGTTGCGGTGCCGCCGGAGCTGATCGTCTGGCTGCCGCCGCTGCTCACCGTGGTGCCGCTCGCGGCGCCGCCCGAGCTGATGGTCTGGGTGCCGCCGCTGCTGACCGTGGTGCCGGCCGCGGTGCCGCCCGAGCTGACGGTCTGGGTGCCGCCGCTGCTGACCGTGGTGCCGGCTGCGGTGCCGCCGCTGCTGACGGTCTGGGTCCCGCCCGAGGACACCGTGGTCGCGGTCGTCGTGCCGGTTGCGGTGCCGCCGCCGGACACCAGCAATGCGGCGCCGCTCTGCACCGTCGTGCCGGTCACCGCCGCGCCCGACAGCACGATGAGCGTGCCGCCCGCCTCGACCAGGACGTTGCTCACCGTGGCGCCGGAGGAGACGATTTCGGTGCCGCCGCTGTATACGATCTCGCTCGCGGCGGTGCCGCCCGAGCCGATATTCAGGACGCCGCCGCTCTCGACCAGGGTCCCGCTTTCGGTGCCGCCCGACGATACGGTCTCGACGCCGCCGCTGTCGATCGTCGCGCCGGCGGCGGTGCCGCCGGCCGAAATCACCAGCGAGCCGCCATTGTCGACCGCGGTGTTGCTGACAAAGCCGCTGCCGGACACGGTTTGCGTGCCGCCGCTCAGCACCCCTCGGGTGTCGGTACCGCCAGTGACGACCGTCTCCTGGCCGCCGGCCAGGATCGTCGTGCTCGTCGCGACGCCGCCCGAGGAGACGATGAACGAGCCGCCGCTTTGCACGGTGGTGCCGCTCGCCGCCGCGTTCGAGCCGACGATTTCGGTGCCGCCGCTGCTGACCGTCGCGTCGAGCGTGCCGCTCAGCACGGTCAGCGTGGTCTGGCTGCCGCCGCTGCCGGCGAGCAGTGTTTCCGCCTGGTAGCCTGTGGGGAGCGTAGCGGGCGCGGTGCCGGACGCGCCGGTCCACACCAGAAGGTTGAAGCTTCCGGGGGTCGGCGGCGGTAGCGGGCCGGCCGACTGTTCGACGATGTTGACGGCGAGACTCCCCGCCGTCACGTCGAATTGTGAACCCGGTATCGAAGCCATCGATCCCCTATTCGGCGCCCCGCGGCCGCCCTATCGCATGCCTTAGACACACAGCACGAGGGGTCGGCAGCCCCATCTCGACCCTGTTAACAATTCATTTACCATGTTGCGCTGCGGTGCGCCTAGCGAAGATTGATCATAAAGGTGTTACAAGATGTTTCGGGCTGTCGCGCAACGCGGGCCGGCGCGAGTGGCCGGACCCGCTTGATTCCGCGCGGCATTCCGGCCGGACGGACCGTTGTTTTCCAATCGCTTTTCCGGTTGTCGCCGACATGCGGCCGAGCCGCGGCCGGGAGTGCGGCGGGCGCAGCGCCGGCGGGTTCCCCCGGCGAATCGCTTGAAGGTTTAGTTAAGACTTCTCGATTAACTATCAAATACTTTGCGTTTGGCGGGGTGCCGGCGGCTTTATCGGGGGCATGAATGCGACCCGCATGTTCGATCTCTATGCCGAGCGCGCCAAGGCGGCAACCTGCCCGGTCTGCCGCACCGTCAACATGCTCGGAATGATGAGCGCCGCCGCCGTCGAGAACGGCGGTTTTCTGGCCTTTGTCGGCCAGGGTTACGGCGGCGACTGGCCGGACCCGCGCGAGACGGCGGAGCCGCCGGGGCGCAATCCCCGCACCGCACCCCGCGCGGCCCGCGGCTGACCCGCCCGGCGCGATCCTCCCGTCTGCACGCACACCCGGGCCGTGAAGTAATTCGCCGCCCTGCGGCCGTCGCTTTTTCGCCGCAACGCGGTCTTCGGCCCGGCTTTGTCGATAATCGCTAAACGATTGTCGCGCCCGGCCGCGTTTGCTTTCCGCGCTTGCCAAGGCAACGCGCGCCATGATACGTAGAATTTCGATATTTCGCTTTTTCGTCAAGTTGTCGCTTTTGTTTGCTGGAGTGACGGGGTGGGGACCTTGTCGTCGCGTGGGGGGATCGGGCTGTCGTGCCGTTTTGGCGAGCCCTTTGTGCTGCGATGCCCGAGCGCCCGGTTTACTTGAGCCGCCTGGCGCTGCCGGTGGCGTGGGAGGTGCTGGACGGCGCGCCGGCGGCGGAGGAATGCGGCCGCGCGGCGTGGAGCAATGCCGGGGTGCTCGGCTTCCTGCTGCACGGCGTCGAGCTCGAGGCGGCGCAGCGCCCGGCGGACGAGCGCCTGACCGAAGCCCTCGCGCCGCTGCGCATCAAGCTCGACATCGTGATCGATATGCTCGGACGGCTTGCCTATCGCGATGTCGTGCCGCCGCCGGTGCGCAATATCGAGCTCGGCATGGACCGCATCGCCTGGCATTCGCCGGCGCCGCTGCGGGTCGATGACTGGCTGCGCATCAAGCTCTATTTCGATCCGAATTTTCTCGAACCCATCGTGCTGTACGGTCGCGTCGCCAGCGCTATTCCGGATGACGGCACGGGCGGCTGCGGGGTCCAGGCGGAGCTCAGCGAGACCTCGATCGAGACCGAGGAGGCGGTGACCCGCCTGGCGTTTTTGGCCCAGCGCCGCCAGTTGGCGCAGCGGCCGCAGACGAGGGCCGGCCGATGATCGACCCGGTCGCGGCGATGAACGCGGTGTTATCCGAGCTCAAGTCGCTCGCCGGCGCCGCCGCTGCCCCCTCGACCGCCTCCCTCGTCCCCAATGTCGAGGGCGGGTCGCAGCCGAGCTTTATGGATGCGCTGAAGAACGCGCTCAGCAGCGTCGACAATACGGTCGCCGACGCCAACACCCGCGCGAAAGCCTTCGCGGCCGGCGACAACAGTATCCCGCTGAGCGATGTCATGGTGTCGATGGAGCAGGCGAACCTGGCGTTGCAGATGGCCTCCGGCGTCCGCGACAAGGTGGTCGCCGCCTATACGAACATCATGAACATGCAGGTTTGACGAACGGCACGGGTGAAGCGTGGCGTTTCTCGACGCGATCAACCCCCAGAGCTTGATGGAGCGGGTCCGCCCGCTGCTGGGCGACCGGTCGCGCACCACGATCGTCGCCGGCGCCGCCGCGGCGGCCGCGGCGTTGCTCATCGCCGCCGGGTTGTGGCTGTGGGGGGCGAGCTACGCCGTGCTTTACGCCGGTCTTTCGGGCGAGGAGGGCGGCCGCGCCATCGCCGAGCTGCAAAAGCTCAACATCCCGTTCCGCATCACCGAAGGCGGCCGGGTCATCCAGGTGCCGGCAGCGGAGGTCGGCCGCGCCCGGTTGCAGCTCGCGGCGCGCGGCGTCGCCAAAAAGGACGCCGACGAGTGGGCCATCCTCGACAACGAAAGCCTCGGGGTCAGCCCGTTTGTCGAGCAGGTGCATTACGTCCGCGGCATCGAGAAGGCGCTGTCGCGCACGGTCGGCGAGGTCGACGGCGTCGTCTCCGCCAAGGTGACCTTGGCGCTGCCGAAAGAGACCAGCTTTCTCGGCGATGCGCCAAAGCCCAGCGGTTCGGTGCTGGTGCGGCTGCGCCCCGGCACGACGCTCACACCCGCCCAGGTGACCGGGATCGTCGGGCTGGTGTCGTCGAGCGTCCCCGGTCTGGCGCGCGACCGCGTCACGGTGGTCGACCAGAGCGGCACGGTGCTCAACCCCAACGGCGACGGCGTCACCATGCAGGCGCCGCAGCAACTGGAGCTGAGCCATGAGATCAACCGCCGCTACGAGACCCTGGTCACCGAGCTGCTCGTGCCGGTGCTCGGCCGTGGAAATTTCCGGGTTTCGTCAGACGTCGACATCGATTTCTCGCAAAGCAAGGAAAGCCTCGTCCGCTATGGCCAGGCCCATGTGCTGAGCCAGGACGAGACCACCCATATCCGCGGCTCGGAAAGCGAACAGCCGATCGGCATCCCGGGGGCGCTGTCCAACCGGCGGCCCGAAACGCCCACCACCGCCGCGCCCGAGCCGCCGCAAAATCAGGCGGCGCAGACCGGCCCGCCCGGCCAGGCGACAACCGGACAGGCCGGCACATCGGCCGCGAAGAAGGACGAGGTCGTACCGTCCGACACGCACAAGACGACCAATTTCGATATCGACAAGACGGTGGAGTTTCGCGAGCACCCGTCCTGGCGGCTGCGGGGGATCAATATCGCGGTGCTGGTCAACAACCCGACCGGCAGTCCGTTGTCCGGCGACAAGCTGCAATCGGTCAACAAGCTGGTGAGCTCGGCGATCGGCGTCGCGCAAAACCCGCATGTGACCGTGGTCGACCTGCCGTTCGAGCCGGAGGGCGGCCTGTCGCCGCACCCGGCCGGACCGTGGTGGCGCGAGCCGTGGGCCAACGCGACCGGGCAGAACGCCCTGCTCGCCGCGGCCGGGCTGCTCGCGCTGTTCGGCGGATTTTTCCCGCTGCTGCGGCGCATCGCCGGCATTCACGCGTCGATCGTCGCCGCGACCACCGCGAAACTCGCCGCGATCCGGGCCGGGCTCGCGGTGGATGACGCGAGCCAGGCCACGCCGAGCATGCGGCCGGTGCCGGCGGCCAAAAGCGAACCGCAGGATATTTTCAGCATCGAGGCCGAAACCGTTCAGACGCTGGTGTCGCACGATCCAGCACGCACCGCTCAGGTCTTAAGGGGATGGATAGCCGATGACAGAAGCAGCGCTCTTAAGCGAGCCCAGTGATCTCGATCTCGATCTCGGCCGCGATGCCGAACACGGGCTGACCGACCTCGAGAAATCGGCGGTCGTCATGCTGTCGATCGGCGAGGACGCCGCCGCCGAAGTCATGAAGCACATGACCCAGCTCGAGATCAACCTGCTGTCGATGGCGATGGCGCGCATCCAGAGCGTGTCCAAGGCGGAGGTCACGTCCGTCTACCAGGAATTCATCGACATGATGCTGCAGGAGACGTCGATCGGCATCGGCGCCGAAGCCTATGTGCACGGCGTGCTGGAGCGTGCGCTCGGCGCCGACAAGGCCGAGCGTCTCGCCGCCCGGCTCAACCAGGGCACCTATTTCGCCGGCATCGAGGCGGTGCAGCTGCAGGACCCGCGGGTTCTCGCCGAAATGATCAAGAACGAGCACCCGCAGATCGTCGCGATGATCTTCGCCTACCTGGAGCCGGAGCAGGCCGACGCGCTGATCCAGCATTTGCCGGCGGAGCTGGTCGAACAGGTGATCCCGCGGCTGGCGACGCTCGATTCGATCCCGCCGGCGGCGATCCACGAACTCAACGAAGCGATCGAGGATTTGCTCGCCGGCGAGGCTCAGCATGCCCAAGTCAGCGTCGGCGGGGTCCCGATGGCGGCGAAGATCCTCAACCGCATCGACACCCAGCGGGTCGAAGCGATCCTCAACCAGATCAAGGAGGTCGACCCCGAACTCGCGCAGCGCATCGAGAACAGCATGTTCGTGTTCGAGGACCTGCTGCGCCTCGACGACCGCAATTTCCAGATGCTGCTGCGCTCGATCGACCAGAAGCTGCTGGCCTCGGCGCTCAAGGGCGCCGACGCCAAGCTGCTCGACAAGGTCATGCGCAACCTGTCGCAGCGCTCGGCCGAGATGCTGCGTGAGGAGATTTCCGCGCGCGGCCCGATGCGGGTGACCGAGATCGATACCGCCAAGCGCGAGATCGTCGCCACCGCGCAGCGCCTCGAGCGCGAGGGGACGATCATCCTGCCGACCGACGGCGCCGACTTGGTGAGCTGAGCGCATGTCGTCGCTTCGCATCAGCGCGCACCGCGGGACGATCGGCATCGCCGCCAACCGCGACGACGCGCGGCCCGAGGCGGCGGCCGACGGCGCCGGCGGCAGCTTTGCCGGGGCGCTCGACGCGGCCGGCGCGCCGCCGGGCATCTCCACCCTGGCTGCTCAAGGGGACGAGGCGGGGGCCGACTTGCCGACGCCGCGCAAGCACGGCGACGCCGGCGATGCGGCAGGGGTTCAGTCCGCGATCGGTGTCGTCTCCGCCATTCTCGCCGCCGCGGCCATCAGCCCGCCGCTCGCGGCCGGCACGACAACCACCGCAGCCTCGCCCGCGATATTTCGCAACGAGGGCACATCCGGCGCGCAGCCCGGCGATCTCGCTCTCGCCATTTCCAGCGCGGTCGATCCGGGCAAGGACTCCACCGCGGTCGACGCCGCTGCCGGGGGGACAAGCGCTTCCTCGACGGTGTCCGGGAGCCCCGGGGCAGTGGCCTCGGCAGCATTGGTCGCGCCGCTGCAAGCATTTACCGCGTCGGATACGCCGGCGGCAGGGCAATCGCCGACGCCGGTCCCCGTGCCGAGTGACACCAATGCGCCCGGGGCAACCGATGCGCCCGGGGCAACAGGTGAGCTCAGGGCAACCGGTGAGCTCAGGGCAACTGGCGAACTCGGGGCAACCGATGCGCCCGGGGCAACTGGCGAACTCGGGGCAACCGATGCGCCCGGGGCAACCGGTGAGCTCGGGGTAGCCGGTGAGCTCAAGGCGACCGGTGAGCTCGGGGCAACCGCTGAGCTCGGGGCAACCGGTGAGCTCGGGGCAACCGGTGAGCTCGGGGTAGCCGGTGAGCTCGGGGCAACCGGTGGGCTCGGGGCAACCGGTCAGGTCGGGGCAGCCGATGCGCCAAGGGCGCCAACGGCTGCAGCGGCACGGGCAATCCCGGCTGCGGTCGCGTCGTCGACCCGTGTTGTGGCGCCGGGTCCGGGTGCGGCGGCGCCTGCCGGCGACGCCACGGCGGCGGACACTGCGGCCATGCTCGCCGCGGAAACCCTCCTCGCATCGGCCGCTGGCCAAGCCCCGCCAGTGTCGGCCGGCGCGCCGATTGCCGGTCCGGCGGCCGCCGCGACAACCGCCGTCGCACCGCCGGCGCCGCTGCAAGTCGCGGCTTCGGCGCGGAGCGACATTTCAAACCCAGCCGATCCGGGCGGGGCCTCGTCCGTGAGTCCCGGCGGGGACGGGGCAGCGCCGAGCACGGTCTCGGCCGCGGCTGCCGTCCAGCCCTCGCCTCGCTCCGACCCGGCGGGCTCGCCGCTGCCGGTTGCGGTCCTGCCGCAGCCGCTGCCTCCGGTCCCGCTCGACACGACGGACAGCGGGTTCGCCAGTTTTGGCGGGGGCGTTCGCAATCGTCAGGAGCAAGCCGTCGCCGGCAGTCCCGGCGCGGCCGCCGTGCCGGTCGCCGCTGCGTCCGGCTATGCCGGCGACACGAACCCCCTCATCGCGCCGACCGCCGCGCCGCCGGCGGGCGCCGATGCGGCGAGCCCCGTTGCCGTCGCCGACCAGGTCGCCGCACACCTTGTCCGTCTGGTGTCGAGCGGCTCGCGGGACATGGTGCTGCGGCTGCGTCCGCCCGAGCTCGGCGACGTCACGGTTCGCGTCGCGGTCGCCGGCCGCGACGTGTCGGCCTGGTTCGCCTCGCCGCAGCCGCAGGTGCAGGATGCGATCAGCGCGGCGCTCGGCCAGCTGCACAGCAGCCTCGGCGACGCCGGATACAACCTCAACGGCGCCTGGGTCGGCAGCGACGGGGCGAGCCCGCAGCAGCAAAGGCCGAGCCCGCCGCCGCCCGGCCCCTCCGCCCGCGCCTTTGCGGCATCGGCGATCGCGCCGCCACTCGCCGCCGCACCGCGTGCGGCCGCTTCCGGGCTGAACGTCTATGTCTGACGCCGCCGATCCGCTCGACGGTCCGCCGGTCTACGACCTCGTCGCCGAGGACGGCCCGGCACGCAACCGTTTGTCGAGCCTCGAGCCGACGCTGCAACGCATCAACGACCGCTTTGTGCGCTGCTTGCGCGGGGCGCTGCTGCAGCACCTGCGCCGCGGGGTGACGATCGCGGCGACGGGCATCAGGCTGGTCGAACATCGCGAGCTCATGGAGCAGCTCGGCAGCCCGACGCATCTGACGCTGTTTACGATGCGCCCGCTGCGCGGGATGGTCGTGCTGGCGGTCGATGCGCCGCTGGTGATCTCGCTGGTGGAGAGCCGGTTCGGCGGCAGCGGCCGGTTCCCGATCAACACCAACCGCGACTTTACCGCCTTCGAGCTGAAATCGATGCGCCGGGTGATCGATATCGCGCTGGAGCAGTTTATCGTCGCCTGGGAGCCGCTTGGCCGGTTCGAAATCGGCCCGTTGCGCTGCGAGACCAACCCGCAATTCGCCAGCTTTGCGCATGCCGACGACCTGATCCTGGCGAGCTCGTTCGACGTCACGGTCGATCAGGGCAAGGGCACGGTCGCGGTCTTCATCCCTCACGCCGCGGTCGAGCCCTTGCAGGACCAGTTGGTGGCGGGCCTCGTGGCGGATGCCGGCGACAATGACGACCACTGGTTCGACACGCTGCGGCACGGCGTGCAGCAGGCGTCGATCACCCTCAATGTCGAGCTGGGCAAGATCGAGATCAGCGTCGGCGATCTGGTCGGTCTGCGCCCCGGCAACGTCTTTGAAATGGATCGGCCGGAAACGCTGGTCGTCGAGGCGAACGGGATCCCGCTGTTTCGCGGCCGCTGGGGACGGCACGGCCGCAAGACCGGCGTGCTGGTCGAGGAGCGGCTGCCCCCGTCGGCCCCGGAGCAAGCGCGGCTGCCGCGCGGCCCTGTCACACGGGAGGACGGCTGATGGCTGACGATCCGCCAATCGGCGATCCGCCGATCGGAGCCGCGGTAGCGCCGGACGACGGCGCCTCGCCGTTCGCGGCGCTGGAGCCGTCGCCTGAGGGAGCTCGGCCGGCGGCGCTGGACGGCGCGAGCGATGGCGGACCGGCCGGCCGGCTCGATCTGGTGTTTGACGTGCCCGTGTGTCTTTCGGTCGAGCTGGGCCGCACCGAAGTGCCGATCCGCGACGTGGTCAATATCGGTCGCGGATCGATCATCGAGCTGGACCGCGGCCCGGGCACGCCGCTCGACGTGCGCGTCAACGGCGTGCTGATCGGCCGCGGCGAGGTCGTTCTGGTCAATGCGGAAAAGCTGGGGCTGCGCTTCGTCGAAGTGGTCAGCCAGGCCGAACGCGTCAAACGGCTCGGCTGAGGCGCGGCGATGGGCTACGTCTCCCAAGCGACTCACGGTGCGCTGCTGACGATTCTCCTCGTCTCCGGCCCGGTGCTCGCGGTGATTCTGGTGATCGGCGTGGTGGTCGCCGTCTTCCTCGCGGTGACCCAGATCAACGAGCCGACATTGAGCTTCGTGCCGAAATTCCTCGGCACCGGGGTCGCCTTGGCACTGCTCGGGCCCTGGCTGCTGCGCCAGCTCGAGGCGTTCACGATCGCCATCCTGGCCGGCCTGCCGGGGATGCTGTCATGAGCATGCCGGCCGCGCCGACGGTGCGGGCGGCCGCGGCGCGGGCCGGGTTCGACTTTGCGGTCCTGCGCCGCAACCTGCCGTCGCTGGCGGGGCCGGTCGGGTTTGTCCTGATCCTGGCGATGGTGGTGGTGCCGCTGCCGCCTTTCGGCCTCGATATCCTCTTCACCTTCAACATCTGCTTCGGGCTGATGATCCTGCTGGCGGCGCTCTACACCGCCAAGCCGACGGATTTCTCGTCCTTCCCGACCTTGCTGCTGATGACGACGCTGCTGCGGCTGTCGCTCAACGTGGCGGCGGCGCGGGTCATCCTGCTCGACGGCTACCAGGGTTCCGACGCCGCCGGCCGGGTCATCGAATCGTTTGGCGCGTTTGTCATCGGCGGCAATTATGCGGTCGGCATCGCCGTCTTCGCGATCCTGGTGATCATCAATTTCGTCGTCATCACCAAGGGCGCCGGGCGCATCGCCGAGGTCGCCGCGCGCTTTGTGCTGGACGGCATGCCCGGCAAGCAGATGGCGATCGACGCCGACCTCAACGCCGGTCTCATCAACCAGGAGGAGGCGACGCGGCGGCGCCAGGACGTCGGCCGCGAAGCCGATTTCTTCGGCGCGATGGACGGCGCCAGCAAGTTCGTCCGCGGTGACGCCGTCGCCGCGGTCCTGATCCTCTTCATCAACCTGATCGGCGGGCTGATCATCGGCGTCTGGCAGCACGATCTGACGATCGCCGAAGCCGGTTCGACCTACACCCTGCTGACGATCGGCGACGGGCTCGTCGCGCAGATCCCGGCGCTGGTGATCTCCTCGGCGGCGGGCATCGTGGTCAGCCGGGTCACCACCGGCGACGACGTCGGCAAGCAGATCGTCTCGCAGCTCGCGATCTATCCCAAGGCGTGGTGGCTGGCGGCCGGGATCGTCGGGCTGTGCGGGATGGTGCCCGGCATGCCGCATCTGCCGTTCCTGTTCTTTGGCGGCCTGCTGGCCGGCGCGGCGCGGTGGATCAGCCGGGAACAGGCGCGCGCCGCACAGGCCCCGCCGCCTCCGCCGCCCCCCGCCGAGCCGGCCGAGATCGATATCGGCGTCGTCGAGCTGGTCGAGCCGCTGGAGATCCAGGTCGGCTACCGGCTGGTGAGCCTCGTCAGCAAGGATCGTGAGGGCGGTCTGTTGCGCCGGCTGCGCGCGGTGCGCCGGCAGGTGTCGCGCGAGTTCGGCTTCCTGGTGCCGGTGGTGCATGTCCGCGACAACCCGGACCTCAAATCCACCGGCTATCGCGTCCTCGTCTACGGGGTCGAGCGGGCGGCCGGCGAGGTGCATCCTGACCGGCTGCTGGCGATGGCCTCGGGCAAGGTGCTGGCGGAAGTGCAAGGGCTCCTGACCCGCGATCCGGTGTTCGGCCGGCCGGCCCATTGGATCTTGCCGGCGAGCGCCGATCAGGCGCGCGCGGCCGGCTACACCGTGTTCGATGCCGCGGTCGTCGTGGCCACGCATTTCGAGCGCGTCGTGCGCGACCATGTCGAGACGCTGTTCGGCCGCGGCGAGCTCGACGCGGTGCTGGCCTATCTCAACAAGCTCGTCCCCAAGCTGGTCGAGGAACTGACCCCGAAGCTGCTGCCGCTGACCGCGGTCCACAGCGTGCTCAACAATCTGCTGGCCGAGCAGGTGCCGATCCGCGATCTGCGGACGATCGTCGGCGCGCTGATCGATGGCGCCGCGATGACCCAGGACCCGCGCGCGCTGCACGAAATCGTCCGGCTCAAGCTGGGCGGCTACATCGTGCAGACCGTGTTCGGCGCGGTCGACGAGCTGAAGGTAATGGCGCTCGAACCCGATCTCGAAAGGCTGTTGCAGGAGGTCCAGAAACTCTCTGCCGGCACCGGCGCGTTCGGTATCGAGCCCGGCCTTGCGGGCGAGCTGCGCGCGACGGCGGCGGCGGCGGCGGCGCGGTTGGAGGCGATCGCCGAGGTCGCCGCGCTGGTCACGCGGCCCGAGCTGCGTGAACTGGCGGCGCAGCTGTTGCGGCCGGTGCAGCCGCGCGTCTGGGTCTTCGCCTACCCCGAAATACCGCCCGAGAAGCGCATAAAGGTCCTCGAATTGCTCGGCCGCTCGCCGGGGAAACCGGGCGATGGCGACTGACGGCGACATCAGGATCGTCGAACGCCTGGGCGATGATCCGGGCGATGGTCTCGGCGATGATCCGGGCTTTGTCGCGTCGGCGTCACGCAGCGGCGCGCGCGGCGGCTATCACGGCGGGTACGGCGCGCAGCTCGACGAAACCGAGCTGATCCGCCAGTTTGTTCCGCTGGTAAAGCGGCTGGCGCTGCGCCTCAAGGGCCGCATGCCCGAGACGGTGCAACTCGACGACCTGATCCAGGCCGGGTTGATCGCGGTGCTGCGGCTGGCGCGGCATGGCGGCCTCGCCGCGACCTCCGATCCGGCGCTGCAACGCTCGATCGTCAACGCGATGATCGACGAGTCGCGGCGCGAGGTCTGGGCGCCAGTGCGCACGGTCCGGCTCGCCAAAAGCGCCAGCCAGGCGATGCAGGCGGTCAAGCGGCGGCTCGGCCGCGACGGCACCGACGACGAGGTCGCCGCCGAGATGGGCCTGCCGCTCGGCGATTATCATGCGGCGCTGGTCGAGATCGCCGGCATCCGGCTGCTCGACATCGCCGAGTTCGATGAAGGCGGCGGAGACCCGCTGCAGGCCGTCGACGACCAGGATGCGGCGCTCGACAAGAGCCGGATGATGGCGGCGCTCGCCGAATCGATCGCCGCCCTGCCGGAGCGCGAGAAGCTCGTGCTGTCGCTCTATTACGAGCAGGAACTCAACATGGAGGAGGTCGGCGCGGTGCTCGGCCTCGACAAATCCACCGTATGCCGGGTGCACGGCCGCGCCCTGCTGATGCTGCGCGACGTGCTGGCCGATTGGCGCGCCGAGGCACCTTCGCCCTCGTCGGGGTCGGGAGACTAGCCCGTGGACTTCCTATCGATCGTCGGCATCGCCCTCGCGCTCGGCTCGATCTGTACGTCGATGACGCTCGACGGCGGCAACCTGCTGTCGCTGCTGCAGCTCTCGGCCTTTGTCATCGTCATGGGGGGCACGTTCGCCGCGGTGCTGCTGCAGACGCCGCTGCCGATCTTCCTGCGCGGCCTGAAGATGGCGATGTGGGTGTTCATGCCGCCCCGGAACGACATGCCCGACCTGCTGCGCCAGATCACCGACTGGCTGCGCATCGCGCGGCACCAGTTCGTGCTGGCGCTCGATCCGGTGGCCGAGCAGCAGACCGACCCGTTCATCCGCCAGGCGCTGCGCCTTGTCGTCGACGGCGTCGAGGCGCCGCAAATCCGCGTCGTCCTCGAATCCAACATCGTGACGGCGTCGCACGAGGAGATGTTGGCGGCCGAGATGTACGAGGCGATGGGCGGTTATGCACCGACGGTCGGCATTCTCGGCGCGGTGATGGGCCTCATCACCGTGATGGCGCATCTCGACGACCCGTCAAAGCTCGGCGAAGGCATCGCCACCGCGTTTGTCGCCACGGTGTACGGCGTCGCCGGGGCCAATCTGCTGTTCCTGCCGATGGCCTCGAAGCTCAAATTTCTCGTCAAGCGGCGCATCCGCCGGCTGGAGATGATCACCGAAGGGATGATCGGCATCGCCGTCCTCGAAAGTCCGCTGCAGCTCGAAATGCGGCTGCGCAGCTTCCTCGAACATGGCGGCGGGGAAGGCGGCGAGAAACCGGCCGCGGAAGGCGAGGCGGCCGCCCCGGCGGGGGCCGATTGATGCGCGCTCACAAGGGAGATCGGCGATGAAGGGAATGGAACCCGAGAAACCGCCAAATCACGAGCGCTGGATCATCTCCTACGCGGATTTCGTGACGCTGCTGTTGGCGACGTTTGTCGTCATGTATGCGGTGTCGACGATCAACTCGTCGAAATTCCAGGAGATGGCGGAGTCGTTCTCCACTGCCTTCATGGGGCGCACGACCACGCTCAACGACACCGGGTTCGGCGCGGCCGAGAAAGGGCCGTTCAATTTCATGCCCAACCCGGTGCACCTGCCGGTCGCCAGCCGCGAGGTGATGGTCAAGGACGCACCGCCGGCGCTGCGCCAGGAGGAGACGCGGGGCGATCCCGATCACCCCAACGATCACGGCCAGTTCCTGCCGCGCGGCGGTGTCGAAGCCGAGGCGCAGGCCGAGAACAATCCCGCCGGATCGGTGCAGGACCAGGTCGCCCAGCGCGTGCAGAACCTCGACGCCGCGTTCGAACAGCTCAACAAGTCGCTGGCCGCGCTCATCCGCAAGGGGCAGGTCAATGTCACGCTGCAAGCGCTTGGCGTGGTGATCGACATCAACGAGACGCTGCTGTTCCACAGCGGCAAGGCGGATTTGCAGCCCGAAGCGCTGCCGCTGATCGACCAGATCGCCAAGATTCTCGTCGATTTGCACTATCAGATCCAG
>DASZOZ010000140.1:0-20117 GCA_035550515.1 Allostellaceae bacterium
GCGGCCCCGACCCGGCGGTGGACGGTGTCGAGCGCTGGCGGATCGTCGATCTGTGCCGAGTGGTCGAGGAGCGCTGGGGGCGTCGGCTATAGCGAGACGGGGATGCCGCGGCTGTTGTGGTCGCTCGACCTGTCGCATCGCGAAACCCGCCCATTGTACCCGAAAGCCGCCCCGAAGGCGCAGGCAGCCTGCAAAAAGAGGGGTTTGCAGCGCGCCTGAAAGAGATCGTCGCGGCCCACCCGGAGGCCGAGCGCTTCGAGCTGTGGAGCCGGGACGAAGCGCGCGTCGGGCAGACCGGCCGCACCGGCTACATCGGGTAGCAGCACGGTCATACCCACGCGGGCGGCGCGACTTCGGCCACCGCTCGGCCTGGAATTATCGGCGCGGTGTGCCCGGCGCGCGACACCGGCATCGCGCTGGTTATGACCCGTCGAACCTCTTTCTCGCCGAGCTCGCTCAGGCGGTCGCCCCCGGCGCTCATGCCGTCGTGCTGATGGACAAGGCCGGATGGCACATCGCGACGACCTCGTGGTGCCGGACAACATCACGCCGGTCTTTCTGCCGCCCTATAGCCCCGAATTTGAATCCGATCGAGCGGCTCTGCTCTACCTCAAGGACAGCCGCCTCACCCATCGCGTGTTCAGCGGCACCGAGATCGTCGAGGCATGCTGCGATGCTTGGAACGCTCTGCTCGCTGAAACCGGACGTATCCCCTCCCTGTTGCCCCTATCCCTGGCTCGAAAAGGTCAGCCACCAGGTCATGTCGGTATGATACGGCGGCAGGCGACGCCGCTCGGCGCCGGCCGCCTCGATAAGCTGGCGCACCTTGGGATTTTTATGCGGCTGAAGATCGTCCATGACAACGATATCGCCGAGCTTGAGTGTCGACACTAGGCACTGACGCACGTATTCGATAAAGATCGCGCTCGTCATCGCACGGTCGATGACAAAGGGCACGGTGATCGCATCGTGGCGCAGCGCCGCGACAAAGGTGGTGATCCTCCATGGCCTCAAAGCACGCAGCGGCCGCGCAGGTCATGTTGGTCGCGATGCCGATCTCGTCGATAAAAGACCAGCCGGCAGGGGTCGAAGTGGGGGCTGATCGGCCCACCAAGCGGCGCGCGCCGCGGTCACGTCAGGCCGCTCTTGCTCGCTAGCGTGCGCCTTCGCGGCGGCCAGGATTTTTTGAAGCTGATGCCCTCGGCGGCGAAGAACCACCATACTATCGTGCCGTACCCAACTCTTGCCGCGCGCTGTCCACTCGATGCGAACCTCCTCCAGCGTTAGGTTCGGCACCGCTGCGATCCGCGCCAAAAGCCACTCTCGCTCATCCTGCAGCCGCGAACTGTGACCGCCGCTCGTCGGCCGGGGACGCAGACGGCCCTCGCGTCATACCAAGCATCGACCCAATCATCAAGCTCGGCGCAACCTTTGCCGCATTTGTGGGTAATCGAAGATGTCGCCGGGCGATACGCTACACCGCTGGCATTTCGGGGGCTCCGCCTGGCAATCAGACAAAGTCTCCGCCTTGAACTGAAGGCAGCGTCACCGTCGATTTGCCACTGAGTAAGCGTTTCCAGTCTCCAACCTCAGATTAAAATCATCCACTGGTCCCGCGATTTGGCTGTACGTGTGTATTTGTACCATCCGGTTTCTCCGCGTCTTGTCTGTCTTGGCATTTCTACTCTGGTCTACCTCAAACCCGGATTCGTCCTGGGTACTACTCGACTTCTACGTGTCGCCGGGCTTCGCGCAATGCCAATAGACCCACAAATGTCATTACGGCCAGCACCAAAGCTGTATAGCTAGGACTCCCATACGTTTTTAGGGTTTTGCCGAACATCCCTGCTCGGATCATTTCATAAGCCTGAAGTGATGGTTGCCAAAGTGCAACCTCCCGAAGCTTAGGAGGTAACCAGTCAGCCAGAAAAAAGAACCCCGAAAAAAACATATACGTGTAGGAGTACACGGGCCACGTCTTTTCAACCAGGACGGATCTCTCCGCCGTTGCACCGACCAAAAGACCGATGGCCATAGCCCACCAAAACATAAACAAATAGCCAATCAGGAACATTGCAAAGTCAACTGGAAAACTGACATCACCCAGAATATAAAACAATAAAAACGCAATCACCAGAGCCATTATATTCGAAATGAACTCGAGCAGCCCTCGCGCTACGAAGACATCAAAAAGAGTGATTTGCCGGTGGTAGAGCAGGTCAACACTGCTACGAACGAGCACGAGCATTACTCCGCCAACATGGCGGAAAAGTAGGATAGGTAGGTATCCCGTAATAACCATGCCCATCATCAGTACGCCATGTTCATATTTTGGACGTACGATCGACCACATAAAAAACACCGGAATCCCGAACATCAACGGCTCTGCAAACAACCATAAAAAGCCAATGCCTTCTCGACCAAATCGCAAATATATCTCGCGTATCATGACCGCGCCAATTATCCGCCTTTGCGTATCTAACTGTTTTAAAGCCGCCCCGAACATCATATTGACCTATAAATGTCAAACGCTAATCCAACATCATCAAATACTTTTCCTCTCCCACGGTGTAGCAACAAAGCGCGCGTGCAATAAGCCGTGACAATTTCAGTAATGTGTGAAGCTAATATCATAGCTCTCGATGCTCGTTTCTCAAAGAGCTCCTCGTGAGACCTGCGCTGAAAGCGTTGATCTCCCACTGCCAGAACTTCGTCAATTAAATAGCAGTCAAAGTCCACTGCGAGCGACAGAGCGAAGTTCAATCGGGCTTTCATACCGGAAGAATATGTCTTTACTGGTTCCGATAGATATTTACCAAGTTGAGCGAAATCCTCCACAAAATCTTTAACTTCAGCGATGTGTTTTTGGTAAATTCTTGCGATAAAGCGGATATTATCATTACCTGTTAGCATAGGGAGGACCGCACCGCCAAATCCTACAGGCCACGACATTGTCATGCCCAACTCAATCGAGCCTCTGGTAGGAACTTCTACTCCACCCAAAAGCCGAATCAACGTCGATTTTCCTGCGCCATTGTTACCTAAAAGCACGATTTTCTCGCCTCGTTGCAATTCGAATGTAACATTATCTAGCACTCGTCTCAATTGTCCGCTCTCGGTAACATAATCTTTGCATAGACCGTTAACACGGATAGCCATATGCAATCATCCCGCTCAGTATCCACATTACGCCGAGGCGTGCTCGCGCACACTTGCAATTAAAAGCCACGCTATTCCGTAAGCAATTAAACATGTCACGGTAACCACAAAGAACGACACAAACCGCTTTGGATATATTGGGTAATCAGGCAGGTTCGGCTGCACTATCGTTTCGAGATAGAGCTGTTGACGTTGAGCCTCCAATCGCGCTGATTCCAGTGAGCTAAATGCGGCGGCAAGCGCTTTTTCATCAAGCCCGAGCTCAACTGTCAGCCGCTCATATTCCGATTGCGCGGTCGCTACGGAATTATCAGCGCCCGTAATTTTGGCGCGCTCACCGTCAATCGCCTGTCCCAGCGATATAATTCGCGTTCTGATCAGAGGGATCTGGGGACTATGCGGAGAGTTCCGCAAAAGATCTGCGAGTTGCGTTTGCGCTGCGGCTTGCTGAGCGACTAGCTTTGCCATCAGTTCTAACGGTCCTGTTGCAGCAGATTTTGGATCAAGCATTCGTTGTTGTACACGATACTTCGTAAGCTGCGCTTGGACGCTTTCAATATGTTCTTTATCGGTTTCCACTTGACGTTGAAATACCTGAAGCGCGTCGTTGCGAGCACGTTCGTTCATGGCGTTGACTAATTGCTCGGCATAAGTTACTAAAGCTTGCGCGATCTCTTGGGCGTCTTTTGCACGATACGCTTTCACGTCCAAAGTAGCGATGCCACTCTGGCTATCAATTTCTACAGACGCAAATCGAGGAAACGCTTTAAAAAGAGCTTCGAAGTCACTTCGCCCAAAGCTCAGTACTCCCGGAAACCGGGAGAAACGATCGCCTTCCGGTCGACCTAACATCGATCGCAAACCGATTTCGGTCTCGAGTTTTGCTACGGCATCCCGCGACATAACATAATCCGCCACTGCGTACGTGTCATCAATACCAGATGCAATTGAAGCACCACTCAGTAGCGCGCCAATCCCGGGTAGTTGCATTTTCGCCGGTGCACGAACTACGAAGCGTACCTCAGACAGATATAGGTCGGAGGCCATGCCAAAAAAGTATACAGCACTCGCGATCGTCGGAATACCAACGATTGCCCAAAACCAGAAGTTGATCACTCTGTATAGGCGTGCAATGTGAAAGAGCGCTCGAGGCCTACCCGTAGCCCCCGCTACACTTGGGCCGAGAACCGTGAGATTGCGAAAACGAGGGAATCCGAACACGTGTAGTTGCCTTGATTAAGGAGAACGCCGATTGCGATGCGCATTATATCACCCGTAGCGTTATGGGAAACGGGTTAAGAAGGGGGTCGCTTGGCATTGGCATCTGAGCGAGTTGGCATGCTGTCGCGACTCCTTCCCGGTAAAGATCGTCCTGCTCAACCTTCATCAGCCGTTAGTCGCCCGTGAAGAACGGTTAAGTGGCGATTTAGGAGATTTGCACTCTGTGGGTAGCTGGGTGCGATGGCGCGGGATGAGGCAACACAAAAAGCGTTCCAGCCGCCGCCTGGGAAGGCCGATGTGGTAGCCGACAACGGCGAACGCGGCATTGATGCGATCGCCGTCGCGGCCTTTGAGGTAACCAGGCCCACCATCGATGAGTCGCAAAGGCGACTGCCTCGACAAGGCTCCCGTGGAGAACTTCTTTCACATGCTCAAGACCGAGAGGGTGCATCGTCGTATTTACATCACCCGCGCTGACCCCCAGCGCGATCTGTTTCAATACATTGGGCTTCTACCACTCCCGCCGCCTGCACTCGGCCCTGGGTTATCGAAGCCCAATTCATGTCGAGCGTCTCGCGGCCTTGCTCCGTCCACTTTTCCGGAGAAGCTCAACGCCGCCACCGCAGATAGCCCGCTATCGTTGGTCCCTTCTGCGCCGTTGGCGCCCCTTGTGTCGACCGTTCTCGCGGCGCTTGAACCAACTCGTGCTCTGACAGTATGAACGATTGACCAGCCGTAGAGTTGTCGGTGATGGATTTTTCGCATACCCGCATTTTGTGTATTGGCGACGTGATGCTTGATCACTTCGCCTATTGCGATATCGAACGGATTTCTCCTGAAGCGCCCGTCCCTGTCCTGCTGGTACGCAATCGGCGCTGCTCGCTGGGCGGTACCGGCAACGTGGCGCGCAACATTGCCTCCCTAGGAGGAGAGGCTATCCTGGTTGGACTGCTCGGTCGCGATGCGGCGGCTGACGACCTGCGGGCGCTGATCGGGAATTGGTCGGGCATAAGAAATAGACTGATTTCGAGCGACAGCCGTCCAACCACCTGCAAGACACGCTATATCGCCGCCCATCAGCAGATCATGCGCGTCGACGAAGAGCAGTCGCATGCGATCAATGCCACCGAGGAAGCGGCGCTGATTGCCGAGATCGACGAAGCCATCGATGGCGTGGACGCAGTCGTCGTTTCCGATTACGGCAAGGGCGTCGTCGCGCGCAAAATATTGTCGCGGGTCATGCGGCTCGCTCATGCGCGGCGGATACCGGTGTTCGTCGATCCCAAGCACGACGATTTCCGTCGCTACCGTGGGGCGACCTGCATTACGCCCAACCTGATGGAGTTGTCGCGCGCCGCGAAGATGCCGGTTGCGACCGATACCGATGTGATCGGCGCGTCGACAAAGGCGCTCCGCGCCGCGCAGGCCGAGGCGATCCTCGCGACGCGTTCGGAAAAGGGGATGATGCTCGTCGAGGCGTCGGGCGCTGTTCACATCGATGCGGCGCGTGCCCGGGAGGTGTTCGACGTCTCGGGAGCGGGTGACACGGTGATCGCGGTCTTGGCGCTGGCGCATGCGAGCGGTCAACCATTGCCGCAGGCCATGCGGCTCGCCAATACCGCCGCCGGCATCGTCGTCGGAAAGCTCGGTACCGCCGCCGTCGACCTTGACGAACTGATCCTCGAACTGTCGCGCGAGGCGCGCGACAAGGATACCGGCCAGACGAAGATCCATACTCTCGCGGAAGCCGAGATGCTCGCGCGGCAATGGAAGGCTAGAGGCCTCTCCGTCGGCTTCACGAACGGTTGCTTCGACATCATCCATCCGGGCCACGTGACGTTGCTGGCCAAGGCGCGCCTTGAATGCGACCGGCTGATTGTCGCGTTGAACAGCGACGACAGCGTCTCGCGGCTCAAGGGCCCGCAACGGCCGATCAATGCACTGCCGGATCGTGCCGCGGTGATCGCCGCCCTCGCGTCGGTGGATGCCGTGACCAGCTTTGAGGACGACACACCGCTGGCCTTGATCGAGCGCCTTAAACCCGACGTGCTGATCAAGGGCGGCGATTATACGTTCGAAACTGTCGTCGGCTCGACCGAGGTCGAGGCGAACGGGGGGCGGGTCGTATTGATCGACCTTATCGAGGGACATTCGACGACCGGCGTCGTGGGCAGAATGAGGGCGGCGGCCGAACCCGCCGCTCCGGCCGGTTCGCCGGCCGATCCCGCGTAGAACATGTCGATCCTCGTCACCGGCGCGGCCGGCTTTGTGGGGAGCAACCTGGTTCGCGAGCTGCTGCGTCAAGGACGGCGCATCGTCGCTTTCGACAACCTGGTGCGCGGTTCGCCGGCAAACCTCGCTGCGGTGCATAATCATCCGGGGTTCGTCTTCGACCGCGTCGACCTCGATGATCTGGCGGCGTTGACCGCCGCCGTCGCCGGGCACCATCGCCGCGAGCCGATCACCGAGGTTTGGCATCTCGCGGCGAACTCGGACATTCCGGCCGGCGTCGACGATCCGACGGTGGATCTGCGCGACACCTTTATGACCACGTTCAACCTGTTGCGGGTCATGCGGGAGCTGCACATCCCGTCCCTCGCCTTTGCCTCGAGCTCGGCGATTTACGGCAACTGGCCGGGCGTCCAGCTCACCGAAGCGACCGGGCCGTGTTTCCCGATCTCGAATTACGGTGCGATGAAACTGGCCTGCGAGGGCATCATCAGCGCCGCCGTCGAGAGCCATCTGCGGCAGGCCTTCATCTTTCGCTTCCCCAATGTCGTCGGAACGCCGGCGACGCATGGCGTGCTGTTCGACTTTGTCCGGAAGCTTCGCGCCACGCCGGATGTGCTGCCTGTGCTCGGCGACGGGACGCAGCAGAAATGCTATCTCCACGTCGACGATCTGCTCGACGCGATGCGGTTCATCCGGGAACACGCCCAAGACCGCCTGAACTGCTTTAACATCGGCGCCGACGATGACGGCGTGACGGTCCGGTTTATCGCCGAAGAGACCGTCGCTGTCGTGTCTCCCGGGGCACGTCTGGAATTCGGCCAAGGCAACCGGGGCTGGGTCGGCGATGTGCCGCGCTTCGAGTTGTCGGTCGACAAATTGCATGCTCTCGGCTGGCGCCCCCGCGCCGGGTCGGCCGAGGCCATCCGCCGCGCCATCCGCCAGGTCGCGGCCCAACCGAATTTGCCGTGATGCAGGCGGTCATCCTTGCCGGCGGAAAAGGGACGCGGCTGCGCGAACGCCTCAACGGCATGCCCAAGCCGCTGATCGATATCGGCGGCGTCCCGCTGCTGGAGCACCAGATCCTGCTCGCAAAGCGATACGGCTTCGACCGGATACTGGTGCTGGTCAGCTACGCGGCCGAGCATATCGAGCGTTTCTGCGCCGACAGAAACAATTGGGGCCTGCAAATCCAATGCATCGACGACGGCGAGCCGTCCGGCACCGCCGGTGCGGTGCTCGCGTCGTTTGACAGCCTCGACAAAGAGTTCCTCGTCATCTACGGCGACACGATGTTGGGGGTCGATTTCGGCCGTCTTTGGGCGTTCCACAAATCGCATGGCGAGGCGGCGGCGACCCTTTTTCTGCATCCGAACGACCATCCGCACGATTCCGACCTGGTCGAGATCGACGAGGATGGCAAGATCACGATGTTCCATCCCTACCCTCACGACCCCGATCGGGACTACCCCAATCTGGTCAACGCCGCCCTGTACGTCGTCCGCAAACCGGCGCTCGCGGCTTGGCGCGGCACACCCGAACCGCTCGATTTCGGCAAGGATGTCTTCCCGCGGATGGTGCGCGAGGGGATGCCGCTGTTCGGCTACAACAGTTTCGAATACATCAAGGATTGCGGCACGCCGAGCCGGCTCGACCGCGTCCGTGGCGACCTTGCTTCCGGCAAGATCGCCCGTTCGGCCCGCGACACGCCGCAAGCCTGCGTCTTTCTCGACCGTGACGGGACCATCAACACCGATGTCGGACATCTCGCCGAGGCGAGCCGTTTCGAGCTTCTGCCCGGTGTCGGCGAGGCGATCGCGCGGCTCAATCGCTCGAACTACCGCACCGTCGTGGTCACCAATCAGCCCGTCGTCGCCCGCGGCGAGTGCACCATCGACGGGTTGCGGCGGATCCATTTCCGGATGGAGACGGCGCTCGGCAGAAACGGCGCCTATATCGACCGGATTTACTATTGTCCCCACCATCCCGATCGGGGATTTCCCGGTGAGGTCGCGAGCCTCAAGACCGTCTGCGATTGCCGCAAACCGAGCACCGGCATGGTCGACCGGGCGGTGAGCGACTTGAACATCGCGCGATCCCGCTCCTGGATGATCGGCGACAGCACGGCGGACATTGCCATGGCACGGCGCGCGGGGTTGAAGTCGATCCTGGTCGAGACCGGCGCGGCGGGGCGCGACGGCAAGTATTCGGCGGTTCCCGACTTTACCGCAGTCGATCTCCCGGCGGCGGTCGCCTTGATCCTTGACGAGCACCCCGCGGGCGCACCCGCATGATCATCAGCCGGACACCGTTGCGCGTGAGTTTTGTCGGCGGGGGCAGCGACCTTCCCGCATTCTATCGCGAATATGGCGGCGCCGTGGTCAGCACGGCGATCGACAAATTCATCTACATCACGCTGAACCGGAAATTCGACAGCGCCATTCGCGTCGCCTATTCCAAGAACGAGGAAGTCGGCTCGGTCGAGCAAATCGAGCACCCTCTGGTCCGGGCGGCGATGAAATTCGTCGGGCTGTCGGGCGGTGTCGAAATCACCACGATCGCCGATGTGCCGTCGCACGGAACCGGCCTCGGTTCGTCCAGCTCGTTCACCGTCGGGCTGCTGCACGTGCTGAATGCCTATCTCGGCCGGTATGTCTCCGCCGACAAACTAGGCATGGACAGCTGCACGGTTGAAATCGACATTTGCGGCGAACCGATCGGCAAGCAGGATCAATATGCCGCCGCGTTCGGCGGCTTCAATTACATCGCGTTTCACCCCAACGGATCGGTCGTCGTGTCGCCGGTCATCTGTCGCAAGGAGACGTTGGACGCCGTCGCGCAGAGTTGCCTGTTCTTTTACACCGGCGTCACGCGCAGCGCGTCGGCGATCCTGCGGAGCCAGAATGCCGAGGTCCGGACCGATCGCCAGAAGCAACGGACCTTGCAGCGGATGGTGCATCTGGCGGCGATGCTGCGCGACGAGCTCAATCGCAACAATGTGGATGCGTTCGGCGAAATCCTTCATGAAAATTGGGAGCTGAAGAAATCCTTGACCGATGGCATCACCACTCGGGAGATCGACGCGTGGTATGACGCGGCGCGCCGCGCCGGTGCGACCGGAGGAAAGGTTCTCGGCGCCGGGACCGGCGGGTTCCTGCTGCTCTTCGCGCCGCCGGAAAAGCATGAACGGCTGAAGCAGGCTCTGCCCAATCTCCGCGCCGTCGACATGGCCTTCGAGCCGACCGGCAGCCAGATCATCTTCTATCGCTAGAGTTCGCGACCGAGCCGCCTGGCATGGGTGCGGGGTAGGACCGATGGATTTTGCGCTCACCCCCTATCAGCAGGAGTTGCAGCGGCGATGCCGTGAACTGGCGGCCGATTTCGCGACGCGGTCGGCAATGCATGACCGCGAGGCCAGCCACCCGCGGGAGAATTACGCGCGGCTGCGCCAGGAGGGGTTTCTCGCGCTGACCATCGCCAAGGCGCAAGGCGGCGGCGGGGCCGGCCTGCTCGACCATACGATCGCCTACGAGGCGCTCGGCGCCGGTTGCCCATCGACGGCGCTCGCGTTCAACATGCACACCTCGGTGGTGATGCCGATCCTCGAAAGCCCCGAGGTCGCGGCCGATACCAAGGCGCGTCTCATCCGGCTCGTTGTCGACGGAGGCCGCCTCATCGCCGGCAATTTTTCCGAGCCGATCACCACCGCGCTGATCGGCGCGCGGCCACTCAAGACCCTGGCCCGCAAGGTGCACGGAGGCTATCGGGTCACCGGACGGAAGATGTTCGCCTCGATGATCGAGGCGGCCGACCTGGTCATGGTCGGCGCCTCGCTCGAAGGCGAAAACCCCAAGGCGGCCATCGCTTTTCTGCTGCCGCGCGACGCCGAGGGGCGCCGGGTCGAGCCCAACTGGGATGTGCTCGGCATGCGCGCGACGCGCAGCGACTCGCTGGTCCTCGAAGACTGTTTTGTTCCCGATAGTGCCGTGCTCTACCGCTCCGACGACATGAGCCGGCTGCGGCAGAAAAACCTGCACTGGTTTTGGGGCTCGTATACGCCGGTCTATCTCGGCGTCGCACAGGCGGCCTATGACGAGATCCGCCGCCTCGTCGGCGGGCGCAAGCCCGAGGGTTACGCGCAGCCCCTCGCCTACCATCCCGATATCCGCCGCCAGGTCGCCGAGATGAGCGCCGAACTCGCAGCGGCGCGGCTGGTCACCTACCATTCGGCCTGGCTTTCCGACACTGAAGGCCAGACCGACCGGGCCGTGACGTCGCTCTACCGCGCAAAATACGCGGTCGGCGAGGCGGTCAGCCGCATCACCCGCACCGCGCTGACGCTCGGCGGCGCGCATGGCATCTTCAAGTCATCGCGGCTCGAACAGCTGTTCCGCGACGGGGCGCTGGGGCCGCTCCACCCGCCGCCGGCCGATTTCTGCCTCTACAACATGGGGCTCCACGAGCTCGGCCTCGACGAGGCCGAGCTGCTGCCGCCCATGAAACCGGCTTAGCCGAGTCGCAGCCGCGCCGGGTCGAGCGGCCGCAGCCGGCCGGGATCAAAGGGCGCGAGATCGACGGTGCGCGCCGCGCCGTCCAACACCAGCTCAGCGACGGCCTCGCCGGTCGCCGGCGCGTTGAGGATGCCCCAGACGCTGTGGCCGGTCGCGATATAGGCGCCGCCGACACCCGGCACGGCGCCGATGAGCGGCAGCCCGTCGCGCGTCACCGGCCGGAAGCAGGCCTGCCGCGCGACGATCGGCGCGTCGGCCAGCACCGGCGACAGCGCGCGGCACATCGCCTCCAGCCGGTAGAGCGCCCCGTTATCCGGCACGACGCGCGCCGGGTCGAGCGGCACCACATCCTCGCCCGAGATGCCGCAGACATAGGTCGTGCCGTCGGTGCGGGGAAACAGCTCGGGGGTCAGCACCGCGCCGGCCTGCTCCTGGTATTCGAGAAACGCCGCCTGCGCCGGGATCCGGTCGCCGGTATCGAACACCAGGCTGTGGCCCTTGAGCCCGAACACCGGCGGCAGCGGCAGCCATTGCGCGGCGACGATCGACCACGGGCCCATCGCGATGACAACGGCATCGGCCTCGACAATGCTGTCCTCGACCGTGACACCGGCCACGCGACCGACGGTCTGACGGAGGCCGGTGATACGCCCTTGCCGCAGCGTCGCACCCTGTGCTTCGGCGGCGCGCAGCATCGCCGCGGTGAAAGCGCCGGGATGCACCTGGGCCGTCGTCGCGGGCGAACCAAGCACCTGGCTCACCGTCACCGCCGCCGCGAACCAGTCGAGCGCATGAGCGCTGCGGTAGCGCGGCGCCCGGTCGCCTTCGCTGGCGAACCCGCCAAAAGTGTCGAGCCGACGGTAACCCCATTCGCCGTCCACCGCTTCGGCCAGCTCGGCGTGCAGATCGAAGCTGCGATGGGCGAGCGCGGCGAGCGGCGTCCCCTCGCACCAGTCACGCGCAAGGAACCCGCCCGACTTGCCCGATGCGGCGCAGGCGATGCCGGTGCCTTCGACCACCGTCACGTCGACCCCGCGGCGGCTGAGGAAATAGGCGATCGTGCAGCCGATCACCCCGCCGCCGCAAATCACCACGTGCATGGCTGCTCCGATCCCTCTGGCGCCGTGCCGGTTCTTGCCCTAACTCCTCTGGGCCTACTCAACGCCGCCCAACCAGCATAACGGAAAGCCATGCGCGAAGTGCCCGTCCTGATCGTCGGCGGTGGCCCGGTCGGCCTCACCGCCTCGATCCTGCTGTCCAAATTCGGCATCCGCTCGCTGCTCGTCGAGCGCCATCCCGGCACCGCGATCCTGCCGAAAGCCCGCGGCATCAATGCCCGCACGATGGAAATGTACCGCCAGCTCGGTCTCGAACAGGCGATCCGCGACGCCGGCCTATCGCCGCAGCGGACCGGGTTTATCGTCTGGACCGAGAGCCTCGCCGGCCGCGAGATCGAGCGCCGCGTGCCGGGGCGCATGGCGCCGGCCAATCGCACGGCGTCACCGGTGCTGAACTGCCTCTGCGCACAGGACGACCTGGAGCCCGTGCTGCGGCGCTTTGCCGAAGCCGCCGGCCCCGGCGAGCTCCGTTTCAACAGCGAGATGACGGCGGTCGAGCAGGACCCCGCCGGCGTCACCGCGACGCTCACCGACCGCGTCGGCGGCCAAGAGACGCAAGTCCGCGCGCAATACCTGATCGGCGCGGATGGTGCGCAAAGCCGCGTCCGCCGCGTGGTGGCGCGCGAAATGATCGGACGCGAAGGCGTCTACGACAGCGTCAATATCCTGTTCAACGCGGACCTTCGCCCCTGGGTCGAGGACCGGCCGGCGGCGCTGTATTTTGTCGAGCAGCCCGACCTGCGCGCGACCTTTCTCACCATCAACGCGCATGACCGCTGGGGCTTCCTGATCCACAGCCTGAGCCATTACGGCTATGCGCCGAGCGACTTCACGCCGGAGCGCTGCATCGCGCTGATCCGCCAGGGGGTGGGCAAGCCCGACCTGCCGGTGACCATCCTCGGCGTCAGCGCCTGGGAGGCGTCGGCGATCGTCGCCGATCGCTACCGCGACGGCCGGCTGTTCCTCGCCGGCGACGCGGCGCATGAGATGCCGCCGACCGGCGGGTTCGGCATGAACACTGGTGTGCAGGACGTGCAGAACCTGTCCTGGAAACTGGCGGCGGTGCTCCGCGGCCAGGCCGGCGAGACGCTGCTCGACACCTACCATGACGAGCGCCAGCCGCTGGGATTGGTGACGACGCGCAACGCGCTGGAGAACTCGCTGTCGATGGGACGCGCCGCGCGGCAGGAGAGCGCCAAGCTGCCGCGCTCGGAATTCCTCAATGAGCAGGGCCTGATCTTCGGGCAGAGCTATGAATCGGCGGGCATCATCCCCGACGGCAGCGCGGCGCCTTCCGTCGACGACCCGGTGACGCAATACGTGCCCTCGGCGCGCCCCGGCGGGCGGGCACCGCATGTCTGGCTCGAACGTCGGGGTACGCCAGTCTCGACCATCGACCTGTTCGGCGGCCGGTTCGTGCTGCTGACGGGGGCGCAGGGCCAGGCTTGGCTGGACGCGGCACGCCGGGTAGCCACCGCGGCACGGCCGGAATTGGTCGCCCATGCGATCGGCGGCGGCGACATCGCCGATCCCGACGGCGCCTGGCTCAGGGCTTACGCGCTCGCTCCGGACGGCGCCGTTCTGGTGCGGCCCGATGGCTATGTCTGTTGGCGTAGCCATGGCGGCGCTGCGGCGCCCGAGGAAGTGCTCGACACCGCGTTTGGCCGCGTCCTCGGCCTCGGGTGAGGCGGTGGCGGCCCCTCGTTTCAGATGATCTTGCGCGCCCGCAGATCGGCGATCTGCGCCGGGCTGTAGCCGATCCGCGCCAGCACCTCGTCGTTATGCTGGCCGAGTTCGGGGGCGATACCGATCCTGGGCGGTGTTTCCGAGAAGTGCCAGGGCGAGCCGTGCACCTTGAGCTTGCCGTGTTTCGGGTGCTCGACCTCGGCGACATAGCCGTTGGCGACGACGTCGGGGTCGTTCGCGCCTTCGAGCAGCGTGTTGATCGGCGCCGAGACGATGTCGGCGCGGCGCAAAATCTCAACCCAGTCGTCGCGGGAGCCGGTCGCGAACATCTCGCCCAGCGTGCGGAGCAGGGTTTCGCGCCGTTCGTCGGAACCGATGATCACCCCGAGCTTGCCGAAGCCGGCCTTGTCGAGCGCCTCGTAAAAGCCGAGCGCAGTCATCGCGTTGCGCCACGGCGCCTCGTTGTTGAGCTGCAGGACGAACGGCTTGCCGTGTTTGTCGTTGAAGCTGGCGCTGATGCCGGGCCGCTCCGGAGTGCCGGTGACCCGCGCCTGGCCGGTCACCGGGTCGCGGTTGCGCCACATCGCGGTCGTCAGCGTCCAGCCCATCAGCCGGATCTGGCCGCCGAGCAGCGAGCAATCGACCTTCTGGCCGATACCGGTGGCGCGCGCATGGGTGAGCGCCGCCAGCGCGCCGCCAAAGGCGAGGATCGCGCAGGTCTCGTCGGCGACCGAGACGATGCCGGTGCGCAGCGGCTGGCCCGGCGTCGAATAGGCCTGGGCGATGCCGCCCATCGCCTGCGCCATCGAGTCGGTGCCCGGCAGCTCGGCATGCGGTCCGCGCGGCCCGTAACCCGAGATCGAAACGTAAACCAGCCGCGGATTGACCTGGCGCAGTTCGTCGTAGCCGAACCCGTTTTTCTCGGCTGCGCCGGGACGGAAGTTCTGGCCGAAAATATCCGCCTCCGCGACAAGCCGCTTGAGGATGTCGCGTCCTTCCTGCTCCTTGAGATTGAGCGTGACGCTCTTCACTCCGCGATTATTGGTCTCGAAATAGGTGCTCCCCATGCCCGGCAGCACCGTCGAGCCGCGCGAGTTGTCACCGATGCCCGGCACTTCGATCTTGATCACTTCGGCGCCGAGATCGGCCATCAGCATATAGGGCACCGTGCCCGCCTGCGCCGTGGAACAGGCGACGACCTTGACGCCCTGCAGCGGTCCGTGGGGTTCAGCCATGCCCGTCTCCTGATGCGGATTGCCTGGCGGCCAGAGTAGGTGAGGCCGCCGCCTGCG
Organism: Allostellaceae bacterium; assembly: GCA_035550515.1. GTDB lineage: Bacteria > Pseudomonadota > Alphaproteobacteria > ATCC43930 > CGMCC-115725 > DATARH01. The sequence goes on from DASZOZ010000140.1 coordinate 15,217, forward strand.
TCACCCGCCCCGTTCTGGTAGGCTCACCGGCGCCGGCCGCGAATTTGTTCCGGCGTCATTCCGGGGCAGCCCGACAGGGCCGAACCCGGAACCCATATACACGGTCGCATCGGGCGTGGTGGTGCGCCGGAACACGCTTTTCCACGGTCCGTGTGCATGGGTTCCGGGTTCATCGCCATGCGATGCCCCGGAATGACGCCGGACGCCCCGGAGAGCGGCGGCGATGCGGGTCAGCTTGCCTTGCGGTTGCGGCGCGCCGCCGTTGCGGCGGGTTTTTCCGCCGCCGGCTCCTTTTTCTTGCGGCCGCCTTCGACCGGCAGCAGCATCGCCACCTGGCGGCGATCCGGCGTGCCTTTGGCCCCGGCCCGGCCGCGTTTCGGCGCGGCCTTCGCCGGCTGCTCCTCGGCGCCGCCGCCCGCCTGCGCCAGGCTGCGCTTCAGCGCATCCATCAGGTTGACGACCTTTGGCGGCTCCTCGACCGCGCGGGACGGCCGCGCCAGCCCTTTGGTCTTGGCCTCGACCAGCGCGTGCAACGCATCCTGGTAGCGGTCGCGAAACGCCGTCGGGTCGAACGCCGCCGATTTGCGCTCGATGATGGTCTCGGCGATGGCGACCATATCCTGGTCGATCTTGCCTTGGTGCTTGGTGCTGAACTCGGCCTGGCGCACCTCGTCGGCGGCATGCAGGGTCGACATCAGCAAGCCGCCGTCGCGCGGCTCGACCAGCACCAGCCGCTCGCGGCTCGACAGCACGACGCGGCCGAGCCCGACCTTGCCCTTTTCCGCCATCGCCTCGCCGATGACGCGGAACGCCTCGTCGGCCAGCTCGCCATCGGGATACACGTAATACGGCGCGTCGAGATAGACCGGGTCGACCTCGCCGCGATCGACAAACTGGTCGAGGTCGATGATCTTCGACGACTCGATCTGCAGCTCTTTCAGCTCCTCGTCGCTGATCTCGATATAGCGGCCGCGATCGTATTCATAGCCCTTGACGATCTGGTCGCGCTCGACGACCTCGCCCGTCTCGGAATCGACAAGCTGCTGCCGCACGCGGTTGCCGGTCGCGGCGTTGAGTTGGTTGAGCCGGATGCGCTTCGACTCGCTGGTCGCCGGCGACAGATAGACCGGACAGCTCACCAGCGACAGCCGCAGAAAACCGGTCCAGGACGCGCGGGGCATCAGACCCTCCACCAGGGAATTTCGTTCCGGCTGCACAGCAAGCCAGAAGACGGTTAACGAAGCAATAACGGGCGTCAAAGCAACAGTGGAATCAACCGCTTGCCTGTTGCTTCAGGCGCTCGACCGCGGCGAGGACGGGAACCGGGTCGAAGCGACCGCGGCGCAGATCGTGCCCGGCGCCCTCAATGGCGATCATCTCCGTCAACGCCGGAATAAGCGAGATGGCGTCACGCAACTCGGCCGGCGAGCCGAACGGATCGGCCGTGCCGGAGACAAAGACGCACGGCGTCTCGAGGCGCGGGAAGTGCTCGGTGCGCAGCCGATCGGGCCGGCCGGGCGGATGCAGCGGATACGACAACAGCAGCAGGCCGTCGGTGAGGCGCGGGTCGTCCGCCGCCAGCATCGTCGCCTGCCGCCCGCCATAGGACTGGCCGCCGAGGATGATTTTCCGCGGGCCCTGCGCGCGCAGTGCCGCGACCGCGCGCCGCAGCCCCGCGCGGTCGGCCGCCGCGCCCGACGGCGCGGGCGGGCCTTTCGGACGGCGCTGACGGAACGGCAGGTCGCAGCGCAGCACGTCGCAGCCCGCCGCCGCGAAAGCGGTCGCGACCGCAGCGAGCAGCAGCATCGTGCAATTGCCGCCGGCGCCGTGGGTCAGCACCAGCCCGACCTCGGCATGGCCGGCCGCGCGGTGTAGAAACCCGCGCACGCCTTCGGCGATGAAGGGCTCGGGAGAGGTCATCGGTACGTCCTTCGAGATGGTCGTTTTCCGCGTCATTCCGGGGCATCGCGCAGCGATGAACCCGGAACCCATGCACACGGACCGCGGGAATCGGGTTCCGAGGCCGCAGACAGCGCGGATAAGCCGGTGTGCATGGGTTCCGGGTTCGGCCTGGAGGGCCGCCCCGGAATGACACGGACTAATTCCGGCCCAGGCTCTCAGGATGAGGGGCGCATGCCAGCATATGCAGCCGCTCAGATCCCGATATGCCGGCGCACTTTGGCGGCGACCGTCTGGCGCAATGCGCCGATCTCGGCCCAGGGGTCGGCGGCGAGCGCGGCCAGCCGGGCGGGCACGGTCGCGACGGTAAAGGCGGTCGGGTGCACACCGCTCTCGACTTCTTGCCACGACAACGGCGTCGACACGGTCGTGCCGGGGCGCTCGCGCGGCGAGTAGGCGCCGACCGCGGTGGCGCCGCGCGCGTTGCGCAGATAGTCGAGGTAGATGCGGTCGCGGCGCTCGCGCTTCGCCATGTTGGCGGTGAACTGCGCCGGCCGCTCCTCGTGCATGCGGTCGGCGACCCATTTGGCAAAGGTCTTGACCGCGTCCCAATCGAGCTGCGGCCGCAAGGGGACGACGACGTGCAGCCCCTTGCCGCCGGTCGTCTTTACAAAGCTGCGCAGGCCGATCGCGTCGAGCGCGTCGCGCACATCGACCGCCGCCTCGACGACGCGCTGCCACTCGAGCCCCTCGTCGGGGTCGAGATCGAAGGTGATGCGGTCCGGCCGCTCGACATCGCGGATCGTCGACCCCCAGGGGTGGATCTCCACCACCCCCATCTGCACCAGCGCAACGAGACCGGCGACATCTTCGATGACCGGAAACGGCTCGTCCTCGCCGGCGACGGTGAACCCCTTGATCTGCTCCGGCATGCCAGTACCGACATGCTTTTGGTAGAAGGCGCGCTGCCCCTTGCCGCTGGTCGAGCGGATGAGGGTGAGCGGCCGACCGGCAAGGTGTGGCAAGGCCCAGTCGGCGACATCGACATAATACTGCGCGACCCGCTGCTTGGTGAGTTCGGTGTCCGGGTAAAGCGGGCGGTCGGGATGCGACAGCCGGACGCCGTGGAAGATGATGCTGCCGTCGCGCAGTCGGCCGGCCGGAGCTTGCGGCCCCGGGTCGGGAGGCGTGCGGTCGGGGGGCGGGGGGTCGGGAAGCGGGGGCTCGGCCGGTGGATCGGCGGCTGGGGTCGCCGCGGTCGGCATCGCCGCCGGGTCGTAGACGATCTCGCGCGGCGGCTTGTCCTCGCGCAGCCCCTGGAAGGTCGATTGGCGGATCAGTTTGTCGGTCGTCCAGCAGGCATATTCGACCTCGGCGACAAGCTCGGGGCGGACCCAATGCAAGCCTTTGCGGCGCTCCCCGGCGGGCAGTGCGACCGGCGCCTTCCTGACCTCCAGCTCCGTGAGCCGGGCATGCAGCCGCAGCAGCAGTTCGTGGCCGAACCCGCTCCCCACCCTGCCCGCGTAACGCAGCGTGCCGCCGGGATCGTAATAGCCGAGGACGAGCGAGCCGAAGCCGATGCGGCTCCCCTCCGGATCGGTAAAGCCGACGACGACGAACTCGTCGCGGTTGCGCACCTTGATCTTCAGCCAGCAGCGGCCGCGACCCGGCTCGTAACCTCTGTCGCGCTGCTTCGAGACGATCCCCTCGACCCCGAACGCGGCCGCCCGGCGCAGGAATTCGGGGCCGTGACCGACCTGATGGTCGCTGTAGCGCAGCATGCCCTGCGCGTCCGGCGGGATCAGCTCGGCCAGCGCCGCCTTGCGTGCGTCGAGCGGTGCGGCGGTCAGGTCAAAGCCGTCGCGGTACAGCAGGTCGAACGCGAAAAAGGTCAGCGTGTCGGTTCTTTGCCCGGAGATGGCATCCTGCAAATCGGCGAAGCTCGTGGTGCCATCGGGTCGCAGTGAGACCAGCTCGCCGTCGATAACCGCCGACTCCACTGGCAAGCGCGCCAGGTTTGCCGCCAGCGCGGGAAATTTGCCGGTCCAGTCGAGCCCGCGCCGAGTGAGGAGCCGAACCTCGCCGTCCGCGAGCCGGGCGATCAGGCGATAGCCGTCATATTTGATCTCATGCAGCCAGTCGTCGCCCTCGGGCGCCGCCGGGACGGCGGTGGCGAGTTGCGGCGGGACGGCCTTCGGCATCGGCGCCTTGCGGCCGCCGGCAATACGCGAGCCCGGGCGCAACTTGACCGGGCGCAGCTTGCCCGGGCGCAGGTTGACCGGCGCGGGCGGTTCCGTCGGCGGCGCGGCGTCGGCGCCGTCGCGGTTGGAGTGCCAGACGCGGTCGCGCTCAGCGGCGATGTCCTCGATCGCCCGGCCGCTGTCGACGCTCTGCGTCAGCTCGTCGACCACCGCGCTGCCGCTGCCCGGGATCGCCGCCTCGTCGCGCTCCTTGATCAGCAGCCAGTTGTCGCGCCGGTCCTTGGGTTTGCGTTTGAGGCGCACCAGCATCCAATGGCCGTGCAGCTTCGCGCCGTGCAGCGCGAATTTGAGCGCGCCGTCGGCGAGCGCTTTCGCCGGATCGGGTTCGAGCGGCTCCCAGGTGCCGCGATCCCACAACAGCACCGTGCCGCCGCCGTATTCCCCTGCCGGGATGATGCCCTCGAACCCGCCATATTCGATCGGATGATCCTCGACCTCGACCGCGAGGCGCTTTTCGTGCGGGTCGAGACTCGGCCCTTTCGGCACCGCCCAACTCTTCAGCACGCCGTCGAGTTCGAGCCGGAAATCGTAATGCAGCCGGCGCGCGGCGTGCTTCTGGATCACATACGACAGCGCCGCCGGCACCTTGGCGCGCGGCTGCGCTGCGCCCGCCGGCTCGGGCGTCCGGTGGAAATCGCGTTTGTGCCGGTATTCGTCGAGCGCCATGCACACAGCCTACCGCAAGGCGAGAAAAGTCGCCATTTCACCCGCAAACGCACGCGCCCCCTGGTCGTGCCGGCG
>DASZOZ010000141.1:0-16693 GCA_035550515.1 Allostellaceae bacterium
AATCGCACAATCCGCCCAAAACCGGAATCCCAAATCGCCAGAAAACCGGCCCCCAGACCGCCCTTTCCTGCAATATCGATTACTTCATCCAGCCAGGTCAGGCCACATAATCAACGGCCTGGTCGTTCTTCACAGACGACTAGTTAGCCGACTTCGTTTGCCCCGGCGTCGAGCGCGTTGTGCGTCGCGCCGCCGGCAGAGCCCGTCATCGCCGGTCCGGTTGCGCTGCCTTAGGGGGATGCCCGGATCGTACCGAGGCCTCGCGGGCTGGCGCCAAGGTGATTGTCACCAGGTGAGCGAGAGGCCGACATCTCCGGGGAAGCCGCCGGGGTAGTCGAGGATCTGCGCCCTGAGGCCAAAGCCGAGCGGCTTCAGGTGCTGCTCCCAGAACTCATAGGCGAGCTGTGGGCGGCCCGATAGGGTCTTGTACCAATCGGCCTCGTAATTGTTGATCGCGCGGCCGCGGTCGGAGCATAGCGCGCTGGGGAACTGATAAACCTGGACCTCCGATTCGCCGCGCTCCGCGGCCTTGTCGACAACCTGCATGACCAGCGCCATGAGCTGGTCGGGCGTCCGGGCCGGCGGCTTGTGGAATTCCTCGATGATCGCCTTTTGCCGCGCCTGCTCTTCTTCGAGACGTTTCACCGCTTCGGCGGCTTTGGCGGTCTCGCGCTCCGCCATGCGGCGGCGCAGGTCGGCGGCGGAAAAATTCGTCGTCGCGTTCATGTTCCCGCTCTCTCTTGGGCAGGAGCGCCAGCCCAAAGGCTATTTGTCAACCCAGGATGCGTCATTGATCTGCATCAATTGATCAGCACCTCCCGCCTATCAAATCGTCGCGCGATCGATGATGGTAGCGCAAGCCGCGCGCCTGAGCAGAGCGCAAGCTTGACGGCGATGTGATCACCGGCGAGCTCAGCGAACCGACCAGGATCGTGCTGCGCCGGGAAAATCTGACGTAACAGACCACCACCGACCCGACGGGGACCCTCGCCGCGCCGCACAGCCGTGTCGCCGCGGGGACGGCCGTCCCGACACCTCCTCGCGCTCGCCGAGCTGTCCTATCGCCCCGCGCGCGACGCCGGCACCCCATCCTGTGCGTTGGCGGCCGCCGTCTACGCCTATGCCTTCCTCTTCCCGGATAAGCCCGATCAGCGGCCCGGGCTCTCGGCCCGGCCGAATCGCTCATCGCGATCGGCTTAACCGCGAGCGCATAATTCGCGATCTATGGGCTGATCGCCGGGAAAATCGACATCTGATCGGAGCCAAGCCATGGAACGGACATTCGGTGTTCACTCGGAAGTCGGCAAGCTGCGCACCGTGATGGTCTGCCGCCCGGGCCTGGCGCATCAGCGGCTGACACCCGTCAACTGTCACGATCTGCTGTTCGACGACGTCATCTGGGTCCACGAGGCGCAGAAGGACCATTACGACTTCGTGCTGAAGATGCGCGAGCGCGGTGTGGAGGTCCTCGAATTGCACGACCTGCTGGCGCAGACGCTTGCCGACCCCGCGGCACGGGCCTGGATTCTAAATCGCCGCATCACGCCCAACAGCGTCGGGTTGGTGGTGTCTGCGGCCATTCGTCCCTGGCTCGACGCGATGCCCGCCGCGAAGCTGGCCGACCATTTGATCGGCGGCATCGCCATGGAGGACGTGCCGCGCAGCGAGAATTCGGCGCTGCTGCTCGACGCGCTGGGGGGGACGTCATTCCTGATCCCGCCGATCCCGAACACGCTGTTCCCACGCGATCCGTCGTGCTGGATTTACGGCGGGGTCACCTGCAACCCGATGTTCTGGCCGGCCCGCAAGCCGGAAACGCTGCTGCAACGCGCGGTCTACAAGTTCCACCCGGATTTCAAGGGCGGCGATTTCCGGATTTGGTTCGGTGATTCCGATGAGGACTTCACCGGCGCCACCATGGAAGGCGGCGACGTGATGCCGGTCGGCAAGGGCGTCGTGCTGATCGGCATGGGCGAGCGCACCACGCATCAGGCCGTCGGGCAAGTGGCGCACAGCTTGTTCAAGGCCAAGGCCGCAACCCGCGTCGTCGCCTGCGTCATGCCGAAAAGCCGCGCGGCGATGCATCTCGACACGGTGTTCAGCTTTTGCGACCGCGACAAGTGCACGGTGTTCCGCGAGGTGGTCGAGCAGATCACCTGCTACAGCGTTTACCCAAAGGATGACGACGGCAATTTCGAGGTTCGGGCCGAGAACAAGCCGCATCTCGATGTGGTGAAAGAGGCGCTCGGACTTGCCTCGCTGGAGGTCATTGCGACCGGCGGCAATGCCTGGGAAGCCGAGCGCGAGCAGTGGGACGACGGCAACAACGTCGTCGCCTTGGAGCCCGGCGTCGTCGTCGCCTACGACCGCAACACGCACACCAATACGCTGCTGCGCAAGGCGGGCATCGAAGTCATTACCGTGCCCGGCTCGGAGCTCGGCCGCGGCCGCGGCGGCGGGCATTGCATGACCTGCCCGATCTGGCGCGAACCGGCCTACTGATCACACTTCTATCCAGGAGACCCTGATGGCCTTCAACCTGCGCAACCGCTCGCTGCTCACGGTGCAGGATTTCACCCAGCGCGAATTCCAGTACCTGCTCGACCTCGCGCGCGACCTCAAGCGGGCGAAATACGCCCGCACCGAACAGGAACACCTCAAGGGCAAGGAGATTGTGCTGATCTTCGAGAAAACCTCGACCCGCACACGCTGCGCCTTCGAGGTCGCCTGCCACGACCAGGGCGCCCATGTCACCTATCTCGACCCGTCAGGCTCCCAGATCGGTCACAAGGAGTCGGTGAAGGACACGGCCCGGGTGCTCGGCCGGATGTATGACGCGATCGAGTTCCGCGGCTATTCGCAGGAAGCGGTCGAAGACCTCGCGAAATACGCCGGCGTGCCGGTGTTCAACGGCCTCACCGACGAGTACCACCCGACGCAGATGGTCGCCGACGTGATGACCATGCGCGAATACAGCGACAAGCCGATCCACCAGATCAAGTACGCCTATGTCGGCGATACCCGCTCGAACATGGGGCATTCGCTGATGATCATCGGCTGCCTGATGGGCATGGACGTGCGGATTTGCGGCCCGAAATCGCTGTGGCCCGCCGACGATTACGTCAAGATCGCCCGCGATCTCGAGGCCAAATACGGCGGTACGCTGACGATCACCGACGATCCGCTTGCCGCGGTCGACGGCGTCGACTTCATCCACACCGATGTCTGGGTGTCGATGGGCGAGGCGCACGAGGTGTGGGCCGAACGCATCGAGCTGCTCAAGCCCTACCAGGTGAACATGGAGCTGATGAAGGCGACGGGCAATCCGCGGGTCAAGTTCATGCACTGCCTCCCGGCCTTCCACGACCTCGAAACCGAAGTCGGCCGGGAAATCCACGAGCAGTTCGGCCTCACCGCGATGGAGGTGAGCGGCGAGGTTTTCGATTCCGAGATGAATGTCGCCTTCGAGCAGGCCGAGAACCGGATGCACACCATCAAGGCCATCCTGGTCGCGGCGCTGGCGGACTGAGACCATGCGGATCGTCGTCGCCCTCGGCGGCAACGCGCTGCTCCGCCGCGGCGAACCGATGACGGCGGAGGTGCAACGCGCCAATGTGCGCATCGCCGCCGCGGCGCTCGCCGAAATCCAGCCCGGCAACGAGCTGGTGATCACCCACGGCAACGGGCCACAGGTCGGGCTGCTCGCCCTGCAAGGGGCGGCTTACAACCCGAGCGAGCTCTATCCGCTCGATGTGCTCGGCGCCGAGACCGAAGGCATGATCGGCTACATGGTCGAGCAGGAGCTCGGCAACCTGCTGCCGTTCGAGGTGCCGCTCGCGACGATGCTGACGATGGTCGAGGTCGACCCGAGCGATCCCGGCTTTGCCAATCCGACCAAGTTTATCGGCCCGGTCTATGCGGCGGCGGACGCGGAACGGCTGACGCGCGAAAAGGGCTGGGTGCTGAAACAGGACGGCGACAACTGGCGCCGCGTCGTCGCCTCGCCGCAGCCCAAGCAGATCTTCGAGGTGCGCCCGATCCGCTGGCTGCTGGAAAAAGGCACGATCGTCATCGCCGCGGGGGGCGGCGGCATCCCGACCGTCTACGGGCCGGGCCGCAAACTGGTCGGCATCGAGGCGGTCATCGACAAGGATTGGTGCTCCGAACTGCTGGCCCGTCAGCTCGACGCGGATGTCTTCGTGATGGCGACCGACGCGGACGCGGTCTTTCACGATTGGGGGAAGCCGACGGCGAAGGCTTTCCGCCGGGCGAGCCCCGCGGCGATGCGCGGCTACAGCTTTCCGGCAGGCTCGATGGGCCCGAAAGTCGAGGCCGCATGCCACTTCGCCGAGCAGACCGGCAAGCGCGCGGCGATCGGCGCGCTCAAGGATCTGGCCTCGATCATCCGGGGTGACGCGGGAACAACGATCACCACTACCGCATCGACCATCGACTGGGCCTGACCGCCGCGGCCGCCCCGCTTGGGGAGCGGTCCGTTAATCCTGTGTCGTCGGCTCTTCCTCGACGGGTGCGCCCAGGGCTTCGCCGAGCACGGCAGGGCCGATGTCGAGCAGGCCGGACTGCCGCAGCTCCTCGATGCCGGGAAGCTCCCTGAGGCTGTCGAGACCGAAATGGGCGAGGAATTGCGGCGTCGTTACCCAGTTGAGCGGCCGGCCGGGGGCCTCGCGGCGGCCCTTGGGCTGCACCCAGCCCGATTCCAGGAGCCGGTCGAGCGTGCCACGCGCCAGCGCGACGCCGCGGATGGCCTCGATCTCGGCGCGCGTCACCGGCTGGTGGTAGGCGATCACCGCCAAGGTCTCGACCGCGGCTCGCGACAACCGGCGCGGCACGTCGCGCTCGCTGCGCAGCGCCGGCGCCAAATCGGGCGCGGTGCGAAACGTCCAGCCCCCGGCGGCCCCGACGAGATTGATCCCGCGCCCGGCATAGCTCTCGGCCAGGGCGCGCAACAGCGCCGGAACATCGGCGTCCTCGCCGAGCCGCAACGCCAGCTCCGCCTCGGCCAGCGGTTCCGGCGCGGCGAACAGCAGCGCCTCCAGCAAACGCAGCTGCCGGTTCATCGCAACCCGGTCCCGCTGCGCAGATAAAGCGGGCCGAAGGGCCGGTCCTGGCGCAATTCGACCCGGCCGGCCTTCGCCAGTTCGAGCGTCGCGGCAAAGGTCGCGGCCAGCGCCGATTTGACCAACGGGCCGTCGCGCCACTCCTCGGGGAGAAAGGCCAGCAGCTCCCGCCAATCGGGCACATGGCCGACAAAGCGCGCGAGATGCTCCATCGCCTCGGACAGCGACTGGTAGGCGGTGGGCAGGATGGTCAGCACCTGGCCGTGCTGACGCCGGTGGCTGTCGGCATAGGCCTTGAGCAGCTCGTAGAGGCTCAGCTCGTAGACCGGCTGGTCGATCGTCGCCAGCCCTTCGGGCGCGCCGCGCGCGAAGACGTCGCGGCCGAGCAGCGGTCGCGCCATAAGCGCGGTGCCGGCGCGCTGCATCGCCTCCAGCAGGCGCAGGCGGTGCGCCAGCGCCTCGGCCAGCTCGGTCGCGGTCGGGCCGGTCTCGTCCTCCGGCGGGTCGGGGAGCAGGAGGCGCGACTTGAGGTAGGCCAGCCACGCCGCCATCACGAGATAATCGGCCGCGACCTCCAGCTCCAACCGGCGCTGCTCGGCGATAAAGGCAAGGTACTGGTCGGCGAGCTGCAGGATCGAGATGCGCGCGAGATCGACCTTCTGGTCGCGCGCCAGCGACAGCAGCAGGTCGATCGGCCCCTCATATCCGTCGAGATCGAGGACGAGCTGGCGTTCGTCGGCGCGCTGGCTCATCCCTGCCCCGTGATCGCCAGCACGAACGCGTAGAGGAGGTTGGCGGGGCCGCCGATCAGCCAGCCGAGCAGGCTGAACCCCAGGCCCAATTGCACCCCCGCATACGACACCAGGAACAAGCCCATCAGGATCAGCATGCCGTAGGGTTCGAGCCGCGCAACCGGCAGCGCCAGCGGGCGCGGCAGGACGCCGACCAGCACGCGGCCGCCGTCGAGCGGCGGCAGCGGCAGCATGTTGAACACGCACAGCACGACGTTGAGCTCGATCGAGTTGCGCAGATTGTCGCGCGCCCACAGCACCCCCGACGCCGGCAGCCAATGAAGGCCGTAGGCGAGCAGGGCCGAGACGATCGCCAGCAGGACGTTGGTCATCGGCCCGGCCAACGCCACCAGGATCATGCCGAGCCGCGCCGGCTTCAGGCGCGCGAAATTCACCGGCACCGGCTTGGCGTAGCCGAACAGGAACGGCACCCGCGCGATGATCAGCAGCGCCGGCAGCAACAGCGTGCCGAACGGGTCGATGTGGTTGAGCGGGTTGAAGCTGACGCGCCCGGCGCGCCGGGCCGTGTCGTCGCCGAATTGCAGCGCGACAAAGCCGTGCGACGCCTCATGCAGCGTCACGGCGAAAATCACCGGCAGCACCCAGGTCGTCGCGACCCGGATCGCGTTGGCGATCTGCCCGTCGGCGATCATCCGAGGAGCGCTCGCGTCAGCGTCTCGAAACGCGCCTCGGCCGCGCGGCGATCAAAGTCGCGGCGGGAGGCCAGGCGCATCTGCTCGCCGCGTGCGAGACGCACCTTGGCGGCGGCGGTCAGCGGCGCGGCGGCCGAGGCGGCTTCACGCATTTCGTCGAGCCTGCCGCTGCAATGCAGCACCGCGTCACAGCCGGCGGCCAAGGCCCCCCTGGTGCGCTTGGCAAAACTGCCGCCGAGCGCGCCCATGCCGACATCGTCGGATACCAGGAACCCGTCGAAACCGATCGAGCCCCGAACCACCTGGCCAATCACCGCGGCGGACAATGTCGCCGGGCCGCTCGGATCGATCGCGCTGTAGACCACATGCGCGGTCATCGCCCACGGCATGTCGTTGAGCGCGCGGAACGGAGCAAAGTCGGTCGCTTTCAATGTGCCGGCGTCTTCGTCGACGACGGGCAGCGCCTTGTGACTGTCGACGCGGGCGCGGCCATGGCCGGGCATGTGCTTGACGATCGGCAGCACGCCGCCTTGGAGTAGCCCCTCACAGGCGGCGCGGCCGAGCCGAGCCACCGGCGCCGGCTCGCTCCCGTAGGCGCGGTCGCCGATCACGTTGTCGGCGCCCGGCACCGGCAGGTCGAGCACCGGCAGGGCATCGACGGTGACGCCGATATCGCCGAGATCGTCGGCGATCAGCCGCGCACCGAGCCGCACCGCCTCCTCGGCCTCGGGCAGCGCCGCCAGCCGCGCCGGCGCCGGGTAGCGCCGCCACTCGGGAGGCTTCAGCCGGGCGACGCGCCCGCCTTCCTGGTCGATCAGCACGGGCGCGTCGGCGCGCCCGACGCAATCGCGGAAGTCGGCGATCAGCGCGCGCACCTGCGCCCGCTCGCGGCAGTTGCGCTGGAACAGGATGAACCCGAGCGGCTCGGCGTCGCGAAAAAAGGCGCGTTCCTCGGCGGTCAGCGTCTCACCGGCAGAGCTGAAGAAGATGGCGCGCTCATTGGACAAGCTGGCACCCCAGATCGCGCTCCTTAAGCGCCCGGCACAGCTTGATCGCCGCCGCCCGGTCGCCGACCGGCCCGGCTTCGACGCGATACCAGATGCCCCGTTCGCCGAGATCGGCCTTGACCGCAACCGCGGTCAGCCGGCCGAGCAGGTCGGCGTTCTCGTGCTTCAGCCGCTGCCATTCTTCGCGCGCCTCGTCGGGTGTGCGCAGCGAGGCGAGCTGCACCTTGACGGGTGGTCCGCCCGCAGCCGGTGCGGCCGATTTTGCCGGCTTTGCGGCTTCGGCCGGCTTTGGCGCGTGTTTGGCCTGGACACTCACCGGCGGCGGGGCGGGCAGCGGCGGCGGGTACGCTCCGGCCGGCGGTATCGATGCCGGTGCTTGAGCCGTCGGCTGGGGCGGCGGTGGCGGCGCCACCGGCCGCGGCTGGGGCGCCTCCGGCGGCGGCAGGATATGTTCGGCGTTGCCGCCACGGCCCATGGTATAAAGCGGGTCGTCCTTGTCGGGGATGCTCATCCCGCCGGCTTTGTCGGGCTTGACCTTGACGGGCTCGGTATCGGCGCGGATCAGCGGCACATTGTCCGCCGCATTGCCGGACGAGCCGGACGCGACCGAAACGCCGGCATGTTTGGCACCCTCATGGTAGGCGAACCACAACCCGCCGATGAACAGCGCCGCCGCCCCCGCGGCGAGTGCGATCATCGGCAACCGGCGGCGCGGTTCGTATTCCTCCTCCGGCGGCTCCGCCTCGGCATAGTCGAGACGTTCCTCCGGGTCGACATGCCCGAATTGCTGGCCATGTGGCTGGTAAGACATCCCCCTACATCTCCTCCGCCGGCGTCACCCCAAAGACGGCCAGCCCCGACGCGACCACGATCGCCACCCCGCGAACGAGCGCAAGCCGCGCCCGGGTCAAGTCGGGATCCCCCGAAACGATGAAGCGCAGCTGCGCCTCGTCCCTGCCCTTCGTCCAGAGCAGGTGAAATTGCGCCGCGACCTCCTGCAGGTAGAAGGCGATGCGGTGCGGTTCATGCGCCTCGGCGGCGCTCTCGACAAGGCGCGGCCAGGCGGCCAGCTGGCGGATCAGCGCCAGCTCGGCCGGGTCGGAAAGCAGGTCCAGCCGCGCCGCGGCGAGCGCGCCGTCGGCCAGCGTGCCGGCGCCGAACTCGTCGGCCGCATGGCGCATCACCGAGCAGGCGCGGGCATGCGCGTACTGGACGTAGAAGACCGGGTTATCCTTGGACTGCTCGGTGACCTTGGCGAAGTCGAAATCGAGCGCCTGGTCGTTGCGCCGGGTCAGCATGATAAAGCGGAAGACGTCCTTGCCGACCTCGTCGACCACCTCGCGCAACGTCACGAAAGTCCCGGCGCGCTTCGACATGCGCACCGGCTGGCCCTTGTCGAACAGGCTGACAAGCTGGCAGAGCTTGACGTCGAGCGTCGCGGCGCCGTCGGTCAGCGCCTGCACCGCAGCGGCGACGCGCTTTACATAGCCGCCGTGATCGGCGCCCCAGACATCGATCATCGTGTCGCCGCCGCGGCGATACTTGTCGAGGTGATAGGCGATGTCGGCAGCGAAATAGGTCCACGACCCGTCGGACTTCTTGAGCGGCCGGTCGACCTCGTCGCCGAATTGGGTGGCGCGGAACAGCAGTTGCGGGCGCGGCTCCCAATCGTCGGGCAGCTTGCCTTTCGGCGGCTCCAGCACGCCGGTATAGATGAGGCCGCGGCCTTCCAGCACCGCGAGCGCCCGATCGATGGCCCCCGCCTCGACAAGCGCCTTTTCCGACGAAAAGCGGTCGAATTCGATGCCAAGCGCGGCGAGATCGTCGCGGATCAGCGCCATCATCTCGGCGACGGCGAACGCGCGCAGGGGCCCCAGCCACACCGATTCCGCCTTGCCGATCCAGCGCTCGCCGTCGCGCTCGAACAAGCGGCGCCCGGTCTCCTTGAGATACTCGCCGGGATAGAAACCCTCGGGTTCGACGACGGCCGATTGCGACACCTGCGAGCTGTGGAGCAGCACGCTTTCCGGCTGGTTCGCGACCTCTTGGCAATAGCGGAAATAGACCGAGCGGGCGAGCGCATCGACCTGCGCGCCGGCATCGTTGATGTAATACTCGCGCTCGACCGCGAACCCGGCCTTTTTGAGCAGCGCCGCCAGCGCGTCGCCGACGACCGCGCCGCGGCCATGGCCGACATGCATCGGCCCGGTCGGGTTGGCCGACACGAACTCGACATTGACCCGCCGCCCGGCGCCGACCGCGGAATCGCCATAGGCGACCCCGGTCGCGAGGATGCCGCGCAACTGGGCGTGCCAGATATCCGGCGCCAGCCGCACATTGATAAAACCGGGCCGGGCGGTGGCGACGGCAAAGCCGCTGCCGCGGTAGCCGGCGGTTTGGAGCTCGCGCCCGGTCAGTGCGGCGGCGATCTTTTCCGCCAGTTCCATCGGGTTCTTCTTGACCTGGCCGGCGAGCACCATCGCGGCGTTGGTCGAGAGGTCGCCATGGCTTGGGTCGCGCGGCGGCTCGACCGCGACACGCGCGGCATCGAGGCCGGGCGGCAGCGCGCCCGCCGCCGCCAGATCATCAAGCGCGGCCGTCACGAGACGGCGCAAATCGCCGAAAATATCGCCCATCGGATGTCGCTATACAGCAGCGTAGGTATCAAACAAGCGGCGATGCTCGTCGAGGGCAAATCGGTCGGTCATGCCGGCGAGGTAATCGGCGACCGTGCGCGCCCGCCCGGCCGCGTCGCCGCACGACGCCGCCGCCCGCCACTCCGCCGGCAGGCACTCGGGCTCGGCGAGAAACAGCCGGAACAGCTCGCGCACCACGCGGCGCGCCTTGTGGCTCATGCGGTTAACCCGATAATGCCGGTACATCCGCTGATGGAGAAAACGCTTCAGCGCCCGGTCGTTATCCGCCATCCCGGCGGAAAACGCGGCGACCGGGCGGCCCAGCGCGCGCACCTCGTCGGCCGAGCGAACACCGCTGCCGGCCAGCCGCGCACCGGTCTCCGCGACCATATCGCGCACCATCCGGTCGATCATCCGGCGAATCGATTCGTGGATGAGCCGCGGCTCTTCCAGCCCGGGATAGCGCGCCGCGACTTCGTGGAAAACCGGGCCCACCAACGGCACGTCGGCGAGGTCGGCGATCGCGAACAGGCCGGCGCGCAAACCGTCGTCGATATCGTGGTTGTTGTAGGCGATGTCGTCGGCCAGCGAGGCGACCTGCGCCTCCGGCCCGGCGTAATGGTCGAGTTCGAGCTTGTGGCGCGCATCGTATTCGGCGATCGAGGGCGCCTGCGGCGCGGCCACCGGGCCGTTGTGCTTGACCGTGCCCTCCAGCGCCTCCCAGGTCAGGTTGAGCCCGTCGAACTCGGCATAGCCGTGTTCGAGCTTGGTGAGGATGCGCAAGGTCTGCTCGTTATGCGAAAAGCCGCCATAGGCCGCCATCTCGGCGTTGAGCGCTTCTTCGCCGGCATGGCCGAACGGCGTGTGGCCCAGATCGTGGGCCAGGGCCAGCGCCTCGGCCAAATCTTCATCGAGCCCGAGCGCGCGTGAGATCGTGCGGGCGATCTGCGCTACCTCGAGGCTGTGGGTCAGCCGCGTGCGGTAGTGGTCGCCCTCGTGATAGACGAAAACCTGCGTCTTGTGCTTCAGCCGGCGGAACGCGGTCGAATGGATGACCCGGTCGCGGTCGCGCTGAAACGGCGAGCGCATGTCGTGCTCCGGCTCCGGATGGAGCCGGCCGCGGCTTTCTTCCGGCCGCGACGCATACGGCGCCCGCCCGCCGCGCCGGTTCACGCTGGCTCCTTTTGGCGGCTGCTTGACACGGTCATGCCTTCGAACAGGCTTAGCTAGCCTGGCTAAAGTTGGTTGCGATGACCGAAACCGTCAACACGCACCAGGCAAAGAGCACATTATCACGCTTCGCCGGGCGCGCGCCGGCCGGCAGGCGCCCTCACCCCCCTCCCTAGAACGGCAGCGCGAGCTTGCCGGCGGCGCGCTCGGGCGGCCAGACGGTGACGTACTGCTTGCCCTGCAACTGGGTCAGGTAGGTGGCCGCGAGGGTATTCCGGCCGGTCGCGTCGAATTTGACGCCGTCATAGCCGACGATCAGCCGATCGGGCTGGAGGTCGGCGCGGCGCAGCGCGTCGCGGACGGCCGTGGCGTCGGTCGAGCCGGCGCGATCGATCGCGTCGGCGAGCACAAAGACGCCTTCCATGACCTCGGCGCTCGGGTCATCCAGATCATGGCCGCTCTTGGATTTATAGAGATCGTTGACGAGCCGCGTCGCGGTGCCGGGGTCACCGGGGTTCCAGACGCCGCGGCCGATCAGCCCCTGCGCCAGGTTGCCGGCGCCGGTGATGAACGACGGCCGGGAAAAGCCGGCATCGTCACCGATCATCACCGGCGGACGATAGCCCAGCGTGTTCATCGTCGTCACCAGCAGCCGCGCGATCGCCGGATCGGCATGCGCGATCACCACATCGGGGTTGCCGGCCTTCAGGTCTTGCACCAACCCCGACAAATCGTTCGCACCGGGTGGATAACGGATGCCGGAGCAAGCGAGACCCGCCTGCTTGGCGGCGTCGCACAGCACGGCCGCAAATTCTTTGCCGGGCTCGCTCGCCGGCGCGAGGACCGCGACCGTGTCTATTTTGCCGCCGGCCGATTTCTGCTGAACCAGGAACCGCGTGTATGCCCGGGCGATGTCGGCGGCCAGCGGGCTCGTACGATAGACCCAGCCATCGCCGCGGCCAATAATGCCCGGCGCCATCTCGTCCGGGACAAGGAACGGGGTGGCATGATGCGCGGCGACCGCCGACGCGGCGAGCGTTTCGGCAGCGGTCCCGGCGCCGATCAGCGCCGCGACATGATCGTGCGTCACGAACCGCAGCGCCTGCGCTTGCGCCACCGAAGGGTTGTCGAGGTCATCGGCAAGCGAGACCGAGAGCTTTGCGCCGGCAAGGTTGGGCAGCCCCTGCCCGGCGCCAAGCGGCAGCCCCGCCAAACCCGGGTGCGGCGCGTTGACGATCGCGACGGCGGTCTCGATCGCCCATCGTGCGTCGGGGCGCTGCGCCAGCGGGTAGAGCGCGCCGATGGTGACCGTGCTGTCGGCGTGAGCGACGCCGGCCGCGGCCAACGCGCGCGCGCCGATGGTCACCGTGTTGTCGGCGCGAGCGGCACCGGCTACGACCAACGCGGCCGCCACGGCCAGCGCTCGCCGCGCCCAGCGGCCGCGGCAGCGACGCCGGCGCGTCACCGCTTTAGACTGCACCTCGGTTCAGGCGGCGCGCAGCCTGGCGGTGGCCGCCCGGTCGACGCCGCCCTTGGCGGTCAGCGCCACGCGATAGTCCCGGCGCGCGGTCTCGGCCGTGATCAGCCCGTCCGCCACGTCGAGCGCAACCTGATCGGGGTCGCGCGCCGCGGGGTCGCCAAACCCGCCGCCGCCGGGAAGCTCGAGCCGGATGAAGTCGCCGCCCGGAATGGTCTGCCGCCCCTTCGAGCGGATCGCCTTGCCCGAAACCAGCGACACCTTGCCCGGCGCGCCCAGCCCGCCGCCGTCGCGGCCGCGCGCCGGGTTGTTGATGCGCTCGAAATTGCACAGCATCGCCACCGGCATGTCGTCGGCGCCGCCAAGCTCGATGACCTGCCCCAGGCCGCCGCGATACCTGCCTGCCCCGCCCGACCCTTCGCGGAACTCGCGGCGGCGGAACATCACCGGCGCCACCGACTCGGTCGCCTCGACGGGGATGGTGCGGACGCCGGAGGGGAACGCCGTCACGTCGAGCCCATCCTTGCCCGGCCGCGCCCCCGTGCCGCCGCAATGAAAGATCACCGTGCTGAACGGCGGCACGTCGCCATGCCCCTCGCCGCCGAGTTCATCCGACACGTCGGCGCCGCCGTAGATCTGCGGGTTCCACAGCGACGACGCACCCTCCGCCGGAACGCCGCCGTCCATCACCTGGTGCAGGCAGCCGAACACCACGTCCGGCAGCATGTGACCGACCGTGTGCCGCGCCGCAACCGCTCGCGGCCGCTTCACGTTCAGCAGGCACCCTTCCGGCGCGCTGACGGTGATCGGCGCGAGCGAGCCGGCGTTGTTCGGCACCTCCGGCGCCACCAGGCACTTCACCCCGAACGCCGTGTAGGCCAAGGTGTAGTTCAGGACCACATTGATACCGAACGCGCTCGCCGGCGAGGTGCCGGTGTAGTCGACATGGATGCCGTCATCGCCGATCGTCATCTCCCCGGCGAGTGTCAGCGGGCGGTCGTAACCGTCCATATGGACGGCGTTGCCGTACTTGCCAGGCTTGAGCCGGCGGATCGCCTCGATCGTCGCCTGGCGCGAGGTTTCGATGATGTGCTCGCCGAGCCGGTCGAGATTGGCGATGCCGAATTCCTCCATCATCTCGACCAGGCGGCGACTGCCCTCGTCGTTGCACGCGGCGAGCGCGTAGATGTCGCCCTCGACCTGCAGCGGCTCGCGGACATTGGCGCGAACGATGCGCATCAGGTCCTCGTTGATGCCCCCCTCACGCGCCAACGCCATCAGCGGGATCGCCAGCCCTTCCTCATAGACCTGCCGTCCGTCCGGCCCCATGCCGAGCCCGCCGATGTCGACGACATGGACGGTCGAGGCAAAGAGACCGACCGGCTCGCCGTTGAGAAAGGTCGGGCTGACCACGGTCAGGTCGTGCAGATGGCCGCAGGTGAGCCACGGGTCGTTGGTGATGTAGTGATCGCCGGGCTTCATGGTCTTGAGCGGAAAGGCATCGAGGAAGTGCTTCACCGCCGCGGCCATCGAGTTGACATGGCCGGGCGTGCCGGTCACCGCCTGCGCCAGCATGTTGCCGTCGCGGTCGAAAACGCCCGCCGAGAGGTCCCCGGCCTCGCGCACCGACGTCGAGAACGCGGTGCGCACCAGGGTCTGCGCCTGCTCCTCGACCACGGCGATCAGCCGCGACCACATGATCTGCATGTGGATTTGCGACAGCGCGGTATTCGGGCGTCCGAGCATCTGGCCTCCTTGGCGTTCCCGCAACGCGGGACCGCCAAGGATACGGCCGATCAGCGCGGCTCCGCAATCGCCGGCGCCGGCGAGCGGCGCCCCGGCGCGACGTCAGCGCCGCATCAGCCGAGCTTGTAACCCTGGCGGCCGAGCAGCTTCCAACCCGCGCCCTGCTTGTGCCAGCACTCGATGACGCCGATCTCGATATGGTTCGTCTTGCCGTCGAGTTCGCTGTCCGAGACGTAGCGGTGGCGGGCGACCGCAACGTCGCCGGCGACGGCGATCTTGAGGTCGGGGAAATCGATCGACTTGACGGTCGCCTTGCGTGTCTTGAAGCCGTTGAGCATTTCGGCCTTGTTCTGCACCCGGCCGTCCGAATGGCCGTAGGTGATCTGGTCGTCGGCCAGCGCGGTCAGCTTGGCGGTGTCGGCGGCCAGCGACGCCTTGCGCAGCTCCTCGACCGCGGCGCTTACCCCGGCGTCGTCGGCGGCACAGGCGGTATTGTTTCGCAGCAGGGCCGAGGCGCCCAGCGCGGCGGCGCCGGCAAACGCCAGCTGGCGGCGGTCGATGTTCATGGCTTCCCTCCCGGATCCGCGGGTTGCTTTCGCGGATCGCGATTTAAGCGCAAGCGAGGCCGCGTCGCAATGTCGCGCCATCAGCCTTTACCTTGGACGGCGCGCGCTCCTAAATGCGTGCGCCATTCGCACCGGGAGGAGCCAGACCATGGCGAAATACGCGAACATTCTCGAGACCGTCGGCCGCACCCCCGTCGTCAAGATCAACCGCCTGGCCCCGGAGGGCGTCAACCTCTACGTCAAGGTCGAGGCGTTCAACCCGCTCGGCTCGGTCAAGGACCGGCTCGCGCTCGGCGTCATCGAGGCGGCGGAGCGGAGCGGCGAGCTGAAGCCGGGGCAGACCGTCATCGAAGCGACCAGCGGCAACACCGGCATCGGTCTGGCGATGGTCTGCGCGCAGAAGGGCTATCCGCTGGTGGTGACGATGGCCGAGACGTTCAGCGTCGAGCGGCGCCGGCTGATGCGCTTCCTCGGCGCCAAGGTCATCCTGACCCTGGCGGCGGAGCGCGCGGTCGGGATGATCCGCAAGACCGAGGAGCTGGCCAAGGCGCATGGCTGGTTCATGACCCGGCAGTTCGAGAACGAGGCCAACCCCGATTTTCATTCGCGCACCACGGCGCGCGAGATCGTCGACGATTTCGCCGACGAGAAGCTCGATTACTGGGTCACCGGTTTCGGCACCGGCGGGACGCTGAAAGGGGTCGCGCGCGTGCTCGCCAAGGAACGGCCCGACACCAAGATCATCGTCTGCGAGCCGGACGATGCGCCGATGCTGACCAGCGGTGCGCCGCAGGCGCGCAACCCCGACGGCACGCCGGCCGAGCCGCATGCCCAGTGGAAGCCGCATCCGATGCAGGGCTGGAGCCCCGATTTCATCCCCAAGCTGACCGGTGACGCGGTCGATATGAAACTGATCAGCCGGATCATCCGCGTCCCCGGCCCCGAGGCGCTCAAATGCAGCAGGGAGCTGGCGCAGAAGGAGGGCATCTTTGTCGGCATCACTTCCGGCGCGACCTTTGCCGGTGCCTTGACCCTTTGCGCCGACGCGCCGAAGGGCTCGACCGTGCTGTGCATGCTGCCCGACACCGGCGAGCGCTATTTGTCGACGCCGCTCTTTGCCGACGTGCCGGCCGACATGACCGAGGAGGAGACCGCGATCGCGCACTCGACCCCCGGCTGCTGGCTGAACCCGGCATAATCGCTACCTGTTACGCGGCAATTGCTTGGAGTCCGGCGAACTATCCCTTTACGTCGTGCGTAGAGTCTCCACATTGAAGCGTTGCCGCGCGCGTGTGCCGGCGAGGAGGAGCTTGATGAAGCCGATCGCGACAGGAGTTATGGGTGGGGTTCTGGCCGTGCTGACGGCGACGAGTGCGCTGGCGCAGACGGCGTATGACGACGCGGTCTGCCGGCAATATGCAAGCCAGAACGCTTCCGCCGCGCAGGCGCAGGCCAACAGCAACGCCGTCGGCAGCACGCTGGGCGGCGCGCTGTTGGGGGCCGGCCTCGGCGCGGCGATCGGCGGCGGCCGCGGCGCCGCGATCGGCGCGGCCTCGGGCGCGGTCGTCG
>DASZOZ010000142.1:0-55661 GCA_035550515.1 Allostellaceae bacterium
GCTCGCCGTTGATGCCGGTGTACGAAACCAGATGCCGCGCCGCCGGCAAAGCCCTTTCGCGGCGCGGGCCGCTCGCATGTTTCGCGGTCATGCGGCGCGCGATATCCTCGACCCCTGGCCGGCAATCGAACGGCAAATCGAACGGCAATCGAGGAGCGCGGCGATGGCATCGTTTCCGCTGGTATCCGCGACCGGCATGCTGGGTTCGGGGTTTCGCGCCGAATCGCTCGACAAGGCGGTCTCGTTGGGCGCCCGGATGATCGGCTGCGACGCCGGCAGCACCGACCCCGGCCCCGGTCCGCTGGCGACCGGTGTCTGCATGTTCTCCAAGGCCGCGGTCAAGCGCGACACCGAGATCATGCTGACCAGCGCGGTCAAGGCCGGGATCCCGCTGGTCGTCGGCTCGTCCGGCACCTCGGGGTCGGATGCGGGGCTCGCCTGGATGGTCGAGATCGTGCGCGAGATCGCCCGCGAGCAGGAGCTTCACTTCAAGCTTGCGGTCATTCATTCCGAATTGTCGCGGGAGACCGTCCGGCGGCATCTGCGCGCGGGCAGAGCGCGCGCCTTGCCGCCATCGCCGCCGCTTGGCGACGCCGATATCGACGCGGCGACCCACATCGTCGGCATGATGGGTGTCGAGCCGATCCAGGAGGCGCTCAGATCGGGCGCGCAGGTCGTTGTCGCCGGGCGCAGCAGCGACACCTCGATCTTCTCGGCACTGCCGCTGATGGAGGGCTACAAGCCGGCGGTCGTCTGGCACATGGCGAAGATCCTCGAATGCGGCGCGGCGGCGGTTGCGGTGCGCACCGCCCCCGACTCGATGATGGCGGTGCTGCATGACGACAATTTCGAGGTCTTTCCGCTGCGCGACGACTATCGCTGCACGCCGCAAAGCGTCGCCTCGCACACGCTTTATGAAAACGCCGACCCGTTCGAATTGAAGGAGCCGTCGGGCACGCTGCGCACCGACAATGCCCGTTACGAGGCGATCGACGACCGGACGGTGCGGGTGTCGGGGTCGGAATTCGTGCGTGACCCGGAATACACGATCAAGCTCGAAGGGGTGCGCCGGGTCGGCTATTCGACGATCCTGATGGGCGGGGTGCGCGACCCTTACATCCTCGCGCAGATGGACGGCTGGCTCGCCCAGCTCGACGACGCGATCAAGACCCGCATCCGCAACACGATCGGCGACAAGCCCTACGAGATCGTCACGCGCGTCTATGGCCGCGACGGGGTGATGGGCGCGCTGGAACCGTTGCGCGGCAAGGTGGGCGGCCACGAGGCCTTCATCCTGTGGGATGTGATCAGCGAGTCGCAGGAATTGTCGCGCTCGATCGCGACCAGCCTGTCGCACATGGCCGTCCACAACCCGATCGCAAAGTGGAACGGGTTGATCTCGGGCGTCGCCTTTCCCTATTCGCCGCCCGAGATCGACCGCGGCCCGGTTTACGAGTTCCACCTCAATCACGTGCTCGTGCCCGACAGCCCGACATCGCTATTCCGCACCGAATACGAGGAGATTTGAGTCATGGCGAAATCGGGGGCAACGCTCGGCGAGCTGGCGAAACTGGTGCGGTCGAAAAATGCCGGCCCGTTCTGGCTGACGATCGACATCATGTTCGACGATGCGGACGCCTACCGCCGCGCCCGCGACGCGGAGATCGTCAACCGCGCGGCGATCGCCCGGCTTTACAACCGCAACCCGAACGAGATCATCGTCGTCAACCACGACATGGCGCAGGCGATCAAGGTGAGCTTCCCGCGGCCGCAAAGCTCCGGCTCCAAGCTCGACAGCGACGCCTATGGCGGCCAGCAATACGCCCCGCTGCTGGAACTCGAAGTGCCGGGCTGATAACGGACCGAATTGAGACTGATACGCTGCCGTTATGAACCGATTCCCGGCTTTCGCCGGTATGACGGCGAGAGGTGACCACCCCTATCGATCGCTGACCGACAGGATCGATTTGTTGGCCTCGGAGACGCGGATGATCTTGTAGTTCCGGTTTGCGGACGGGTTCGCGGCTTCAGGCAGTGCAAACCCGATCGTCAGGGTCCAGACCGCGAGGTGGTCGTCGTAGAGGAAATTCTCCAGACGCACATTTGCCGGAATCCCGGGCGCACACAGCTCGGCGACATGTTGCTTGGCGACGGCGACAGCCGCTTGCAGATCCATCGGTCGGCTCACTCGGCGGTTTTGCGGCGGGCGGCGTGCCAATCGGCGGCGCGCGGGATCGGCAGACCGAGATTGTCGCGCAAGGTCGGTCCCTCGTAGTCCTGGTGGAACAGGCCGCGGCGCTGCAGTTCCGGCACCAGCAGCCGCACCACGTCGTCATAGGCGCCCGGCATGCTGGTCGCAGCCAGCACAAAGCCGTCGCAGGCGGGGGCGTTGAACCATTCCTCCATCTGGTCGGCGACCTGCGTCGGGTTGCCGACAAACATCGGGTGCTCCGCCACGGTGCCACGGCCGGAAATGGCGATGAAGTCGCGCACCGTCGGGTTTTTCTTGCCGGACAGCCGGATCACCCGGTCGCGAAACCCCTGGAACGACAGTTCGGCCAGTTCCGCGTCGGAGAACGGCTCGTCGAGCGGCTTCCTGGCGAAGTCGTAATTCAGCACCTCGGACAGCAGCACCAGCCGGTCGACATCGCGCGCCGTCGCCTCGATGATCGCGCGCTTTTCCTGCGCTGCTGCCGCGCTCTCGCCGACGCAGACATAGCAGGCCGGAGCGACGCGCACGCTGGCCGGCTCGCGGCCTTGCGCCGCGACCGCCGCCTTGAGCGCGGCGTATTCGCGGACGCCGTCGGCCAGGCTGTGGAAGATGACGAACACCAGATCGGCCCATTTTGCCGCAAAGGCCTGGCCGCGCCCCGACTGCCCGGCCTGGATCAGCACCGGCTGGCCCTGCGGCGAGCGCGGCACGCTGAACGGCCCGCGCGACCGGAAATACCGCCCCTCGTGGTCGAGCCGGTGCACCTTGCCGGGGTCGGCAAAGAGGCTGGCGGCCTTGTCAAGGATCAGCGCGTCGTCCTCCCAGGTGTTCCAGTGGCCGAGCACGACCTGCATGAACTCGTCGGCGCGGTCGTAGCGCTCGTCATGCGCCATATGCGCGCGCTGGCCGAAATTCTTCGCCTCGCCGCTGTTGAGCGAGGTGACGATGTTCCAGGCGACGCGGCCCTTGAGCATCAGATCCATCGTCGCGAAGACCCGCGCGATGTGGAACGGCTCGTAATAGGTGGTCGAATAGGTCGCGCCCAGCCCCAGCCGCTGCGTCACCGCGCCCATCATCATCAGGACCGTAGAGGGGTCCATCTTGACCGCGCGCACCCCGGCGCCGACCGCCTCGGCATGGTCGCCGGTGTAGAGGTCGGGCAGCGCCAGCCGGTCGTCGAAGAACGCCATCTGGATCTTGCCGTCCTCCAGCGTGCGGGCGATGCGCTGGTAGTATTCCGGCGTCAGGAAATCGAGCACCGTCGCCGGATGGCGCCACGAACCGGGCAGGTTTGAGCAGTTCTGCGCCTGCAGAAAGGCGACCAGCGTCATCATGCGGTTCTGTTGGGCGGCCATGCCGACAATCTCCGGGTCGATCCGCAGCGGAAAGACGAGGCCCTTCTTACCAGCCGGACCCGGACCGCGGGAAACGCTGTTATCGCAGCGCTCCCGCCTCCGCCCGCGGTGACGCAAGGCTGTGTTTCGCCTTGCTCAAACCACGAGGTTGTAAGTTTGCCTTACGATCGTCTCGATATCGCTGACAAGGAAGTGGTGATGCCGGACACGTTGGTGCTAGCGGAACGGCCCGCCCGGGAGCGGGCCGCGGACTACGATGCGATCATCATCGGCGCCGGGATTTCCGGCATGTACCTGCTGCATCGGCTGCGTGCGCTGGGCATGGCGACGCGGGTGTTCGAGTCCGGCAGCGATGTCGGCGGCACCTGGTACTGGAACCGCTATCCCGGCGCCCGTTTCGATTCCGAGAGCTGGACCTACGGCTATTCCTTTTCCAAGGAGCTGCTGCAGGAATGGGACTGGAAAGAGCATTTCTCGCCGCAGCCCGACACGCTCGAATACCTCAACCTCGTGGCCGAGAAATTCGACTTGCGGCGCGACGTGGAATTCTCCAGCACCGTGACCGCGGCACATTGGGACGACGCGGCGAACCGTTGGACCGTGACGCTCGACAGCGGCCGGCAGGCGCGGTCGCAGTTCCTGTTCACCGCCATCGGCATCCTCTCGGCGCACACGCTGCCGAACATCCCGGGCCGCGACAGCTTCCGCGGCCCGGCCTATCACCCGGCGCGCTGGCCCAAGACGCCGGTCGACTTTACCGGCAAGCGTGTCGGCGTGATCGGCACCGGCGCCACCGCGATCCAGGCGATCCCGGAGATCGCCAAGCAGGCGGCGCAGCTCACCGTGTTCCAGCGCCGGCCGAACTGGGCGGCGCCGCTGCACAACGCCAAGATCGGCAAGGCGGAAATGGCGGCGATCAAGACCCGCTACGACGAGATCTACGCGCGCTGCCGCGAGACCCCGAGCTGGTTCATTCACAGCGCCGACCCGCGAAAAACGCTCGACGTGCCGCCCGAGGAACGCGAGGCGTTCTGGGAAAAGCTGTACGGCGAGCCCGGGTTCGGCATCTGGATGGGCAATTTCCGCGACATCCTGCTCGACGAGAAAGCCAACGCGGCGATCACCGAGTTCATCGCCAGGAAGATCCGCCAGCGGGTCAAGGACCCCAAGGTCGCCGACAAGCTGATCCCCAAGGATCATGGTTTCGGGACGCGGCGGGTGCCGCTGGAGAGCGGCTATTTCGAGGCCTACAACCGCGATAACGTCCTGCTCGTCGACCTCAACGAGACGCCGATCGAGCGCATCACCGAGACGGGAGTGAAGACCAGCGACCGGGACTACGCATTCGACATTCTGGTCTACGCCACCGGCTTTGACGGGGTGACCGGCGCGTTCGACCGCATCGACATCCGCGGCCCCGGCGGCGTGCGGCTCAAGGATGTCTGGGCCGAGGGACCGCGCACCTATCTCGGCTGGCAGCCGGAAGGCTTTCCCAACATGCTGATGGTGCTCGGCCCGCACACCGCGCGCGGCAACATCCCGCGCGCGGTGGAGCACGGCGTCGAGTGCCTGGCCGGCCTCCTGGAGTTCATGCGCGCTCACGGCTATTCGCGGGTCGAGACGCGTCCCGAGGAGGTCGCCGACTGGACCCGCACGGTCATCAAGGCCTCCGAGCCGTTGCTGTCGAGCAAGATCGATTCCTGGCAGACCGGAGTGAACCGCAATGTCGAGGGGCGGACGGTGCGCCGCGTGCTCGGCTATAACGGCAACGGCGTGCACTACCGGCGCAAATGCGACGAGGTCGCCGCCGGCGGCTACCGCGAATTCGCCTTCCGCTGACGGGGCGCGCCGCCATTCTTCCGAGGAGACCGCCATGCCCGAGCCTGAACGTCTCGACCCCAGCCGGACGGCGCTCATCGCCTATGACGTCTGCCGGCGGGCGCTGACCCCGGCCGACCCGGCGCGGCGCGCGGCGATGCGCCCGGTGCTCGACGCCTGGGTGACGATGATCGCGGCGGCGCGCAGCGCGGGCCTGCCGGTGATCTATACGACACCGGTCAGCCGCGCCGACGGCGCCGATGTCGTGCTGCTGCCGACCGACCTCTCGGCCGAGACCGGCGTGCCGCCGCTCACCAACGGGGTCGAGGGCACCCCGGAGGCCGGCTTCCCCGACGAGATCGCGCCGCGGCCGGAGGATTACGTGTTCCTCAAGCGCCGGCCGAGCGCCTTCTGGGGTACGGGCGTCGCCGAGCTGCTGCACATGCTGCGGCGCGACACCGTCATCATCGGCGGCGGCGCCACCAATCGCGGGGTCGAGACCAGCGTGCGCGAGGCGTTCAACCGCGACATCGCCTCGGTCGTGGTGCGCGAATGCTGCTGGGGCGGCGACCCGGCCGCTCACGCCTACAGCCTCGACAAGGCGATGAAGATGTACGCCCGCATCCGCACCCTCGACCAGGTCGCGGCGATGCTGCGCGGTTAGGCCCGGCGCCAGAACGGCGGGCGGGCGCGGACCGGGTCGAGCAGCGACCAGTCCCCGTCCTCCAGCACGTGGCCGCGCGGATAGGGCGGGCGCGGCTCGAGGCCGAGCGAGCGCACGACCCGATCGTCGCGGTAATAGCATTGCAGCACCACGCGGGTCAGCGTCGCCACCGCCTCGCTGCCGGTCTCCCGCAGCGCCGCCGCCGCGGCCTCCCGGCGCGCCGGATCGAGGCTTGCGAGCGGGGCGCCGGCAAGGTGGGCGAGGCGATCGAGCGCCGTCCGCACAGGGGCCGCGTCGCGGCCGAGCGTCGCGAGGATGTCGGCCTGGATCGCCGGGTCGTCGGCACCCGGCACGGCGAATGCCGCGCTGGCCGGGATGATCATCCCGGCGATGGCGCGCAGATCGTCGGTCTGGCGCCCGGTGAGGGGAGTGTCGGCGGTCATCGCGGGCCTCAGTCGAACAGGTTGGCGAGGCGCTGCTTCATCTGGTCGGCGACATAGAGCGCCAGCGCCTGGATGGTCGAGGTCGGGTTCACCCCGCCCGAGGTGACGAACAGGCTGCCGTCGACGATGAACAGGTTCTTCACGTCGTGCGCACGGCCCCATTCGTTGACCACCGACCGTTCCGGGTCGGCGCCCATGCGCGCGGTCCCGAGCAGATGCCAGCCGCCGTAGAGGATCGGGCTGTTGACGCAGATGTCGGTCGCCGCCATCGCGCCGAGGATGTCCTTTGCGCGGGCGATGCCGTGCTCCATCATCCGCGCCGTGTTGTCGCCGATCGTGTAGTCGATGCGCGGCGAAGGGATGCCGTGGCTGTCCTTCAGCTCCGGGTCGAGGGTGACGCGGTTGTGCGCCTCGGGCAGGTCCTCGCAGATCGCCGACATGGTCAGCCGATGGCCGTTCAGCCGGCGGAACACCGCATGGTGCCCGGCACCCCAGGGCAGGATACCCTTGGCCTCGCTGGTCACCGCCTCCATGACCGGCCCGGCGCCGCGCCCGAACTGGATGGTGTAGCCGCGCACAAAGCCGCGCGACGTGTCGGTCTCGTAGAATTCCTTGCTCCACAGGCAGGTCGGCGGCGCGCGGTTGCTGTCGGTCGCCTCGGCGACATAGCCGTAAACCTGCGCGTAAGGGTGCAGCATCAGGTTCTTGCCGACCAGCCCGCTCGAATTGGCGAGCCCGCTGGGACTGCGCGCGGAGGCCGAGTTGAGCAGCAGCCGCGGCGTGCCGACGCCGTTGCAGGCGAGCACCACGACATGCGCGGGCTGGAACTGCTCCCGGCCGTCGGCGTCGTAATAGACCACCCCTGCGGCCATGCCGTACTCGTCGGTGGTGATCTCGCGCACCCGGCAATGCGGGCGCAGCTCGACACCGGCGCGCTGCGCCAGCGGCCAATAGGTAATGTCGGTGCTGGCCTTGGCGCCTTGCGCGCAGGCCGGCGTGCAATGACCCAGATTGATGCAGCGCGCGCGGCCCTCGTAATCGACGGTCGCGACGGTGGTGTCGGACGGCCACCAGTGCCAGCCGAGCCGGTTCATCGCCTGGCCGAGCAGCGCGCCCGACCGGCCGAGCGCCAGCGGCGGCATCGGCGGGGTACGCTCCGGCACGCCGGGGTCGCCGGCGAGGCCGGAGACGCCCATGATCCGGTCGTTCTCGGCAAAGAACGGGGCCAACGTGTCGTAGTCGACCGGCCAGTCGTCGGCGATGCCGTCGAGGCTCCGCACCCGGAAATCCGACGGATGGAGCCGCGGGAAATGCGCCGTGTAGAAGATCGTGCTGCCGCCGACGCCGTTGAAATTGACGATCTTGATCGGCGAGTTCGCGTCGTTGATCGGATAGTCCTCGGCCCGTCCGCGGATGTTCGGGCTGGGCGAATAATCGCCCCAGAACCGGGCTTCCCAGTCGCGCCCGACACTCGGATAGGCCGCCGGGTTGGTCCAGCCGCCCTGTTCGAGGCAGAGGATGTGCATCCTGGTCTCGGCGAGGCTCCACGCGACCGCGGCTCCCGAGGCCCCCGCGCCGATGATCAACACGTCTACGGGATCGCTGCTCATGCCGCCTCCGCTGGTCCGCGGCGAGCATGCCCCGGCGACGGCGGAAAGCGCAACGGCCGGGTCAACTGCCCGGCTAACCGATCGCCGACAGTCCGGCGATGGGGATATCGACGGTCCCGCGGTGCCGCGCCTGCAGCATGCGGGACGCCTCGTCGGGCCGGCCGGCGCCGAGATAGGCTTTCAGCAAGGTGAATTCCACCAGGTCGAGCTGGGCGCGGCTGCCGCCGAGCCGCTCCAGTTCGCCGATAAAGGGCGCCAGCGCGGTGATGGCGCCGGGGTAATCCTTCTGCTCGAACGCGGCGAACCCGCGCGCCACCGCCGGCACCAGAGAGCCGGAAGGGTAGCGGCCGTCGCGCACGAGGTCGGCGACCTGCCGGGCCTGTGCTGCGAGCGCTGCATGGTTCCCCGCCACGGCCTGCACCAGCGCGACGTGCATATCGGAAAACGCCAGCCCGGCGCGCGGAAACGCGCCTGTCGCCAGATCGTGCAGGTCGCGCCAGGCCGCGCCGTCGCGCGGCTGGCCGGCGAGCTCCCAACGCCACAGGAACGCGGCCCCGTCGTTCAGCTTGCCGCGCGGCGGCCCGCTATGCACCTCGGGGCGGACGGCCTCGGTGAACAGCCGGAGCGCCGCCGCGGGGTCGCCCGCTTCGAGATGCGCCAGCGCGAGGTGCCAGCTAAGGTGGCTGAATAGCGCCCCGTCGCGGGGATAGCCGGGCAGCCACCCTGCCAGGAAGGCGCAGGCCTCGGCCACTTTGCCTTCCTCGTAGCACAGATGCGCGCGGGCATGTGCGGCCCACGGATTGGCCGGATTTTGCGACAGCGACCGGTCGATCTTCGGGCGGGCCGCGGCGAACTGGCCGTTCTCCGACAGCGCCATTCCGTGATGCGCGGTGAACCACCAGTCATCCTCGCCATACACCGGCGCCAGCCGGTCCAGCAGCGCGAGCAGGGTGCGTTTCTGGTCGGCGCGGCCGGAATTGCCGATCAGGCCGTTGGTGAAAGCCGTGGTGGCGAGGACCATCACATCGCGCGGCCACCGATCGAGATGTGCCGGCAACGCCCCCAGCGCGCCCGCGGCATCGCCCGCCACCAGCAAGTCGAAGAACGCGACATGGCTGCGCTCGCGGGCGGAAAGCCCCGCCGCGCAGGTCTTGGCCGTCGCTATCGCGTCGCGCGCGGCCGCGGCTTCGCCGCGTTCGAGCAGCGCATGCGCCCGCGCGGCATGGGCCAGCGCGAACCGCGGACCGGCGGCAATCGCCCGGTCGAACGCCGCTATCGCGCCGGGATACATCGTCAGCTTCGCCGCGCAGCCCTCGACATAGGCGTCGCACGCCTCGGACGAGGCGGTGGACAGGGGGAGATCGTAGCGGTCCGTCAGCATCATCGATCCTTATCGCGGGCGCATGTCGCACGATACGATGTCCCGCGGGGCGACGCGAAGCACCCGATGCGGTCGCGATCGGCAGAACTGGCGACATTCCTTTCCGATTGATCTAGAGTAGTGCGAAACCCGGTGATAACGGGCGGCGAGGGGAGGCACATGGATCTCGGCCTGGGCGCCGGCGGCGCTGGCGGACGCACACTGATCGGCAGGCGCGAGCTGATCGCCGCAGCCGCCGCCGTGCTGGCCGGCGCACCGCAATGGGCGCACGCCGCCGCCTCCGACCAGCTTACCTGGGGCGTCCACGTGTCGCTCGCGCCCACCTGGTTCGAACCGGCGGAGGCGTCGGGCATCATCACCCCGTTCATGGTGCTTTACGCGCTCCATGACGCGATGGTGAAGCCGATGCCGGACAAGGCGCTGGCGCCGAGCCTCGCGGAGTCGGTGTCGCCTTCGGAGGACGGGCGCGCTTACGACTTCGTGTTGCGCGAGGGCGCCCGGTTCCATAACGGCGAGCCGGTGACCGCCGCCGACGTAAAGTTTTCCTTCGAGCGCTACCGCGGCATCGCGCATGACCTGTTGCAATCGCGCGTCGCGGCGGTCGAGGCTCCGGACGCCCGCCATGTCCGCTTCCGGCTGAAGGAACCTTGGCCGGACTTCCTGACCTTTTACGCGACCGCGACCGGCTCCGGCTGGGTTGTGCCCAAGGCCTATCTCGAAAAAGTCGGCGACGACGGTTTCAAGAAGGCGCCGGTCGGCGCCGGCCCCTACAAGTTCGTTTCCTTCAACCCCGGGGTCGAGCTGGTGCTGGAGGCGTTCGATCAGTATTGGCGCAAGAAGCCGGCGGTCAAACGCCTGGTCTTCAAGGTCATCCCCGATGAGACGACGCGGCTCGCCGCGTTGAAGCTGGGCGAGATCGATATCGCCTACTCGGTGCGCGGGGAGCTGGCGGAGCAGTTGCGCAGCACCCCCGGCCTCACGCTCAAGCCCGCGGTCGTGCAGGGCACCTTCTGC
This sequence comes from Allostellaceae bacterium, assembly GCA_035550515.1. GTDB lineage: Bacteria > Pseudomonadota > Alphaproteobacteria > ATCC43930 > CGMCC-115725 > DATARH01. The sequence continues at coordinate 10,498 of DASZOZ010000142.1, forward strand.
CTCTATTTCCCCGACCAGTGGGATGAGAAGTCGCCCTGGCACGATGCGCGCGTGCGGCGCGCGGCGAGCCTGGCGATCGACCGCAAGGGCAGCAACGACGCGCTGACCTTGGGGTATTCCGCGGTCACCGGCAATGCGATTGTCCCGAAAGGCTACGACTTCTACTGGCAGCCGCCCGATCCGGCCTACGACCCCGGGCAGGCGAAAAAGCTGCTGGCCGAGGCGGGTTTCGCCAACGGCTTCGACGCCGGCTTCTATTTCTGCGACAGCTCCTACGCGAATATCGGCGAGGCCGTCGTCGACAACCTGCTCGCCGTCGGCATCCGCTGCAAATTGCGGCCGGTCGAGCGCGCCGCGTTCATCAAGGAATACAGCGAGAAGAAATACAAAAACATCATCCAGGCCGGACCGGGCGCCTTTGGCAACGCCGCGACCCGGATCGAGGCGCATCTGGTGAAAGGCGGCGTGTTTTCCTACGGCAGCTACCCGGATATCGACGACCTCTACGCGCATCAGGCCGTGGAACTCGACCGCGCCAAGCGCGAAGCGATGCTCGCCAAGATCCAGCAGCTCATGGTCGAGCGGGCGATCTACGCGCCGATCTGGCAGCTCGCCTTCATCAACGGGGTGAACGCCCGTGTCGGGGAGTCGGGGTTCGGCCGCATCCCGCTGTTCCCCTACACCGCGCCGTATGAGGAGATCACGGTCAAGAACGCGTGAAGGCTTGGTTCGCAAAGGAGGAATTGTAAGCGTGGCGTAAGATAAACGCAGACTTTTGCCGGAAGCTTGATAAATTGGCTGCGAAGGCTCCTTCGAGAGGGCCTTGCTTGTGGACAGGGGAGACGCATGGTTCGGGAGACCAATGGCGCGGGCAGTGCGCCAAAGACGAACGTTAAGGACAGCATCACCGCGCTGACCCGCCGCGACCTGCTGGGCGTCGCGGCGCTTGGTCTTGTCGCCGGCGCGCCGGGGGTGGCTCGCGCCGCGGCGCCGGCCGGGCAGCTCACCTACGGCATCCATGTCTCGATGGCGCCGACCTGGTTCGACCCGGCGGAGACGCAAGGGATCATCACCCCGTTCATGGTGCTCTACGCGCTGCACGACGCGGTGGTGAAGCCGATGCCGGGCACCGCGGCGGCGCCCTGTCTCGCGGAATCGTGGAAAATCGGCACCGACGACAAGACGTATGAGTTCGTTCTGCGCAAGGAAGCGAAGTTTCACAACGGCGAACCGGTGACGTCGGCGGACGTCAAGTTCTCGTTCGAACGCTATCGCGGCGCGGCGCACGACCTGATGAAGAGCAAGGTTGCCACGATCGAAACACCCGATCCGCAACGCGTCGTCTTCAAGCTCAAAGAGGCTTGGCCCGATTTCCTGACCTTTTATTCCAGCGCTTCCGGCGCCGGCTGGATCGTGCCGAAGGCGTATGTCGAGAAGGTCGGCGACGACGGGTTCAAGCAGGCGCCGATCGGCGCCGGCCCCTACAAGTTCGTCTCGTTCACGCCCGGCGTTGAGCTGGTGCTCGAGGCGTTCGAGGGCTATTGGCGCAAGACGCCGGCGGTGAAGCGTCTGGTGATGAAGGTGCTGCCGGACGAGGCGACGCGGCTGGCGGCGCTGAAGCGCGGCGAGGTCGACATCGCCTATTCGGTGCGCGGCGAACTGGCCGAAGAACTGGTCAAGACGCCGGGCCTGACGCTGAAGCCGGTCGTGCTGCAAGGACCCAACTGGCTTTATTTCCCCGAGCAGTGGGATCCGAAATCGCCGTGGTCGAAGCTCAAGGTGCGGCAGGCGGCCAACCTCGCGATCGACCGCCAGGGGATGAGCGACGCGCTGTTCCTCGGCCATTGCAAGATCACCAACAATGCCGTCGTCCCTTACACCTTCGATTTCTACTGGCAGCCGCCGGACGCGGTGTACGACGCCGAAAAGGCCAAGAAGCTGATGGCCGAGGCCGGTTATGCCAACGGCTTCGACGCCGGGCTGCTGACCTGTGACAGCTCCTACGCCAACATGGCGGAGGTCGCGGTCGACAACCTCGCAACGATCGGCATCAGGACAAAGCTGCAGCCGATCGAGCGGGCGGCGTTCTTTGCCGGCTATTCCGGCAGGAAATACACCAAGGGGATCATCCAGGCAGCCAGTGCGGCGTTCGGCAACGCCGCGACCCGGATGGCCTCGTTCGTCGTCAAGGACGGCGCCTTCTCTTACGGCAGCTACCCCGACATCGACGAGATGTTCCCGACGCAGGCGGCCGAGATGGATGTCGGCAAGCGCGCCGCGATCCTGCACAAGATGCAGCAGCTCGTGCATGAGAAGGCGATCTACGCGCCGATCTGGCAGCTCGCGTTCCTGAGCGGGGTCGGGCCGCGCGTCGGCGAGTCGGCCTTCGGCACGATCCCCGGTTTTGCCTACACCGCACCGTTCGAGGACCTCACGCTGAAATCCGCCTGACGACAACGACGCGCCGCGTCATTCGCGAGGAACGCCATGGGGCGCTATATCACCCGGAGAACCGGCTACTGCCTGCTGTCGCTGTTTCTGTTGTCGCTGACGATCTTCTTCTTCGTCCGGGTGACGGGGGATCCGGCGGCGCTGCTGGTCGAGCCGGGCGCCAGCCCGGACGACATCGCCGCGATCCACCACCAGTTCGGCCTCGATCGGCCGCTCTGGGTGCAGTACGGCCTGTTCATGTGGAGCCTGCTGCACGGCGATCTGGGCCAGTCGTTCTATTACCAGACCCCGGTTTTCGAGCTCTATATGTCGCGCCTGCCGAACTCGCTGATGCTGGCGGCGGTCGCGATGATCTTCTCGCTCGTCGTCGGCATACCGAGCGGCATTCTCGCTTCGGTGCGGGTCGGCCGCTTCTGGGACAGTGCGGGCAAGATGTTCGCGCTGCTCGGACTGTCGCTGCCGTCGTTCTGGGTCGGCCTCGTGCTGATCCTGCTGTTCTCGGTTTATCTGCGCTGGCTGCCCTCGTCCGGCGCCGGGACGCCGCTGCACCTGATCATGCCGGCCTTCGCGCTCGGCTGGTATTTCGCCGCGGCGCATATGCGGCTGACCCGCTCCTCGATGCTCGAGGTGCTGGGCTCGGAATACATCAAGCTCGCCCGGCTCAAGGGCCTGCCCGAGGCGCTGGTGATCGCCAAGCACGCGTTCAAGAACGCGCTGATCCCGGTGATCACGCTGGCCGGCATCAACCTGGTGATCATGGTCAACGTCGCGGTGGTGGTGGAGACGGTCTTCGCCTGGCCGGGGATCGGCCGGCTGCTCTACGAGGGCATCACCTTCCGCGATTTCCCGGTGGTCCAAGGCGTCGTGCTGCTGGGCGGCACGATGATCGTCATCGTCAACCTGATGGTCGACATCCTCTACGCGGTGATCGACCCTCGCATCCGGCTCGAAAGGTAGGCGCCGATGAGCACCCCCGCAGATGTCATCGTCCTGCCGGCCTCGCCGGGCGCCCGCCGGCGGCGACTGATCCGGGTCGGCGACTTTCCGGTCATCCCGATGGCGATCCTCGCGGCGATCGCCTTGGTGGCGATTTTCGCCAACCAGCTGGCGCCGCATAATCCGGAAATCGGCAGCCTGACGGTGCGCTTCAAGCCGCCGTTCTGGCAGACCGGGGGCACCACGAAATACCTGCTCGGCACCGATCAGCTCGGCCGCGACGTGCTTTCCCGGCTGATCTTCGGCGCGCGCGTCTCGATGGTGGTGGGGATCATGGCGGTGCTGGTCGCCGGCGTCGTCGGCACCGTGTTCGGCATCCTGTCCGGCTATCTCGGCGGCTGGGTCGACCAGGTCATCATGCGCGTCACCGATACCTGGCTGGCGCTGCCGGCGCTGACCTTTGCGATCTTCCTTGCCGCGATCGTCGGCCCGAGCATGTGGAACATCGTGATCATCCTCGGCGTCACCTATTGGACGCGCTACGCGCGGGTCATCCGCGGCGAGGTGCTGTCGCTGCGCGAGCGGGAGTTCGTGCGCCTGGCGGTGGTCGCCGGCTGCTCGAAATGGACGATCATGCTGCGGCACATCCTGCCGAATGTGATCAACTCGGCGATCGTGCTGGGCAGCCTGATGCTGGGCGTCGTCATCATCACCGAGGCGACGCTGTCGTTTCTCGGCGTCGGCGTGCCGCCGCCGCAGCCGGCCTGGGGACTGATGCTGTCGGACGGCAAGCAGGGGCTGATGGTCGGCTATTGGTGGCTGACCGTGTTCCCCGGCCTGTGCATCATGCTGATGGTCCTGTCGGCCAACCTGCTGGGTGATTGGCTGCGCGTCAAACTCGATCCGCAGCTGCGGCAGCTCTGACCATGACCGGCGAGCCGCTTCTCCGGCTGGAGAACCTGTCGACCCACTACGTCACCGGCGGCGGCCTCAGGGTCATCCGCGCGGTCGACGAGGTGTCGCTCAGCCTCGACGCCGGCGAGACGCTGGGAATCGTCGGTGAAAGCGGCTCCGGCAAGAGCACGCTGGCGCTGTCGATGCTGCGCGTGCTGCCGACCGCGGCGAAGATCGTCGGCGGGCATATGTGGTTCGAGGGCGAGGACCTCGTCCGGAAATCCGACGCCGAGATGCGCGAAGTCCGCGGCAAGCGCATCGCCATGGTGCTGCAAGACCCGATGGCGTCGCTCAACCCGCTGTTCACCATCGGCAACCAGATCGCCGAGCCGATCCGGGTGCATGAAAAGGTCACCCGCGCCACCGCCTGGGAGCGCGCGCGCGCCTTGCTCAAGGCCGTGCGCATCCCGTCGCCGGAGACCCGGGTCAGGCAATTCCCGCACGAGATGTCGGGCGGCATGCGGCAGCGCATCGTCGGCGCCATCGGCATGTCGTGCGAGCCGCGCCTGCTGATCGCCGACGAACCGACCACCAGCCTCGACCTGACGATCCAGGCGCAATACCTCAACCTGCTGCGCGACTTGCAGCGCGAGCACGGGCTGGCGCTGATCTTCATCACCCACAATCTCGGGATCGTCGCCAAGATGTGCGACAAGCTGGCGGTGATGTATGCCGGGCGGCTCGTCGAGTCCGGCCCGGTGTCGCGTATCTTCAACGCGCCCGAGCACCCTTATACCAGGGCGCTGTTGAGCTCGATCCCGCGGATGGGCGACCGCGACCAGCGCTTGGTCGCGATCGCCGGGCAGCCGCCCGATCTGTCGGCGCTGCCACCCGGCTGCGCGTTCGCGCAGCGCTGCCCGCAGGCGTCCGACCGCTGCCGCGCCGAGGCGCCGCCCGTGTTTCATCCCGCGCCCGGGCAAACCTCGCGCTGCTGGCTGTCGGCAAGCCCGCGCGCGGAAACGGCACCCGCATTGGCCGGAGCGGTGGCATGACGCCCGTCATCGAAGCGCAAGACCTCACCAAACACTTCCAGGCCAAGCGCGGCCTGATGGGCGGCAGCCAGGGGGTCGTGCGCGCGGTCGACGGCATCTCGTTCGCGGTCGAGCCGGGACAGACGCTCGGCGTCGTCGGCGAATCCGGCTGCGGCAAGACGACGACGGCCAAGCTGGTGCTCGGCCTCGAAGAACCGACCGGCGGGCAGATGCGGTTCGAGGGGCGCGACCTGCGCACGCTCGACGCCGCGGGGCGCCGCAATTACCGCAAATCGGTGCAAGCGGTCTTTCAGGACCCCTTCGCCTCGCTCAACCCGCGGATGCGCGTCAGCCAGATCATCGCCGAGCCGCTGGTGACCAACGAGCGGCTCGACGGCCACGAGGTCCGCAAGCGGGTGGCGCGGCTGCTCGACCTCGTCGGCCTGCCCGAGCGCGCCGCCAATCTGTTTCCGCACGAATTTTCCGGCGGCCAGCGCCAGCGGATCGCGATCGCCCGGTCGCTGGCGCTGTCGCCGAAGCTGATTGTGCTCGACGAGCCGGTCTCGGCGCTCGACGTGTCGATCCGCGCGCAGATCCTCAACCTGCTGCGCGATCTGCAGGACGAGCTGAAGCTGTCTTACCTCTTTATCGCCCATGATCTCGCCGCGGTGGCGCATATGAGCCACACCATCGTCGTGATGTATCTCGGCAAGATCGTCGAGAGCGGCGAGGCGCGCGCGCTGGCGATGCAGCCGAAGCATCCCTATACCGAGGCGCTGTTTTCCGCGGCGCTGCCGAGCCACCCCGATGAGCGGCGCGAGGAAATCATCCTGAGCGGCGAAGTGCCGAGCCCGCTCAACCCGCCGGCGGGCTGCCGCTTCCACCCGCGCTGCCCCCAGGCCATGGCGCGGTGCGGCAGCGACGTGCCGGCTCTGGCCGCGGCGCACGACCGGCTCGTCGCCTGCCATCTCTATGCCGCGCCGACCGGCGCGCTCGCCGCGCAGTAAGCACAGAACGGGGGACTCATGAGATTTTTCTTCCGCCGCGGGATGCGGCCCGCGGCGCTGTTGCTGACGGCGCTGGCGCTGTGTTCGGCGGCCGCGCTGGCCGACCAGCCGCAGCCGAAGGGCAGGGCGGTCATGGCATGGCACGTGACAATCTCGCCGAGTTGGTTCGACCCGTCCACCGCGCCGCCGCAGATCACGCCGTTCGGCATGCTTTACGCGATCCACGACGCGCTGGTGCGCCCGTACCCCGGCTACAAGATGGGGCCGAGCCTCGCCGAGAAATGGGAGGAAAGCGAGGACGGCAAGACCTACACCTTCACGCTGCGGCCAAACCTCAAATTCCATAACGGCGACCCGCTGACGGCCGAGGACGTGAAGTTCAGCTTCGACCGTTACAAGGGCGCCGGCGCCACCACGATCCGCGAGCATGTCGATTCGGTGGAGATCGTCGACCCGCGCACGGTGCGGTTCCATCTCAAGGAGCCGTGGCCGGATTTCATGACCTTTTACGGCACGACGGCGAGCGCCGTCGGCATCGTGCTGCCGAAGAAATACATCGAGCAGGTCGGCGACGACGGGTTCAAGAAGCACCCGATCGGCGCCGGCCCCTATAAATTCGTCAGCAACACGCCCGGCGTCGAGATCGTGCTTGAGGCTTTTCCCGACTATTGGCGGCGGGTTCCCAACGTCAAGACGCTGGTGATGCGTAGCGTGCCCGAGGCGACGACGCGGGCGCTGATGGTCAAGACCGGCGAGGCCGATATCGGCTACGCGCTTGACGGCCCCGACGCCGAAGGGCTGAAGGCGATCCCCGGCATCCAGATCGTCGCCACCAAGCACGCCTCGATCTTCTGGCTCGATTTCTCCGACCAGTGGAACGAGAAATCGCCGTGGCACGACATCCGCGTCCGCCAGGCGGCCAATTACGCGCTCGACCGCCAGGCGATCAACGAAGCCGCCTGTCTCGGGTTCTGCCCGCCGGCCGGGGTGATCGTGCCGCGGGTGATGGATTTCGCGCTGCAGGCCGAGCCGGTCCCGTACGATCCCGACAAGGCCAAGAAGCTGCTGGCGGAGGCCGGCTACCCGAACGGCTTCGATGCCGGGCAATTCACCCCCAACCCCGGTTTCCCGACCGTTGCCGACGCGACGATGAACTACCTCAACGCGGTCGGCATTCGCCTCACGATGCGGCAGATGGAGCGCGCCACCTTCACTTCGGACTGGCAGATGCACAAGCTGAAGGGGCTGTTCATGGCCGCCGCCGGCAATTCCGGCAACGCGGCGAGCCGGGTCGAGGCCTTCATTCAGTCCAAGGGGGCTTATTCCTACGGCGGTTATCCCGATATCGACGAGCTGTATCTCGCCCAGGCCAAGGAGCGCGACGTCAAGAAGCGTGAGGCGATGCTGTTCAAGATCCAGCAGCTGACGATCGACCGCGCGATGTACGCGCCGATCATGGATTTGCGCGCGCTGATGGGGGTCGGCCCGCGTGTGACCAAGCACACCATCACCGATGTGTGGATGAGCCCGTTCCCCTCCTACGAGGATATGGAGATCAAGGATTAGGCCTTGATCGTGATGTCCTCGAACGGGGCGGTGTAGGCGAAGTCGGTGATCAGGCCGAAACCCGACTCGCCGACCCGCGGTCCGACGCCGTTGATAAAGGCGAGCTGCCAGATCGGCGCGATCACGGTCTTCTCGTAGACCAGTTGCTGGATCTTGGCGAGCGTTGCGCCGCGCTGCTTCGGATCGAGCTCGATCGCCTGTTTCTTGAACAGCGCGTCGATGTCGGGATAGCTGCCGTAGGCATAGGTGCCGCCACCGACGACAAAGGCCGCCAACCGCGTGGCGGCATTGCCGAAGGCGCCGCTGCCGCATTGGATGATGTTCTTGTATTTCTTGTCGGCCCAGGATTTCAGATAGGCGGCGCGCTCGATCGGCCGCAACTGCACGCGAATGCCGACCTCTCCGAGATTGTTGGCCACGGCCTCGCCGACATTCGCGTACGAGCTGTCGCAAAACAGCTCGCCCGCGTCGAACCCGCCCGGATGCCCCGCCGCGGCGAGCAGCTGCTTGGCCTTGGCCGGGTCGTACACCGGCGCGGGCGGCTGCCAGTACATGTCGAAGCTCTGCGGGATGAGGCTGCCGGTGATCTTGGAAAAGCCCAGCGTCAGCGCCTGATTGATGCTGTCGCGGTCGAGCGCGAGGCTCGCGGCCCGACGCACCCGCTCGTCATGCCAGGGCGATTTCTCGTCCCATTGGTCGACAAAGGAAAGCCAGAACGCCGCCGGGGTGTTGACCGGCTTCAGGGTCAGCCCCGGCGTCTTGCGCAGCTCCGCGGCGAGCTCGCCGCGGATCGAATAGACGATGTCGACCTCGCCGCGCTTCAGCGCGGCCAGCCTCGTCGCCTCGTCGGGGATGACGCGGAACACCAGGCGCTTCACGCTCGGCGTCTTGCGCCAATAGGGCTCGAAGGCGTCGAGCACGAGCTCGACACCGGGGTTGAACGAGACGAATTTGTACGGGCCGGCGCCGATCGGCGCCTTGAGGTAGCCGTCATCGCCGACTTTCTCGACATATGTCCTTGGCACGATCCAGCCGGCGCCGGTCGCCGTGGCGTAAAAGGTCAGGAAATCCGGCCAGGGCTCGTTGAGCCGGAACCGCACGCGCTGCGGGTCGGGGGTATCGATCGCCGCGACGCGCTTCGCCAGCAGATCATGCGAGGCGCCCCGGTAGCGGGTGAAGGAGAACTTCACGTCCTCCGCCGTCACCGGGTCGCCGTTGTGGAATACCGGACCCTTGCGCAGCACGAACTCATAGCTGAGGCCGTCCTCCGACGCCGTCCACGACTCGGCGAGCGACGGCGCGAAGGCTTTGCCGGGCATCGGCTTCACCATCGCGTCCTGCAACGCGTAAAGCACCATGAACGGCGTGATGAGGCCCGATGTTTCCGCCGGGTCGAACCATGTCGGCGCGAGCGAGACATGGATGCCCCAAGTGAGCTGGCCTTGCGGCCCGGCGGCAGCCGCAACACCCGGCGCGCCGGCGGCGAGCGCGCCGGCGGTGAGCGCCAAGGCATCACGACGGGTAAGCGTAGCGGATCCGCGACCGGGCACAGCTGTCCCGGCGCCTGCTAGACGCTGATTCATCTCCCTGCTCCTCGGGCTCCCTCTACGTGGAGCCTCGATTTCAGCTTACAGGAAAATTACGCCGATGTCTCGATCGCGATAGTGTTCGGTCGGTGCGGCCGTCCCTCCGACGCTTACGGCAATCGGTTGCGGGGAAGCTCGAATTTGAGTTGTGCCGCCGCGAGCGGGACGACCGTGACGTCGGCAGTGCCGCCATTGTTCACGTAGAAATCGTAGCCGAAGCCGGGCCAGCCGCTCAGGGCGTCGTTGACGTAGAGGTAAAGCTCGCCCGACAAGGGGGCCGCGAATTCCGCAGCATAACTGGGGAAGGCGGACTGATCGGCCAACCGCATCTCCAGCGGCAAGGACCGTCTTTCGCCATTGGCCGCGATGATCTGCGCGATCGGCTGGAACCAGCGGTCGTTGAGCGAGCGGCGCAGCGGGGTGCCGAGGATCCGCATGAGCAGCGGCGCACGCTCCGCGCCGAAACCCGCCGGGTTGGTATCGATCGTGCTGTCGATCCAGGGTGTCGTCACCTTCAGCGTCAGCCGGTAGCTTTTGCCTCGGCTCAGCGTCGCGCCGGCAATTTTGGTGCAAGGGTCGATCGTCGCGAATGACGACTTGCCGGCCAGACCCGGCCGGCAGTACCAGCGGTGATCCTCGCCGTAGGCGATCAGCGCCCGGTTGAGTGGCCAAACCACGCCGATGACGCCGGCAAGGAAGATCAGCGACAACCCGAAAACCCACGGCAGAGCCGTCCATTTGAGGCGGTGCAGCAGTCGCTGATAGGGCTTGCTGCTGCGGAACACGGACAGTCCGGACGGCCGAAACTTGGCGGGCGCGGTCAGCGGGCCGGGCAACGACTGGTCCCAGAGCCGGCGCATCCGGTCCTGCATCCGCGTCTGCACGGTTTGGCTGGCGGCGCGAAGGACCAGCAGCAGCGCGGCCATGATCAGGAACGCCCCCGCATGCTGGCTGTAGCTTTCCACCCAGGCTGCCGCAAAACCGGGAAGAAACAGGCCGAGCGCGTTGATCAGCGGCGAGGCCAGGCATTGCGGTCCGGCGCAGGTGGTGGCGGGCAGCACAAAAGGCAGCGCGGCAAAGCCCAGGGAGGCGAGAACCGTCAGGAAATAGAGCGTGCGCCGCCGCCAGACGCCGTCCCACACGCTTTCCTGGAGCCGGGCGCGCACGCCGCCGGCGGCTTCGCGCGGCGCGACGGCGAGGCTGCCGTCGTCGAGGACCTCCCGGTAGTCGGCCGGAAGGCCGATCGGGGCATAGGCGTCGGGCCCCCGCTCGATCCGGTCGAGGACGGTGTGGTGGATCAGCGGGTTGACCAGCAGTCCGCAGCCCCGCAGATCGGGGTCTTGCTGGATCAAGGTGTTCGGCGCCGGCGGGTCGAGAAACCCTGCGATCTTGCGCGGCTGGTAGCGGTAATAGCTGCCGAGGCCGGTGCGCGAATCATGCATCGGCGCCGACGTTGCGAGCGCAGCGGCGACCTGTTGCCGTTCGCGCGGCAGATAGCGCAAGCCGACGCCGCCCGCCTTGCTTGTCCGCGGCCCGGCTTCCTCCATCATCCAATCGAGCGCGACAAAGGCCAACGCGTCGTCGGCATAGCCGCCGCCGATATCGGCATGCATGCCGGGGAACCAGACCTGCTTGAGCCGGTCCGCGGCGATCTCGCCTCGCGCGACCAGCTGCGCCTCGTGCACCTCGTCCCACGGCATCGGGTGGAAGGTTTCGCGGGCCTCGTCGAGCGCCAGCGCCTGCCGGGCGCGCGAAACCTTCTTCGACAGCGCCAGGTTCGGCAGATCCATCGGCCAGATCAGGCGGTCGATGCCGCGCGTCAGTTCGGCGATCGGCATGCCGTAGGCGGCGACCGTATCCCACACGCCGACAAAAGCGATGTGCTTGACCTCGACATAAACGCGCCGCGGCGACGCCAGCCGGAACAGCCGGCGGCCGGCGCGCAGCGTGTGATGGCGGAAAAAGCGGAAGACTTTTACCAGGGCGCGGTCTTCGAACCGCGTGCGGTTGTCGCGATAGACGGCCAGGGCCTCACGGTGGAGCGCGGCCTCGCCGGTATAGGGGACAAGGCCGTAATGGCAAATGATGCCGATCAAGACCCGCACGGTGAAGGCGCCGCGGCTGAAACCGAACGCGTAGATATCGTCGCCGGGCTGGTAATTGCGGCAGACGAATTCGTAGAGCTCGATGACGTTGCGCTTCAGCCCCCAGCCGAACGCGCCGCCGAGCCACATCAGCGGCTTGAACGCGCTGGTGCCGACGCCGTCATGGTAATAGGCCACTTGCTGCCGGGCGCCCGCCGGCGCCGGCGCGAGGTCGAGCGCCCGGTAAAGCCGCCAGACATTGGTGCGGGTAAAGGTGCCCGAACTGTTCCCGGTGCCGTCGGCGAGAACGATGATCGATTTGGCCATGTGCCCCCCTGTGATCCGGGCCGCTTGTCGACCTCGGTAGGCGCGGCCGCCCCGCATCCGCCGGCGTTGAAGCCAGCCTGTTAATTATCGTCGTGAACAGCGCATGGCCGTCTTCGCGGTACCGCGCCTGCAGCGCTTCGGCCACGGGCAGCCTTTTGCGCGGCACGTCGGTGCCGACTTCGCTCCGTGCGATCGTAAAATGCTATACCGTCAACCAATCCGCTGACAACCGGATGACGGCATGTCGGGGCTTGAGAGCCGGAGGCATTTCCGGCAGGTTCCGCAAGACGCGAGGGCAGTCGATGCATGCCTGAGCGACAGGGGAAGGAGAGTTATGCGACTAATCAATGCCCTGAAGGCAAAATGGGCGATCGACCGCGAGCAGCTTCAGGTCTTAAGAGACATCGCCGCAGGGGTTAGCAATCAGGCCGAACTCATCAACCGCAAATTCGATCAATTGTTTGTCGCTCACGACAACCAGACCGCCCTGCTTAATGATAAATTTGAGAAATTGTTTATCACACAGAACAATCAAACCACTCTGGTCAACGATAAGTTCGAGCAACTCTTCGTCACGCAGAACAACCAAACGGCCCTGGTCAACGATAAATTCGAGCGCCTGTTTGTTTCTCAAGGCAATCGAACGACCCAGCTCAATGACAAGTTCGACCAATTGTCTGCCGCTCAGAATAACCAAACCGCACTGATCGACCGCAAATTCGACCGCCTCATCGGCAAGCTTGGCGCAACCGGCGGGACTGCGGCTGATGGGGGGTCATCGCCGCGGAACTTTGACGAAGCGATGCGGCAGCAACCGCTGCTGATCGCCGACCGCACCTACAACACCAACCACCCCGACTACGATGCGCGGCTGGTCCGCAACGATCCGGGCAGGATCTTCAACCGCCGGGCACCCTGCGCCAACTTTGCCTTCAGCCAACTCGTAAAGGGCATCGACGGCGACGAAGTGCCCAACGATGTGTGGAACAGGATATTGGCCGAAGCCCTCATCGAGGCCGCCTCCGTCCCCGGTGCAGCGCAAGTTTTCGAGCGGCGAGCCTATATCGAGAAATACATGGCCGAATTGGCGCGCAAGTATCACGCGCATTACGTCGCCGGGTGGGTAAACCTCGACGACGCGCTGTTTCTGTACTGGCTCGTCCGCCAACTCCGGCCGAACAAGATTGTCCAGTGCGGGGCGTGCAACGGCTTGTCCTCGTCCTTCATGATGCTGGCGCTGGCGAAAAACGGGCCGGAGGGGACGCTGAGCGTCATCGACCTGCCGCAAATCTTCGATCCCGCCGATCCCGAATGGACAAAAGAGGGTGCCGCATACGGGGTCTGCATTCCGGAGGGCAAGACGACGGCCTGGATGGTGCCCGACCTTTACCGCGACCGCCTGGATATCCGCAACGGCGATGCGAAGATCCTGCTGCCGCCGCTGATCGACGAACTCGCGTCGGTAGACTTCTTCTACCATGATTCCGACCACACTTACGCGCACATGATGTTCGAGTTCGAGCAGGCCAAGCGGAAGCTCGGGCGGGGCGGTGTCGTCGTGGCCGACGACATCTCCTGGAATTCCTCGCTGTGGGATTTCGCCGATGCCTACGGCGTGCCGTCCTACAATTTCAACGGCGCCGTCGGCGTTGCGTTTTTCTGAGAACGCATCATGGCGGAGACCCATCACCCCTTTTGGGAAGACTATCCGCGGATCAGAGGCGAGCATCTTCGCGATGCGCGGCTGTACGCCGAGCGCACCGATCTTATTCGAGCACTGCCGGTGCGGCCGCGGGGAAGGATCGCCGAGATCGGCGTTTGGCGAGCCAATTTTTCCAAGGTTCTCGTCACCGAGCTCCAGCCTCGTCAATTTTTTGCATTCGACATCTTTACCGGCCATCTGGCGACCGACTGGAACGGCCTGAGCGGCACGCAACTGTTTGACGGACTGACGCACCGCGCCTTTTACGAGCGGGAAATGCGGCCTTACGGCGACATCGTGACGGTTGTCGAAGGGCCGAACGCGGCAGTGTTGCCAAACTATGCGGATCACTCGTTCGACTTGGTCTACGTGGATGCCGCCCATGACTACGAGTCGGTCAAGATCGACGCGGCGCTGGCGGTGAAGATGGTCGCCGAAAGCGGGCTCCTCGTCTTCAACGATTACACCGTTCTCGATCCGGGCGACGGCAGCCGTTACGGCGTGGTGCCGGTGGTCAATGACCTGGTGGTCAACCACGGTTGGAAAATTATCGGCTTCGCGCTCGATATCGCGATGTATTGCGATATCGCACTGCAACGCTAGCGGTCGTCGCCCTTGCCCCTTCGGCATTCCAACAAAGCGCCACAAATTAGTTACAAGTTGTTACAGAGATTGCGTGCCTGTCTCGGCCCTGCTTAAGTCGCGATCACGCGCGAAGGGGCGGGGAGGGGTGCGGCACAATGGCGAACATCGCCCTCAAGGCGAATGTCCCGGGCGATGAAAAGGCGATCGCCGGCACAACCACGGCAATCCCCGACGTCAGCATCTCGGACCCGCAGCTGTTCGGGAACGGTACGGTCACGGTCAAGCTGACCACCGCGACCGGGCTGTTGGGCGCCACCGCGGCCGGCTCCGCCACGGTCACCGGGACAGCGACCACCGCGCTGACCATCAAAGGAACGCTCGCCGACGTCAATTCGACATTGGCGACGCTGACCTATCTCTGTCCCGGCGCCGATGCCATCAGCTCGGATACGATCACCGTCCAAGCGTCCGATTCCGCCGGCGCCGGCGACCAGGAGCAGATCAGCATCAGCGTGACGCCGATCCCGGCCTTCGCCACCGACAGCGCTACGCTCGACTTCAAGACCGCCGATCAAAGCATGTGGACGAGCGGGCAGGCGCTCGACATCAATTACTCGATCAACCTGCTCCAAGCGCTCAGCATACCCGACTTTTCGGGGTCGCTGTTCGACGGCGACCTGACCTACAACGGCTCGATTACGCCGCAGCTGATCTTCGACCTGGCGGCCAAGACAGGCGGCATCTCGCTCGACTACCCGGTCGATGGCGGCATCGTCATCCCCAATGCCGTCGCGCCGGGCCAGCAATTCGTTGTCCAGACCCTCGACAACGGCGTCAGCAACGCCACGCTGAAGGCCGTTTTCCCGACTTTTTCGGCCAGCTTGACAGCCGGTCTCGACGTGGCTCTCGACGCCACGATCGATTCCGACCTGCTCCCGGGGTCGCCGTACGACATCGACTTCAACGCCGACCCGACCAAGCAGCTGTTCGACGTGCAGTCGGGAGACAAGAAAACCATCGGCTTCGACGGCGTGGGCAGCCTCGATTTCCTCATCCCGAAAGATTACGACCAGACCTCGACGACGACCGGGACCGGCGGGCTGCCGACCGTCACCACCAACGCGGAGACGCCCAACTTCATCAGTGCCAATGTCGAGCTGCTCAACCTGCTGAGCAAGCTGGGCGTGCCGATCCCGCCGCTGTCGGGCAGCTTGCTCGGCGGCGCCGTGACCTACGATATCGCCAGCGCGACGCTGCATGCCGGGATCGATATCGCCCAGCAGTTTCAATTCGTACCGACCGGCATCAACGTCACGATCACCCCGCATTGGGCGGACGGCACGACCACCGCTCCGGTGACGGTTCCGATCGGTGACAGCGCGACGTTCACCGTCCCGACCGACGAACCGGTCGATCAGCCCGTAACGATCACCACGAGCTATACGCTGACCGGCAATCTGGTCAGCAATACCGGCATCGCCGGCAACGCCGACCTGGCGATCAGCGTGCTTTCCGGCCATGTCGAGTATCTCGGCTCGTTCGGACCATTATATTCGAACGATTTCCCGGTCTACCAGGGCAGCCCCCTGTACCTGGTCGGCCCGGGCGATCTGGTCAATCTCGCCCCTTTCCCGCTCGACGGGCTCAACACGGTTTCGCAAAGCACCAGCATTCCGGTTTTCACCAAGATCTATGCGGTCACGCCGGGCAACAAACAGGTCGACACCAGCGGCTTCTCCGCCACCGCCAGCGATACGATCCAGACCGCGATATCGACCCTCGGCGCCAAGGACAGCGACACCAACATCTACAACCCGACCGCGGGCACCGGCAGCGCCGCGAGCGACCCGGCGAAGTTCAACATCGAGGAGATCACCTCGAACGTCCCGGTACAGTCTTATGCGCTGCCGGCCGGGTTTAGCGTCGGCATCGTCGAAGCGGGGTCCGGCCCGACCACCCTGTCGGACGG
This sequence comes from Allostellaceae bacterium, assembly GCA_035550515.1. GTDB lineage: Bacteria > Pseudomonadota > Alphaproteobacteria > ATCC43930 > CGMCC-115725 > DATARH01. The sequence continues at coordinate 26,636 of DASZOZ010000142.1, forward strand.
CAATGGCGGGGTCCTGCTCGCCGGGGCGGACAGCGGCGACACGTTGAACGGTGTCGGCAACGACACGCTCGTCGGTGGGCAAAACGGCTTTATCACCTTTGGCATTGCCGGCGGGTTCGGCGGGGAAATCGACGGGATCGAGCCCGGCGACGTCATCGACGCGGCCGGTGCCGTGACAAGCGCCAACCTCGACGGCAACACCCTGACGCTTAACGACTCCGGGAACAGTGCCCTCTACACCATTGCCGTCTCAGGCGATGACCTGGCCGACACCAAGATGGTGCTGACCGGCGATGACAAGGGCGGAACCGACGTCAACTTTTATCGCTACGCCGCGGCGCTGGTAAACAACGGCAACAGCACGATCGTCCTGCCGAACGTGCACCAGAACGCGCAGAACGACCAGGTCGGTGTCACCGTTACCAACGTGTCTCGATCACCGGCGGAATCGCTGCTCTCGTTTGGCGGCCCGGGGTTTGTGGGCAGCCTTCCGCAGGCGGGATTGGCACCCGGGCAGACCAGTACCGCGGATATCCAGACCCAGCCGCTGGACACCAGCCAGCCGGGTCTGCAGACCTTGAACGCATCGCTTGCCTTTATTTCGGACGGCGGCTCGGGCCTTCCCGGCGACAGTGGGCAGACGGACCTGACCCGGCAGCCGTTCACGATCACCGGCGCGGTCTACGCGCTGGCCCAGCCGGTCGTGTCCAACACGTTTCCGACCATCCATGTCGGCGATAGCGGCGTCGTGCCGATCACCGTCACCAATGACGTTCCGGCGAACGCACCGACCGGCTATTACGAAGACCTTCTCGCCTCCGTCACGGGGATCCAGAGTCAAGACAACCAGATGACGGCGTCGGGTTCGACGGCGGACATCGACCCCGGCGACAGCGACAGTTCGAGCATCACGGTCACCGTGCCGACCACCACGGCAGGCAGGATCTTCGGCAATGTCGCCATCGATTTCGTGTCCGACGGCACCAATGTCGATGGGCTCGGCACCACGTCGCTCGATGCCCTCGATCCCCGGCTCGGCCAGGTCGGTGTGCAAGTCACGGTCAACGATTACGCCCAGCCGCAATGGTCGCTGGCGAACGGTGCGGGCACGCTCGCAGGCAGCGGCAACGCCTATACGCTCGACCTCGGCCAGGTCGCGCAAAGCATCCCCAATTCTCTGACGCCGTCCGCGGGGCCGCTGGCCGTCCTGTCGCTCGCGAATGCGCAGCTGTCGGATAATCAGGACCAGCTTGCCGGGACGTTCGCCATTACCGGGCTGACGACGGTCGATCCGCCCGGGGAGTTCAACAATGACGGGTTTGAGTTTGCCGCGGGGCAATCGATCGGCCCCGGCAGCTCCGACGCGAACTTCCAGGTGTCGATGAGCACCGGAACGGCAGGGACCTTTGTCGAGACGATCGGCTTCACGCCTACCAGCAGCAACAACAGCAGCACCGATACGCTGGCGGAGCAGACCATCACCGTGACGGGCACGGTGGTGCCGCCGAGTGTCGTCGCGCCTGCGACGGTCACGATCCCGCTCAACCGGGCGAGCGCGATCAGCGGCGTCAGTATTGCCGATCTCGACCCCAATGGTCCGACGGTCACGGTCGAGTTGACCGACACCACCGGTCTTCTGTCGGTCGACCTGCGTGCCGCGCCAGGGGATGTGCCGGGGGATGTAACCGGGGAAGGATCGACCGATCTGACGATCAGCGGGTCGCTGGACGAGGTCAATGCCCTCCTCGCGACGTTGACCGGCATCGAGACGGTAGCCGGGCCTGATTTCATCAAACTCGGCGGGACGACCGCCGACCTTCCCGTGGTCGTCGACGGTGTGCCGGTCATCCCCGGCGGTTCGATTCCGATCGTTCCCGGTCGGATCACCGTCAATCCCAACACGCTGTTCGATTTCACCTACACCTATGCCAACGGCAAGGGCTCTTACAGCGGCACGGTGGCGGACGACGGTTCGCTCGGCTACGCCGCGATCGCCGCAAGCGCCAGCCCCACCATTACCCGATACGACATGTCGGGAAATGTGGCGGGCACCTATCAGATCAGTGCGGCCGGCGACAGCACCGCGCCGAACGGGACGGTGACGATCGACAGCTATACGGACGCGACCTCCGGCAACAGCTATCAGTTCGATCATACCAACAATGGCGGCGCCGATGGCGTTGCCGGACTGGGGTCGGAGTCGCAGCAGTTTTACGTCAACGGCGTTGCGCATCAATTCTCGCCGCTCCAGGCGGTCGGCTCGGTGCCGGCGCCCATCCCCCAGCCGATCGAGGATTTCAACGCCGACGGCACCAGCGACATGTTGTGGCAACGCGGCGCCGACGGCAATCTGATGGTGTACGGGGTGGTCAGCGATCAGGTCGTCACCCAGCCTGCGCTCGGACCGATCGGCGGCGAATGGAATTATCTCGGGCTTGGCGATTTCGATGCCGACGGATCGACCGACATCCTGTGGCAGCGGCCGAGCGACGGCGCGCTGATGATCTACACGGTGGTCGACGATGTCGTCACCGCGACCCCGGGGATCGGCCAGATCGGCCAGGAATGGACCTACAAGGCGACCGGCAACTTCGACGGCGACCGCACCGCCGATATCCTGTGGCAGCGGGGCGACGGCGACCTGATGGTGTACGATGTCGAAAAGAACGTCGTCACCGCCACCAACGATCTCGGGCATATCGGCAGCGAGTGGACGCTGCTCGGCACCGGCGATTTCAACCATGACGGTTCCGACGGCATTTTGTGGGAGCGGCCCGACGGCGAGTTGATGATCTACAACGTCAACCACAATCAGGTCACCAGCACGGTCGATATCGGCCGTATCGGCCTCGAATGGCATTACCTCGGCGCCGGCGATTTCAACGGCGACGGCACCACGGATATTCTGTGGCTCAACGCCAAGCAAGACCTGATGGTGTACCAGATGCGGAACGATCAGGTCGTGGCGACGCCGGTCATCGGCCAGTTCGACAAGTCGCTCGCGTTCCTCGATATCGGCGACTACACCGGCGACGGCACCGACGACATCCTCGCCCAGGCCGGCAACGGCAGCCTGACAGTCTACAACGTCGAGAACAACAAGATCGTCGGGACGTCCTCGCTCGGCGCGATCGGCGCCGAGTGGGATTATCGGCCGTTCCAGCAAACCCCCGCCTTTCACGCGGGCGGCTGACCCGCGGCGCTCGGTCAGGGCTGCGCCGGCCGGTCGCCGTAAGGACGGGTGATGATTTCCATCAGGTGACCGCTGGGGTCGTCGAAATAGACGCCGCGACCGCCGTGCAGATGGTTGATCTCGCCGGGCTTGGTGCGCCGCGGGTCGGCGTAATAGGCGACCCCCTGAGCACGGAGGCGGGCGAAGGCCGCGTCAAACTCGGCATCGCTGAGAAGAAAGGCGTAATGGCCCGGTCGGAAGCCCTCGCGCGTATCGAAATCGAGGGTGACGCCGTTCGCGGTCTTGATCGGGACAAAATGCCCCCATTCGGGTCCCGCCTCGAGGTCGAGGATGCCGGCAAGGAACCGGGCCGAAACCCATTTGTCCTTTGCCGGGATGATCGTGTGATTGAGGTCGACGCTCATCGGACCCTCCTATTGCGCGGCGACAGCCGTCCGCTGCGGCAGAAATCGCTGCTCCATCTCGCACCGCACCCGCGCCGCCTCGCTGGTCGGCAGCGTCACATCGGCCCGGCGCACGACCGCGCCCGCCGCCACGGGCCGAACCAACGGCACGTGATGCGCGAGGCCGATCGGCAGCGCGCCCTCCGCGAGGCTGCGCTCGGCCGGGACGAGCTTGCCCCAGACGGTATAGCCGCCTTCGCCGTCGAGCATCTCGCCGGCGCGAAGGTCGCGCTTGGCTACGGCAACGACATCGCCGCGCCACCCTTGCGGCTGCCCGGTCGGTTCGCCGCGCAGCGCCGCCGACAGGACCGAGACGCCGAGTTCCAGCCCGATTAGGTGATAGGGCTTGTACATCGCGGCATACCAGCCGCTCGCATCGGTCTTGAGGCCGTACTCCTTGAAGCAGGTCCGGGCGTAGTCGTTCGGCGCCTTGACCACGACGTAGACGCCCCAGCGCAGATCGCGAAATACCGGCCGGCCGTCGCGTTCGAGACACGACACCACCTCGACCATCCCGTCGTGCTCCAGCGAGCGGCTGCCGCGCAGGACCTCGGGGAGGTCATCGACGCCGCAAGGCGGGAAACCGAGCCCGTCCTGCGGCACGTCGAGCCCGGTCGCGTTGGCGATGGCCGCCATCTCGATGGCCGACTTGGTGCCGTCGAGAAAGGAGTTGAACATCTGCGGGTTCATCCCGCCGCGCTTCGCGTCCTCCGGGGTCAGCCCGTAATGGCTCCAGACCCCGTCCGGGGTGACGGCGTGGTAGGACGGCAGATACTTGGTGCTCTTGCCGGCGGCGACGACCGCGAAGCCGCAGGCGCGGGCCCAATCGACCAGTTCGCAGGTCAATGCCGGCTGGTCGCCGTAGGCGAGGGAATAGACGACGCCTTTGGCGCGCGCTTCCTCGGCGAGCAGCGGCCCGGCCAGCACGTCGGCCTCGACGTTGACCATGACGATGTGCTTGCCGGCGGCGATCGCGCCGCGGGCATGGGCGATCCCGGCCGGCGGGCTGCCGGTCGCCTCGACGGCGACCTCGACTTGCGGGTCGGCGACGGCTTCGGCGCCGGACGCGACAAACCGGGTGCGGGCGAGCCGTGCCCCGTCCCAACCGACGGTACGGCAGGCGGCGCGGGCGCGGTCGGGGTCGAGATCGGCGATGACCGCGACCTCGACGCCCGGCATCGTCGGAACCTGATTGAGAAACATCGAGCCGAACTTGCCGGCGCCGATCAGTCCGACGCGGATCGGGTTGCCGGTCTCGGCGCGCTTTCGCGCCGTCGCATAAAGGTTCATGACCTGTCCCTCCGCACGAACAGCCTTCCGCTTGCGGGGTAAAGCGCCAGCCGGCGCAACTCGCTTCCCCGCCGGCGGGCAGGGGTCGAGGTGGAGGCTTCGCCGCGCATCATTCCGCCGCCGCTTTGTAGCGGCGCGCGTAATCGAGCAGCGCGCCGTCCGCCACCGGCCGGATCGGCGCGAAGTCGCGATGCGCGATCCATTCCGGCCGGGTCGGTTTGCGGATGTAGTTCGAGACGGCGCAAAGCGTCAGATAGACGATCCGCCGCGGGTACGGGGTGATGTTCGGCGCCGAGGCGTGCACTAGGTTGCCGTGAAACATCAGCACGCTCCCCGGCTTCCCGGTCGGCGCGACGATGCCGCCGTCGTCGACGAGCCGCGTCACCGTCGCGTTGTCGAGCGTCCACAACGGATACGATGTCGTTTCGAGATCGTGCCCCGCGGCCAGCACGCCCTGCTTGTGGCTCTTCGGCACCAGCATCAGCGGACCGTTGATCGGCATCACCTCGTCCATGAAGACGGCGATGTTCATCGCCCGCGGCTCGGGCATGCCGTCGTCGCGCGCCCAGGTGCCGTAATCCTGGTGCCATTGCCAGACATCGCCTTCGAAGGCCGCCTTGGCGTTGATCTTGTACTGGTGCATGTAGAGCTGTTCGCCAAACACCTGCTCGACCGGCTGGATCAGCCGCGGATGGCTGCCGAGCAGGCGGAACGCCTCGTTATAGGTATGCGCGGCAAAGGCGGTGCGCGGCGCCCCCGTCTTCTCGCGCCAGACTTCCTGGCGGTTCTCGGCGTAGATGCGCTCGGCCTCGTCGCGCAGGACGGCGACTTCTTCTTCGGCGAAGCAGCCGGGCAGGAACAGCCAGCCGTCGTCGGCGAATTGCTTAAGCTGTTGCGCCGTGAGCTCCATCGCCATCTCCCTCCCGGGAACCGCCGTTTGCGCCGTTGGGGCCGGCCGTCGCACGAGCGCCGTACGGCGCTCCCGCCTTACCCGGCTGCCATATTATCCCGAAATCGAGCGTCGCGGCATCGGGACTGCGCGTCAAAGGGCCGTCATCGCTCATTTCGCCGGCACCGCCGGGCGGTCCAGCCCGGCCAGGGAAAACGGCGCCCAGGCCAGCGGGTGGGCAAACTCCGCGGCGTTCGCATCGTCGAGCATCGCCATTTCGGCGCGCCGCAGCGCCTCGGCGCCGTCGATCGACGGCGCCTTCGTCTGCTCGTCGAAAACGCCGGTGATCAGCTTGACGGTGGCCTTCGACCAGACCGGCCAGTGCGACACCAGCAGCGACCGCGCGCCGGCATAAAAGAAGGCGCGGGTCAGTTCCGACCAGCCGCCGGCATCGGGCGCCCCCTCGCCGGCCGCCGTATTGCAGGCGGAGAGCACGACCCAGTCCGCGTCGAGCCTCAGCGTGGCGATGTCCGATGCGCGCAGCAGGCCGTCGTCTCCCGAGGTCGGCTGGGCGGGCGGGGTCAGCACCAGCGCCGGTTCGGTCAGGCCCGCAAGATCGCCGGACAGCAATCCGTGCGTCGCGAATTCGACGATGCGGTAGCGGTCGAGCGGCAGCCGATGCAGCGCGGTGACGGTCGCCTGCGCGCCCAGCAGCAGATCGTCCGGCGAAGCGCCCAGCGCCTGGGCGACGGCCCTCAGCTCCCCGGCAGTCTCGGGCAAGGCAGGAAGCTCGCGGATATCGGCGGCGTTCGCACCGCGGAACAGCTTCGCCAGTTCGGGGCCGGGCGGGGTTGCCGCGGCGCCGCCCAAGACCGGGTCGCCGATCCCCAGAAAGGCCGCGGCCGCCGTCCTATCCTCGCGCGGCCGACGCAGCGCCGCGAGCGAGGAGGCGGACGGCAGGACGCTGACCGCATATTGCCGCGCGAGCCAGGCGATGGTGCGGTGGTCGGCCGGCGTCTTCGGCTCGTCGTGCGGCGGCGCGGTGACCAGGATCGAGAACGGCAGGCTTTGCAGCGCCCCGTCGGGCACCACGATGAGGTGGTCGATACCGGCCAATTGCGGCAAGGCCGGCGCGAGTATCTTTTGGTAAAGCTCATAAGCCCGGCTTGCCGGATAGGGCGGCAGTTCCGGCGTCAGCGTCGCCCGCAACGCCTCCACCGCGGCCGTCAAGGCGCCCGCGCCGACATCGGCGCGGTACAGCATCGCGGAGTCGCGGCGCACCACCCAGGACCACACCTCCTTGGGCGTGACCAGGTACACCAGCAGCGCTTCGCGGGCTGCGAGGAGCGACTGCGTGGCCGACAGCACGGCCGGCGGCGGAACCGTCAGCGCGGCATAAGCCGGGTGTTGCGCCCTGAGGTCGCGATCCGCGCCGTCCAAAGCCCGGCGGGCTTCGTCGCGCTGGGCGCGCAACGCGGCGTCCTCGCCGGATGCCCATTCGGTTTCCGGGCGCGTCGCCGCCGCGACCAGCCGCGCATCGAGCCGTTGCAGGTCTGCCGCCAGGTCCTGGCGCGCGCGTATCGCCTGCGCCAGGTCGCCGGTCCCCGCGGCAAAACGGGCCGTCATCGCGGCGATGGCTTGCGCCGCGCTCGAAGCTTGCGCCAATTGGACGACCCGGAACGTATCGGCGGCCAAGGCGGCCTGCCGCTCGGGATGGCCAAGCGCTGCGCCGTAAGCGATGCCGATGTAATTGGCGAAATAGACGCGGCTGTGGCGAATTTCGGCGATGGATGCCGCCGATCCGTCACCGGCGTCGGCGGCGATATGCGCCTCCAGCGCGCCGATCGCGTCGCGGCTCGCGGCCAGCGCAGCATCGCGCCGGCCCGCGGCCCAATAGACTGCGGCCAGGTTGTTGAGCGCGGTGACGATCTCGGGATGGTCGGGGGGCAGGGTCTTCTTGCGGATGGCGAGCGCCCGCTGCAGCAGCGGCGCCGCGGCGTCGAGGCGGCCGGCTGCCATATCGAGGCCGGCGAGGTTGTTGAGGCTTTGCGCGACATCGGGGTGGTCCGCGCCGAGCGTTGCTTCGCGCAGCGCGAGGGCCTTTTGGTAGAGCGGCCGGGCGGCGTCGTCCTTGCCCTCCGCGTCGTAGACCGACGCGAGATTGTTGAGACTGGCGGCGAGATCGAGGGGCGCCGCCTGGCCGGTCTCGCGCGCTTGCAGCACGCCGGCATAAAGCGGCTCGGCCTCGGCGTAGCGGCCCTCCTCCTTGTAAAGACCGGCGAGATTGTTGCGGATCACCGGACCGAGCAGACGATCGGTCTCGGGGGTCGCGGCGGCCGCCTCGATCGCCCGGCGATAAAGCGGCTCGGCGTCGTCCTGCCGGCCCTCTTTCTGATAGATCAGCGCCAGGTTGTTGAGGATCGTGGTCAGACCGACCGCCGGCGGTGCCCGCGCGGTTTCGACGATGTCGAGCGTCCGCCGATAAAGCCGCTCGGCCTCGGCGTAATGCCCCTCCAGCTTGTACAGACCGGCCAGGCCGTTGAGCGCGGCCGCCAGGTCGAGACGGTCCTGCCCGGGCGCCTCCTCCCTGATCGCAATCACTCGGCGATAAAGCGGCTCGGCGTCGCCAAAGCGGCCTTGGGTTTCGTAAAGATCGGCGAGCAGGTTGAGGGCGTCGGCGAGTTTCGCGTCGTTGGCTGCGGTGCCCCGCTCGAGCAACTGAACCGCCTGTTCGAGCGCCGGTCCGGCCGCCGCATAGTCGCCCTTTTGGATCAGCGCCGCCGCCCGGCTCTGCAACGTTGCGGCCTCTGCCGCCGGGTCGGCGGCGGCTTGCCTCCCGGCGGCGCCGGCGACGAGCGCCGCGGCGGTCAAGACGACTGCGGCGGCGACGACCCTCATGCCTTGCAGCCGACGCATCGGCCAGTCAATCCAGGCGCAGGATCACAAGCGGCGCGGGTTGGTTCGGCGCGCCGCCGACAAAGACCAGTCCGCTTGCCGTTGAACCGTTCGCGGGGATCAGCCGCAGGATATAGCGGCGGTTTGGCAACAGCGGCAGCGTGCCCGGCGCCGCCACGACCTTGCCGCCGGCGATCACGAACGATGCCGCCGGCTTGTCCGGACGGTCCTCCGCGGAGACGGTCGCGGTGTGAAACGCGTCGGCATGCGGTCCGGTCAGCACAAGCTGGGCATTGACCGGCCAACGCGGCGGCCCGGCCTCGCCGCGCATGATCAGCGCTCCCGTTGTCGGTGCGCCCGCTGTCCCGGGGGACGTCACCGCGTAGGTCCGGGGGCAGGGACCGTCGGCCACGCTCTCGACATGCCCGTCCGTTTTGTAATCGGACGGGGTGAGCACCAGGGTGCCGCCGGCTACCGTCACCAGCTTGCAGTGCGCGTACTCCACGAAGGTCAGTTTGCTGTCGGCGCCCAGCTTTATGGGGGCGCCCGGAGTGATCTCCGCCATGGGCGACAGCGGCGGGTCCGTCGCGCCGTCTACCGCCATCACGATGCCGACCGGGGTATCGGCGGCGGAAGCGACGGCCCCGGCCGCCACAAATGCCAAGCCGGCGAACCCGCAGCGCCATGCGATCGGCATTATCCCGCCCGGTGAGGTTCGATCGGCCGACTCTGTTGACGCCTGGTACCGCCGTCAACCGCTATCTCCAGGCCGGACCGGAGCCGCGGCGTTCGCATGGCTCCCCGGGTTCGAACTTTGGCGGTATCTTCCGGCGCGCGTATCCGGCGATGCGAGACCTGCGTTCCTCAGGCATCAGCATCACCGGATACACCGTCTGAATTCGCTGCTTTTCCGGTTACCCTGACAATGCCCTATCACATCAGGCACCTCGGAATGGGGAGGAGATGACCTTGAGCGACAACCCGAGCGGGGCTTCCTATCTCTATCTGCTGGATCCCGAGATCCGCTTTCTGGAGGCCGCCGTCGAGCATCTGATCCCCACCGACGAGCTGGGACCGGGGGCGCGCGATGCCGGCGTGGTGGTCTATATCGACCGGGCATTGGCCGGCACCTGGGGCGTCCACGGCCGCCAATATCGCGGCGGCCCCTGGCTCGAAGGCACGCCGCAGCAGGGCTACCAATCGCGCTTTACGCCGCAGGAGGTCTATCGCATCGCGATTCGCGAGATCAACCAGCACTGCAGAGCGGCGTTCGACCGGCCTTTCGCGCAGCTTGCGGGCGACCGGCAATTGCGCCTGCTCGAGCAGTTGGAGAAGGACGAGATCGCGCTGCCGTCGCTGTCGTCGAAATTCTTCTTCGATATGCTGTGGCGCAACACCGAAGAGGGGTATTTCGCCGATCCGCTATACGGCGGCAACCGCGACAAGGTGGGGTGGAAGCTGCTCGGGTTCCCCGGCGTGCCCAGCGGCCAGTACCGCGAACTGGTCACCAGCAGCGAACCGTACCACGCCGAACCCGTCAGCGTGCTCGATATCCAGACCGGCAAGGCGCCGCTCGATGCGGAAGGCTTTCCGAAGCACGTCATCACCAAGCGCAACAGCAGCGAGGAAAGCTGAGATGTCGGCTACGAAATTGAAGCCCGTCGATGTCGTCGTCGTCGGCAGCGGCGTCGTCGGCTCGATCATGTCGATGGAACTGGCCAGCACCGGGTTGAGCGTCGTGTGCCTGGAGCGCGGCAAGCAGTTCGACATCGACACCGACTTTCAGAAGCCCAACGTGTACGACGAACTGAAGTTCGATCGCCACAGCGACATTTTCCAGAACCTGGCGCGCGACACCCTTACCTTTCGCAACAACAGCGCGCAGACGGCGCTGCCGATGCGTGAGATGGGCGCGTTCAAGCCGGGCGAGATGGTCGGCGGCACGTCGGCGCACTGGGGCGGCAATGCGCGCCGCTTTCTGCCGCATGATTTTGAGATGCGCTCGCGCATTCAGGAGCGCTACGGCCCATCGTTCATCCCGGAGGACTGCAACTTGCAGGACTGGGGCGTCACCTGGGACGACATCGAACCCTATTACGACCAGTTCGAGGAGATCTTCGGCGTCGGCGGCAAGGCCGGCAACCTGAACGGCGAGATCCAGCCCGGCGGCAATCCGCACGAAGGGCCGCGCTCGCGCGAGTATCCCAACCCGCCGACGCGGCGCACCCATGAGGGCGCCCTGTTCGCCGAGGCGGCGAGCTCGCTGGGCTACGTGCCGTTCCAGGGCCCGACCGCGGCGATGACCCAGGACTACCGCAACCTGTACCGCGTGCAGATGCTCGAATGCGCGCGCGGCGGCTTCTGTTCGAGCCATGTCTGCGCGCAAGGCGCCAAGGCCAATCCTCTCGTCGCGGTGCTCCCCGCGCTCACAAGGCAGCCGACCTTCGAGTTGCGCCCGCTGTGCAACGTGCTGCGCGTCAACACGGATTCCACCGGCAAGAAGGCCACCGGCGTCACCTATATCGACGCCCGCGGCAACGAGGTCGAGCAGCCGGCCGGGATCGTCGTCCTGGGCGCCTATTGCTTCAGCAACGTGCGGCTGCTGCTGTTGTCGGGCATCGGCACGCCTTACGATCCGCTCACCGGCAAAGGGGTGGTCGGCCGCAACTACGCGTACCAGCAAGGCGGCTCGGTGCAGGTGTTCTTTGAGGACCGCGAGTTCAACCCGTTCATCGGCGGCGGCCAGGTCAACACCTCGATCGACGAATTCAACGGCGACGTGATCGACCGCGGCCCGCTCGGCTTTATCGGCGGCGCCTATATCAACACCGCGACGAGCGGCGCGACGCCGATCAAGGGCAAGCGGGTGCCGCCCGGCACGCCGCGCTGGGGAGGCGAATGGAAGAAAGCCGTCGCCCAGTATTACCGCCGGAACATGTCGATCTCGATCCACGCGACCTGTCTGAGCTATCGGCACAACTATCTCGACCTGGATCCGACCTACAAAGACGCCTACGGCCTGCCGCTGCTGCGCATGACGTTCGACTGGAACGACAACGAGCTGCGCATGATGAAGTACCTGAACGAGCGCTGTATCGAGATCGCCCGGGCGCTCAACGGTTCGCGCCTGGGCGGCACCAACAAGGGCACGCATTTCGGCATCACGGGATATCAGAGCACGCACAATGTCGGGGGCGCCGTGATGGGCAGCGATCCGTCGACCAGCGTCGTCAACAAATACCTGCAGTCGTGGGACGTCTCGAACCTGTTCGTGGTGGGCGGCAGCGCGTTCCCGCAGCAACCCGCGAACGGCCCCACCGAGACGATCGGCATGCTGGCCTGCTGGGCGGCCGACGCGATCAAGGACTACGTCCGCAACCCGGCCTCCCTGGTCTGAGAACAGCGTCGGATCGGCGGGCGCGCGAGCGGCCCGCCTACGCCGGCATCTCCAGCAGCTTGCCGATGCTGGGGATGCGGTCCTTGCGGCCCAGCCGGCGGAGGATGGCCCACACCGTTGCCTGGTTCGTCGTGACCACCGGCTTCCTGAATTCGCGCTCCCATGCCGGCACCGCGGCCATCGTCGGGAAATTGCCGCCGGGGACGACAAACGCCTCGATCTCCGGCCGGTCGATGCGGGCAAACGCGTCGCGCGCATTCTCCGGGCCGAGCTTGCCGATCATGTACGAATCCTGCGCCGCGAAGCCTTCGAGCGCGGCGATCTTCACTGCGTGCTTGCTTTCGAAATAATGCCGGGCCCGCGCGTTGACCTCCTCCGAATAAGGCGACACCAGCGCGACATGCCGCACGCCGAGCGCCTTCAGCGCCTCGCCGATCGCCATCGCCGAGGTGATCGCCGGAATGCCGCCGGAATGCTGCGTGATCCGCGCGCAGGTGGTCTCGTCGTAATCGTCCTGGAACAGGCAGGCCGAGGTCTGGATCAGCGCGATCATCTCGACCCGCGCGGTGCCGAGCAGTTTCGCCTGGTAGTCGACATCGGCGTCGAGCGGCGACGCAAAAGGCGAGGCGCCGTGATTGCTGCTCAGCAGCCGGCCGTAATGCGCCTGCATCACCTCGGCCGGCAGGAGATGGCTGTACTCGATCTCGACGGTGGTGTTGGTCGAGGGGATCAGGGCGCCGAAATGCACGGTCATCGGGGAAGCCTTTCGCCAGGAGAAGCGCTGCCCTTACTCTGACAGAAGCCGCGCCGCGGCGAAATGTGCCGACTCGCGCCGCCGGTGATCGGAACCTCGCCGGTATGACGACGCAGCGGACATGCTGTAGCATACCGGAACCCGCCTTCAGGGAGACCCACATGACCGCGCTGCCCCTCAACGGCTTTCTCGTCCTCGACCTGACCGCGCATCGTGCCGGACCGACCGCGGTGCGCCAGCTCGCCGATTGGGGCGCCGATGTGGTCAAGATCGAGCAGCCCGGCGAGCAGACCGACGCCACCGGCAGCCGGCGCGACGGCCCCGATTTCCAGAACCTGCATCGCAACAAGCGGTCGCTCACCCTGAACCTCAAGTCGAAGGAAGGGCACGACATCTTCATGACGATGGCCAAGAAGGCCGATGTCATCGTCGAGAACTTCAAGTCGACCGTGAAGCACCGGCTCGGCATCGATTACGAGGCGGTCAAGCAGGTCAACCCGCGCATCGTCTACGGCAGCATCTCGGGCTTCGGCCAGGACGGCCCCTATGAAGGTCGTGCCGGCGTCGACCAGATCGCCCAGGGCATGGGCGGGCTGATGTCGATCACCGGCCATCCCGGCCAGGGACCGACCCGCGTCGGCATCGCGATCAACGACACCTCGGCCGGCATCCTGCTGGCGAACGGCATCACCCTGGCGCTGCTCGCGCGCGAGCGCACCGGCGAGGGGCAGTGGGTGCACACCTCGCTGCTCGAAGCGCAAATCTTCATGCTGGATTTCCAGGCATCGCGCTACACGATGAAAGGCGAGGTCGCCAAGCAGGAGGGCAATTTCCATCCGACCTCGCCCGGCACCGGCATGTTCCAGACCGCCGACGGCTACATCAACATCGCCGCCTCCGGCGACAGCCTGTGGAAGAAGTTCTGCGAGGTCGCGGGCGACAAGGACCTGTCAACCAACCCCGATTTTGCCACCGTGGTCGCGCGCGCCAAGAACCGGACGGCGTTGATCGCCCACCTCAACGACGTGGTGCGCTCGAAGCCCAGCCAGTTCTGGATCGATGCGCTCAGCAAGGCCGGCGTGCCGTGCGGTCCGATCAACACGATCGACCAGGTGTTCGCCGACCCGCAGGTCCAGCACCTGAAGATCCGCCGGCCGGTCGACCATCCGAAGATCGGCACGTTCGACATCGTCGGCCAGCCGATCCACATGAGCGCCTACCCGCAACCCGAGCGTCTCAGACCGACCCCCGACCAGGGCCAGCACACCGACGAGATCCTCAAGGAATTCGGCTACGGCGCCGACAAGATCGCCGCGTTCCACCGCGATGGCGTGGTGTAGAGATTGCCGTCCCGCCGCCGCGCGATGCGGGTCGGCTAGAGCTGGAAGCTTCATCGTCATGGCCGGGCTTGACCCGGCCATCCCACGCGGGCTGATGCGGGCGTCTGTGGATGCCCGGATCAAGTCCGGGCATGACGACATCCGGGTTGGTGCGCTATCTGAATGCACTAGCGGGTCAGGTTGCCGTTCGGGTCGCGCTGCTCGATGTGTAGCGCCCCCATCACCGACTCGACATTGGCCAGGTCGACCGGCTGGCCGTCGCTGCGGCACAGCGCGGCGTGCACCAGCCAGATATAGCCGCCGCCCCAGCGCGGGCCGCGTTTCTCGAACGCCATGCAGCGATCGGGGCCGACCGTGAAGTCGATATAGGTCACATCGCCGGCTTCACGGATCGTGCCCCAGCCCGTTGCCTGCCGCGTCACATGGTTCATGTCGACCAGCTGCGATTGCAGGCTGCGCGGGATCTGCTCGACATAGCAGTCCTGCCGCTGGTGCCCGAGGGCGCTGACGTAATAGGGGTCGAACACCAGGCTGTCGGCCTCGAACCGCAGCCCCGCCACCTGGCTGATTACCAGGTCGTGGGCGATCTGGCAGTTCGAGAGCTGCCGCGTGCCCTGGCCGTCGCCATGCTCGAAATTCATCACCGTCGGCCCGCGGCGGCAACTGGCGTCGGCGCCGGAGCCGGCACCGACCCGTGAAGACGCGCAGGGCACGACCGGCCATTTCGCCTCTTCGACGCGGGTATTGCCAAAATAGGGCATGCCCGGCGCGGCTTGCGATGTCGGCCGCGTTTCGTTGGGGTTGGCCGGCGCGGTGACCTCCACGTCCGGCAGCGCCATCGGTTGCTGCGCCAGGGCCGGCCCGCAAAGCAGGGCGCCGAGAACGGCCGGCCCGGTGCTGGTAAACGCCCGCATCTTCGTCTCCTATGCAAGACGGCTCTCGTTGTGCGCGCGCTTTTTTCGCGATTGTTCGCCTTTTTGGACGCTACGGGCAACCGCCTTTGCGGTGCATGGGTCTTGGTCATTGCGGGCGGCGCGGCGACACAGCAATCTCCCGGGCCTGAGCGAAGCTGCGGCGCGGCCGCCGCGCGCGCCATGAGGGGGAGGACCGATGCCGGACGCTCTTGCCGGAATCCGCGTGCTCGATTTCACGACGACGATCGCCGGCCCGCATTGCACCCGGCTGCTGGCCGATCTCGGCGCCGAGGTGGTGAAGATCGAGGCGCCCGAAGGCGACATGATGCGCACGCGCCTGCCGCTGCGGAACGGCGCCAGCACCTCGTTCGGCCAGCTGAACACCGGCAAGAAGAGCCTGGTGCTCGACCTCAAGCGGCCGGAGGCGGTCGCGGTGGTGCACCGGCTGGTCAAGACCGCCGATGTCGTGGTCGAGAATTTCCGGCCCGGCGTCATGGCGCGTTTCGGGCTCGACTACCCAAAGCTTCAGGCGGTCAACCCGGCGGTCGTCTATTGCGCGATTTCCGGCTACGGCCAGACCGGCCCGTCGGCCGGGCGCCCGGCTTACGCGCCGGTGATCCATGCCAGCTCCGGTTATGACCTGGCGCAGATCGCGCACCAGCTGGAGCCGCGCCGGCCGGATTACTGCGGCATCTTTATCGCCGATGTGCTGAGCGGTACCTACGCGTTCGGCGCGATCAACGCGGCCCTGGTCCAGCGCCAGGCCACCGGCCAGGGCCAGATGATCGACGTGTCGATGCTCGAAAGCATGCTGTCGCTGACCTTGGGCGAATTGCAGAATTCACAGTTCGACGTGCCGCTGCCGCCGCGGCCGATCTTCGGCCCGGTCGCCACCCGGGACGGCTATGTGAACCTGTCGGTCGCCAGCGAGCGCACTTTCCAGAACATGGCGGCCGCCGCGGGGCGCCAGGATTGGCTGACCGACCCCCGCTTCGAGAAATACCAGGACCGCCGCATCAACTGGGGTCAGTTGATGGACGAGTTGGAAGAATGGTCGTCGCAACTGCCGACCGCCGAGGTCCAGGCGGTCTTCGACCGCCACGGCGTGCCCTCGTCGCCCTACCGCACGGTCGCCGAGGCGATGCAGGACCCGCAGCTGGCGCATCGCCATTCGCTCGCCGAAATCCACGACAAGGGCGGCACCTTCCTCGCGCTCAACCCGCCTTTCCGCTTGACGGGCTCGCGCGCCGCCGCGGTGCCGCACGTCGCCGCCCTCGGCGAGAACAGCCGCGAGGTACTGTCGGCGGCGGGCTATTCGGAACAGGAGATCACAGCGCTGGTGAACGCCGGCGTGACGGTTGTCTGAGGGAACGCCCCACCCTCTCCGGCAATGCAGGAGAGGAGAGGGACCCCGCGCCGAGAGGCGTGGGAGGGGTGGGGTTAGGCCGGCATCGTCCTTCCCTGATACGCCCGCCCGATATCGGCGGCGTCCTCGCTGTGGCCGGCGATGATGCGGACGCCCTGGTCGATCTTCACCTTGATGTTGTCGGGCGTGGCGATTTCGAGAAAGGCGAGGCCGTTTTCCTTGCACGCCGCCAGCACGCGCTCGCGCGCCTCGGCCATCTCGGGCGGGTATTTGTCGCGCGGCGTCTCCTTGTAGCCGAGCGCCAGCGACAGGTCGCCCGGCCCCAGCTCGGCGAACCCCAGGCCCGGCGTCGCGAGGATGTCCTCGCAATGCGCGATGCCCTCGGGGCTCTCCAGTTTCACCCCGAGCAGCAGCTCGCCCTGCGGGTTCAAGGGCCACGGCTCCGCCAATTCCATGTATTCCGCCGGCGATACGCCCCAGATCGCCGCCGCCGTCGCCTCCGAGCCGCGCCCGCGCGTGCCGGCGCCGAGCCCGCCGCGCGACGGCTTGCCCGCAGCGCCCGTCATGCGCGCCAGCGGTGTCGGCAGCGACCGGTCGACGCCGTGGCGGTGATGCGGGTAGCGGCAGCTTTCGACAAAGACCCGCGCCGCGCCCGCGGTCTCGCATTGGCACAGCAGGATGCCATGGGCGCCGCAGCCCAGGATCTGCCGGAACTGCCAGGCGTTGAAGCGGACGTGGTCCTCGTCGATGCCGTTGACCGGCGCCTCGACGATGACCGCCGGCGCGCGGTGGCCGGAGCGCGTCGGCCCGCCCTCGACGAGGCCGTGCAGGTAATGCGCGAGCCCCGTCATGTCGAACGCGCCGTGCTCCATGCCGACATTGATGTAATCGGCCCAGGTGCCGGCATCCTCGCGGCCTTGCGCTGCCGTCAGCACATGCCCGGTATGGGCGCCGGCGTAGTAGATCGCCTGGCCCTCCGCCAGCAGCTCGATCGTGCGGTTGATGCGAGGCATCGCGCCCTCCTTGTCCGTCTCACCCCTCTGATAGCAGAACCGGCCGGACCGCTGTGATAGACTCTCGCCGTGCCGAAGGAGGGTCCGCGATGACGGTGCAACCAGCGGCGGAAGCCCACATCACCCATGATCCGGCCTATGAGACCGTCGCGCCCGACGATTTCGCGGCGATGGTCGAGGTCGACCGCTATCCCCGGCGCTCGGACGCCTTCGACGGCATCATCGGCGCGACGCACGACCATTTCTGGGACCCGCACAACCCGGCCTATCTCGATTTCGCCGCGCCGTTCGATCTGGAGCGCGAGGCGATCATGCCGCTCGAACGCTTTCCCGAGTTGAACTGCGCCGCCACCGCGCATCTCGACGAGCGCACCAAGACCCGGCTCGCCAACCAGATCCAGCGCTGGACGATGTCGAACATCCTGCATGGCGAGCAGGGGGCGCTGTCGCTGTCGGCCTCGCTCTGCGATATCCTGCTCGATCCCGGCGCGCAGGAATACGCCGCCAACCAGGCGCGCGAGGAGGCGCGCCATGTCGCGGCGTTCAGCCGCTACATCGCGGCGCGCTGGGGCGCGCCCTGCCCGGTCGGACCGGTGCTCGGCGAGTTCCTCGACGACATCGTCAAATCGCCGGTCGTCTACAAGAAGCTTGTCGGCATGCAGATGCTGCTCGAAGGGCTGGCGATGGGCGCCTTCGCCGGCATCCACGCGCACACCCGCGACCCGCTGCTCAAGCGCCTGGTGCAGCTGGTCATGACCGACGAGGCGTTCCACCACAAATTCGGCAAGATCTGGGCCGATCGCACGATCCCCCGGCTCAGCCGCGCGGAGCACGAGCGGGTCGAGGACTGGGCGGCGCAGGTGTTCGAGATGCTGCTGTTCAACCTGTCGAGCCTGGCGCAGCGCGCCTATGTCTACGAAGCGTTCGGGCTCGATGTGAAGGTGCTGCGCGAGTCGGTGCGCGAGGTGTTCAGCGGCGGCCGCAAGAACGCGCTGCGCGAGGGCAGCAACATCTTCCGCGTGCTGGTGAAGACGCTGCTGAAGGCCGGCATCGTCACCGACCGGACGATCCACATCTACGCCGCCTGGGTCGACACCGACGAACTCGACGCCGAGGGGGATGCGATGGTGGGCGACGCCATCGCCGCCGAGGGCATCGAATACCTCCGCGCGATCAACGCCGGCCGCCGGGTGATCGGCCGGAAAGCGACGGCCTAGCTCCTCCCCGTCACGTTCGCCAGGTGCGGGGCGTCGAGGCCGACGCCGACGAGGTGGCCGAACAGCCGGCCGATCGTCTCGTGGTCCGCGGCCGGCAGCGGCGGCTTCAGCAGCGAGCCGATATTGGTCTTGAGATGTGCCGCGTTGCCGGTGCCGAACAGCACGACATCGACCCCCGGCTCGTGCCGGACATAGCGATAGCAGGCATCGACGACGCTGCTCGCGCCGCCCTCATGGACGAGGAAGCCCAGCGGGTTCTCGGTCTCGGCCAGCTCGCGCGAAACCTGGCCCTCGGCGACCAGCGCGCGCAGCGTCGCCTGCAGCCGGCCGGGCTGCGAAAAGACATTGCGCACCGCGAACATCAGCAGCGTCCCGACCTTATGCTGCAAGGTCAGCGGAAAGACCCGTTCGCGCGCGTTCTGGTGCATCATCGAAAACCCGACCATGCACACGTCCCACACACCATCCTGCGCCGCCCGGTGCAGCGTTTCGTGCTGCAGATCGTGCGGCGCGGTTTCGGTGATGCCGAGAAAGCGGAACTTGCCCTTGTCGCGCTCGCGCAGCAGCACCGGCGCGAGCGCTTCCAGCGCGTGCCGGTAATTCGCCGGCGGCACGCCGTGCAGCTGGTAGACGTCGATGTAATCGGTGTCGAGTTCCCGCAGCGATCGGTCGAGCGCCGCGACGATCCCCTCCGGCGTCGCCCGGCCGGTGCTCCAGCGGAACGGCGCCTTGGTGCAGACGACGACCTGGTCGCGCGGCACCGGCTTGAGCGCCTTGCCCAGCACGCTCTCGGTGCCGTAGGAGGCGGCCGTATCGAACAGGTTGACGCCCAGCTCGAGCGCGCCGCGGACGATCGCGATCGCCCCCGCCTCATCGCCGCCGGTGCCCAGCCCCAGCCGGCTGAACCCGCCGCAGCCGAGCCCGGCAACGCCGACTGTCAGCCCGGTCCGACCGAGGGTCGTGTAGTGCATCGTCTGTCTCCCTTCTGCAGCGGCAGGCCGAGCATAGACAATATGGCTATGGGATAGCTATATTGTCTCCATGAGCCGCTACAGCGTCGCGCAAGCCAAAAACCAGCTCTCCGAGCTGATCGACCGGGCGCTCGGGGGTGAAGGCGTCGTCATCACCCGACACGGCCAGCCGGTCATCGAGTTCAAGCCGATCAGACATCGTCTACGGCCGATGACGGACGCGGATTTCGAACGTTTGCGACAGCATCGGGCGCGCCTGACGCCTGCCAAGACCGATGCCGTGACCTTGGTGCGTCAGATGCGCAACGATGAATGGCGTTGAGCCATTACCTCGACACGAACGTTCTCGTCAGCTTTTTCGCGCGAGATGAATTCAGCGAGCGCGCGGAAGCATTTCTCACGGCGACCCGCGGGCCGTTCGTCATCAGCGATTTAACGGCAGTTGAATTCTCGGCGGTCATTGCTCGACAGGTCCGCATTCGGGAACGGCCGCGCGGCGATGCCGCCGCGATCTTTGGTGAATTCGACACCTGGTGCGGCGATTCTGCCGAACGCGTCGCTGTGGCGACGGAGCATTTCGCGCTCGCCGATCAGTATTTGCGGCGTCTGACTCTTGCGTTGTCGGCCCCTGATGCGATCCACATCGCTGTCGCGCATCGCAGCGGTTCGGCCCTGGTGACCTTCGACCGGCAAATGGCCACCGCCGCCCGCAGGCTCAATCTCATCGTGGCCGCCGCCTGATCGCACAAAGCATTGCCGCTTCCAGCCCTGATGCGCCATGCTCCGTCTACAAAGCGGGGAGGGCGATCATGCGGCTCGACGACGTCGTCAATATCGAAGACCTGCACCAGATGGCGAAGCGGCGTCTGCCGAAGATCGCTTTCGATTTTATCGAAGGCGGGCTGGAGGACGAGCGTGGCCTCGAAACCAACACCAGCGCCTTTCACAAGCATCGCCTGCTGCCGCGCTATCTGGTCGACGTCTCGAAGCGCGACCAGACCCGCACGATTTTCGGCCAGACCTTCAACGCCCCGTTCGGCATCTCGCCGACCGGCGGCGCGGGGCTGTTCCGCCATCATGCCGATCTGATGCTCGCCGAGGCGGCGCGCGACGCCAACATCCCCTACATCATGTCGGGCGCAAGCAACGACACGATCGAGGCGGCGGCCAGGATCGCGCCGAAGAACCACTGGTATCAGCTCTACGCGGCGCGCGACCCGGCGGTGAACGCCGACATGATCCGCCGCGCCGCCGACCAGGGCCTCGGCGCGCTGGTGCTGACCGTCGATACGCCCGCCGGCTCGAAGCGCGAGCGCAACATCCGCAACGGTTTCGGCAACATCCGCGGCGGCCTGCTCCAGGCGCTGTCGCTGAAGCCGTCGATCCTTGTCGAGGCGTTGGAGCACCCGGGCTGGATCGTCGAGTATTTCCGGCGCGGCGGCGGCACGCCGATGCTCGGCAACTGGCAGCCTTACGCCCCGGCCGGTTCCAATGCCGAGCAGGTGATGAAGTACGCCTCGTCGGTCCGCCCCTTCAATGCGCAGACCTGGCGGGATGTCGAGCAGTACCGCAAGCTCTTTCCCAAGGCGCTGGTCATCAAGGGCATCATGGCGCCGGACGACGCGCTGCGGGCGATCGATGCCGGCTGCGACGGCATCCTCGTGTCGAACCATGGCGGGCGTCAGCTCGACCAGGCGCCCGGCTCGCTCGACGTGCTGCCGGCGATCCGCGCCGCGGTCGGCGACAAGCTGACCCTGCTGCTCGACAGCGGTGTGCGGCGCGGCGCCGACATCCTGATCGCGCTGGCGCTCGGCGCCGATTTCTGTTTCTTCGGCCGTCCGACACTGTACGGCGCCGCGGCCGGCGGGCTGGCCGGCGTCAAGAAGGCGATCGACATCTTCGTCAACGAGATCGACCTGGTGATGGGGCAGATCGGCTGCCCGAGCCTCGACGTGCTCGGCCCCGATTTCCTCTGGCAGGACGAGCGTGGGCGCAATCGGTAAGGGAGAAGCATGATGATCGCGATCTGGGTAAAGGTGCGGGTGAAGCCCGACCGGCGGCAGGACTTTCTCAAGGCCATCGAGGTCGATGCGCTGGGGTCGGAGCGTGACGAGCCGGGCTGCGCGCGGTTCAACGTGCTGGAGAACGCCAACGAGCCGAACACCTTCTATTTCTACGAGGTCTATCGCGACGAGGCGGCGCTCGAGGCGCATCGCGCGGCGCCGCATTACGCCGTGTGGCGCGCCGCGGCCGATACGCTCGACGGCCCGACCGAGGCGGTCCGCTGCACCACGGTGTTCCCGGCCGCACCGGATTACTGGTTCAAGAGCTAAGCCGCAGCGCCTCCAAGGACGACCGATGGCAGGGCGTGCAGGCGGTGGACCGCCTGGTGATCTTGCATGCGGTTAGGTTTTGGCGAATGCAGCGCCGCGGGCTAGGCTGCGGCAACAAAGACACGGGAGAACATCATGGCGAAGGCCTATTGGGTTGCGACGTACAAATCGATCTCGAACCCCGACGCGCTGGCGGCTTATGCGAAGCTCGCCGGTCCGGCGATCCAGGCGGCGGGCGGCAAGTTCGTGGCCCGCGGCGTCGCGGCGAAGTGCTACGAATCCGGCCTTCTCCAGCGCACCGTGATCATCGAGTTCGACAGCGTCGCGGCCGCCGAGGCGGCGCATGACAGCCCCGGCTACCAGGAGGCGCTGCGCGCGCTCGGCAACGGCGCCGACCGCGACATGCGCATCGTCGAAGGCGTGTAACGGGAACCCGGCCGCATCGCGGCCACCGGGAATAACCACAGAGATACAAAGACACGGAGACATTGAGGGCTTAGCGGCAGCTTCATCTCGCTGCCTCTGTGTCTCCGTGATGAAACTCTTGGCGCTTCGCGCCGGATCAGACAGGAGATATCTCATGCCGCGTCTCGGATTTGGCGCTTTCCTCGCCCCGCATCATCCGGTCGGCGAGAACCCGATGCTGCAGTTCCGCCGCGACCTCGACCTGGTCGAGCATCTCGACAAACTCGGCTACGACGAGTTCTGGTGCGGCGAGCATCATTCCTCGGGCTGGGAGATGATCGGCTCGCCCGAGATGTTCCTCGCCGCCGCGGGCGAGCGCTCGAAGCGCATCAAGCTCGCCACCGGCGTCGTCTCGCTGCCCTACCACCACCCGTTCAACGTCGCGCAGCGCATGGTGCAGCTCGACCACATGACCGGCGGCCGGGCGATCTTCGGCTCGGGGCCGGGCGCGCTCGCGTCCGACGCGCACACGCTGGCGATCGATCCGATGACCCAGCGCGACCGCCAGGACGAGGCGATCGGCGTCATCCGCCGCCTCTTCAACGGCGAGCGCGTCACCCACAAGAGCGACTGGTTCACCTTGCAGGACGCGGCGTTGCAGCTCCTGCCGCTGCAGGAGGAGATGCCGTTCGCGGTCGCCTCGCAGATCAGCCCGTCGGGGATGACGCTCGCCGGCAAGCATGGCTGCGGTGTGATCTCGATCGGCTCGCTGGCCGAGGAAGGGCTCAACGCGCTGCCGACGCAATGGGGCTTCGCCGAGGCGGCGGCCAAGAAACACGGCCAGACCGTCAACCGCAAGGACTGGCGCGTGCTGCTGTCCTGGCACATCGCCGAGACGCGCGAACGGGCGATCGCCGAGGCGCGGCACGGCCTGCTGCGGCATCACAACGAATACATCGTCGGCACCTTGCAGCGGCCCGGCGCGACCGCGTTCAAGGACCCCGACGAGGCGATCGAGAAGACCGCGTTCGGCCCCGGCGCGGCGGCGACGATCGGCACGCCCGACGACCTCGTCGCGCGGCTCAAGGACGTGCTCGCGACGAGCGGCGGGTTCGGCACCGTGGTCGGCTTTGTGCATGACTGGGCCAACCCGGAGAACACGTTCCGCAGCTGGGACATGGTCGCCCGCTATGTGATCCCCGAGATCAACGGCTACATCGCCAAGCTGCGCGAATCGCGCGATTTCGTCGCGACCAACCGCGGCGTCTTCGACCGCGCCAAGGAAGCGATCATGGCCAAGGTCATGGAGAACGAGGCGGCGGTCGCCGCACTCGCCAAGACCCGCGGCTCGCGCCTCGGCGACGTCGCCTCGGCCAGCAACGCGATCGACTTCAGCAAGGTGCGCGACGCCGCCAAGTAAGGCGTCGCGCTGGCCCAGGGGAGGCGAACATCCCCCAGCGCATCTAGGCGGCTTTTGCCGGTGCCTCGGTCTCGAGCGGTCTCGGTGCCGGGGTCGCGGCGGCGAAAACCGCGCTTTGGGGCAGCACGACGGTCGCGGTGGTGCCGAAGTTCAGCCGGCTCGCCAAGGTCAGCTCGCCGCCGTGCAGCCGGACCAGCGCGCGGGCGAGCGACAGGCCCAGCCCGGTCCCCTGCTGCCGGCGCGCCTCGATCCCGCCGGCGCGGCCGAACGGTTCGAATGCGACGCGCAAATCCTCGGCCGACATGCCGATGCCGGTATCGCCGACCTCGATCGCGACGCTGCCGTCGTCGCGCCCGATAAACCGCATATCGATGCGGCCGCCGGGAGGCGTGTACTTGATCGCGTTCGACAGCAGGTTGACCAGCACCTGCTTCATCGCCCGCGGGTCGATGTTGAGGTCGGGACACGACGCCAGCCCGCTGGTCGCCATGGTGATGTCGCGCCCTGCCGCCAGCATCTCGACGAGGTCGAGCGCCGAGCGCGCCAGCGCCGGTGCGGCAACCCGGATCGGCGCGATCTCCATCCGCCCCGCCTCGATCCGCGCCTCGTCGAGCAGATCGTTGATCAGCGACAGCAAATGCCCGCCCGCGTCATGGATCAGCCCGGCATATTCGAGATAGCGCGGGTTGGCGACCGGGCCGAAGATCTGCTGCCGGATCGTCTCGGAAAAGCCGAGGATCGCGTTGAGCGGCGTGCGCAGCTCGTGCGTCACCTGGGCGAAGAAGCGTGACTTGGTGCGGTTGATCTCGTCGATCCGGTCGGCGACGTCGGACGCCGCCGCCAGCTTGCCGCGCAGCGCGCGCTCGACCGCCGCCTGGCGGACGAGGCGGCGCCGCGCCGCGGCGAGACGGGAACGCAGCACCGCCAGCAAGCCGACGAGGCTCGCCGCGCCCACAACCGCGAGCGCGGCCGAGAGCAAACCATGCGCCGGCACATCGCCGACGATCGCTGCGGACGCCAGCAGCGGCACGCCGTCGATCGCGGCACGCGCCGCCGCGGCCGGCGCGGCGCCGCCAAAAAGCGGCGAGCCGTCGGTGCGAATGAGGTCGAGCGCGGCGAACGCGGTTTGGTCGATCGCGACAAGCGCGATGCCGGCGAGCGCGCCGTCGGCGTTGGTCCACGGCCGCGCCAGCCCCACCAGCGCCGCATCGCCGTCGCCGACGGTCCGGGTGACCAGCAACGGCGCGGCGGCATCGGCCGCGGCGAGCTTCCCGGCGTCGGCGGCGATCGAATCGAGTGCGGCGAGCCCGGAACCCGCGGCGCTGCGCAACTGCACCGTGCCGGCCGCGTCGGCGAGCGCCGCGGCACGGATCCCCGGCGCCGACGTTGTCAGGCGGTCGAGAAATTGCTGCGCGGTGTCGTCCGGCTGGGTCGCGGCGATGCGGGCCAGTGCATCGAGGCCGCGCCGCTGGCGATCGAGAACGGCTTGCGCCTTGTCGACGGCAACGGTGATGGCGGTATGGCCGGCCCGGGCGGCGGCATCGCGGCGGTCGGCGGCGCCGAGCGCCGCGAGCGCGGCCAGCGAGACCAGCACAAACCCCGCGAACACCGCGCTCAGCCCTTGCCGGCGAAGAGCTTGCGCGGCGCGCCGCGGACCTGCCCAAGAGAAAATCATCGTGATGCCGTCCCGGCCATTCGAGGCACGCTCGCCCGGTTTAATCGATGATTAAGGTTAATATTGGGTTTAAGACACCGCGCCCGGGCGGACACAGAAATAGACGGCGTGGTTGTCCTTGGCGTCATGCAGCACCGGGATGCGCTCGTACCGGGCGCAATGCTGCCGGGCGATCGGCAGCGTGTCGGCGACGGCGCCGACATAGCTGACGATGACCCCGTCGGCGTTTCCCTGCAAGGCCACGTCCTGCGGTGGGGTCGCACACGCGCCCAGCCCGAGCAGGCACAGAAACGCCAGGCACCGCCCCATCGATCGCCCCCTTCGGCGGGTTTTGTCGCCGCCAGCTTGGCGGCTTCGGCGCAACCTGTCGACTCCATCTCGGGTTGACCGGTACGTGCCAAACCCGCCGCCGATCCTGCCGGGACTTTCGCCCGCGCGACCGGTTGCCTAAGATCGCCGGCAAGGCAATCAACGAGGGTTCCGTCATGGGCCTGCGCGCCCCCCGTCTTTCGAGCTGATCGCATGGCGCCGCATCCGCAACGCCTGCACGTCACCCGGCGCTCCTGGCCGCTGGCCCAGCCCTTTGTCATCTCGCGCGGCAGCAAGACGACCGCCGATGTCGTGGTCGCCGAGCTGCATGACGGCGATTCCAACGGGCGAGGCGAGTGCGTCCCCTATCCGCGCTACGGCGAAAGCGTCGACAGCGTCTTCGCAGCGCTGGAGAAGATGAAGGGCGCGGTGTTTTCCGGCCTCAACCGCGAAACGCTCCAGGCGGCGATGCCGCCCGGCGCGGCGCGCAACGCGCTCGACGCCGCGTTCTGGGACATCGAGGCAAAGCGGGCCTATTGCAGCGTCGCCGCGCTCGCCGGGATCGGCGCGCTGAAGCCGGTCACCACCGCCTACACCCTGTCGCTCGACACGCCTGAGCAGATGGGCGCCGCGGCGGCGGCGCAGCGCGCCCGGCCGCTCCTCAAACTCAAGCTGACCGGCGACGGCGATCTCGACCGGGTGCGCGCAGTGCGCCAGAACGCGCCGGCCTCGCGGCTGATCGTCGACGCCAACGAGGGATGGACGCCGCGCCATTTCGCCGAGCTGACCCCGGCGCTGGCCGAACTCGGCGTCGAGCTGATCGAGCAGCCGCTGCCGGCGGACGACGATGATGCGCTGGCCGAGCTGCCGCATCCGATCCCGGTCTGCGCCGACGAATCGTGCCGCACCGCCGCGGACCTCGACCGCCTCGCCGGCAAATACCAGGCGGTGAACATCAAGCTCGACAAGACCGGCGGGCTGACCGCGGCGCTGCATCTGGCGAAAGCGGCGCGCGAGCGCGGCTTCAGCATCATGGTCGGGTGCATGATCGGCACCTCGCTGGCGATGGCGCCGGCGCTGCTCGTCGCACAGCAGGCCGATATCGTCGATCTTGACGGGCCGCTGCTGCTCGCCGCCGACCGCAACCAGGGGCTGCGCTACGACGGCGGCGTGGTCCACCCACCCGATCCGAAACTGTGGGGATGAGCGAGCCGGTCCTGGCACCGCGCGGCCTCGCCGCGGGGCTCGCCGCGCTCGGCGGCGAGCCGGTTTTCGCCGCGATCCTCGAACGCGCCGGCCCGCCGCGCTTTCGCGCACGGCGCAACGCGTTCGAAACGCTGCTCCACATCATCCTCGAGCAGCAGGTGTCGATCGACGCCGCGGCGGCGATGTTCCGCCGGCTGAACGAGGAATGCCGGCCGCTGACCCCGGCCGGGTTTCTCGCCTTGGACGAGCCGACCTTGCGGCGCTGCGGCTTCAGCCGGCAGAAGGCGGCGTATGGCCGCGGCCTGGCCGAAGCGGTCGCCAGCGGGGCGCTCGATTTCACCGGCCTCGCCGCGTCGGACGACGACGAGGCGCTGGCCGCGCTGGTGGCGCTCAAGGGGATCGGGCGGTGGAGCGCGGAGATCTATCTGATCTTCGCGCTCGGCCGCGACGATATCTGGCCGGCGGCCGATCTCGGGCTGCAGCTCGGCCTTGCCGCCGAGCTGGGGCTTCCGGCGCGGCCCGGCGAGCGCGAGCTGCGCGCGATGGGCGAGCGCTGGCGGCCCTGGCGCTCGATCGCCACGTGTCTGTTCTGGCAGTCCTATTTGCATGCCCGCAACCGCGCCGCCCCGCTGCTGCCGGCCGCGCTCTACGCCTAGCCCGGATATTTCACAGAAGGTAAGTGCATCGGGCGCGGGCTCCGAGAGAATCGCTGTGCGGCAACGATATTCGTCGAGGCGAAGATCGAGTGTAAGTTGAAGAGATACGCCGCGGCGCAGCATCATCGACGCCATCAGCGCATCCGTCACCGGCCCGCGTTCCTCGGGGAGCGGCACGGTCACGCCCGTCGCTTTCCTGATTTCCTCAGCCTTACTAGATTTATGAAGCAATGCGGGTCGGCTTGCCGTGAACTCGCGAACTATCCCTTCAGTTCTCCCTTCATCAAGCAGGAGTA
Organism: Allostellaceae bacterium; assembly: GCA_035550515.1. Lineage (GTDB taxonomy): Bacteria > Pseudomonadota > Alphaproteobacteria > ATCC43930 > CGMCC-115725 > DATARH01. The sequence continues at coordinate 54,618 of DASZOZ010000142.1, forward strand.
TCCTCCGGAAAATACGGCCACCAAGCGAATTTCATCGGAGCCCAGCAAAAGAAAGGGACGCTCCAAAATTCCAGAAAGTGGAACAATGAAGCCGAAGAAAATAGTTGAATTTTTCAGGAAAGCCTGGACATCGGCTCGTTCTACCAGCGGCTCTGAAAAACCGAGCAATCTGCCGTAGACATTGTATGCAAGAACCAGTTCTGGAGCTGCCTTGTGAATGGGGTCAGCCGTCCAACCCTCCACTTTCCAGCCATACTCGCCCTCAGAAGTAATCCGATCCACAGCTCCCAGTGGACATTTGGGATTTTCGCCGAGGGGAGCGCCCAAAGCCAACCGCGCGGGAACACTTAAGCCCCACCTGTCCGAAAATATCCCAAGATGCCTATCACGAAGCGTAGCAATGGAGGGGCGTATCAACGAAGGCGATGGGTAAATCCAGCTAAGAATATCGTCGGATAACACTCCAGAAACCAGGAAATATGCTGCTTGGCGCGTCCTTTCTGAATAATGTCTTATTCCATCACTGTTATGTGGTTTTAATGTTGAACCTGAAGCGGCAATGAACGCAAGGCTTGCCGTGGCAATGATAAACGGATTTAGAGTATATCCAAGTTTTTTCCTTATACTCAGGTACCGAAAAATCGTACCAAAAGAACTCATCCAGAGAAGCAGGGTGATGGTCGCGTATCGGGATGAAAATGCAAAGCCGATGCCGTATCCCACTCTTCCCCATGTAACGGCTAAGAGACTTAAGAGCAAAAATGAAACATATGCCGCCAACGCCGTAAGTCGTGCGTCGTTGGCGGTGCCTTTCAACATGGGCACGGCCAGAGCCCAGAACACGGTCGCTGTTGATGCTGCCAAAACAATGCAGCCCAAACCGCAACTCCAAGGCAACGACGAAGTCAAAGGGGCGCCGAGCAGGGCCAAGAAAAATACGAGGCATTTCACAAACGTGCGAAGGGAAGGATCTCCAACGTCACTTGTCCCATGCACCAGGATAAGGAAGCCGACTGTCATCGCGGCCCAAGGGACCATGATATT
>DASZOZ010000143.1:0-27107 GCA_035550515.1 Allostellaceae bacterium
TCGGCCAGAATTTCCAGGACCACTACATCGCCCGCATCTCCTGCTATGTCCGCGATCTCGAAACCCTCAACGAGCGTGCGCGCGGGATCGGCTTTGCCAACGAAATCAGGAAGTACTTCATGCACGGGCGCGGCATGATGACCTTTGGCGCCTCGCTGTGCGCCGCCTCGGTCAAGGTGCTGCCGGAATCGGCGACGCCCGATGTGCAATGCGTCTTCGCGCCGGCCAGCTACAAGCCCGGGCTCATCCGCAAGCTGGATGACCGGCCCGGCATCACCGGCGGCCCGTGGCAGATGCGGCCGTTGTCGCGCGGCTATGTACTGGTGCAGTCGCCCGACCCGCGGCAGCAGCCGGCGATCAACCCGCGCTACCTCTCGGACACGACCGATCAGCGGGCGATGGTCGGCGGGCTCAAATTCCTGCGCCGGCTGTTCGCCGCCCCGGCGCTCGCCAGGCATATCATCGAGGAAAACGTGCCGGGCCCGTCGGTGCAAAGCGACAACGAGCTGCTCGATTACGCGCGGCAGAACGGCTCGACGGTCTATCACGCAAGCTGCTCGTGCATGATGGGCCCCCATACGACGGCGGTGGTCGACGACCGGCTCCGCGTGCACGGGCTCGACGGGCTGCGGGTGATCGACGCCTCGGTGATGCCGGCGGTCAGCTCGACCAATACCAACGCCCCGACCATCATGATCGCCGAAAAAGGCGCGGCGATGATCAAGGAGGCGGCGCGGGAGCGGCTGGCGGCGTGACCCTTGAAGAAGTGCCTATCGGAATTTGAGTACCCGCGAACAGCCGCGGCCCGGATGGCGTAGGTGGCAGGCGAACTTTGGAATCTTGTCGCGGCGACCTTATGTACGATCGGTGCCCTCATCGTAACCGCTGCTGCGGTTTTGTCGGCTCCAAGCATCGTCAACACCCTGGCGGCGATCGGAGCAGCGATTGGCGCGGCTGGCGGCGTGGCCTGTCATCGCGGCGAGCATTGCTTTAAGGCGGCGGCCATGAACGGGAACGAGCTACTTCTGGTAATTGCGCTGGTGCTGATGGTTACCAACTGCCTCGGTGCCGGTTTTACGATCAGCCGCATGCGTGCAAAGGCGAGAAGCCGCCCCAGAGCGCCGGCATCGCATGGTGACCGGGTCGCCGCAGGCGAGTAGCCCTCTGCGCGGCAACATGCGCCGCGCGCTTCTCATCGAGCGGCGATCATCCGCGCCACCGCGTCCGGTATGGTCTCGGTCAGCGGCCCGTGCCGCCGCTCGCCGAACTCGCCTGAGAGCGGCGTCGGCTCGGCGGCGAACTCGAGCGTCTGCGCCCCGGCGCGTTTGGCCGCGGTGAGGAGCGAGCGGCCGGGTTCGCCGGCGCCGGCATTGCCGATCGAGATGTAGGTCTGGCAGGTCGCCACAGCGATAAAGGTCTTGTCGAGGCCGAGCGGCTCTTCGCCGACCCAGACGACATGCGGGTGCAGATGGCCGGTATTGCCGCACACCGGGCACTGGTCGGCGGCGCTCAGGTCGCCGAGCCAGTCGCTGACCTTGGTGCAGATCGTGCATCGCGTCTTGAGCAATTCGCCATGGGTGTGGATCGCCGCCCGGCTGCCAGCGCGCTCGTGGAAATCGTCGATGTTGCGGGTGACGACCAGCACCTCGCCCGGCCGCGCCAGGTCGAGCACGGCAAGCGCCTCATGCGCCCGATTGGGCGGCGCCGCGTGCAGTTGGCGGCGAAGCCGGTTGTAGAAATCGTGCACCGACGCCGCGTCGCGGGCGAAGCCGTCGCGGGTCACGACATCCTCCAGCCGCACGCCCGGCGGTATGGTCGCCGGGTCAAACGGTGCAAAACCCGATTCCCGCGCCAGTCCCGGCCCGGTAAAGGCGACGATCTTCGGCGGGGGAGGGAACGGGCGCGGCATCCGCGTCGGCAGCCGGCGTCAGTTCAGTTTCTGGTAGGTGTCGTCGAGGTCGTCCTGCACCACGACGGCCTTGCCCTGGGCGCCGACCGTGAGGTCCTTGTCGGGCATCAGCACCGTGTAGCGCCAGCCCTTCGGCAGCTTCAGCCGCTCGCCGAGTTTGGGCAGGTCGTCATAGGACAGCGTCTTGTCGACGATCTGCGCGTAGGCCTGCATCGCGTAGCGGCTGCCGTCAGGCGCAACCAGCACGAACACCGGCTTCCCGGCGTCGAAGACGTAGCGGGTTTGGCGGTTGATCACGTGTTCGTGGTAGGGCTTTTGCCCCAACTCGGTCAGGCTGAGATTGATCGTCGCGCGCTGCGTCATCGCCAATCCGCCGACATCGATGGTCTCGCCCGCGGCGGTGGCGCCCTCGCCGACGATCGTGTCCATCAGGAAATAGCGCGGGCCGTTGAGCATGACCTTGACCGCGCCAAAGCGCTGTTTCAGCGGCTCTTCGGTCAGGCTGCCCCAGGTCGCCGCCGGGCAGTCGTTGAGGCCCAGCGTGTTGTAGACCGTTGCGACCAGGTGGATGCCGTCGCGCACCACCGGGATGACCTCGCAATAGCGGGCGTTGCGGACACCCGCCTTGCCTTTGGCCGTGGCGGCCGGTGCCGTGGCCTGTGATTGGGCGTGCCCGGACGAGGCCGCGAAACCGAGCGCGAGAACCAGGCTCGGCCCGATCCGCAGCGCTTGGACCAGGCCGTGACGGCTGTGACGTTTGGGCATGTGTACGCGATCCTAATCGGTGTTCGAGGGGCGGTATTCCGGCACGCGGTAATAGACCCAGACGAGGTTCAGCGCCAGGACCAGCGCCGTCATCAGGAACACCCACGACAGCCCCAATCCCGCGGCCAGCAGGCCGCCGAGCAGCGGACCCAGTGAATTGCCCATGAACATCGCCGACGAGGTCATGCCGTAGATCGTCCCCCGGTCGGAGCGCGGCACCAGCCGGCCGACCAGCGCGTTGGCGGTCGGCAACAGGCCGCCGATGAACAGCCCGACGGCGAACCGCTCGAAGGTGAACACCCAGTAATTGCCGGTAAAGGCTTGCGGCAGGGTGGTCAGCGTGCTGCCCAGCAGCGAGATCAGCAGCACCCGGCGATAGCCGATCCGGTCGCTGCGATTGCCGAGAAATGGCGCCGAGATCACATTGGCGACGCCGGTGATCGAGAACGCGATGCCGGCCAGCGTCGCGACATTCGGCAGATCGCCGACCATCTCCTTGACGTAAAGCGTGACGATCGGCTGCACCGTCCGCACCCCGAACTGCGCCATCAGCAGCACGAAGAACAGCGCCAGCAGGGTCGGCGACTGGATCAGCGCCAGCAGGCCGGCGGCGAGCGAGCGGTTGGCCTTGCCCGATCGCGGGCGGACGAACTCCTCGCGCACGCAGAACCATACAAACCCCAGCGCGGCGAAGATCGTCGCCGCGGTGATGTAGAACGGCACGCGGTAGCTGTCGGTGAGGTCGGCGAGCCCGCCGCCCATGATCGGGCCGACCAGCGACCCGACCAGCTGGCCGGTCGACAGCCAGCCGAGCGAATAGCCGAGGCGCGACTCCGGCACCTGGCTCGCCACCAGCGCGATCGCCGTCGACGAGAACCCGGCGAAAATCCCCATCAGCGTCCGCGCCGCGAAAAATTGCCAGACATTGGCCGACAGGCCCATCATCACGGTGAAAAAGCCGATCGCCAGGCTGGCGCGGATCAGCATCAGCTTGCGGCCGTGCCGGTCGGCGACGCGGCCCCAGACCGGCGAGGCGAAGGCCGCGACAAACGAGGTGATCCCTGACAGGACCCCGGCCCAGATGTCGATCGCCGCCGCGCTCTGCACGCCGAGCTCGGGCAGCAGCAGCGGCATGATCGGCGTCAGCATCGAGAACGCCATCGTCATCACGAACTGCACGCCGACCATCGCCCACAACGTGCTCTGCCATTGCGGTGCAAACCCGCCGCCTTCCGCGGGAGGCGCCTCGCTCTCGCCGGCCGGCAATTCGGTCATCGGCTATGGGCCGAGCATATCATCAAGAAAGTCCTCATCCTGAAAGTCTGACCCAAAATGCGTTTGAGATGGTGGTTTTCCGCGTCATTCCGGGGCACTGCGCAGCAATGAACCCGGAACCCATGCACACGGCCCTGGAAAAGCGCGTTCCGACGCCGCTGGCACTTTGGATAAGCTCGTGTTCATGGGTTCCGGGTTCGGCCCTGCGGGCGCCCCGGAATGACGAAGTAATTTCGGGTCAGGCTCCGAGGTGGGCCAAAGCGAATCTCAGCGCTCCGCCGCCAGCTCCTCGCGCAGTCCGGGCTTGTGGATCTTGCCGGTCGCGGTGCGGGGGAATTCCGCGGCGGTGCGAAAGCTGAGGCGTGCCGGCACCTTGTAGCTGGCCAGCCGCTCGCGGCAAAAGGCGAGGATCGCCGGTGCGTCGGCGCCGGCCTCGCGGCGCAGCTCGATCGCCGCGGCGACAACCTCGCCCTTCGCCGCGTCGGCGACGCCGACGACATAGGCCTGCACGATGTCGGGGTGTTGCAGCAGCACTTCCTCGACCTCGAGCGGCGCGACGTTGACGCCGCCAGTCTTGATCATCTCCTTGAGGCGCCCGCGAAACCGCACCCGCCCGTCCTCGATCGAGCCGAGATCGCCAGTGAGGAAATAGCCGTCCGCGTCGAACGCCGCGGCATTCAGGTCCGGCGCCTGGAAATAGCCGGGGGTGACGTAGCCGGCGACGGCCAGCTCGCCGGCCTCGCCATCCGGCAACGGCTTTCGGGTGGCCGGATCGACCGCGCGGATGGTCATGCCGGGCAGCGGCCGGCCCTGGGTGTGGAGGCGCAAGGGCAGGGGATCGTGCGCGTCGCACACCGCGCAATTGCCGTAGGTTTCGGTTGCGCCGTAGACGTTGCACAGCTGGTCGGCGCCGAGCGCGGCGATGGTCAGCGCGATGTCCTCGGGCGGGCCGATCGTCAGCCCGGTGCGCATCGCGCCCAGCCGGCGGCCCGGATGGCTCGGGTGCTGGCGCAGCGCGCGCGCCATGTTGGCCATGCCGTAATACACGCTGCACCGCTCGCGTTCGATGAGTGCCAGCGCCTCGCCCGGCTCGAAGCTCTCCTGGAGCACGATCGCGCCGCCATGGGTCAGCAGCGCCGGCAGCGCGTTGGCCGAGCCGAACGACCAGAACAGCGGCACCGCCAGCCACACCCGGTCGGCGGCGGTGAGGTGCATCCGCTCGCCGATGTCGAAGCCGTTGGCGATGACCGGACCGTGTGCCAGCGTCACCCCCTTCGGGGCGGCGGTCGACCCGGAGGTGTAGAGGATGTAGCCGATATCGCTCGGCATCACCCGGCGCTGCGCCGTCGCCGCTGCCGCATCGTCGGCCGCCGATCCCCGAGCGAGGAAATCCGTCAGCGACAGGGTGTCGTCCGCCGAACCCGCGTCGATCGCGACCACCGCGCGAAGCCGAGGAAGCGCCGGCCGCAGCTCGCGCACCGCGTCGAGCAGCCGTCGGCCGCGGAATTCGCTCATCGTGACGAGCGCGGCGGCGCCGGAATGCGCCAACATCCAGCCCAGTTCGCGCGGGGTCGAAAAGGTGCTGAGCGCCGCGACGATCGCGCCGATCTTGGCTGTGCCAAAGGCGGCGACGATCCATTCCGGGCGGTTGGCGATCAGCAGCGCGACCCGGTCGCCCCGCTTGATGCCGGTGGCGAGCAGCGCCTTGGCGAATTCATCGACGCGGGTCTTCAGCGCGGCGTAATCGAGCCGCTCGCCGCGAAAGACGATCGCCTCGGCCCGCGGGGTGGCGGCGGCGAGCTCGTCGACCAGGTCGCCGAGCGTTTGACTCTTGGGGCGGAGTGTCATTCACCCCCGCCCCGACCTTCCCCCGCCAGCGGGGGAGGGAGTGACAAAGGCCGGTGCCCGTATCTCCCCTCCCCCGCTGGCGGGGGAAGGTCGGGGTGAGGGTCGATGCTTACTCATACCGTGGCTGCCGCTTTTCGCGGAAGGCGGCGATACCCTCGACGAAATCGGGGCTGGCGCGCACCCGGTCGCCCAATTCCTGCTCCATCGCCTCGCGGCTCAGCCCGTGCGCGGCGACCGTCGCGCTGACCTGGCGTTTGACCGCCTGCACCGCGGCGGGGCTGTTGGCGGCAATCATCTCCGCGGTCTCGATCGCCCAGCCCATCAGCGCGTCCGCCGGCACCACGCTGTTCACCAGGCCGAGCGCGGCGGCGCGCTCGGCGCCGACCAGGCGCGCGGTGTACAGCAGGTCCATCGCGTGGACGTAGCCGATCTGCTGCATCAGCTTGGTGGTCGAGCCGCCGAACGGGTAGATCGACCACTTGACCTCGGTCAGCCCGAAGCGGGCCTGGGGCGCCGCGGCGCGGATATCGGTCGATAGCAGCAATTCGAGCCCGCCGCCGACGCAGTCGCCGTTCACCGCGGCGATGATCGGCTTGGAATAGGCGTCGTTCTTGAGCAGCGCATGGTTGACCATCCGCGCCGTTTCGGGTCCGGCCGACAGGTCGCCGCTGACATCGGCGCCGACCGTGAAGGCGCGGTCGCCGGCGCCGGTGAGGATGATGCAGCGGCACGGGTCGTGCTCCAGCTCGTCCCATAGCCGGCCCAGCTCGGCCAGCATCTCTCGTGTCATCGCGTTGAGGCGCGGCCGGTTGTCGATCGTGACGATCGCGACATGCGGTCCGTGCCGGCCGAGGCGGATTTCCATCAGCCCGGCTCCAACGCGACGACGATCTTGCCGTAGGCCCGCCGGTCGGTGAGTAGGCGCAGCGCCGCGACGCTGTCGTCGAGCCGGCAGCGGTGGGTGATGCAGGGCTTGAGCTTTCCCTCGCCATACCATTGCAACAGCTCGTCGACCGAGCGCCGCAGCTTGTCCGGCGCGTGCCAGCGGAAATAGCGCAGCGACGAGCCGAGCGCGGCGCGGTGCTTGACCAGGAGGCGGTTCGCCGGGATTTGCGGGATGCCGCCGACAAAGCCGACGAGCAGGATCCGCCCGCCCCAGGCCAGCGACGACAGCGCCGCGTCGAACAGCTCGCCGCCGACCGGGTCAAAGCAGACATCGACGCCCTGGCCGCCGGTCAGCGCCATGACCCGCTCGGTGAGCTTCTCGCTCGCATAATTGATCTCCGCGTCGGCGCCATGCTCGACGGCCACGGCGAGTTTCTCGGCGGTGCTGGCGGCGGCGATGACCCGCGCGCCCATCGCCTTGCCGATCTCGACCGCCGTCAGCCCGACGCCGCCGGCCGCGCCGAGCACCAGCATCGTCTCGCCCGCCTCCAGCCGCCCTTGCCAGCGGATCGCGACATGACTGGAGATATATGCAACTGGAAACGCACCGGCCTCGTCCCAGCCCATGCCGTCGGGAATGGCAAAGGTCTCCGCCGCCGGCGCGACGGCATATTCGGCGAGCCCCCCATGGGCGAGGATCGCCATCACCCGGTCGCCCTTCCTGAAGCCGCCGACATCGCGGCCGCAGGCGGCGATCACGCCGGCGGTCTCGAGGCCGGGGCTGAACGGCAGGTGCGGCTTGGTCTGGTACTTGCCGGCGACCATGATCGCGTCGGCATAGTTGACCGCGGTCGCCTTGACCCGGATCAGCACCTCGTCGGCGGCCGGCTGCGGCACCGGCATCTCGCCCAGCTCCAGCCCGTCAATGCCGCCCCATTGCCGGCAGATCAGCGCCCGCATCGCTCACGCCGCTCCGAACTGCTCGATCAGCCCCTGGCCCTCCAGATAGGGGTAGAGCCCGCCCTTTTGCATCAGGTCGAGCAGCATATCGGGCACCGCCAGCGCCTGCAGCACCGCCCCGCTGTCGCGGTTGCGGACGGTGAAATCCGCCAGCACGATTTCGAGGGTTTGCCCTTCCTCGAAGGCGGCCTGGACGCCGGGGCATTCGAGCGCCAGCAGCCCGAAATTGACCGCGTTGCGAAAAAACAGGCCGTTGATCGACTCCGCGACCAGCGCCGCGACACCGCAGTTGCGCAGCGAGCGCGCCGCCGGGCGGCTCGACCCCATGCCGTAATTGAAACCGCCGACGATGATGTCGCCCGGCCGCACCTGATCGACCCAGCCCGGCCGGTTGGCGGAAAACACTGCCTGGCGCTGCACCGCTTCGGTCGCCAGCAGCAGGTTGCCCGGCAGCATCAGGTCGGTATTGATGTTGTCGCCGAATTTCCACACGCGGCCTGCGATCATCGTTCGGCTCCCGTGATGTGCCCGGCGAGCGCCGAGGCGGCGACCGTGGCGGGCGACGCCATGAAAATACGCGCCGAGGGATCGCCCATGCGGCCCTTGAAGTTGCGTGTGCTGGCGGTGATGCAGGTCTCGCCCGGCGCGAGCACGCCCATATGCCCGCCAAAGCAGGCGCCGCAGGTCGCCGAGGTCACCACCGCGCCGGCCTCGATCAGCGTCTCGACATACCCGGCCTTGAGCGCTGCGGCATAGGTCGCCTGGGTGCTCGGCGTCACCAGCAGCCGCACCCCCGGCGCGACCTTGCGGCCCCGGACGACGCGCGCCGCCTCGGCGAGGTCTTCGAGCGTGCCGTTGGCGCAGGAGCCGATATAGGCCTGGTCGATCTTCTCGCCCGCCACCTCGGCGACCGGCACCGAATTCCGGATCACCGCGTCGGGCAGGGCCACCAGCGGCCGCATCGCGGGGAGGTCGATCGACCGCCGCTCGGCATAACCGGCAGCGGGGTCGGGGTGTTGCGGTGTGAACGGCGCCGGGTTGCGCGCCTTGACGTAGTCGACCAGCCGGTCGTCGCATTCGAAGGTCGCGAACTCGGCCGAGAGTTCCGCCCCCATCGCGGCGATGGTGCGGCGTGCGTCGATGCCGAGACCGGCGAGGCCGGGGCCGCCGAATTCGACATTCTGATTTGTGTGGTGGCCCCAGGCGCCGGCGATGTGCAGGAACAAATCTTTCGCCGACACGCCGGGCGGGAGGCTGCCGTGCAGGTCGTAGCGCACCGTCGCGCCGACCCGGTACCAGGTTTTGCCGGTGGTCACCGCGGCGAGCAGGTCGGGGCCGCCGATGCCGCGGGCGGCGCAGTTGAAGGCCCCCGAGGCGCAGGTATGCGAGTCGCTGCACACCAGCACGCTGCCGGGAAGGGCATAGGCCCTGTCGGCGACGATTGCGTGGCTGATCCCCTGGTCGGGGCCGACATCGTGCAGCCGCTTGATGCCGAAGCGGCGGGCGAACGCGCGGCCATAGGCATGTGCCTCGGCGGAATCCTTGTCCGGCGCTGGGACCATGTGGTCGAAGGCGATCACGACCTTGTCCGGGTCGTGCACCTTGAGGATGTTGCGGCGCTGGTTGCGGTGAAAGCTCATGTCGAGCATCACCGCGCAGTCGACATCGACCACCACCAGATCGCCGGGGCCGACCCGGCTCCGGCCGCTGGCGCGGGCAAAGATTTTCTCGACGATCGTCATGCCCATGACGGCTTCCTCCCGGTGGACAGGCCCATCGTAGCCGAAGGCGGCCCGGCTGGGCTATGCGCTGGGCTATGCGCCGGATACCGGCGGCATGACCACGGCTCTGACGGCGGCCAGCGTGCTGGCGGCCCCGCGGCTCGCGTCGATGCGCACCCAGTCCAGCGGCCCCGGATCGGTCTGCGCCTGTTGCGCGACGATGTCGGCGGTCGCGTCGGAGGCGTCGCCGCGCCGCTGGGTGACGCGCTGCGCCAGCGTCGCCTCCGGCGCCTCGAGCCAGAAGCCGGTGAAGGGAACCCCGGCGGCGCGGGCGACGGCGGCAAAGCCGTCCCGTTCCTCGGAGCGCAGCGCCACCGCGTCGATGATCGCGCAATAACCGGCCGTTACGGCCGTGGCCGCCTTGTCGCGCAGCGCGGCGTAAACACGTTCCGTCGCCTCTGCGGCATAGGCTTCCTCGGGCAGCGGCGCCTCGGGGGCGAGGCCGAACAGCCGCTTGCGGGCCACGTCGCTGCGCAGCACGCGGGCACCGGGCCGCAGCCCGAGTTCCGGCGCGAGCGCGGCGGCCAGCGTCGACTTGCCGGTGCCGCTCAAACCGCCGATGGCGATCAGTCGCGGCGGCTGCGGGTGGAGCACGGCGCGGGACCGGTCGAGATACGCCTGCGCCTCGGCAGGGGCGGCGCCGGCGGCGGCCGTGACATGGGCACGGATCGCCGCGCGGAGCGACAGGAACAGCGGCATCGCCACCAGCCCGTCATCCTCGCCGGTCAGATCGAGATAGCGGTTGAGCACGAGGTTGGCGCTGCCGGGGTGGCCTTGGTGCTCCAGGTCCATCAGCAGAAAGGCGAGGTCGTAAAGCACGTCGATCGCCGCGAACTCGTCCGAGAATTCGATGCAGTCGAACAGCACCGGCTGGCGGTCGAGCACACAGATGTTGCGCAGGTGCAGATCGCCGTGGCAGCGCCGCACCTTGCCCGTCGCCCGGCGGCGGTCGAGCCGGTCGCCGACGCGCGCCAGCCAGGCCGCCGAGCGCTCCCGCAAATCCCGGATGTCGTCGGCGACAAAGCCGCTGTCGCGGCATTGTCGCAAGCACGCGTCGTTTTCCGCCATGACCGCCGCGAGCGCCGCCGCGCCGCCGCGCTCCGGCCGGCGTTCTGCCTTGTCGTGAAATTCGGCGATATGGGCGGCGAGCGCGTAGAGCAGCGGCGGGGCCAGCCCGCCGGCATCGGCGATCGCGTCGAGGCGGCTGTTCTGGTCGAAACGCCGCATCACGACCACCCAGTCGAGGACCTCGCCGTCGGTGCCCCAGCCCAGGCTGCCGTCGGCCCGGCGCGATATCGCCCGGAGGTCGAGATAGAGCTGCGGCGCGGTGCGGCGGTTGAGCGCGAGCTCCGCCGCGCAGAACTGCCGCCGCCGCTCGACGGTCGAAAAATCGACATAGGAAAAAGCGACCGCTCGCTTGAGCTTGTAGGCCCGGTCGCCGACGAGAAACACCAGCGAGATGTGCGTCTCCAGCCGTTCGACACTTGTATCGCCGGCGGCGTAGGACGCGGCGTCGCCGAGAAATGCGATGACGGCGCTTTGGTCGTCAGCCATGGCTGCCGCGCTAAAACCCCTGCCATAAATCCGCGGGCGTGAACCAGTATTTGGCGGCGTACGCCGCCATTCGCATCCCCTGGTGGCCGATGCCGGGGACGGTGATGAGCTGCCAATTGCACGGCACGCCGAGCTTCGCCGCCTCGTCCCGCCCGCGCGCCAGGAAGAAATGCGCCCGCGCGAAGCGGTGGGCGCCCTGGGTCATCGCCGATTCGTGCTGCGGAAAGTTTTCGCTGGTGCCGTCGATGTCGCGGTCGCCGGCGAAAAGGGTCAGCGGGTAGCCGAGAAGCGCCGCCATATCGTCGCGTGAGAGGCCGATCCCGCCATAGCCGTCGGGATAGGGCAGCGCCAGCGTCGGCAGCGTGTACCAGCCGGAATTGGCGGCGCCGACCGCCGCGAACAGGCCGTGCGGCTGGGTCGCCAGCAACCGGTGCACGAACTGGCCGCCGGCCGAGTGCCCCCACAGATAGCCGTTCGACCGGCCTGTCACCCCCGCCTCGCGCAGCAGCGTCAAGACTCGTCCCGGGATCGCCTGCGACCACGCCTCGCGCGGGCGGACGCCGCCGCTTTCGTCGAGCACGTGGCCGTTATTGTAGGTGACGGCGTCGGGCCAGGCTGCTTTCGGAAACGTGATCGCGACGATCAGCGCGCCGACGCGGTCGGCCACCGGGATCCATGCATCGCAATATTCCCGGCCGTTGCGGCTCTGCCCGTGCTGCACGATCACCACCGGCGCCGCCGCGGTGTGATCCGCCGGCCGGTAGCATTCGAGCGACAGCGCCCGCTCCGGGGCGAATTTGTCGCGGTACGGGATGCTGATGCGGCCTGTGGCCGCCAGGGCGGTTGCCAATTGCGTCGGTGTCATCGCGCTCCAGGGCCTTGGTGGTTATTTCGGCGGGCGGCGCTATGATGCCGCGATGCGCGTGTTTCTGACCATCATTCTCGTGCTGGCGATGATCGGCGTGCTGATCGCGCTCGGCGTCGGCGTCGCGACGATGTTGAAGGGCGGCAACCCGCGCCGCTCGAACAAGATGATGCAGATGCGGGTGATCATGCAGGCGGTGGCGCTGGTCGTGCTGGCGATCCTGATGATGATGGCCTCCAACCGCTGATGGTAAAGCTCACCCGCATCTATACGCGCGGCGGCGACAAGGGCGAGACCTCGCTCGGCGACGGCACGCGCGTGGCGAAACAGTCGTTGCGGGTCGCGGCCTACGGGACGGCCGACGAGGCCAATGCCGCGATCGGCCTCGCCCGCCTCCACACCGACGGCGATGCGGACGCGATGCTGGCGCGCATCCAGAACGACCTGTTCGATCTCGGCGCCGATTTGTGCACCCCGCAGGACGGCAGGCGCGGGGCGGCGGCGTTGCGCATCGTCGCCGCGCAGGTCAAGCGCCTCGAAACCGAGATCGACGCGATGAACGCCGGCCTCCAGCCGCTCAACTCGTTCCTGCTCCCCGGCGGGACGCCGGCCGCCGCCTATCTCCACCTCGCGCGTACCGTGACGCGCCGCGCCGAGCGCCTCGCCTGCGCCCTCGCGGCCGAGGAAAAGGTCAACCCCGAGGCGGTCAAATACCTCAACCGGCTCAGCGACCACCTCTTCGTGCTCGGCCGCCGGCTCAACGACAACGGTGCGAGCGACGTCCTGTGGCAGCCCGGCCTGACGCGCGGCGACAAGAAGGGCCAGTGACGCAATCTCCCCCGGGACGACAATCTGAAGGCGGGACGACAATCTGAGGGAAAGCCGATGGTCACGATCGAACTGATGAAAGCGATTTCCGCGGCATTCAACAGCCGCGATGTCGACCGCATCGTGGCGTTTTTTGCCGAGGATGGCGTGTTCTGTCTGTCGCGCGGCCCCGAGCCGGTCGGCCGCACCCTCAAGGGCAAGGCGGTGATCAGGCAGGCGCTGGCCGACCGTTTCGGGCAAATCCCCGACATGCGGTGGGAGAACGAGGAATATATCCTCGCCGGAGATCGCGCGGTCTCGGTGTGGACGGTGCGCGGCAAGGGCAGCGACGGCGAGGAGCTGAACTACCAGGGCTGCGATATCTACACGTTCAACCGCGACGGCAAGATCGTCCACAAGAACACCTTCTGGAAGATCGTCCAGAACCGCGAGCTGCTTTAGGCGCCGCCGACACCGGGGTGATCGGGCCGTGCCGCCGCGTTTCGGACGACGCAACGCAGCCGCTACAGCGTACAACCTTGCCTTCATCGTGTACGCGTGCACAATTCGCGCCCCAAACTGAGCTGGTGAGCCGATGAAAGCGCTGGTCGCGGTCAAACGCGTGGTCGATTACAACGTCAAGGTTCGCGTCAAGGCGGACCATACCGGCGTCGAGACCGCCAATGTGAAGATGTCGATGAACCCGTTCGACGAGATCGCCGTCGAGGAGGCGCTGCGTCTGCGCGAAGCCGGTACGGTCGACGAGGTCATCGCCGTCTCCTGCGGCGTCCAGCAATGCCAGGAGACGATCCGCACCGCGCTGGCGATGGGCGCCGACCGCGGCGTGCTGGTGCTGACCGACGAGGAACTGCAGCCGCTGGCGGTCGCCAAGCTGTTGAAGGCGGTGATCCAGAAGGAAGGGCCGGAGATCGTCATCATCGGCAAGCAGGCGATTGACGACGATTGCAACCAGACCGGCCAGATGCTGGCCGCGCTGCTCGGCTGGCCGCAGGCGACCTTCGCATCGAAAGTCACGATCGGTTCCGGCGAGGCCGAGGTCACCCGCGAGGTCGATGGCGGGTTGGAGACCATCAAGCTGAAGCTGCCGATGGTCGTCACCACCGACCTCAGACTTAACGAGCCGCGCTACGCATCGCTGCCCAACATCATGAAAGCCAAGAAAAAGCCGATCGAGACGGTGAGCCCCGCCGATCTCGGCGTCGATGTCGCGCCGCGGCTGATCACCCTCAAGGTCGAGGAGCCGGCAAAGCGGCAGGGCGGCGTCAAGGTCGGCTCGGTCGAGGAGCTGGTGACCAAGTTGAAGACAGAGGCACGGGTTATCTGATGAGCATCCTGGTCGTCGCCGAGCACGACAACAGTTCGGCCAAGCCCGCCACCCTCAACGCCGTTGCCGCCGCCGTTGAGCTGGCGAAGGCCGGCGCGGGCGATATCCACGTCCTGGTCGCCGGCCAGGACTGCGGTCCGGCCGCCGCTGCCGCCGCCAAAATTCCCGGCGTCGCCAAGGTGCTGGTCGCCGACGACGCGGCTTACGGCCACGGCCTTGCCGAGAATGTCGGGCCGCTGATCGTCGGTCTCGCGCCGGCCTATTCGCATGTGCTGGCGCCGGCGACGACCCAGGGCAAGAACCTGATGCCGCGCGTCGCCGCGCTGCTCGACGTGATGCAGATTTCCGACATCAGCGGCGTCGTCTCGCCGGACACCTTCGTGCGGCCGATCTACGCCGGCAACGCGCTCGCCACGGTCCAGTCGAAAGACGGCGTCAAGGTCATCACCGTGCGCGGCACGGCCTTCCCTCCCGTCGAGGCGACCGGCGGGAACGCCGCGGTCGAGGCGATCTCCGGCCCCGGCTCGGCCGGGCTCAGCGAGTTCGTCAAGGCCGAGCTGTCGAAATCGGAGCGGCCCGAGCTCACCAGCGCCCGCGTCATCATCTCCGGCGGACGCGGCATGCAGTCGGGCGACAATTTCCCGCTGCTGGAGGCGGTGGCCGACAAGCTCGGCGCCGCGGTCGGCGCGTCGCGCGCGGCGGTCGATGCCGGTTTTGTCCCCAACGACTACCAGGTCGGGCAGACCGGCAAGATCGTCGCGCCGGAGCTTTACATCGCGGTCGGCATTTCCGGCGCGATCCAGCATCTCGCCGGCATGAAGGACTCCAAGGTCATCGTCGCCATCAACAAGGACGAGGAGGCGCCGATCTTCCAGATCGCCGATTACGGGCTGGTCGGCGATCTGTTCAAGGTCCTCCCCGAGCTCGACGCCGAGCTCGCCAAGCGCCAGCAGTGACCGATCTTCGCCGCATCGGCGTCGTCGGCGCCGGGCAGATGGGGCGGGGCATCACCCATGTTTGCGCGCTGGCCGGGCTGGACGTCGTGCTCGCCGATGTCAGCCCGGAGGTGCTGGCGCAATCGCTGGAGACGATCGACGCCAATCTCGGCCGCCAGGTCGCGCGCGGCCGCATCAAGGAGGAGGACAAGGCGGCGGCGCTGGGCGCCATCACCACCGCCACCGACTTCGCCGCGTTCGGCGAGTGCGACATGGTCATCGAGGCGGCGACCGAGAAGGAGGAGGTCAAGCGCGAGGTCTTCAAGCAGCTCGTGCCCAGGCTGAAGCCGGGCGCGCTGATCGCCACCAACACCTCGTCGATCTCGATCACCCGGCTCGCCTCGGCGACCGACCGGCCGGGCAAGTTCATCGGCATGCACTTTATGAACCCGGCGCCGGCGATGAGCCTCGTCGAGCTGATTCGCGGCATCGCCACCGACGAGGACACCTTCGCCGCCACCCGCGACCTCACCTTGCGTCTCGGCAAGACGCCGGTCGCCGCCGAGGACTACCCGGCGTTCATCGTCAACCGCATCCTGCTGCCGATGATCAACGAGGCGGTCTACACGCTGTACGAGGGCGTCGGCACCGTCGAGGCGATCGACACGGCGATGAAACTGGGCGCGAATCACCCCATGGGGCCGCTCGAACTGGCCGATTTTATCGGCCTCGACACCGCGCTTTCGGTGATGCAGGTGCTCTACGAGGGCCTCGCCGACAGCAAGTACCGGCCCTGTCCGCTGCTGGTAAAATACGTCGAGGCCGGCTGGCTCGGCCGCAAGACCGGCCGCGGCTTCTACGACTACCGCGGCGAAAAGCCGGTGCCGACGCGGTAGTCGCGCGACTGCGATAAGCCGCGAAAACTTGTCGCCCCGGCCCGGATGCTGCTAACAATCGGTCACAATCCCATGCTAATCGGGGATCATCGCCGGCCCTATTAGTGGTGAGTGCATGCTCGACAGCTGCCCGGCCCTGGTGCTCAACGCGGATTTTCGGCCGCTGAGCTACTTTCCCTTGTCGCTGTGGTCGTGGCAGGACGCGGTCAAGGCGGTGTTCCTCGAGCGGGTCTTTATCGTCGACCACTACGATGTTTACGTGCGCAGCCCGACGCTGGAGATGCGGCTGCCGAGCGTCATCGCGCTCAAGGAATACGTCCAGGCGGCGCGCAACCCGGCCTTCACCCGGTTCAACGTGTTCCTGCGCGACCGTTTCTCGTGCCAGTATTGCGGCGAGCCGTTCCCGTCGCACGACCTGACCTTCGACCACGTCGTGCCGCGGTCCCGGGGCGGCAAGACGGTGTGGGCCAATGTCGTGACCGCCTGCTCGTCGTGCAATCTGATCAAGGGCAACCGCCTGCCCGAGCAGAGCGGCATGTACCCGCGCCACCGGCCGGTGCAGCCTTCCTCCTTCATGCTGCAGGAAAACGGCCGCGCCTTCCCGCCCAACTACCTGCACGACAGCTGGCGCGACTACCTCTACTGGGATACCGAGCTCGAACAGAGCTGAGGTGTCCCCGCAGCCGGCCCAGCCGTCACCTGCGGCCGGCCCGGTCGACTTGCATGCGCGCCAGGAACGGCAGCAGCGGGTGGGTGCCCATCGCGACGATCGCCTTGTGGTCCAGCGCCAGTAGCGCGGCGCGCTGTTCCGCGCTCAGCGGGAAACGGTCGGCATAGGCGGCGCGGTCGGCGAGGAAGGCGGCGCGCTCCGCGGCGTCATGGGTGATGCCGTGCAGCGCATCGATGAGGCCCACCAGCTCCGGCTTGATCGACGGGTAGTGCAGTGCGGCCGGCGCGGGCGGGCCGCCCCACCAGCCGAGCGAGACATAGTTGTGGTGCCAGCTCGGGTCCATCGACACGATGTCGGGCTTGCGCTCGCCGAGCATGCCGGCGGCCGCCGCCCAGCAGCGCAGCTCGATATTGCCGGCGCGGTCGAGTTCCTCGGCGCTGTAGCCGATCAGCGATTTGAGGTTGCCGGTGGCAAGCCGCGCCAGCGCCGCCTCGTCCCAGGCGAGGTCGGGCTCGGCGTAACGCTCGGTACCGGGGAAATGCGACATGCCGCCCGAAGCGATGACCGCGGTACGCAGTCCCAGCGCGCCGACCACCCGCGCCACGACCTCGCCAAACGCATAGCAGCGCTCGATGCTGGGCTGCGGCGGCAGATAGGCGTTGATCGAGATCGGCAGCACCGGGTCCTCGACCCCGAGATGGGTCAGCGGGATGCCCATCGCGTAGTCGATCTTCGCGGTGCTGCTGAACGCCGGGTCAAAGCCCTGGTGGTACAGCTCCCTGACGATCGCGAAGCCGGTCTCGCCCGGAACGCGCCAACGGAACTGGCGGCCGGCAAAGCTGCCGCTCGCCTCGCCGCCGACATGCACCGTGAACGCCGGGCAGACATGGTGAAAGAACTGCTCGGCATGGTCGTTGGCGAAGACGATCCACAGATCGGGCTTGAGCGCCTTGAGCCGCTCGCCGATCTCCTTGGCGGCCGTCTTGACCCGCTCCACCGTGGCCGGGTCCTCGGTCTCCGGCATCGTGAAGAATTGCGGCGCATGCGGCAGCATCGCGCCGCCGATCACGGTTGAGTTCACACCCCGACTCCCACGGCCTTACCGGTCGAGATTGCTTTGCGGCGACGAGAATGACAACGCGAGTCGCAATCCGGTTCGTGGCATTCTCGAACCGTCCTCATCCTTAGGAGCCTGCCGTGCCGCTATCGGGTATTCGGGTCGTCGATCTGACGCGCATCCTGGCCGGGCCGTTCTGCACGATGCTGCTGGCCGATATGGGCGCCGAAATCGTCAAGGTCGAGACGCCGCGGCAGGGCGACCCGCTGCGCGGCCAGGGCGTCATCCGCGACGGTCTGTCGTGGTATTTCGCCGCATTCAACCGCAACAAGAAGTCGCTCACCCTGAACCTGCGCAGCGAGGACGGCCGGGCCGCGCTGGCCCGGCTGATCGAGAGATCCGACGTGCTGGTCGAGAATTACCGGCCGGGGGTGCTCGCCGCGATGGGCTTCGACGAGGCGCGGCTGAAGGCGCTCAATCCCGGCTTGGTGACCTGCAGCCTGAGCGGCTTCGGCGATAGCGGCCCGTATCGCGACCGCCCGTCCTTCGACTTTATCGCCCAGGCGATGAGCGGCCTGATGAGCGTCACCGGCATGGCCGACGGGCCGCCGCTGCGTGCCGGGCCGCCGATCGCCGATCTCGTCGCCGGGCTCTACGGCGCGCTCGGCGTCTGCGCTTCCTTGGTCCGCCAGGGCCGCACCGGGCAGGGCGACCGGGTCGGCGCCAGCCTCAACAACGGCATGATCAGCCTGCTGGGGTTTCTTGCCGCCAACCATCTGGCGACCGGCGAGGAGCCCCGCCGCACCGGCAACGACCATGCGATCGTCGCGCCCTACGGGATGTTCCGCACCGCCGATGGCGAGGTGGCGCTGGCGCCGAGCCAGGAGCAATCCTACCAGCGGCTGGTCGACGCGCTGGAGCTGCCCGAACTGCGCGCCGACCCGCGGTTCGCCACCAACGACCTGCGCGTCGCCAACCGCGCCGCGATGAATGCGGCGATCGAGGCGCGCCTCGAGACCGGCACGACCGCGCATTGGATCGCCGCGCTCAACGCTGCCGGCGTGCCGTGCGGCCGGGTGATGACGCTGTCCGAGGTGTTTAACGACCCGCAGGTGATCGCCCAGGAAATGGTCGTGACCCAGTACCATCCGGGACATGGCGCCGTGAAGATGCTCGGCTTCCCGGTCAAGTTCGCCGAGGCGCCATGCCGGTTGCGCCGCCCGGCGCCGGAAATCGGCGCCGACAGCGAGACGGTGCTCGCCGAGCTCGGCTATTCGGCGGACGAGATCGCCCGGCTGCGCGAGCGGGGCGTCGTCTGAGGGCGGAACCTACTTGACCGCCGCGACCGCTGGCGCGGTCAGCACCTCGACCGCGATCGGGTCGTAAAGCGACAGGATATCGGCCGCGAAATCGACATCGGCCGCGGTCGGCGCGTTGACGATGACCGCGGTCTCGCCGTTGGTGATGAAGCGCGCAAAGTTTGTCTCGACATCGCCCCAGACCAGCGGCGACACCGCCAGCGCCGCCGTCTCGGCACGCACCCGTTCCGGCACCGGATCGGTCTCGTGCAGCACGCGGAGCGCGGTCTCGCTCCACGGCACGCCCTCGGTATGCAGGCGGTTATGCGCGTCCCGCGCGATCCCGTACGAATCGTAGAGCCCCACGACGAATTGGCCGGCCATGACGCACTCCTTGTTGGCGCTTTACCAACAAGGGATGCGCGCGAAAAGTTTCAGAGGCGCTCGGACAGCCAGATCGCGACGCGGGCTCCCGTCCTGATGAGGCCGGTGATCACTTCGTACCCGACGGCTTCGTCCGCCTCGTGCGCCAAGGCGAGGTCGCGATGTGCGATCTCGTCGGCGCGCGCGGTGGCGATCGCTTCGGCAAGCTGCGGATCGCCTTCGGGAGTGCCAGGGCCGAGCTGCGCGGCCTGGCGCGCGTAATGCGCGTCGATGACGTCCTCGACGGCGACGGTGCAGGCCATCGCTGCGCGCTCGCCCATCAGCGCCGTCGCCGCGCCGAGCGCGTAGCCGGCGAGGTGCCACAGCGGCGCCAGCGCCGTCGGCCGCACCCGGCGCTCCACCAGCAGCCGGTCGAACTGGACGAGATGGCGCTGTTCCTGCTCGGCCATCTCGCGGATCGCACCGGCCGCGCGGCCGCGCCGGATCACCGCCAACTGGCCCTGGTAGATGCGCGTCGCGCCGTATTCGCCGGCCTGGTCGACCCGGATCATCCGGGCGCGGCCACTGGCCGGCGCGCGGTCGCCGGGCAGGTAAGGCGGCCGTTCGGCGCTCATGCGAAACGCACCCGCCGCGAGCGCCGCGCCGCCTCGATGCACGCCGCCGCCATGACCGCCGACGCGATCATGTTCCAGCCGGCCAGCGAGACGCCGAACAGCGACCACTGCACCTCGTCGCACATCACCGCTTGCTTGCCGTGCAGTTGCGCGCGCAGCGCGTCGACGCTCGCGGCCGGCGCGCCGCTCGCGGTGCAGGCGGCGGGGCCGGCGAACCAGTGCTGCTCGACCCCGACATGGTAAAAGCCGAGCGCCGTGCTGGCGAGAAACACCAGCGCGAGCAGCATGGCCCCCGAGGGCAGCGCGAGCTGTCGAGCGAACAGCAGCGTCGCGACGGCAATTCCGATCGCGACCCACCACGGCGCGCGCTCGAGCAGGCACAGCTCGCAGGGCGTCAGCCCGCCCCAGTATTGTGACAGCAGCGCGGCGCCGAGCACTGCCGCGCTCGCCGCCAGCACCGCGCCGGCGAACCGTTTTGTCGTCACCGCCATGCGGTTATAGCCATGCGGTTATAGATAGCGAATGACCAGGAAGCCGCCAACCAGGCATACCGCGAAACCAGTGGTCACCAGCATCAGCCGCTTCTCGATGAAGTCGCGCACCGCCGGGCCGAACCACCACAACAGCGCCGCCAGGAAGAAGAAGCGCAGGCTGCGCGAGATGATCGAGGCGCCGATAAAGGTCGCCAGGTCGAAATGCGCGACGCCGGCGGCGATCGTCACCAGCTTGTAGGGAATCGGCGTTAACCCCTTGATGATGATGATCCATGCGCCCCATTGGTCGAACCCGGCCTTGAGCGCGTCGTAGCGGCTCATCGCGTGATAGAATTCGAGGATCGGCCGGCCGACGAGGTCGAACCCCCAATAGCCGATCGCATAGCCGAGCAGCCCGCCCACCACCGACGAGATCGTCGCGATCGCGGCGATGCGCCACGCTTTGCGCGGCGCCGCCAGCATCATCGGGATCATCAGCACGTCGCCGGGGATCGGGAAGAACGAGCTTTCCGCGAACGACACCGCGATCAGCGCCCACATCGCGTTCGGTCCCGCGGCGACTTCGAGCATACGGTCGTAAAAGCGCTTCAGCATTAAGTCAGCATTCCGGGGTCCTGGTTCCGGCCGCTTCTCTAACCCGGCGAGATTGAGATTTCGATAGCGAATGGCCGGGGCTGGGTCATTATCCCCGGAATGACGACCTGAAGGGGAGATGAGCCATGGCGCCGCGGGTCGATCCGGTTGCATCCGACGAGAAACTCCCGGCGCGCGCCGACGTGGTCATCATCGGCGGCGGCATCATCGGCACCAGCGCGGCGCTGTTCCTGGCGCAGAAGGGCATCAGCGTCGCCCTGTGCGAGAAGGGCCACATCGCCGGCGAGCAGTCGAGCCGCAACTGGGGCTGGTGCCGCAAGATGGCGCGCGACCCGCGCGAAATCCCGCTGGTCATCGAGAGCCTGCGGCTGTGGGAGCGGATGAACGAGACGGTGGAGGCCGAAACCGGGTTTCGCACCTGCGGCATCATGTATCTCGGCGAGACCGAGGCCGATCTGGCGCGGCTCGAAGCTTGGCTGGAGCACGCCCGCGAGTATCAGCTCGACACCCATGTCATCGGCGGCGCCGAGGTCGCCGGGCGGCTGACCGGGCTGGAAAAGAAATGGGCCGGTGCGCTCTACACGCCGAGCGACGGCAAGGGCGAGCCGCAGCTCGCCGCGCCGGCGATCGCCACTGCCGCCCGCCGTCACGGCGCGGCGGTCCTCACGCAGTGCGCCGTGCGCGGCGTCGAGACCGCGGGCGGCCGGGTCGCCGGCGTGGTGACCGAGCGGGGTCGCATCTCCTGTCAGTCGGCGGTGCTTGCCGGCGGCGCCTGGTCGCGGCTGTTCTGCGGCAATCTCGGGGTCGAGCTGCCCCAGCTCAAGGTGCTCGGCTCGGTGATGCGCACCGAAAAGCTCGACGACGGGCCGGAAATCAGCGCGTCGGGTGCGCTCTTCGGCTACCGCAAGCGGATGGACGGCGGCTACACGGTGGCGACGCTCGGCGTGCGCACCATCGATCTCGTGCCCGACAATTTCCGTCTGATGATGGATTACCTGCCGGCGGTACGGCTGCACTGGAAGAAGCTCCGCTTTCGCTTCGGCTCCCGCTTTGTGGAGGAATGGCGCACGAAGCGGCGCTGGAGCCTCGACGAGGCGACGCCGTTCGAAGCGGTGCGCACGCTCGACCCGGCCGGCGACCCGTTCGTGCTGGAACGCGCCCGCGCCAGCATCGCCGAGTCTTTCCCGGCCTTCCGCAACATCAAGGTCGCCGAGAGCTGGGGTGGGCTGATCGACGTGATGCCGGACGCGATCCCGGTGATCTCCGCGGTCGACAGGCTGCCCGGCTTCTACATCGCCACCGGCTTTTCCGGCCACGGCTTCGGGATCGGGCCCGGCGCGGGCCGCCTCGTCGCCGACATGGTCGCCGGCGGGCCGACGATCGTCGACCCGGCGCCGTTCCGGCTGTCGCGCTTCACCGACGGCTCGAACCCGCGACCCCACCCGCTGGCGAGCTGACGCGGAACGTTCAGTCGGCCAGGAACCCCGTCACCGCCTGGACGAAACGCTCGGGCTGTTCCTGTTCGGGATGGTGGCCGGCATTGTCGATCAGGCGGAATTCGGCGCCGCGGATCAGCTTCGCATAGGCGCGGCCGTAATCCGGGGTGACGATCCCGTCCTGCGCGCCCCACAACACCAGCGTCGGCGCGGCGATGCGTCCGAGCCAGTGCTTGAGCTGCGGGTTGTACATATACGGGTGCCAGCCGTAGAGGCACAGCGATTCCCAATTGCGCGCGTGGATGACCAGCTCCTCGTCGGTCATCGCGTCGTAGTCCGGCGCCTTGGCCGGGTCGGCCCAGGCCTTGCGCCGCACCTCGGCGGGGTTGGTGTTGAACACGTCGAGGATGTCGCGCTCCTCGGGTCCGCCGAGCTTGATGCCGACCGGATCGGCCAGGATCAGATGGCCGATCCGGTGGCACGAGGCGACCGCCACCTCCGCCGCCAGCCAGCCGCCGAACGACAGCCCCAGCAGCGTCACCTTGTCGTAGGGCAGCTGATCGAGCAGGGCGAGGTAAAGATGGATGAGGTCGTAGATCGTGTCGAAATCCTTGGGCCGCGGCGAGTTGCCAAAGCCGGGGCTGGACGGCGCGATGACCTCGACATGCCGCGCGAGCAGGTCGAGAAACGGCGCCTGGGGGCTCACCGTATCCATGCCGTGCAGCAGCACCACCGGCGCGCCCCGGCCGCGGCGCAGGACGTCCAACTCGAACCCGTTGACCGTTATCCGTTCGGCGTTTTCCGGCATCGCTCGTACCCGCTGTGTTGTCGGCGCCCCTATATGCCATGCGGCGGCGGTTTGGCACTATCGACGCGAGCACGGCCTCGGGCGCGGCGTCGGCCGTGCGGCGCATTGTCACGCGAGCGGGCCGACCGAATGCGCCCGACGAACGGTGCTTGCGGTGGCGCCACCACAGGCGGTTGTATGCAGTCCTCGTCGCCACAACAGAAAGGAGGTGATCCTGTGTCTAACGATCAACCGCGGTTTACCGCTGCCGTGACCAGGATCCCTGCGCAAGCCGAGGTCCAGGCCTGATGAAGGCTGTGTCGCGGCCGTAAAGGGCCGCTGGTTATTCGGTTGGAAAGGCCGCCTTCTCCGGAAGGCGGCTTTTCTGCTTGGTGGGGATCGCCTCGCTCCACCCGCCTACTTCGTCAGATCGAACCCGTGCTCGCGCAGCCAGGCGGCAAAGCCGGTGCCCTCCGGCGACATCGCCTGGCGCGCCTTGTCCTCCGACCAGCCGTAGAATTCGGCGATGCCGAAAATCTCGGGGGATTTCTGCCGGTCCTTGAGCGAATGGCGGGCGTCGCGGCGCCGGTCGTAGGCGTCGACCGCGGCGATCGCGCCGTCGTCGTAGCGGTCGCGATGCACCGTCGCGTCGGGCGGCAGGCGCATCGAGATGAACCCCGGCTGCGCCGGATAGCCGAGGCACAGCCCGGCGACCGGGAACACCTTGTCGGGCAGCGCCAGGATCTCGCCGGCCGCCGCGATATGGTTGCGCAGGACGCTGATCGGACAGGTGCCGAGACCGAGCGTCTCGGCCGCCAGGGTCGCGGTTTGCAGTGCCAGCGCGGCATCGACGGCGGCATTGAAGAAGCCTTCGAGCGTGCCGTTTTCGACCGGGTGCGCGGACAGTCGTTCGAGCCGTCGCGCGTCGCCGCAGAACACCAGGAACGCCGGCGCGTTGCCGATCCACGGCATGTCGGGGATCAGCGCGGCGAGCTTGTCGCGCTGGGTTCGGTCGTCGACGCGGATCACCGTCGCCTGCTGGTAATCGGATTTCGACGAGGCGGAAGACGCCGCCGCGAGGACCAGCCGCAGGATGGGCTCCGGCACCGCGCGCGCCTCATAGCGCCGATGCGTGCGGCGCAGCAGCACCTGTTTGATCCATGGGTTATTGGGTGCCTCACCGTCCAAGTCGAGATCGTCGCCGAAACGAGCCCGGAGTTCGTCGCTATAAGGCTGCGTCATCGCAATCGTCCTCTTGTCGTCCCGGCGAAGGCCGAGACCCACTTCTCCGCTTCCCGAGCCGCTGAACAGTGGGTCCCGGCCTTCGCCGGGGCGGCGTTCGATTCGTTCGGCGCTAGAACAGCGCCTTGCGCAGCATGTCGACGCCGCTGGCGGCGAGCACCACCAGCACCAGCACGCGAAACCAGTCCGGCTTGATGGCGCCGCGCAGCCAGCGCCCCAACGGCATGCCGAGCTGGATCGGGATCATCGCCGCCGCCGACATCAGAAAATCGCCGCCCGACATCGCCCCGCTGCCGCCGAGGACGAGCAGCATCGTGACGCTCGCGGTCAGCGCCAGGACCGCCATGTGCTTGACGAAGGTGTCGGGCGGGACGCCCGTGCTGACCATGTAGGCGATCATCGGCGGCCCGAAAATCGCCGACATGCCGCCCAGCACGCCGGCGCCAAAGCCGACAAACGGTCCGCCCCACCGGGCCGCGCGGCCGACCAGGCGCACCCGCGGCAGGCTCAGCAGCAGGACCGCGAGCGCCAGGAAGCTGATCCCGATGACCAGGTCGAGCCGCCGGCGGTCGATGGTGATCAACAGATGCGTGCCGATCACCCCGCCGGCCGCCAGCGGCACCATGATCGGCCATAACTGCCGCAACGCCCTTGCCGTGCTCCCTCCCTCCATCGACTGCTGGAGATTGGTGACGACCATCGACACCGAGACCAGCGCCACGGCGACCGGCACCTGCACGAACTGCGTCGCCAACGGCACCAGCACCAGCGGCAGGCCGACCCCGGTCACGCCCTTGACCAGACCGCCGAACGCGAACACCACGAACAGCGCGACGAGCGCCGCCGCGGGCAGGCCGAACACCGCTTGCGTCACCATCGGCCGAGCCCACCGCCTGGGCGCCGCCGTTCGCCGTCACGTTGCATGGCGTGCTTATGCCCAAGCCGGGGGCAGGATGCCAGCAACTCGGGTGGGGGTGTGAAACCTCTCCCGTTCGGCAGGAAATAAGCTATCCTTCGGGCAACGGAACCCGCGGGCTCGGCAGACCGCGGGCGGCTAGCTGAGAGCGAGGAGATCGAGACCATGCTGCCAGCGAAGGAAAACGAACTGATCACCCGCGTCGGCCCCGGCACGCCGATGGGCAATACGATGCGGCATTATTGGATCCCGGCCTGCCTGTCATGGGAGATCGCCGAGCCCGATTGCCCGCCGGTGCGCGTCAAGCTGTTGGGCGAGGACCTCGTCGCGTTCCGCGACACCGACGGCCGCATCGGCCTGGTCGAGGAATTCTGCCCGCACCGCCGCGTCTCGCTGTTTTTCGGGCGCAACGAGGAATGCGGCCTGCGCTGCGTCTATCACGGCTGGAAGTTCGACGTCGAAGGGAGCTGTGTCGATCAGCTCAACGAGCCGCCGGAGCATCAGTTCAAGCAGCACATCCACCTCACCGCCTACCCGACGGTCGAAATGGGCGGGCTGGTCTGGGCCTATATGGGGCCGCCGGAAAAGATGCCGCCGCCGCCGAAATTCGCCTGGACGCAGGTGCCGGAAGAACGCCGGCACGTCTCCAAGGTCATCGAGGAATGCAATTACCTGCAGGCCCTGGAGGGCGGCATCGACACCTCGCACGCGCCGATCCTGCACCGCCTGCTGACCGACAACTCGACGCGCGGCGGCATGAAGCCGTCGAGCCCGTTTGTCCGCGGCGCGGCGCCGAAGCTGGTCGTCGATGTCACCGATTACGGCTATCTCTACGCCGGGATCCGGCCGCTCGGCGACACCGAGGTGCACATCCGCAGCTATCATTTCATCATGCCGTTCCATCAGATCCGCCCGTCGCGCTCGGATTCCGGCGTGCCGTGCGATGCCGGCCACATCTGGGTCCCGATGGATGACTACAACTGCATGGTCTACAACTGGATGTACTCGACCGGCGATGCGCCGCTGACCGAGGAGGACCGGCGCGAGTACGGCATCGGCAACGGGCCGGACTTTGTCGACCAGACGACCTTCCGGTCGAAGCAGAACCGGTCGAACAATTACGGCTTGAACCGCGAGGTGCAGCGCACCGAAAGCTATACCGGCATCGACGGGATCAACCAGCAGGACCGCGCGCTGCAAGAAAGCATGGGGCCGATCGTCGACCGTTCGAAAGAACATCTGGGGCCGGGCGACAAGGCCATCGGCCAGACCCGGCGCATGCTGGGGCAGGCGGTCAGGACGGTCGAGGCGGGCGGCGTCCCGGCCGGCACCGGCACCAGCTACTATCATATCCGCGCCGGCGAAGAGGTGTTGCCGCGCGACGCCGACTGGCACGCGATCCTGGCGCCGGACATCACCAAGGACAAAATCCTGCAAACGGTGTAGGACCCCGCTCGGCAACGCGACAGGCGCCGTCCAGGCGGAGGCCGGGACCCACGCTTCGGCGGCTGTTGCGGCGGATAAGCGGATCCTGACGCCGGGATGACGATCGAGGAACGATGAGGAGCAATTGATTATGGCAGCGCAGTCGTTCGCCGGGGTTCTGGTCCCGGTCCTGACCCCGTTCACCCCGGCGGGCGAGCCCGATGCCGGCCGGTTCGTCGCATTCTGCCGCTGGCTGCTCGACGAGGGGGCGGACGGCCTGGCGATCTTCGGCACGACCAGCGAGGCCAACTCGATGTCGGCCGGCGAGCGGATGGCATTGCTCGACCGGCTCGTCGCATCGGGGA
>DASZOZ010000144.1:0-14673 GCA_035550515.1 Allostellaceae bacterium
TTGTCACTGCTGATTCTTGCCGGAAGAAGTCTTCGGAAATTCTGGGTTAAACTTCCTACTGTCTTCTGCCGTCCGAATATAACCTTGCCTCAGTCTGAGAATGTCCGCCCGGACCACATCATCCGTTGCGAGACTTGCTAAGCGCACACACTCTTCGGCTCGTTTAAGGTAGCTTTCTGGGCTGTAGGACATGCTCCTCTCCCTGAACCATTAAAGATCACAAGGGAAACCCCGAATACTCGATCCGCATTGATTCGGATCAATGCACGACACCAATCTCTTTATCCGGGGCTTCCATATCGCCGTCGCCGGCCCTGTGACGCTCCGCCGTAGTCGGGGATGGATCGGCGCCCACGGCTCACCGGAGGCTGTCTCTATTGCTGGGTACCGAGTACGTTCGACGCTTGTAGGCGTGCTCATGGCACGCCTCCGAGGACTGTGGTCGATTTTGTGTCAGGCCAAGACCAGAAGCGGCCGTTTCGTTCCCGGCTCTTTCCACTTCCTCGATTGCGCCGATGCGCGCGAACGCTTAGAAAACCGGGCTTAGAACGCGTGTCGGGGCGTAGCTCAGCCTGGTAGAGCGCCAGCTTTGGGAGCTGGATGTCGGAGGTTCGAATCCTCTCGCCCCGACCATGATCGCCAGCCCTCCGGTATTCGCGCAGGGCTGGGCGGGAGGGCGAACAGGCGATGGCGCTGGCGCGCATCTACCGGCCGTCAAAGACGGCGATGCAATCGGGTCGAGCACAGACCCGTAAATGGCTGCTCGAGTACGAGCCGGCGACGCGGCGCGACCCCGACCCGCTGATGGGCTGGTCGAGCGCGCAGGACACGCTGAACCAGGTCAGGATGCGCTTTCCGACGCTGGAGGAGGCCGTCGCCTTCGCGACCAGGCGGGGCCTCGACTACACCATCATCGAGCCGCACGCCGGCACGCCGAAAGCCAAAAGCTACGCCGACAATTTCCGCTACGACCGCATCAGGACCTGACGCCCCGGCCCGACCCCGTAGCTCAGCTGGATAGAGCACCTGCCTTCTAAGCAGGTGGTCGCAGGTTCGAATCCTGCCGGGGTCGCCACTTTTTCACTTTGAGATCAATTAGATCAATAGGTTAGACTAAAGTTTGCCAACCGAGGTTTTGGGTTTGCCAATTCCGGTTGCCGTTTTGGTCTGTGGAAGGGCGCGAATGACCGTCGCCATCGCTGCCTCGGCGAGGCGCGCTTGCTCTGCTTCCTCGATATAGCGCTGAACCTCGGCAAGGCTCCTGTGGCCGCTGATCGAGGCGATTTGTGGCGCCGTACAGCCCGCCTCGGCGAGGCGCCGGCATTGGGCCTTGCGTAACCCATGCGACGAGCAATGCGGTAGCCCCGCCTCGTCGCACCATTCGCGAAACAGATTGCCGAAACCCGCCGCGGTAAAAGGCTTGCCGGCGGTCGTAACGAGAAACGTCAGGTGATTGCTCGGCGTCGCGTCGAGCACGTCGGCGAGCACGGGATGCACAGGTATGACCAGCGCGCGGCCCGTCTTTTGCTGCCTCAGGGCGATCGCGCCACCACGGATATGCTGCTGACCTAGCCGCACAACATCGCTGCGACGTTGACCGGTGTAGAGCAGCAGCGCCATCGCCAAGCGCGGACGCGAACCGACCGGGTAAAACGCCTCGAACTGGGCGATTTCCTCTTCCGTCCATGTGTGGATGCGGCCTGCCTTCGCTCGCACCAGCTTGATGCCCGAAGTCGGATCGTCGAGACGCAACTCGGCGGCAACAGCGAACTGCATCAATCCCCGAAGGGTCTTGAGCCAATTGCGGGCAGCAAACGGCTTCATCCCGCCTAACAGCTTGACGAGATGCCGCTGTTCCAGCGTCGCGATACGGCGATCGCCATGCTCGACGCGGAAGCGCTCCAGGATCGCACGGCGCATCTGCCGGGTGCCGGTGCCAATACAGTAAACGATGGGTCGCAGTAGTAGGCCGCGACGGCGGCGCGCACGCTGCCTGCGGAAGATCGGGAAGCGGCAATAGGGGTGCGTCGGTCGACCGTGAGGGACGCGAGCGCGAGTTGATACGCTTCCATGAACTCTGCTGATCCGGGCATGGCCTAAATGCAGATACGCCGCTTGCGACTGCCAATTGGCAGTCGGCGCGGCAATCATTCCAGCCGGGTCGGCTTGCTTGGTCGCCGTCTGCCCGGCGGGAACGGCGGCGGCGGTCGAGTTGGCGCGTTTTCCAGCCGCGCAATGTGCTCCCGCCGCCGCCGATCATTCATCGTCTCGGCAAGTAGCCGTTGTCTCGGGCCTGGCCGATGTCGCCGGTCGACCAGGCGCGTCTCTGTCCATCGCGCGTCTGCTCCCGGCGGCTATCTCTTTCGCATCGCTGTCACTGAGGGGGTTTAACATGTCAGCACAACTAGCGGATCGCGTAACCGCCCAACTGCCAAATGACAGTCGGCAAACAGCGCCTCCGGCGCGCTCGCCGGCGCGTGCTGTGCTGATCACGGCGAGCCGCGCGCGCGACGAGGCGTTGGCGGTGTACCAACGGGTAGAGACGCCCTACCTGCGCCTCAAGGCAGTCGAAGGGCGTCAGGCCGATTTGGAGCGCATATAGCGGCACTGTCCGTCGCTCATACCACCGCGATCGGGAAGTGGATCGCAGCGGGTTGCGAAGGGCCGCGTCCGCAACCGACGCCGGAACAGCTCAAGGTCGAAGTGGAAATCGGCCAGATTGCGGTCGATGTTGCGGCGGCGGCCGCGGCTCTGCCCGAAATCGAGCATGAATTAAACCGACTGGCTGTCGAGTTGCGGCAAGCGCAAACGGCGCGCAACGCCGCGCTTTACAACTGCGCGGCCGAGGCGGTGCGCGACTACATCGTCACCGGCCCATATGGCGCCGCGCTGCGCACCGCATGCGAGTGCGAGGGGGTGCTGCGCGGACTCGAAGCCGAGTTGCGCGGTCGTCAGGAAGTGGCCGCGATCCAAGCGGGCGGCGTCATCTTCGATCTGCTGCGGCAAGTGGCGAAAGAAGCGGTGGTGCGTCCTGACCCTGCGCCGGGCCGGCGTCTTCTGGCGCAATTGGATGCCGACCCCGATGCCGGATTTTGCATCGCCAACCCTGACGCCGAGCTGCGGGTATGAACCTTTACGCCGTCATCGATACGGTCACGCCGGCACCGGCCGGGCTGATCGTGTCGGCCGTGCTCTGTGGCGCCGATGCGAGCGCGAAGCACGTAGGGCTGCTAGCAGAACCGCCCAGCGTCACCGAAATGGCTGCGACCGATGCTGTCGATAACGTGATCACTCTACGGCTGCTCGACGACGACACGCTCTTCGTGCGGGCGGTCATCACAGCGCGCGATGCCGCCGAGAAAGTTGAGGCCGGCGTCTACCGCGCCGTCATGCTTGACGTTGCTCGTGACGGCAGTGTCGAGCGCATTGCGCTCGTCGATCAGCCCGGATGCGTTTGGCAAACGCACCGGCAACGCCGCCGCGCCGCCGCTGCGGCTATCTCCGGGAGAAACGAAAATGCTCACGATTAGGGACTACGTCGACATCATCCACGGAACCATGAATGCTCCACTTCATCGGCGCGCTGCGGTTTTCGACGCGCTGGTCGCAAGGGCACAAGGCGACGGCGCCCTGCGCAAGAGGGCCGCCGAGCTCGTCGACGGTATTTTGATCCACAAAGCCGAAGTCGTGGAAATGGTGCGCGCCGAGCAGGACCGGGCTGCGCACGCGCACCGCCGCCGGGCCGGAGACGACCCGATGGCGAAGGCCGCACATGACGAATTCGAACAGTTTAAGCGTTCGCTTGCGACCGCGCCGCTGATCCGGCCCTGGGGAGATCGATGATGGCCCTTGCGATCGGCCTTATCCCCCCGACCCGGCCGGGCCGATATCTCCGGAGCTGCGGCATGACTACGCATCGGCTAATTGCGCCGCGACACTACCGCGAAGGCGATCAGGTCGTGCTCAGCGGCGAGGTTGTCACCATCCCCGCCGGCGGCATCGTTGAGATCGACGATGTCGTGGTCGATCGGGGCAGCAACTTCCAAACCATCGAAGGCGTCGACGGGCCGGATCGGAAGCGCTGGCGACCGCATGTGCGCGAGCTGCTGGCGCTTGGCTTCACGCACG
Source organism: Allostellaceae bacterium (assembly GCA_035550515.1). GTDB lineage: Bacteria > Pseudomonadota > Alphaproteobacteria > ATCC43930 > CGMCC-115725 > DATARH01. The sequence goes on from DASZOZ010000144.1 coordinate 4,129, forward strand.
CACCTGCGGCCGGCGACGTTGCTGATCGCCCGGCTGGCCGGTATCCGGGCGAGCCTTGGTTCTGCACGTACACCAAGCGGCCGCTGTGGTGGGATGGCGCGGCCTGGCGCGATGCGCTCGGACGTGTCGCGTGAGCACTGCCCGCCTGATCCTCTCCGACATGCGGGCGGCGCTGGTTGAGCGCCTTGAACGGTGGTTTGACGGCGAAGCGCTGGCACTGCTCGGCTCAGTCGGAACCGCGCTCACGGCCATCGACCGCGTCGGTGTTGACGGCGTTGAGCCGGCGGCACACATCGCCGTCTCCGATCGGAAACACGGGCCGATCGGGTTGATTGTCTTCCTCGCGCAAGATCGGGCGGTTGAAGTTCCAATCGAACCACGACGCGTGCTCGAGCTCGCCGGCGAACTGATCGCCGCTGCACTGCCACGACTAGAAGCCTCGCCGCGATAGCCGACGATGGCTGGCGCACGCGAAACGGTCAATGTCACCGCCACGGTGCTGCGGCTCGATCGCGCGGAGTCCGGCCGACTTGCTGCGCTCGCCTCGGTGCAAATCGAGATCGCCGACGTCGCCTTCGTCGTTCACGGCGTGCGCATCATCAGGACGGGGCCGCGCGCGCATGGCATCGCAGCGCCGTGTTACCGCATGGCGACCGGCCGGCTGGCCGACGCGATCTCACTACCGCCCGAGCTGACGCACGCGATCGTCGAAGTGGTGCTCGACGAATTCGACGCATTTCGCGGTCGCGGTCGCTAGCAAGAGATTGACGCGTCCGCTCAAAAACCCAATTGCACATTGCGCGCATGAGTCGGTCGGGTCAGGATCGGCACCGCGCCCCAATTGGCGCAACGCCAGGAAGTTGAAATGCCCGAACGAGTAAGGGCGATCGTCAAACCGGAGCTGCTGATCTGGGCACGGGAAAGTGCCGGGTTCAGTGCGGCCGAGGCTGCCGAAAAACTTCATATCGATCCCGATCGCATCGCTGCGTGGGAGGCTGGCGACGATTCTCCATCGATCCCGCAGCTCCGCCGGATAGCCGAGCTCTATCGGCGCCCGCTGGCAGTATTCTACCTGCAACGAATACCGGATGACTTTCAGGTCATTCGTGATCTGCGGAGGCTGCCTGGCGCGGGGATGCGCCGCATGCCTCCTGAGCTGAGGTACGAGATACGGCGAGCATCGCAGTTAAGGGCTCTCGCGATCGAGCTGGCCGAGGATGCTGGTGAAACCATTGCGCCTTTCACGCTGGCCGCAACGCAAGCCGAGAACCCTGAAGACATCGGCCAGCGTGTCCGCACGGCACTTGGTATTACGGATGATGAGCAGCGCCGTTGGCGCGACCAAGACGGGCGGGACGCGCTTCGCGGATGGCGCGATCGGATCGAGGCAGCCGGAGTACTGGTGTTTCAGGCGACGCGGTTCACCGCGGATGAAGCCTCCGGCTTTGCCATCGCGGAGCGCACCCTACCCGTCGTAGCGGTCAATCGGAAAGACCCGCCGACACGACGGACGTTCAGCCTGCTGCACGAATTCGTGCACCTGATGCTCAGCGTCAGCGGCGTGTCGGACTTGCACACGGACGAAGCACGGCCGCCAGAAGACCAAGCCGTAGAGATATTCTGCAACCAGGCTGCGGCGGCTGCGTTGATGCCGCGCGACTGGCTGCAGCGCGAGGCTATCGTTCGAATGCGCGGTCCTGCGGCGACGACCTGGCAGGACGGTGAGATCGCCGACCTAGCGCGCGCTTTTAGTGTGAGCCGAGAAGCGCTGTTGCGGCGGTTGTTGACGCTCGGGCGGACGACAAGCGAGTTCTACCGTCGCAAGAGAGGCCAGTACCTCGCCGAATATCAGGCGGTCCGAGAGCGCCAGCGGGAGAGCACGGCCGACGATAGCATTCGACGCAACATGCCCGTCGAAACCGTCAGCAATATCGGCAGGCCGCTGGTGCGGATGATCCTCGGCAACTACTACCAGGATCGCCTGACTCTCAGTGAGGTGGCCGGATACCTGGGGATAAAGACCAAGCACATACCCAAGCTTGAGCAGGTCGCCGGGTTCAGGTGACGATGGCGCTGCCGATCTATAGCGTTGACAGCAGCGCGCTCATCCATGGCTGGCGACGAGCGTATCGGCCGAGGAATTTCGGCCTTGTCTGGGCGCGCATCGACGGCCTGATCAACGAAGGCCGATTGCGCGCCTCAATCGAGGTGTATCGTGAAATGGAGCGCAAGGACGACGAACTATTTGCCTGGTGTAAGGAGCGCCGTGCGGCCATGTTCGAGGGCCGCTCTGGTGGCGACCCGTTCGTGATCGCATTGGCGGCGACCGCCCGGCCCCCGATGACCGTGATAACCGAGGAAAGCCCCGGTCGCCAGCGCATCCCCGATGTCTGCGCTGGCGAAGGTATCCCCTATATCGGGCTTGCCGATTTGATCGAGCAAGAGAACTGGCAGTTTGGGTGACGACGAAGAGTTACCCCCGCGCCGTCGACCATCGCTGGCGCCGGTGGATGCTGCTGACCATGCCGCAGCGCGGATCCTCTCGCCGGTTCTGACGATGCCGACGATCGTCGCAGATCTCGCATCGCCACTTCCGATGAATGTCGGCCGGCCTCGCCGGCTTCGGTGATGATCGCCGGCGATGGACACCCCGATTCGGTTGCGACTTAGCTCAAACGAGCTGGCACTTTGACCTGCGTACGTCCTTGCTCGAATCAATGCCCGCCGATCACGACGCAGAGATCGCCGGCGGCGCTCGGGACGCGCTCCCCAAAAAAAACATGCCCGCATTTGGCGAGGTCCTGGGCATTGGAAGCCGAGGTGGCTGCTACTTCGTAGCCGCCACGAACCGGGCCGCTCAGTGGCGTTCCTACACGATCCTAACGGACGAATCTGTTCCACCGTTGCGGGCGGCCGTCCAACGGCGCAGAATCGTCCGTGGGTGTGAGAACCCGGACCAGCGATAGGCGGCGCTTCTGTTACCAGCAGGAACGCAGCCGAAATGCTCCGCCTTTGCGGCGGATGCCCGGACGCGACTTGGCGGTCGCGCGCCGAACGGCCTTTTATGGCCGGAGGCGGGCGTTCTGTCCAGGGCACAAGCCTAAAAGCGTTCCGACCTGTCTCGCTGGCAGGTTCTCACCCTCCGGCCGCCAGGGCCGTTTCCTGGCACATCGGCTGTGAGAAGCCAAATCAGCGAGCAAATCCGATGATTGACAACAACCCAAATAACCGATCGAGCGGGCGAGAGCTTAGAGGTTTGAGCGCCGCCAGCGAGCTGCCGGCCGGATTTTCCCCCACGATTGGAGCAACACATGCCTGACGGAAATATTGCCCTACAGCAAGCCAACCGATGCCCGGCGAGCACCAGCAACGATCCTGCATTCAGCTTGTTGCTGCCGCCGGGAGTAAGGCTGGGAGAGCCTTTCGGCCCGTTGTTGCTTTGGCCAGGCCCGCATGCACGGCCCCAATGGGTCATTGGCCGCTGGACCGGCGAGCAATGGTGCGACGATTACGACACCCTGTTTACGCCGATCGCATGGGCGCCTTTGCCACCGACGCCCGCCCCAATTTGAAGCAACAAAAGCCCCGTCCGGTTTCGGCCTGGCGGGGCTGCCCATTTAACGCACCGCCATCGGCTCAACCAGGTTCTCGCGAGATGGGCGACGGGCTGGCACGTCCAGCGCAGCGGCTTGGCGAACGAGCGGGCATCCCATCGTGTATTCTATAGTGCCGGCGTTTTGCCGGGTCGAGGGCGCCCGGATGCCGGAGAAATCGATCGAAGAACAAATGTGGGATTTGCGCGAGCTGTTTGAGCATGTCATGCACTCGGCAATAGCAAATGCCGCTAGCCTTGCTGTGCTGGAAGAAGTCGCCCGTGCCTGGCTCGATTCGCTGTCGACGGCTGAGCGGGAGGCAATCCGTGCACGCGTCTCCGAGAGAGTTCCGGGGCCGGGCATGGCGGAGCCGATAGCCGAGGCCGTCAGCCGGCTGTTCGGGCCGGGATCGACCCCATCCGTGCGCCACTGAACGTGAGTGAGATAGCGGAACCCGAGCCGGAGGTTGAGGCCGGCGCCACCGGCGACACATTGCGCCTATGGCAAGCTCGGGAGGCGATGCGCCATGCCGAACTGCGGCTCGCATCGCAGACATCATCGCTGCAGGCTTTCGAATCACGCGCCTCCGCGCTGATGGGATGGATTGTAACCGGGGTTTCGGCGATCGGCGGCGCAGCCGTTGTAGCGCTAGCTGGCGGAGCTTGGTTTAGAGCCGCAGCGATCGGCACCGGGCTGATACCGGCATTGGTGGGAGCAGTCGCCGTTTCGGCCGTGTTGTGGCCGAAAAACTGGCACGATCCGGGCTACACGCCCGATATCGTTATGAACACCTGCGAAAGCGAATTGCAGCAGCTGGAATATCTAGTCGCCGGCTACGCAACCGGCATCTCCGACAACCGGCGATTTCTCGATCGCGCGGGCCGCCTGATGCGATGGGCCTGGTGGATGTTGTTTGCGGCGCCCTTGACGGCTACCGCGTTGGCCGCCGTCACCTTGGCCGTGGTTTAGGCGGCTGACCGCGTGTGCCTCCCGGTGGCGGCGGTGGCGGTTTGATCGGGGGCGGCGATGTCTTTGCCATGGCGCATGATGGCGCATTCTCGCCACAAAAGTCATTGTCCGCGAGCGATGGCCGCGCCAACAATGACCTTTAGGCTCGTCAGCCGCCCATCTTACGGTGCAGAAGGTTGCGAATCGCCGGCGATCGGCGAGTAGAGGATGTCAGTCGGCCGTGGCTTCCTGAACGCAGTCTCCGCTGGCGCATCATCGCCGCGCTGCCACGGCTGCCGCGTCGCTTCTCGGTAGAGCTCTCGTGCCAAGGCCACGCAGCTCTTGGCGTCAATGTAACCGTCGCGCGCGCTGGCTTCGGCGGCGGCCTTAATACAGGCTGGGATCAGGATTTCGGGTGATACATCGTCGGGAATCAGGACTTCCTCAAAAATCGGTGTCTTCGGGAGATTGCTCCCATTACCTGCATTTATCCCGAAAGCGACGTTGGTCAAGGGCGTGATCGACTGCCATTTGGCAGTCACCGGACTGCCCCGATCTTGGTTTGCCAACGTCCGAAAAATCCCTTTGTCATCAGGATGGTGCGTTAAATAGGTTTGCCAGAGCAAGTGGCTGATTTTGTTATTGGCAGGCACACCTGCCGGGGTCGCCACTTTTTCACCGTGCTGCATGGCGAGCCCCAATGAGCGCGGTTTGTTCTTGCAGAAAAAGCGGGCGAAGGGTTAGTGCAGCCGCTGGATCGCGGCAAGGATCGAGAGACCGGCGGCGAGCATGATACCGAGGCGGACGGTGAGCCGAAGCGTCTGGTTCTCCATCTCGCGCCGAAGACCGTCGATCGCGGTCGTGAGATCGTACCGTGTTGCCAGCTCGGCCCATGATGAACTCCCGTGCTGCTTCGGCGTGCGCCTCAGCCTGATCTTGCGGCACGCCACGGTCGCGAAGTTTCTTAGCGTAGCCAAGCGTGTCGAACGCAGACGCCACGCAAGTCTCCTATATGGGATGGGTGGACGCGCCTCATCATACCATCGTTGACCATTAAGAGAACATATAAAGAACAAATAGTCTATGCGTCCGCTTTACGATGCGCGAATTGGCAATCTCGGCCCTATCCTGCCGGGGTCGCCAATTCCGATGGCTTAGCGGGTAAATCCGCCAAGTGGCGCAGCCCCCGATGATGGAAGCCCTACTTGCCGTCAAAGTTCAGGTGTACGCCGTGGCCGTTGAGGTCGGCGAGATAGCCGTCGACGTGACCGAAGGGGGTGTCGTACTCCATCCGCACCGGGAACATGCGCGCATCCGGCAGCAGCCGTGCATACCACAGTCGCCCGCTGTCGTAAGTGCTCTCCTCCTTGTCCGGATTGGCGACGATCATGTCGCGGACAATCTCGCAGAGCCGGGTCATGCCGCTGAAGTTCTGATGCCCGTCCGCGGCAAGGGTTACGTCTTTCACGTCGGTGAAGCGCATCCGGTAGAGCTCGTTCCCGTCATAGACGGGGACCGTTGCGCCGCATGATCCGGTGCGGGCAAGCTGCCGCTCGACAAGAAAATAGGCGGTCAGCTGGTCGACCGATCCGCGCAGCCGGGCGGGATCGATCGTGATGCTATGGCGCCGCGGCGGAGGCTGCGCGTCGACGACATTGCCGTCGGCGAGATATTTGACCGCGTAGTGGCGGTCGACCCCGTTGCGGAAGACTTCGGCACGATAGGCTTCGGGGTGCGGGCCGTCCTTCAGCAGCGCCCCGTAAACCTCGGAATGGCTGTGCAAATCGACAAACGCACTGGCGATCCCGCGCGTGTCGAGGTTGACCGCAAGGGCGTAGCCGGTGGGGGTCACCTCTCCGCTGGTCTGGGTGGTCAAGATATGGAGGCCGGGGAAGGCGAAGATTTCAAAGCGCAAGTCGATGCGATCCGATGCCCCAGCCGGCATTGCGGCCGCCGCAACAAAAAGACCCGACGCGGCGGCAACCCGCCAGAGGAGGCGCCGCATCGGCGCATTGCGGCGCAAAAACCCGCCGCCTTCGCTGCAGGATCCGCCGTCATGCAGCGGTCTTGCGGGGACCGCGCATCGCACTCGCTCGCCGACCATGGGGGCATCTCCGGAACGAGGTCGGGCGGAGTATGCCTCGATTTCCGCGGCGGCGGAAATGCACCGAGCCCGCGTGCTGAGAACGAACAGGACGTCCAGACGCAAAAACCTGACACGGCCGGCTGCTGCGCCGGAAAAGTGCAGAAACAACGCCGCAACAAAAACCAAGAAAAAACACCCTCATGCAGGCGCGGGACAGAGGAGATCGAGCCATCGTTCAAGATGCGCCATCCACGCCGGGTATCCGCCTTCCGACAAAGCGGCAAGAGGTGCTGAATAGGCTTAGTACCGCCTTGGGTGATGCTTCGGGCGGGCGGCGCGCCGCGGCGGCTATGGGATGGTTTGGCGGATGCGCGCGCCATTTGATTGCAACTGCATCGCTGTTGCTCTACTTTCTCCCGATGTGCCGGATTGGAGCCTGCGCCGCGAAAACGGCGTGGATACTTATCATGCTGTCGATGTCGGCGTGCTCGGCGCTGCAATTCGCGGCGCCGCCGCCGATCGAGACGGCGTTCCATCCGGCGCCCGCGCCGCCGCCCCCGCCGCCGCTAAGCCTGCAGCCGCCCAGCCCGGAAGAGGCGCGCGCCGAAATCGTCAAATGGTTCACCAAAGCCGGCTACCGCGACTACCAGGTGGCCGCGCTGGTCGACCACGCGCGGACGGAGAGCGGGTTTCGCGCCTGCGCCGTCGGCCCCGCCGACTTGCGCTACACCTATCAGTGGGGCGGCACACGGCTGCGGCAGTTGCATAATTTCGCGCATACCGACGGCTGCCCGCAGCTGCATACGCAGCTTGCGTTTGCCGACAAGGAATTGCGCAACGACCCGAAATACGCCTGCTTCTGGAGCGCGACGAACGAGGCCAGCGCCTACGCCGCGCTGCGCCGCGGCTTCGGCCAAGGGAGCTGCTAAACTAGCTGCGCGGCCGGGCGTTCTTGATGAATTGCAGCTCCTGCTCCAGCACGTCGACCATTTCCTTGACCGGCAGGCCCTCGAACTCGTGGCCGCCTTTCAGGGTGATCATCCGCACCGGCACATGCTGGCTCTTCAGCCGGTCAGTCAACTGCACCGACTGATCGATATTGACGGCCTTGTCGTCGCGGCCATGGGCGATGATGATCGGCGCGGTCTTCGGCCCGACGAAAAAGATCGGCGAGGCCTGGTGCTCCTGGTCCTTGACCTGGGTGCGGTCCTGGTTGCCGAAGAGCTGCTTGTCGGGCGGCCAGTAATTATCGGCGCTGAGGTCGGTCGGCCCGAAATTGTCGACCGCGCAGGCGACATTCGAGGACACGCCGGGGATTTGCCCGGCATAGTCGCCGGGCACGGTATGGTCGAGCGCGGCCAGAAACACCGCGAGATGGGCACCCGCCGAGTCGCCCAGCGCGCAAATCCGCGCCGGGTCGAGGTTGTACTCCCGCGCGTGCGAGCGCAGCCAGCGCACCGCGAGCTGCGCGTCGACGAGCTGCGCCGGCCAGCGGTTGCGCGGGTCGTCGTTGGCGAGGCGGTAATTGATCGAGACCGCGACGATGCCCTGCTCGGCGGCGCCCTTGCAGAACTGCGCATAGGCCCCCTTGTCGCCCATCGTCCAGTAGCCGCCATGGATCATCACGACCCCCGGAAGCGGCGCGCCCTGCCGGCTCGCCGGCAGGCACAGGTCGAGCTGCTGCGCCGGGGCGGGACCGTAGGGAATGCCCATGCGGATTTCCGCTTGGTCCGCCAGCGCCGACCGGGCCGCCAGGCCGACAAGCGCGCAAAACACGACGGCAACGATAAACTTCAGCACCGCAAAAACCTTTCCTGTGGCTCTCGCATCGGATACGGCGTCGCGCATGCCGGCTCCGCGCCCGCTAGGCATCGCAAAAACTGGTTTCGAGGTGGTTACGACCGGGACGGCCGCGCTATCTTGTGTACGATCTCGGCGAGCCCGGTCAACGCTTCGCGCACCTCGTCGAGGCGCGTCACGATGTCTCCGCCGCTCCCGCGGGTAAGACACGGAAGCCGGGTCAGGCCCGGCCCAGGGGACGTGGATGGCCGGGTCAGGCCCGGCCTAGGGGAGTGGATGGCCGGGTCAGGCCCGGCCATGGTGATCAGTTGTACGCGCCGGAGCGTCGGGCTATTTCACCGGCACGGGGATGCCCGGGATCTTGACCTTGGTCATGCCGAGATGGTTGCGGCTGGTGAAGTAGAGCGTCTTCCAGTCGTCGCCGCCAAAGGCGATGTTGGTCGTCGCCGACGCGCCGTGGACGATGCGGCCGAGCTTCTTGCCGGTCTTGTCCATGACCCAGATGCCGCCGGCGCCGCCGCAATAGACATTGCCTTCGACATCGACCTTCATGCCGTCGGGCACGCCCGGCTCCGGCCCGCGCAGGTCGGCAAAGACGCGGTCGCTCGCCTTGGCCGGCATGCCGTTCGGCATCATGTCGAACGCACGGATATGGCCTCGGCGCGTATCGTTGACGTAGAGCACCGACTCGTCGGGCGAGAAAGCCAGCCCGTTGGGCAGCACGAAATCGTCGGTCAGCAGTGACAGCGTGCCCAGATCGGGGGTCAGCCGATAGACGCCGGAAAAGGTCAGATCCCATTGCTGCGGCGGGTTGGGGCTGGTCCACGGGTCGGTGAAGTAGATGCCGCCATCCGACTTCACCACGACATCGTTGGGGCGGTTGAGCTGCCGGCCCTGAAAACTGTTGCAGATCACCGTGAGGCTGCCGTCGAGCTCCAGCCGGGTGACCCGCCGGCTGTCATGCTCGCAGGCGATCAGCCGCCCTTGCAGGTCGCGCGTCAGCCCGTTGGCGCGGTTGGTGCCGTCGAGCAACAACGAGACGCCCTTCCCCGCCTCGTATTTCATCCGCTTGTTGTTGTGGATGTCGCTGAACAGCAGGCAGCCGCTCTCCTTCCACCACAGCGGTCCCTCCGCCGGCCCCTGTTCGCCGCCGAACCCGCCGGCGAGGTCGTGGATCGTTTCGGCCGTATCGATGATCCGGTCGAGCGCCGGATCGAGGCGTTCGATGCGCTTCTCCGCCATGGCATTCCTCCGTATCGTTGCATGCATCGGGCCATTGCGCGGCGTATGGGTCAAGGATGAAGCGAGGGGCGGCGTTTTTCGATCGCGACGGCGTGCTCAATCACGATGACGGGTTTGTCGGCGACCTCGCCCGGTTCCGCTGGGTCGACGGCGCGCGCGAGGCGGTCGGGCTGTGCAACGCCGCCGGGTTCCTGGTCTTTGTCGTGACCAACCAGTCGGGCGTCGCGCGCGGCCATTTCACCGAGGCGCATGTCAACGCGATCCACGACCATATGCGCGCCGAACTCGCGGCGCGCGGCGCGCGGATCGACGATTTCCGCTATTGCCCCTATCTCGCCGATGCCGTGGTCCCGGCCTATCGCTGCGACAGCGACTGGCGCAAGCCGAGGCCCGGCATGCTGCTCGACCTGATGCGCTGCTGGCCGGTCGACGCGGCGGCCAGCTTCCTGATCGGCGACCAGCCGCGCGACCTGCAAGCCGCCGCCGCGGCCGGCATCGCCGGGCACCTGTTCGGGGCCGGCGACCTCGCCGCGTTCGTCGGTCGGATCCTGGCGAGGATTTGATTCGGCGGGTGACGATGGGAACCCGGGGAATTCTGCGGTATCTATAGGGGCCTGCAGCGACGGAGCGAATGATGACGGATGGCGGCGGCGGTTTCATGGCGGCAATGCAGGCACGGGTCGAGGCGACGCTCGACGCCTGCACGCGCTGCGGCAAATGCGTCGCGGCCTGCCCGATGGTCGAACCGGCCGGCCTCGACCCGGCGAACGGCGTCGCCATCGCCGAGGGCATCGCCGACCTGCTCGCCGGCGGCCCCGGCACGCCCGACGCGGAGCGCTGGGCGCAGGTCTGCACCAACAGCGGCAAGTGCATCCC
>DASZOZ010000145.1:0-12342 GCA_035550515.1 Allostellaceae bacterium
GTTGCAGCGCGGACTCCGCCGCCCACCCCGTCGCCGCCACCGGCGGTCGTCCACGCCACACCGGCGGCCGCGTCCATGGCCCTTGCAGCGCGGACGCCGCCGGCCGCCCCGTCGCCGCCACCGGCGGTCGTCCATGCCACACCGGCGGCCGCGCCCATGGCCGTTGCGGCGCGAACGCCGGCGCCGGCCCTATCACCACCGCCGGCGGTCCACGCCACACCGGCGGTCGCGAATGCGTCGGCCGCCGAGGTCGCGGCGCTGGCGGCAGCCGAACCGAAGATGGCCGCGGCAACGCCGCCGCCGCACCCCGTCGCCGAACCGGAAGAGCGCGAACCGAGCCGCCGCGCAGCGGAGCGCGAGACGCGTGCGGCATCGCATGGGCACAGATCGGTGCATGTCGTGAAAAGCAGCCCGGCCGCGAAAGGCAAGCCGCATGCCATAGCGGTAAGCAGCCGCGTGGCGGCAACCGCGCACCGTCACGCTGGCGAGGCGCGCGTGCCGGTGCACAAGGTCTCGACGCGGCGGGCGGAAGAGCACGCGGCGCATGCGCCGGCAAAGGCGGCGACCGCGCACGCGGCGGAACGATCGCACCACCACCACACCGGAGCGCATCATCCCTAGCGCTGCAAATCGCCAATGCGTCCTTTGCGGTGCGGATCGGTCGGCCCGATCGCGGCGGCGCAGCGCGGTTTCGCGCTGCCGCGACCGCCGCCCGGCCGGATTTTGGCATTGGCCGCGCCGCGGGCGAAGGCGTAGGCTTGTCCGCACGCATCACAACTGAGCCTGTGGTCGCGCCAACGCATCCTGGGAGGGTTCATCGATGGCCGGTTTCACCAGCGAAGACGTCAATTATCTGAGCCACGGCGATCGCAAGATCATGGCCCGCATCTTCAAGCCGGAGGGGGCGGGGCCGTTCCCGTGCTTTATCAACCTGCATGGCGGCGCCTGGAACAACGGCGACCTCGCCGACTCCACCGGTCTCGGCGAATACCTCGCGTCGCGCGGGGTGGTCATGCCGAGCCTCAATTTCCGCCACGGCCCCGACGGCTATCCGACGACGCTGGCCGACATCCATTACGGCATCCGCTGGGTCAAGGCGCACGCCAAGGAGCTGAAGATCGATCCGAACCGCGTGGCGATCGGCGGTCAGTCGAGCGGCGGCCATCTGGCGATGCTCGTCGCAATGCGGCCGAAGGACCCGCGTTATGCGGCGATCCCCTGCCAAGGCTGCGACGACCCCTCGGTGCGCGGCGTCTTTATGCAATGGCCGGTGATCAACCCGCTGTCGCGCTACAAGCACGCCAAGCGCCTCGTCGCCGCGGGCAACCCGCCGGCCTGGGCCGTCGGCATGGACAAAAAGCACGAGACCTACTGGCACGACGAAGCCGGGATGGCCGAAGGCAACCCGATCCTGATCCTCGAGCGCGGCGAGAAGGTGGTGATGCCGCCGGCGGTCTGGCTGCAGGGCCGGCCCGACCTGACGCATGATTACCACGACCCCGATTCCGACTTCGCCGGGAACGAGCCCGAGCGGTTCGTCTCGAACTACCGCAAGGCGGGCGGCGACATCGAGATCGCCTATTTCGACAACGCCGCGCGCAATACCGACGTGACCCACGCGCCGGTCTACGCGTTCATCCAGAAGCACGTGAAGTAACGCCGCCATCCAGTTGTTGAGTTGTTGAGCCAACCCGCCCGACCCGCTATCTAGCGGGCCGGGCGGGCTTTCTTTTTCGGGGTGCCGGCTTGGTTCTGAGCAGCACGAGCGATAACCGGCACAAGGCGGCCGGCGTCGATATCGCCGAGGCCGATGCCGGTCTCGGCAACATCGTCTCGCGCATTGTCGGCACCTGGCCGAAATCCGGCTTGGGCGCCGTGCAGCTGCCGATCGGCTATTTCGCCAACGTGATCGATATCGGCGGTATCGGCCTCGCCATCGGCACCGACGGTGTCGGGTCGAAGGCGATGATCGCCGATATGATGAAGAAGTACGACACGATCGGCATCGACTGTATCGCGATGAACGTCAACGACCTGCTGTGCGTCGGCGCAACGCCGCTGTCGCTGGTCGATTACATCGCGGTCGAAAAGGCCGATGCGGCGATGCTCGACGGCATCGCCATCGGCCTCGCCGAGGGGGCGCGGCAGGCCGGCATCTCGATCACCGGCGGCGAGATCGCCCAGTTGCGCGATGTCGTGCGCGGCTTCGACCTGGTCGGCACCGCGATCGGCACCGTGCCGCTCGACCGCATCATCGTCGGCCGCGATCTGCGGCCCGGCGACCGCGTCATCGGGCTGGCGTCGAGCGGCATCCACGCCAACGGCATGACGCTCACCCGCCGCGTCTTGTTCGAGCAGGCCGGCGCCAAGATCGACACTCATTTCCCCGAGCTCGGCTGCACGCTCGGCGAGGAGCTGTTGCGTCCGACGCTGATCTACGTACCCGAGATCGTTGAAGTGATAAATAAGATACCATCGGTTAAGGCATTGATGCATATAACCGGCGATGGGCTGCTCAACTTGCCGCGCGTCGATGCCGGGATCGGCTTCGTGATTGACGACCTGCCGGAGCCGCCGCCGCTGTTCGGGCTGATCGAAACGCTGGGCGGGATCAGCCGCGCCGAAATGTTCGAGGTCTACAATATGGGCATCGGCTTTTGCGTCGTCGTCGGCGAGGGGGATGTCGATGCGACGCTGGCGATCTTGGCCGCGCATGGCCGGCGCGCATCGGTCATCGGCCACGCCGTCGCCGATCCCGCCAAATCGGTGCGGCTGCCGCGCGAAAAGCTCGTCGGCACCGGCAAGAAGTTCCGCGCCGCATGAGCGGCCTTCTCGATCCGGATGTGCTCGAGATGCTGGTCGAGGTGATCGGCGACGACGCGGCGCGCGGCGTGATCGCCTTGTTCCTCGAGGAATGCACCGATCTGACCGCGACGATCGCCGCGCCCGGCGCCGATCATGTCGCGATCGGCCGCGCCGCCCATTCGTTGAAGAGCAGCGCCGGGCAGCTCGGCGCGGTCGCGCTGTCGGAAGCGGCCCTTGCGGTCGAAACCGCCGCCGGAGCCGCGGCAACCGAATTGCCGGCGCTTATCGCCGCGCTCGGCCAATGCGCCGCGGAGACCCGGCAGGCGCTGGCGGCGAAGCTCCGGTAAAAGGCTATCCCGCCGACAGCAGGCGCTCTTTCTCCCATTCCGCCTTGCGGCGGTAGATCGTCGAGGGGTTGATCTCGAGCAGCGCCGCGGCGCGCGGGATGTTGCCGCCGCATAGCGCGATCGCTTCCTCGATCGCTTCCTTCTCGACCAGCCACAGCGGCTTGACGACACCGCTGCCGGGGCGCGGCGCCGCAGCCAGAGCGGCGATCGGTGCCGGCGTCGGCGTGGGCCGCGGCGCCGCGTTGGGCTCCAGCCGGTTCAGCATCGCCTCGGTGACCAGCCGGCCCTGATTGAACAGCACCGCGTTGCGCAGCACGTTCTGCAACTCGCGGATATTGCCCGGCCACGGGTAGCGCAGCAGGGCGCGCGCCGCGCCCTCGTCGAAATCGGCGAACTCCTTGCCCTCTTCCTTGGCGTAGAGCGCCAGGAAATGCCGGGCCAGCAACAGCACGTCGTCGCCGCGCTCGCGCAGCGGCGGCATGGCGCAGGGTACGACATGCAGCCGGTAATACAGGTCCTCGCGGAACCGGCCGCCCTGCACCTCGGCCCACGGGTCGCGGTTGGTGGCGCAGACATAGCGCACGTCGGCGCGCTCGACCTCGCTGCCGCCGACCTTCTGGAATTCGCCCGACTGGATGACGCGCAGCAGCTTGACCTGCAGCGTCAAGTCCATCTCGCAGATCTCGTCGAGGAACAGCGTCCCGCCCTTGGCCCGGCTGATCGCGCCCTCGCGGTTCGCCACGGCGCCGGTAAAGGCGCCTTTGACGTGGCCGAACATCTCGCTTTCCATCAGCTCGCGGGGGATCGCACCGCAATTGACGGCGACCAGCGGCCCGTTGCGGCGGGGGCTGAGCTGATGGATGGCGCCCGCGCACAGCTCCTTGCCGGTGCCGCTCTCGCCGGTGACGAACACCGTGGCGCGGCTCGATGCGGCGTTCTCGATGACGTTGTATACCGCGCGCATCGGCAGCGAGGCACCGAGCAGGTCCTGGAACCGGCCTTCCTTGGCGATCTCGCTGGCCTTGACCAGCGTTTGCAGCTGGCGGCGTTCGAGCGCGTTGCGCACCGTCACGATCAGCCGGTCGGGCGGGAACGGCTTGATGATGAAATCGTAGGCGCCTTCGCGCATCGCCTCGACCGCGACCTTGACCGATCCGTGCGCGGTCACCACGACGACCGCGCACGGCAGGTTGCGCGCGCGGATCCGCCGCAGGATGTCGATGCCGTTGGCGTCGGGCAGCTCGACATCGAGCAGCACGATATCGGGGATCGTCTCGCCGAGTATGTCGTAGGCGCGCGTCCCGGTCGGCGCGTCGAGCAGGTCGACGTCGAGCTTTTTCAGGACCTCGTGGTACAGCCGCATGATCGAGGGCGTATCCTCGACCAGCAGCAGGCGCGGTTTTGTCGTCATGCGGTCTCCACCGGACCCCGTGACCTTAACCCCACATGGTTTCCAATGACTGAACAGCCCGGCGGCCGCAATCATAGGCGCCGCCGCGGCGTTGCGAAACACAGCCGCTTCATCGGCAAATTTAGCTTAAAAGTAACCTGGTGGGACGAGCCTCCGGGCATTCCTGCGGCCAAGGTTTTTGAAAGGGCGCTCGGCTGAGCAATCCAGGCGACATCGACGACCGGCGGTATGAGCGGCCGGACCCGGCCTTGAGCCTGGTGCGGCGCGGCTGGCTGCCGTTTGCGATCTCGCTGTTCGGCGCGCTCGTCGTGCTGCTCGTGGTGGGCGGCGTTGCCCAGCAATTGTCGAGCGAGCGCGCCGAAATCCTTGCCGAGGCGCGGCAGCACACCTCGAACCTCGCGCGCGCCTTGCAGGAACACATCCGGCGAACCCTGAAGGAGATGGACCAGGCGCTGCTGGTGCTGAAGCGCAGCTATGAGGACGACCCGCAGAATTTCCGGTTGTGGCAGTGGCCCGGTCGCGAATTGCTGTTGCAGGACCTGTCGGCACAGATCGAGATCATCGCCCGCGACGGCACCATCCTGGGAACCACCGACGGCCCGGCCACGGTCACCGCCTCGGCGCGCAACGCCGATTATTTCCTGCATCACGTCGACCACGACGACGACACGCTGTTTATCGGCAAGCCCATCGCCGCGGGGCCCGGCCATTGGCTGATCCCGCTGTCGCGGCGCCTCAACAACCGCGACGGCAGTTTTGCCGGGGTGGTGGTCGTGCTCGGCGACGCGTATTACCTCGCGCGGTTCTACGAGACCGTCGATCTCGGCCACAAGGGCACGGTGATGCTGGTCGGGCGCGACGGGGTGGTGCGCGCGCGCGTCGCTTTCGGCAGCGACCCGAAGCAGGGTGAAGGGCGCCCCAGTATCACCATCGGCGAGACCGTGATGCTCAAGCTGCAGCCGAATGCCGAAAGCCAGACGACGCATTCGCTGAGCCCGCTCGACGATGTGGAGCGGGTGATCACCTATAACGTGCTGAAAGATTATCCGCTGGTCGTCGGCGTCGGGCTCGCGGACGAGGATCTGTTCGCGGATTACAACGCCAGCCGCTGGCGGCTGATCAGCGCGGCGTCGCTGGTGTCGCTGCTGGTGATCGGCTTCACTGCGCTGCTGGCGCGCCAGATGCTGCGCCGCCAGCGGTTCGAGACGGCGCTGGCGCAGCGCGAGGGCGAGCTGCGCGGCGAACGGGAACGCCTGTCCGACGCGCTCGATTCATTGCAGATCAGCAACGACCGTTTCCGCGCGATCATCGAGACCGCACGCGACGCGATCCTCACGGCGAATGGCGACGGGGTCATCGAGATCGTCAACCCGGCGGCGGCGCGGATTTTCGGCTATTCGATGCGACGCCTGCGCGGCCGCAACATCGCCGAGCTGGCGGCCGACGATGCGGCGGGGTTCCGCGGTCATTTCGCCGACCGGAGCGTCGGCGCGGCGGAAACCGGCATCGGCGCGCCGCGCGAATTTGTCGGGCGCCGGGCGGACGGCACCGTCTTCGACATGGAAGTCGCGTTTGCCGATTTCTTCGACGCCGGCATGCGCAAGATCGCGATCATCATCCGCGACATCACCGACCGCAAACATGCCGAGCGCGAGCTGGTCGCCAGCATGGAGCGCGCCGAGCAGGCGAACCGAGCGAAATCGGAATTTCTCGCGGTGATGAGCCATGAAATCCGCACGCCGATGAACGGCGTCGTCGGCATGACCGGGCTCCTGCTGGACACGCCCCTGTCGTCCGAACAGCGCCGCTATGCCGAGATCGTGCGCGATTCCGCCGACCACCTGCTGTCGGTGATCAACGACATCCTCGACCTGTCGCGGCTCGAAGCCGACCGGCTGGTGCTCGACGAGGGCAATTTCGAGGTCGAGCCGCTGGTGCAGAGCGTCTGCGACATGATGGCGCCGCGCGCCTATGCAAAGGGGCTCGATATCGGCTTCTATCTCGCGCCGGGGGTTCCCGTGACGGCCTTCGGCGACGCCGGCCGCATCCGCCAGGTGCTTTACAACCTCGTCGGGAACGCGGTCAAATTTACCGAGAAGGGCGGGGTGGCGATCTCGGTCGCGCCGGTCGCGCGGCGCGACGGCCAGCCGGCCGGCGACCGTTTTCTGCTGCGCTTCGACGTCGCCGACAGCGGCATCGGCATTTCCCCCCCGGCCTTGGCGACGCTGTTCGAGCAGTTCAGCCAGGGCGATCCCTCGGTGGCGCGGCGCTATGGCGGGACCGGGCTCGGCTTGTCGATCTCGCGCAAGCTCGCGGCGTTGATGGGCGGCACGATCGGCGTCGCCAGCGACGAAGGGCAGGGGAGCCAGTTCTGGTTCACCGCCGCGCTGGCGCCGGCCCAAGGCGTCGCGGCGGTGCCGGCTGCGGCCGATCTCCATGGCGCGCGCGTGCTCGTCGTCGACGACAACCCGATCAACCGCGAGATCCTCGCAAAGCAGCTCGGCGCCTGGGGCGCCGCGGTCGAGGCGGTCGCCGAGCCCGAGCGCGTGGTCGGGCTGGCGCTCGCCGCGGCGAGCGACGGCAGGGCTTTTGCCGTCGCGGTGCTCGATCACGCGATGCCCAAGCTCGACGGCCTGTCACTGGCGCGGCTGATCCGCGGCCAGCCCGCGTTGGCCGCGATGCGGCTGGTGCTGGCGACCTCCTCGCCCAGCCCGGAAGTGGAGCGCCAGGCAACCGCGTGCGGCATCGCGGCGGTGCTGACCAAACCCTGTCCGCCGTCGACCCTGCTGGCGGCGGTGGCCAGCCCGCCGGAAGCGCTCGCGGCGGCCGCCGGCATGGTCGCGCCCACCGTCGACCCCGCCGCCAAGGCCGCGATCGGCGCCGGCATGCGCGTGCTGGTCGCCGAGGACAACAAGGTCAACCAGGTTGTCGTCAAACAGATGCTGGAAAAGCTCGGCTGCCGGGTCGACGCGGTCGCCAACGGACTGGAGGCGGTCGAGGCGGTGCGCCTCGCGCCCTACCACATGGTGTTCATGGACGTGCAGATGCCCGAGATGGACGGGCTCGCCGCCACCGCCGCGATCCGGGCCCTGCACATGCCCGACCGCCGCGATGTCTGGATCATCGCCCTGACCGCGAACGCGTTCAGCGAGGATCAGCGCCGCTGTCTCGCCGCCGGCATGAACGACTTCCTGGCAAAGCCGATCCGCCCCGACGACCTCAAGGCCTGCGTCGAACGCGTGCCGGCGGTGATCGCTGCCCGCGCCGCGGCGGAATAGCGCCTACCGCCCCGGCTCCGGCGGGAACCAATCGCCGAGGATTTGCTCGGGGGTGTACCGCGTCCGCCGCAATGCGTTGGCATCCACCTCGTCGATCTCGCCGTGTTCCTCCAGGTCAGCAATCGCGTATTCCAGCCCGCGTCGCATCTCGTCCTGGATGATCTGGCTGACTTCCGATCGGAGGCTTGGGTTTTCGTCGAGGCGCTGTTCCACCTTTATCCGCGCGAGACGGACCGAGCGCCGCCAGCCGTTGCGCGGCTCCGCGGCAGGAGAGTGGTCGAGCTTCGCCAGGTGCTGGATGATCCTCATGATATGGCTGCCGACCGCCGAGCGCTGAGAAATGCCCAAGCCTTCGATCTCCTCGGCGAGGTTCTCCCAGTCCAGATTTTGGTTCGATCCGGGTCGGGCAGCCTCTCGCAATGCTTTCGCTTGCTGCCGCGACCAGGCGACGAAATCCTCGTCGTAAAGCGTCTTCCCGTCTGGCATTGCCGATTCCGCGTGAGACTGATCCGAGTTTATCGCATCCGCCGTCCGACTGTCGCCGCTTGAAGCTGGGCCGTGCGCATCCCATCATCGGGAGATGAAAGAATTCGCCGTTCGCCCCGAGCCCGATGATCCGCGCCTTACCCGCAGCGTCGCGGGGATCGACCAGGAGGGGCGGCCGGTCGAGACCGCGGTCGTCATGGAGCGGCCGCTGACCTTGTTCCTCAACGGCCGCGAGATCGTCACGATGATGACGATCGGCGACCACCCCGATTACCTCGCGGTCGGCTACCTGCTCAACCAGAACATGCTGCTGCCGGACGACCGGATCATCGGCATCGACTATGACGAGGACATCGACACGGTCGTCGTCCGCACCGACCGCGCGACCGATTTCGAGGACAAGCTCAAGAAGAAGACGCTGACCTCGGGCTGCGCGCAGGGCACGGTGTTCGGCGACCTGATGGAGAAGTTCGACGACATCCGCCTCGATCCGGCGGCGATCCTCAAGACGTCCTGGCTTTATGCGCTGACCCGCAAGATCAACACCGTGCCCAGCCTCTATCTGGCGGCGGGGGCGATCCACGGCTGCGTGCTGTGCGAGGAGGACCGGCCGCTGATCTATATGGAGGATGTCGGCCGCCACAACGCGATCGACAAGATCGCCGGCTACATGCAGCTCAACGGCGTCTCGCCGGCCGGCAAAATCTTCTACACGACCGGCCGGCTGACCTCGGAGATGGTGATCAAGACGGTGCAGATGCGCATCCCAATTCTGATCTCGCGCTCGGGCTTCACCGCCTGGGGGGTCGACCTCGCACGGCAGGCCGGGCTGACGCTGATCGGCCGCGCCAAGGGCCGCCGCTTTGTCGCGCTGTCCGGCAGCGAGCGCATCGTCTTCGACAGCGACGGCCGCGAGGCCGCCGAAGAGACCGGTCGATTGTCGCGCAAGGCAAGCCTGCCGGAAGAGGCGGCATGAACATCATCGGCGTGCTGCTGGCCGGTGGCCTGGCCCGGCGCATGGGCGGCGGCGACAAGCCGCTCCGGCTGCTCGCGGGCAGGCCGCTGCTCGACCATGTGATCGCACGGCTGCGCCCGCAGGTCGCCGGCCTGGTGCTCAACGCCAACGGTGACCCGGCGCGCTTCGCGGCCTGCGGTCTGCCGGTCGTCGCCGACAGCGTCCCCGACTATGCCGGACCCCTTGCGGGCATCCTCGCGGGTCTGGACTGGACGGCCGACAACCGGCCCGATTGTCCGCTGATCGCCAGCGTGCCGACCGATGCGCCGTTTCTGCCGCGCGATCTGGTGGCGCGGATGGCGGCGGCCCTGGCCGCCGAGCAAGCCGATCTCGCCTGCGCCGCTTCGGGCGGGCAGGCGCACCCGGTGATCGGCCTGTGGCCGGTGCGGCTGCGGGAGGATCTGCGCCGCGCCGTGGTCGAGGAAGGAGTGCGCAAGGTCGATGTCTGGACCGCGCGTCACCGGCTGGCCGTGGTGCCGTTCCCGGACCGGCCGGTAGACCCGTTCTTCAACGCCAACCGGCCCGAAGACCTCGCGGCGGCGGAGCGGCTGCTCGGCGCTACTGAAACAGCTTCAGCGCGTTGAGCAGCGTCTCGATCACTCCCCAGACCAGCGGGATGCCGACAAAGCCCCAGGCGAGAACCAGCCTAAGGCCGTTGTTTGCTGCCATGACCGTCCCCCCTTATTGCGCCGCGCCGAGCGCGTCGGCCGGCTGCTTCATGTGATGTCGCTGATGCACCGCCTTGACCAAGGCGTTGCAGATGAACCCGATCACCAGCAACGCCGCCATCACGTACATCGTCGTGTTGTAGGCCTGCGCCTTGGGCACGCCGTGATCGACATAGTACTGGCGCATGTAGTTGACGATCACCGGTCCGAAGATCCCGGCCATCGACCACGCGGTGATCAGCAGCCCGTGAATCGCGCCGACATACTGGGTGCCGAACATGTCCTTGAGATAGGCCGGCACCGTCGAGAAACCGCCGCCGTACATGCTGATGATGACAAGAAAGCAGACCACGAACAGCGCGACGTTCCCGGTGCCGCCGGCAAACGGCACGATCGAGTACAGCACGGTGCCCAGCACGAAAAAGATGAAATAGGTGTTCTTGCGCCCCACCAGGTCCGACATCGACGCCCAGAAGAAACGGCCCCCCATGTTGAAGAGGCTCATCAGCCCGACGAAGCCGGCCGCCGCCGTCACGGTGATCCGCCCGGGGAACATCTCCTGGCTCATCGCCGAAGCCTGGCCGAGAACGCCGATGCCGGCCGTCACGTTGAGGCACAGCACCCACCAGATCAGCCAGAACTGCGGAGTCTTCAGCGCGTCGTAGACATAGACGTTCTCGGTGGTGATCAGCTTTTTCGGTTGCGCCGGCGCGACGTAGCCTTCCGGCGCCCAGCCCGGCGCCGGCACCCGCACGATCGCCGCGCCGACCATCATGAAGCAGAAATAGATCAGCCCCATCACGATGAAGGTCTCGGCCACGCCGACATGCGTCGGGGTCGAGAACCGCGCCATCAGGAACACCGACAGCGGTGAGGCGATAAAGGCGCCGCCGCCGAACCCCATGATCGCCATCCC
This sequence comes from Allostellaceae bacterium, assembly GCA_035550515.1. GTDB lineage: Bacteria > Pseudomonadota > Alphaproteobacteria > ATCC43930 > CGMCC-115725 > DATARH01. Next base: position 10,927 of record DASZOZ010000145.1, read on the forward strand.
GGTCGCCATGCCGGGCCGGTCGGGAAACCATTTGATCAGCGTCGAGACCGGCGAGATGTAGCCGATGCCCAGCGCGATGCCGCCGATAAAGCCATAGCCGAAATAGACTATCCACAGATTGTGCAGGTAGACGCCGCCCGCCGAGATCAGGAACCCGCCGGCCCAGCACAACGCGGCGGTGAACATCGCCCGGCGCGGCCCGCCCTCCTCGACCCAGCGCCCGAAGATGGCCGCCGAGAAGCCGAGAACAAAAATCGCGATGCTGAAGATCCAGCCCAGATTGGTCAGTTTCCAGTCGCCGGGCGCCGATTGGGTGATGCCGATCAGCTTGGTCATCGGCAGGTTGAACACGCTGAATGCGTAAGCTTGGCCAATGCAAAGATGGACGCACAGCGCCGCCGGCGGAATAAGCCAACGGCTGTAGCCCGGTCCTGCTACGGTGCGCTCACGAGCGAGAAATGATAAGGCGGCCACATCCCCTCCCTCAATTTGCTTAACGTCGCTCCGTTATCCGGATTGCGCCGACAGCGGGCGGCCAGTCGCGGGCGGCCGCAATAAAAGCATTATTTTAGCCGCCTTTGGCTGTCAACTCGCCTCGCCTCACACCGTTGCGAGCGCGGGCGGCCCTTCCGGTTGCACGCGTCGGGATCGCGTGCGACGATGGCGCCATGGGGCTGGCGATCGACATCCGCGTCTGCGAATTGCTGACGGCGCGCCTCTGCCACGATCTCGCCGGGCCGATTGCGGCGATTGGCAACGGCGCCGAGCTGCTCGACGACGAGGATCCCGATTTCGTCCGCCAGGCCGGCACGCTGATCGGCGACAGCGCCGGCACCGCCGCGAAGCGGCTGCAATTGTTCCGCTTTGTTTACGGGTTCAGCGCCGGCGCGATCGCCGGGCCGCCGCCGCAGCTTCTGGCAAGCGAGTATTTTGCCGGCGGTTCCATCGCCTGCGACTATAGGGACGCGGTGCGGGGGCTCGACCCGCCTTGGCACCGGCTTGGCTGCGGGCTGCTCATCGTGGCCGGCGAGGGGTTGCCGCGGGGCGGGAAATTGTGCCTGGACGCCGCGGGCGAGGCGGTGGCCGTCACCGCCGCGGGCGAAGGGGCGCGGCTCTCCGAAGAGGCCGCCGACGCGTTGCGGTTGCGGACACCGGCCGAGGCGTTGACCTCGCGCACGATCGGCGCCTATTTCGCGGCGCTGCTGGCCCAGCAACTCGGCAGCCGCATCAATGCGGCCGTCGAGCCAAACGGTTTCCGGATTTTCTGCGAGAAGAACTAGGGTCTGTACTCAAATAGGGAAACGTGGTTCACATTTCGCCGGGGATTTTGGGGGGATTGGATCATGTCGGACAATTTCTGGCTGAACGAGACGCAATGGGCAACGATCGCGCCGTTGCTGCCGATGGTCCACACCG
>DASZOZ010000146.1:0-5623 GCA_035550515.1 Allostellaceae bacterium
ACGGGTCGCGCGAGGAACAGTGGAAGCAAAATGAGCATATCCGAGCCGTTTATTCGCCGGCCGATCGCCACGTCGCTGCTGATGCTGGGCGTGCTGGTGTTCGGCATTTCGGCGTACAGCCTGCTGCCGGTCGCAGCGTTGCCCCGGGTCGATTTTCCGACCATCGTGATCAGTGTCAGCTATCCCGGCGCCAGCCCGGAGACGATGGCCACCGCCGTCGCCACGCCGCTCGAACAGCAGCTCACCCAGATCCCGGGCCTCGACCAGATGTCGTCGCTCTCGGGGGGCGGCACGACCATGATAACGCTGCAGTTCAACCTGGAGCGCAATATCGACGCGGCGGCGGGGGATGTGCAGACCGCGCTCAACGCCGCGGCCGGACTGTTGCCCAAGGACCTGCCGAACCCGCCGACCTACCGCAAGACCAACCCGGCGGACCGGCCGGTGCTGATCTATGCGGTCCATTCCGATGGGGTGCCGGTCTATAAGATCGACGATTACGCCTACACCATCCTGGCGCAGCGCCTGTCCAACGAGGACGGCGTCGGCGAGGCGCGCGTCTTCGGGCAAAAGCAGTACGCGGTGCGGGTAGAGGTCGATCCGGCCGGGCTGGCCTCGCGCGGCATCAGCCTCGAAGACATCCGCAACGCGATCGCCGCGGCAAGCGTCAACCGGCCGAAGGGCGGGCTGCACAACGACAACCAGATCATGACCCTGGCCGCCAACGACCAGCTGTTCAACGCGGCGTCGGTCGGCAAGGTGATCGTCGCCTACCGCAACGGCGCGGCGGTCCGGCTCAGGGACGTTGCCTCGGTCACTGACGGCGTGCTCAACGCCCATGTCGGCGCCTGGTTTGGCGACGAGCCGGCCGAAGGCCTGGCGATCCAGCGCGAAGCCGGCGCCAACACCATCGACCTGGTGGATCGCATCCAGGCGCTGATGCCGAAGCTGCGGGAATCGATCCCGCCATCGGTGCATGTCGAGCTGGTGTCGGACCGCTCGCTGATGATCCGCGCCGCGGTGCACGACGTGACCTTTACGATGCTGCTGACCATCGCTCTGGTGGTGGTCGTGATCTTCCTCTTTTTGCGCACGCTGTGGGCAACGGTGATCCCGAGCATCGCGGTGCCGCTGTCGCTGCTGGCGACCTTTGCGGTGATGTACGGGATCGGCTACAGCCTCGACAACATCTCGCTGATGGCGCTGACGATCTCGGTCGGGTTCATCGTCGACGACGCGATCGTCATGATCGAGAACATCGTGCGCTACATCGAGCAGGGCGAGCGGCCGTTCGACGCGGCGCTGAAAGGCGCCGGGCAGATCGGCTTCACGATCATCTCGATCACCTTCTCGCTGATCGCGGTGTTCATCCCACTGCTGTTCATGAGCGGGATCATCGGCCGGCTGTTCCGCGAGTTTGCGGTGACCGTGTCGGTTGCGGTTATCGCGTCGGCGGTGATCTCGTTGACCCTGACGCCGGTGATGTGCGCGCTGTTCCTCAAAGAGCAGAACCTGCACGGACGCGGCGCCTTCAACCGCGGCGCCGAACGCGTGTTCGAGGCGGTGCTGCGCACCTATAATCGCGGGCTGGTTTTCGTGTTCCGGCACCAGTTCGTCGCGCTGTTGTCGACGCTCGCGCTGATCGCGGTCACCGGCTATCTCTACGTCACGATCCCCAAGGGGTTCTTCCCGGAGCAGGACACCGGCTTTATCTTTGGCCAGGTCGAGGCGCGGCAGGATGCGTCGTTCGAACGCACCGCGGCGCTCGGCCGGCAGATCGTCCATATCATCCGCCAGGATCCGGCCGTCTTCAGCGTCTTCTGGTATGGCGGCGCCTATTCCTACAACCCGACCGAGAACACCGCGCGCGTCTTTATTCAGCTCAAGCCGCACGAGGACCGCGATGTCAGCGTCACCCAGGTCATTCAGCGGCTGCGTCCCAAGGTGGCGGCGGTCGAGGGCGTCAAGTTCTTCATGCAAGGCGGCCAGGATATCAGCGTCGGCGGCCGGCTCAGCCGGACCCAGTACCAGTACACGCTGACCGACACCGACGACGACGAGCTGAACCATTGGGCGCCGATCCTCGAAGCCGGGATGCGCAAGCTGCCCGAGCTTCAGGACGTCGCCTCCGACCAGCAGAACGCGTCGCCGACCTTGGCGATCGAGATCGACCGCGATGCCGCGTCACGGATGGGGATTTCGGCCTCGGCGATCGACGAGACGCTGTACGACGCGTTCGGCCAGCGTCAGGTGGCGACGATGTACACCGCCACAAACCAGTACAAGACCGTCATGGAGGTCAAGCCCGAGTTCCAGCGCGATCCCCAGGCGCTGTCGAAGATCTATGTGATCGGGCCGGGCGGCACCCAGGTGCCGCTGAGCGCCTTCGCCCGCTACACCACCAAGGTGTCGCCGCTGTCGGTCAGCCACCAGGGCCAGTTCCCGGCGGTGACCCTGTCGTTCAACCTGGCGCCGGGGGTTGCGCTCGGTCAGGCGGTGGAAAAGATCCAGGGCCTGGCGTCGCAACTCCATCTGCCCGGCACCGTCACCGGCTCGTTCCAAGGCACCGCGCAGGCGTTCCAGGCCTCGCTGTCATCGACCCCGCTCTTGGTGGCGGCGGCGGTCCTCGTCGTCTATATCGTGCTCGGCGTGCTCTACGAGAGCTACATCCACCCGATCACCATCCTGTCGGCGCTGCCCTCGGCCGGGGTCGGGGCGCTGCTGATGCTGATGCTGTTCCGCTACGACCTCAGCGTCATCGCCATCATCGGCGTCATTCTGCTGATCGGCATCGTCAAGAAGAACGCGATCATGATGATCGACTTTGCGCTGCAGGCCGAGCGCGTCCACGGCAAGAGCCCGCAGGAGGCGATCCATGAGGCCTGCCTCCTGCGCTTCCGGCCGATCATGATGACGACCTTCGCGGCGCTGTTCGGCGGCATGCCGATCGCCTTCGGTCATGGCGCCGGGTCGGAGCTGCGGCGCCCGCTCGGGATCGCCATCGTCGGCGGACTCCTGGTGTCGCAATGGCTGACGCTCTACACGACGCCGGTCATCTACCTTTATCTCGAGCGATTGGCGCGGTTGCTCGGCGGTGCGCGGCGGCGCCAGTCCAGGCTCGCGATCGCGCTGGCCGAGATGCCGGCCGGGGCTGCGCCGGCGGAGGATCGTCATGGCGCCGCTGAATGACGCGCTGCCGACAGGCGGCGGCGACGACTGGCTGCTCGACGAGCCGGAGCGGCTGTCCGCGGCGGCGTTGCAGCCCGGCATCGGGCATCGCGTTCATGCGGTCGCGCGGCTGATCCGCCGGCGCTTCGAGCGCCGCGTGCGTCAGGCGGGATTGCCGATCACCCGGCTGCAGGCCTCGCTGCTGATCCGCATCGCGCGTAACCCCGGCCTCAGCCAGGCCACCGCCGCCACCGAGCTCGACATCGAGCCGATCGCGCTGGTCCGCATGCTCGATCGTTTGCACGAGGAGGGGCTGGTCGAGCGCCGCGCCCATCCGACCGACCGGCGGATCCGCACGCTGTGGCTGACCCGGCTCGCCTGGCCGGTGGTCCACCACATCCTCGAGATCAACGTCATGGTGCGTGAGGAGGCCTGCGCCGGCCTCTCCCCCGCCGCGCGCGACGCGTTGATGGACGCGCTCGACCACATGAAAAACAACCTTGCGGCCGTCGAGGCGGCCGAAGCCGCGGGCGACGGCGACATGGCCAAGGTGGCGGAGTAGGGTCAGCCCGGGATCGTAGGCTATGCGAACCTTTTTTCACAATGAGACGGCGAGACGGTGAGGGGTCGGGCGGCGGCGATCTCACCGTCATATTGCCTCATTGTGAACATTGGCTGGTGTTCCGCGGCGATCAGGTCGCGAGATAGCCGCCGTCGACATAGAGCTCGGCGCCGGTGATGTAGGACGCCTCGTCCGAGGCGAGGAACAGCACCGCATGGGCGACTTCCTCGACCCTGCCGTCGCGGCCGAGCGGCACCTGTTCCAGCATCTTGGCGCGGGTCGCGGGGTCGGCGGTGCGGCCCGAGGTGCGCATCGGCGGCATCAGCCCGGGATGCACCGAATTGACCCGGATATTGTGCCGCCCGTGCTGGACCGCGCCGACCTTGGTCAGCGTGCGGATCGCGCCTTTCGACGCGTTGTAGGCGGCATGGATGCCGCGCTGGCCGGTGACCCCGGAGATCGACGAGATGTTGACGATCGACCCGGCGCCGGCTTTGCGCATCTCGGGGATCGCGTATTTCATGCCGAGAAACGCGCCACGCGCGTTGACGTCCATGATCTTGTCCCACGCTTCGGTGTCGTAGAGGTCCTCGACCGCGCTGCCGCTGATCCCGGCGTTGTTGACCAGGATGTCGAGCTTGCCGAATTCCTTGACCGTCGCCTCGACGACCGCGCGCCAGTTCGCCTCGTCGGTGACGTCGAGATGCTGAAAGCTTGCCGCGCCATTGGCGGCGACGATGTCGGCGACGACTTTCCGGCCCTCGCCGTCGAGTTGGTCGGCGACGACGACCTTGGCACCCTCGCGCGCAAAAATCTTGGCCATGCTGGCGCCCATGCCCGACGCGGCGCCGGTGACCAGCGCGACCTTGCCTTCCAGGCGCATGGTTCTCCTCCTCTGTTTCCCGTTGCCGGGCTCGACCGGCCGTCTCCGGATCTCCGGGGAACCCCGGATGACGCGGTCGGCTAATTCACCCCGGCCGCCGCGCCCATCGTATCGCCGATCGGCAGGTGGAGCACGAGGTCGGCGATCCGGTCGAGCGGCGTCTCCTCGCGGTTGACGATGACCAGCGCGGCGCCGTTTTCCCTGGCGATCTGCGGGAAGCCGGCAGCCGGGTACACCACCAGCGACGACCCCAGCACGATGAACAGATCGGCGGCCAGCGTCTCCTGCTGTGCGCGCTGCATCGCCAGCACCGGCATCGCCTGGCCAAACGACACGGTGGCGGTCTTCACGTGGCCGAGGCATTTGTCGCAGGGCGGCACCGCCCCGTCGCGCTCGAAGACCGCGCGCAGCTCGGCGATCTCATAGCGCTCGCCGCAATCGAGGCAGGTCGCATAGGTCGTGTTGCCGTGCAGCTCGACGATCTTGTCCCTGGGAATGCCCGACAACTCGTGCAGCCCGTCGATGTTCTGGGTGATCACCGCCGACACCTTGCCGCGCCGCACCAGCGCGTCGACAGCGCGGTGGCCGCGATTGGGCTCGGCGGCGCGGAAGATGTCTTCCATCGCAAAGCGCCGGCGCCAGGTCTCGTTGCGCGCCTCTTGCGAGGCCATGAACTCGTCGAAATAGATCGGCGCCATCTGCGTCCAGATGCCGCCGGGGCTGCGGAAATCGGGGATGCCGCTTTCGGTCGAGATGCCGGCGCCGGTGAAGACGACGGCGCGCTGCGCGCGCTCGATCATCCGCCTGAGGTCGGTGACGCTGCCTTGGTTCTGCATCGCATTACTTTGGCAAATGCGTCGGAGGCCGGCAAGAAACCCGATATTGCGGCCGCGCGACCCCCGGCCTTCGCCGCGGCATGCCGCTTGTGCAGCGCCGTCGATCGCGCCGATACTGCACCACCAAGGCAGGTGCCACGATGAAAGCGATTGCCGCATTCGGGCTCGCCGCCC
>DASZOZ010000147.1:0-7320 GCA_035550515.1 Allostellaceae bacterium
ATACGCCGCCATCGCCTGGCGCGACGGCGCACTCAGCGGGACGACGCGCTCCTTGCCGCCCTTGCCGCGCACCAGCATGAACCGCGGGTCGCGCTGGGCGGCCGAGAGCGGCAGCGTCACCAGCTCGGAGACGCGCAGCCCGGTCGCGTACAGCAGCTCGAGCAGGCAGCGCAGCCGCACCCCCTCCTCCTCCGGCCATGCCGCGGCGGTCGCGATCAGCCGGCCGACCTCGTCTTCGGACAGCAGCTTGGGCAGCGGCCGCCCGAGGCGCGGCGTGTCGAGCCCGCTGGTCGGATCGTCGGCGCGGACCCCGTCGGTCAGTAGAAAGCGGTAGAACTGGCGGAGCGCGGACAAGCGCCGCGCCACGGTACGCGGGGCGAGGCGACGCGTCTCCGCCGCCGCCAGATAATCATGCAGCATCTCGGACCCGGCCATGTCGAGGCTCGCCCCGCGGGCCGCGAGGAAACCGCCGAGGTCGATCAGGTCGTTGCGATAGGCGGCGAGGGTCAACCGCGCCGCGCCGCGCTCGGCGGCCAGCATTTCGAGGAACGCCTCGAGCCGCGGCGACACGGCAACCGGCGGCTTATTTCGGGAACCGCGCATCCGGCAGCACTTTCTCGACCGCCGTCCGCGGCACGTCGAAGTTCCAATACGCCAGAAACAGCGCACCGGCGCCCACCGCCAGCACCACCACCAGAACCACTACCAGCGTCACTTTTGTCATGCCGCGACCCGCGATCTCCGCCGCCGCCACGCCCGAACCGTTTCCGCCGAGGCGGAAAATGGTTTAGTACCCTGTGTTGGCGCGGCGAGAAACAGCCGCAACAAGGGCGCGACAAAGTAATGGACGTTCGGACTGACACCCAAGCCGCGAACGCCCCGGCACAGCGGGCCGCACCGCCGATTTTGCAGCCGTGCCGGACCATCGTGCTGGTCGGCCTGATGGGCGCCGGCAAGACCAAGATCGGCCGCCGGCTGGCGGCGCGGCTCAATCTGCCCTTTTTCGATTCGGACGAGGAGATCGAAAGCGCCGCCGGCGAGACCATCGAAGAGATCTTCGCCAATCGCGGCGAGGCGGTGTTCCGCGACGGGGAGCGGCGCGTCATCGCCCGGCTGCTGCAAGGGCCGGTGCATGTGCTGGCGACGGGCGGCGGCGCCTACATGGACCCGGCGACGCGGCGCGTCATCACGGCATGCGGCGTCTCGGTCTGGCTGCGCGCCGGGCTCGACGTGCTGTTTGCGCGGGTATCGCGCCGCAGCAACCGGCCGCTGCTCAAGACGCCCGATCCGCGCGCGGTGCTCGCCGAGCTGATCGACCGGCGCTATCCGATCTACGCCGAGGCCGACATCACCATCGACAGCGGCGAAGGACCGCCCGATGCGACGGCGAGCCGTGCGATCGCCGCGCTCGGGCGATGCGAGCGCACGATGCTGCCGCCCGCGGCCGAGGATGCGGCATGAGCGGCGCCGTCGAAAAGCTGCGCGTCGCGCTCGACGACCGCGCCTACGACATCCTGATCGGCCCCGACCTGATCGCGTCCGCCGGCGAGCACATCCGGCCGCTGATGCGCCGCAAGCAGGCGGTCGTGGTCACCGACGAGACGATCGCCGGGCTGCATCTCCGCCCGCTGCGCGCCAGCCTTGATGCCGCGGGGATCGCCCATCACACAGTCGTCCTGCCGCCCGGCGAGGGCACCAAGGACCTCGCCCATTTCGGCCGGCTGGTCGACGACGTGCTCGCCTGCGGCATCGAGCGCGGCACGCTGCTGGTGGCGCTCGGCGGCGGGGTGGTCGGCGATATCTGCGGCTTCGCCGCGGCGACGCTGCTGCGGGGGATCGATTTCGTGCAGGTCCCGACGACCCTGCTGGCGCAGGTCGACAGCTCGGTCGGCGGCAAGACCGCGATCAACACCGCGGCCGGCAAGAACCTGCTCGGGGCGTTCTACCAGCCGCGCCTGGTGCTGGCGGACAGCGGCGCGCTGGCGACCCTGCCGCGCCGCGAGCTGCTCGCCGGGTATGCCGAGACGGTGAAATACGGGCTCCTCGGCGATGCCGGGTTTTTCGACTGGCTCGACGCGGAGAGCGGCAAGGTCCTCGCGCTGGAGCCCGCAGCGCTCAACCGCGCGGTGCTGACCAGCTGCCGGATGAAGGCGGAGATCGTCGCGGCCGACGAGCGGGAGACCGGCGATGCGCGGGCCCTGTTGAATTTCGGCCACACGTTCGGGCACGCGCTCGAAGCGGAAACCGGGTTCGGCGACGCGCTGCTGCACGGCGAGGCGGTGGCGCTGGGCATGGTGCTGGCGTTCGATTTCGCGGTCCGCCAGGGGACCTGCACCGGCCAGGACGCGACCCGGGTGCGCCGCCATATCGCCGCGACCGGGCTGCCGACCGAGCTGCGGCAGATCGGCCTCGCCGGACGGCCGGACGCGCTGCTGGCCCATATGGGCAAGGACAAGAAGGTGCGCGACGGGCGCATCACGCTGATCCTGCCGCGGCGCATCGGCGACGCCGGTGTGACGCGCGACGCCTCGGCCGAGGATCTGCGGGCGTTTCTGGCCGAGGCGGGGTAGGCCGCTAAGCCCGCAGCGCAGGTTGTTCCCCGCCCGCCGCAGCGGCGGCGCTGCGATAGAAACCGACGATATAGACGCGGATCGCGGCGGTCAGGCTGGACGCCACGCGGGTGCGGTCGATCTCGGTGATGAGGTCGTTGAGGCTGACGCCGCGCAAGCGCGTGATCTCGCGCAGCGCGTCCCACATCAACGGTTCCAGCCGCACGCTGGTGCGGTGACCGGCGACGACGACGTTGCGGATCGTCAGCGACGACGGGATCGATACACGCGTACCCGGCGCACGGCGTGGTGACGGCGAAGCCATGCCGTCATTGTAGGCGGCGCAGGGGCAATTGCAACGAATACGGGTATATGATGCAGAAATACATATTAACGTATGCGATCCGGAATATCGTCAAGCCCGGCCCAAGGGACATGGGTGGCCGGGTCAAGCCTGGCCATGACGATCAATCGTCTGTATGTGCTAGCTCCCTTGTTTCTCTCCCGGGGCCAGCGTGGTCAGGGCCAGCGCGTGCACGCCGGCTTTGAGCTCGTCGCCGAGCGCCTCGTACACGAGGCGCTGACGCGCGACGCGGCTCATCCCGGCAAAGACCGCCGACACCAGCGTCACGGAAAAATGCGTCTCGCCGCCTTGCCCGGCGCCGCCCGGATGGCCGGCATGCCCGGCGTGGCGAGCCGAATCGTCGACGACGTCAAGGTGCAGCGGCGCGAACCGCGCGGTGAGCTTGCGGGTGATCGTGTCGGCGACGCTCATCGTCCCGCCTCCTTTTCGGCCGCGACCGCCGCGGCGAGAAAACCGGCGAGGTCGTCGACCAGGTAATTGATGTGGTCGGCATCCGAAGCGACCATCGCCCAGTCGACCTCGGTCTTGACCCAGGCGGTGGTCATGCCGAGCTGGGCGGCGGGCGCCAGGTTTTTCGCCATGTCCTCGACCATCAGGGCGCCGGCCGGCCGCACCCCGAAGCGGTCGACGAAGAGGCGAAATGCGGTCATCGCCGGCTTTGGCGCGAACTCCGCGGCGACGATGTCGAAAATATCCTGAAAGCAGTGGGTTATCCCGAGATGCTTCAGCAGGTTCTCAGCATGCGGCACCGAGCCGTTGGTGTAGATGAGCTTGCGGCCGGAGAGGCTTTCCAGCGCCGCGGCCAGCGTCGGGTTGGCCGGTACGCAGCTCAGGTCGACATCGTGCACAAAGGCCATGAACTCGTGCGGATCGACCCGGTGCACCGCCATCAGCCCGTGCATCGTCGTGCCGTGCTCGCGGAAATACTGCGCCCGCAAGATTTTGGCGTCATCCAGCGAGACCCCGACGAGCGCGGCGATGTACGCGTTCATGCGCTCCTGGACCTGCGGGAAGAGGCCGCTCGACGCCGGGTAAAGCGTGTTGTCGAGATCGAACACCCAGGTCTCGACCTCGCCCAGCGGGCAGCCCTCGCGTCGCATCGTGAAAGACACCGGCGCGTCTCCCTACGATACCTCTGCCCCGGGCAGGACCCGGGGCAGCAGGCCCGGCGGAGGCGAACAGGAAACCGTCGGCATTTGCATCACCCGCCGCGGATCAACGTGCCGGCGCCCTCGGTGAACAGCTCCAGCAGGATGGCGTGCGGCACCCGGCCGTCGAGGATGACGGCGGCCTCGACACCGTGATCGACCGCATCGAGGCAGGTGTCGACCTTGGGGATCATGCCGCCCGAGATCGTGCCGTCGGCGATCAGCCGGCGCGCCTCGGCGGCGGTCAGCTCGGGGATCAGCTTCTTGTCGGCGTCGAGCACGCCGGGGACATCGGTCAGCAGCAGGAACCGGGCCGCCTTCACCGCGCCCGCGACCGCGCCGGCGACGGTGTCGGCGTTGATGTTGTAGCTCTCGCCGCGCTCGCCGACGCCGATCGGCGCGACGACCGGGATCATCTTCGCGGCGCGAAACCCGTCGAGCACGCCGACATCGACGCGCTCCGGCTCGCCGACAAATCCCAGGTCGCCGTTGCGGGTCAATTTGCGGGCGCGCAGGAAATTGCCGTCGCCGCCGGTCAGCCCGATCGCGCAGCCGCCCCCGGCATTGATCGAGGTCACGATCTGGCTGTTGATGGTCCCGACCAGGACCATCTCGACGACCTCCATCGTGTCCGCGTCGGTGACGCGCAGCCCGTTGACGAAATTGCTCTTGATGCCGAGCCGATCCAGCGTCCGGTTGATCTGCGGCCCGCCGCCATGCACGACGATCGGGTTGATGCCGACCTGGCGGAGCAAGACGACATCCTTGGCAAAGGTCTCGCCGCCCTTCCCCATGGCATGGCCGCCATACTTGATGACGACAGTCTTCTCGGCGTATTTCGCGAGATACGGCACCGCGCCGGCGAGGACGGAAGCGATGACCCTGGGTTCCGCAGCCGGGTTCAGCTCGTTCGGGGCGTCATTCATGGTGCGCGCACTCTACCGTGACCGATGGGCCTTTGCCACCGCCCGAAGCGGAACAGCTTCAGCGGGCGTGGGACGGCGGAGATCACGCGAATTCGGCCAGGGTGGCGCGGAGCGCGGCGATGCCGCGGCGCTTTTCCGCGCTGGTCAGGTGGATTTCGGGGTGGGCAGCGCGGCGGCGCCGGAGTTCGGCGGAGACGGCGGCAGCGGTCGCGGCGAGCTCGGCGGGTTTGACCGCGTCGGTCTTGGTCAGCACGATCTGGTAGGAGAGCGCGGCGTTGTCGCACAGCGCCAGGGTGGGGTTGTCGGGCGCGGTGAGACCGCGGCGGGCGTCGATCAACAGGCAGGCGCGGCGCAGGCTGGTTCGCTCGGACAGGTAGTGCGTGACAAGCGCGGTCCACGCCCGCACCGCGCCCTTTGATGCGGCTGCATAGCCGTAACCCGGCAGGTCGACCAGCATCAGCCGGCCGCCCAGGTCGAAAAAATTGATCTGCTGCGTGCGGCCGGGCGTGTGCGAGGTGCGCGCCAGCATGCGCCGGCCGGTCAGCGCGTTGACGAGGCTCGACTTGCCGACATTGGAGCGGCCGATAAAGGCGATCTCCGGCAGGGTTTCCGCCGGCAGCGCCGCGGCGTTTCCGGCGCCGGCGACAAAGCGGCACTCCTTGGCAAAGAGCAGCCGGCCGGCTTCCAGCGCCGCCGCGCCGATCGCGCGCGGCGGGTAGAGGTCGGCAGGATCGGCATCAGCCATCGCGGCGGTCCGATCCTCTCAAGCCGCCGCAGGGCGGAAAACCGCGCAGGGCTTGGAGCCGCGTGCCGCTAGGCCGCGCCGGCGCGGTGCATGATCGCCCATTGCTGCGCGATGCTGAGGAGGTTGTTCCAGCTCCAATAGATCACCAGGCCCGCCGGGAAGGCCGACAGCATGTAGGTGAACACGATCGGCAGGAACATGAACATCCGCGCCTGCATCGGGTCGACCGGCTGCGGGTTCAGCTTCTGCTGCAGGAACATCGTGAGGCCCATGATGATCGGCCAGGCGCCGATCATCAGCATCGAGGGCGGGGTGAACGGCAACAGCCCGAACAGGTTGGCGAACGAGGTCGGGTCGGGGGCCGAGAGGTCGTGGATCCAGCCGTAGAACGGCGCGTGGCGCATCTCGATGGTGACGAACAGCACCTTGTAGAGCGAGAAGAACACCGGGATCTGGATCACGATCGGCAGGCAGCCGGCCAGCGGGTTGGCGCCCACCTTCTTGTACAGCGCCATGATCTCCTGTTGCTGCTTGGCCTTGTCGTCCGGGATGCGCTCGCGGATTTTCGCCATCTCCGGCTGCAACAGCTTCATCTTGCTCATCGCCGCGTAGGATTTGTTGGCGAGCGGGAAGAAGGCGAGCTTGATCAGAAAGGTCAGCAGCAGGATCGCCAGACCGAAATTGCCGAGCAGCCCGTAGAAGAACTGCAGCACCATGAAGATCGGCTTGGTGAGAAACCAGAACCAGCCGAAATCGATCGCCAGGTCGAAATGCGGGATGCCGGTCGCCTCATAGCTGTGCAGCAGGTCGAATTCCTTGGCGCCGGCAAAGAAACGGGTCGAGTTGGCGGCGCTGCCGCCGGGCGGCACGCTCACCGAGGTGCCGACGAAATCGGCCTGATAGCGATCGACCTTGTTGGCGTCGACGGTGTGGCGGAACTGCGCCTTGATCGCCTCGTTCTGGTCGGGGATCAGCGCGGTGAGCCAGTATTTGTCGGTAAAGCCGAGCCAGCCGCCGGTCGAGCTGAAATCGTCGGGCTTGCCCGGCGACAGCGACGCGTATTTGACCTCCTTCAGCGACCCGCCGAGATCGCCGATCAGCCCCTCGTGCAGGATGTAATAGCCGAGCACATGCGGCGTGCCGGTCCGGCTGATCAGCGCATAGGGGGTCAGCGTGACCTCGGCCGACCCGGTGTTCTTCACCGAATCGTCGATCTTGAACATATAGGTGTCGTCGATCGAGATCGTCCGCGTGAACACGAGGCCGGCACCGTTGTCCCAGGTCAGCGTCACCGGATGGCCCGGCGAGAGCGCGCCGCCGGCGGCGGTCCATCTGGTGTCGGGCCCCGGCAATTTCAGGCCTGGCGTTTCGGCCCAGCCGAACTGCGCAAAATAAGGCTCCTCGGTGCCGGTCGGCCACAGCAGGACGACCTCCGGGCTGTGGGGATCGACGGTCTCGTGGTACTTGGCGAGCGTCAGGTCGTCGAGCCGCCCGCCCACCAGGGCAATCGAGCCGTGCAGGCGCGGCGTGTCGATCTTGACCCGCGGCTGGCCGGCAACCGCCTGCTCGCGGGTTTGCGCCAAGGCCG
>DASZOZ010000148.1:0-36557 GCA_035550515.1 Allostellaceae bacterium
GCCTGCTCCGGGGGAAGCGATCTCGCGAACGACGGGCAAAACGGCCGATGCCGCGTCATGGCGCAAAGCATGGGGCCCGCGCCATGCTATGGTCACACCGAAGCCGCAGGAGCACTCGATGCCCGAACCGCTGACCGTGATCCACGAGGATGACCGCCCGGTGGTGCCGTTCCCCGGCGGCGCGACCTACCGCACGCTGATCGGCGACGACAACGGCGCCGACATTCCGATCCGCACCGGCATCCAGACCTCGCAGCCAGGCTATGCGACGCGCGAGCACTCGCACCCCTATGTCGAGGTGCTGACCGTGCTTGAAGGCAGCGGCGAGGCCTGGCTCGATGGCGAACCCGGCACCGTCGCGATGGAAAAAGGCGTGACGATCTCGATCCCCGCCGGCCGGGTGCACGGGTTTCGCGTGCTCGGCGACCGGCCGCTCGTCACCTACGGCATCCACACCCATCCCGAGCGGATCGTGAATTACAAGTAACTCGGCGGCGGTTCAACTCACGTTGAACGCGGAACGCCGCGGCGACGCTGCCGTTTGGTCTTGCGGGGAATCCCTGTCGTGACCGAGGTGCTGCGTGCGCTCAGCCCGAACCGTCTCCCTCATCGTCGCGCTGTTTGTCGGGGCTGCGCTCGCCTGGGCGAGACCACCCGAGGACGTGCCGGTCGACCCTGCGCTGCACGACTGGTACCAGTCGCTGAAGATGCCGGGCACGCCATTCTCGTGCTGCTCGATCGCCGATTGCCGGCCGACCGATTACCGCATGGGCCCGAATGGTTACGAGGCCCTGCTCGACGGCCAATGGGTGCCGGTGCCACAGGAAAAAGTGCTGGTCGGCTATAGCAACCCGGTCGGGCGCGCGGTGGTGTGCCGCAGCGCAAACGGCGCGATCCTCTGCTTCGTGCCGGCAAGCGAGACCTGAAGCGCCTTTTCTTCGCGTCGCCGCCGCGCCACACTGCGCGCCGACATTTTCAGCAGGGGAGCGCAACCATGGCCGTCAAACGCATCGACACCACCCAGCCGCCCGGCCCGCGGATGAGCCGCGCCGTGATCCACGACGATCGCGTGTTTCTCGCCGGGCTCACCGCCTCCGACGCGACCCAGGACATCCAGGGCCAGACCCGCCAGGTTCTCGACAAGATCGATCATTATCTGAAAGAGGCCGGCACCGATAAGTCGAAGCTGCTGACGGCGAATCTGTGGATCAAGGACATGGCGCTGTTCTCGCAGATGAATGCGGTGTGGAACGACTGGGTCGACCCGCAGAACCCGCCATGCCGCGCCTGCGTGCGCGCCGATTTGGCGCGGCCGGAGATCCTCGTCGAGATCATGGTGACGGCGGCGAAGTGACCCGCAGGGTCATCCCGACGCAGGTCGGGATCCACGGCCCCGACGCCCGAGCAGCCGAGGTGTGGATCCCGGCTTTCGAGACGATGAGAGAGGCAAACGTGAACGATACCGACCGTAACGGCGTTTGGCCCGGCCCGCTTGCCGGGCTCAGGGTCATCGACCTGACGCGCGTGCTGGCCGGTCCGTTCGCGACGCAGAGCCTCGGCGATCTCGGTGCCGAAGTGCTGAAGATCGAGCCGCCGGAAAGCGGCGACGAGACGCGGCACTTTCCGCCCTTTATCGATGGCGAGAGCCATTATTTCCTCGGCGTCAACCGCAACAAGAAGAGCCTCGTCGTCGATCTCCGGCAGGAGGCCGGCAAGGAGATCCTGCGCCGCCTCGTCGCCCGCGCCGACATCCTGGTCGAGAACTACCGGCCGGGGGTGATGGACCGGCTGGGGCTCGGCTACCAGGCGCTCGCCGCGATCAACCCGCGCCTGATCTATTGCGCGATCAGCGGCTTTGGCCTGACCGGCCCGCTGCGCGACAAGCCGTCTTTCGACATCGTCACCCAGGCGCTGTCGGGCGCGCTCAGCATCAATGGCGAGCGCGGCCGCATGCCGGTGAAGCTCGGCATCCCGCTCGGCGACATGGTGGGCGGCGTGTTCGGGCCGCAGGCGATCCTCGCGGCGCTCTACGAACGTACCCGCACCGGCAAGGGCCGGCTCGTCGACATCAGCCTCCATGACGGGCTGATCGGCATGCTCGGCTATTTTGCCCAGCTCGCCTTCATCACCGGCGAGGACCCGCCGCCGATGGGGTCGAGCCACCCGAACATCGTACCTTATGGCAGCTTCCCGGCCGCCGATGGCTCGATCATCATCGCGGTGCTGTCGGAAAGCTTCTGGGGCAAGCTGTGCGAGGCGCTCGAACGGCCGGAGCTGGCGGCCGATCCGCGCTTTGCCACCCCGACCCTGCGCCGCGACCGGCGCGACGAGGTCGACCGGATCATCGCCGACATCACCCGTACCCGCACTGTCGCCGAATGGGAGCAGCGGCTCAAGGCGGCCGACGTGCCGCACGCGCCGGTGCTCGGCGTCACCGCCGCGCTGAGCCACCCGCACGCGCTGGCGCGCGAGATGGTGGTCGAGGTCGAGCACGCGGCGGTCGGCCCGATAAAGGTCGTCGGCCGGCCGGTCAAGTTTGCCGGCGCGCCGCAGCCGCCGGTGACGGCGCCGCCGACCTTCGGCCAGCACACCGCGGCGGTGCTGCGCGACCGGTTGGGCTATGGCGATGCCGAGATCGCGGCGCTGCGCGAGGCGGGCGTCATCGACCGCAGGCGGATGCCGGGCAGCTAAGGCACCAGGCGTCACGGCTTGTAACGCGTCGAAACAGCTTGTCGCCTGCTGTGCGTTGCAGCGGTCTCGGCGCGAACGCTACCGTCAAGGGATTATGGTTAACGCCGCGCACCTTGCCGCCGTCGGCCTTGCATCGGGCCTTGTGCGCGCCAGCCTCGTCAATTGCGGCCAGGATACGCAGCTTACCTTCCGTGACGGATCGACCCTGGTCCTGAAGGGCGTTACCCGCCTCGACGCGGTGCTATCGGACACCGGCGCGGGGACGCCGCCAATTGGCCGCGAGATAGGCGATGACGGCGAGGGCGCCCATTGCCGGCGGCACGGTGGCGAAGGCATGGATCGAGTCGGCGAATAGCGAGCACAGCGCCGCGCCGACAAACCCCATGCCCATCTGCAGCGCGCCCATCAGCGCCGCCGCCGAACCGGCGTTGCGCGGGAACAGGGCCAGCGCGCTGGTGGTGACGCCCGGCATGATAAAGGCAAAGCCCAGCATCCACAGGCACATCGGCAGGACGATTTCGAGCACGCCGACCCCGACCAGCCGGAGCATCAGCGCCAGCGCGATCGCGGCACCCAGCACCATTAGGGCGCCCGCCTGCACCAGCCGGGTTGTCGCGAAAAACCGCAGCAGCCGGTTGGTCGCCAGCGAGCCGACCAGGTACGACAGCATCAGCGACGCGGTCACCAGCCCGAACGTCGTGCTCGACAGGCCGAGCCGGCCCATCAGCACAAAGGGCGAGAGCGTCTGGGAGGCGTAAAACCCGCCGATCGCCAACGAGGTCAACACGACCTGACCCATAAAGGCCCGCGACGTGATCAGCATGGCGTAATTGACCACCAGCGAGCGCAGTTTTGTGGCCCCGGCGTCGCGGCGGCCGTTGGTCTCGGGAAAGCTCCAGACCAGCGCCAGCAGCACTGCGCCGTATCCGGCCAGGATCACGAACAGCACCCGCCAACTCGTCACGGTGATCAGCGTGCCGCCGATGATCGGCGCTGCCGCCGGCGCGATGCTGAGGATCAGGCTCATCAGCGAGATGATCCGCGCGGCGCCGTTGCCGGCAAAGCGGTCGACGACCATCACGCGCGACAGCGCCACGCCACCGCAGGCGCCGACGCCTTGCACCAGCCGCCCGAGGATCAGCGCGGTGATCGATCCCGCCGCGGCGCTCGCGATCGAGCCGATCACGTAGAGCGACAGGCAGACGAGCAGGATCGGCCGCCGGCCAAAGCGATCCGAGAGCGGCCCGCAGATCAGCTGCGCCAGCGCAAAGCCGAACAGATAGACGGTAACCGTGGCCCGCACTGCCTGCTCCGTCGTGTGCAGCGCGGTAATGAGCATCGTCATCGCCGGCGTATAGAGGCTCATCGACAGCGGGCCGACCGCAATCAACAACGCCCCGACGATGGTCATCTTGAACGGCGTCAGCGTCGCCGGCACGGCCAGCGCGCGGGCGTTCGCAACCGAAGGTGCTGCGTTTCCTGGATTAAACCGGTTGCGCGTGCGAAGGGAGGGCCGTTCCCAAGTCAGTAAGCTCACCTGCCGCACTCCCTCGCGGGTTGATGCGCGACATATAGTTAGGTCAGCTTACTTTTCCCTTACGCGATTTTTGCAGTGCACAATTGCGGGGATCGCGGCGCCGCGACGGCCTATTCCGCCGCGTGTGCTCCGAACGCCGGCAGTTCTGCGCGTTCCGGCGCCGGCATCGGCGCGGGCCACCAGCGGTCTTCCCATTCCGAGTGGATGGGGTGCAGCCGCGGCAGTACCTGCTCGGCAAAGAGCTTGGTGTTGTACTTGGCGAGCGCTTTGCCCATGTTGCCGAATTGCAGCAGCATCATCAGGTGGCCGACATTGAGGCTGGTCGCGACCGTCGTCAGCTGCTCGACGACCTCGTCCGGCGAGCCGATGATCACATAGCCGCGCTCGACGATGTCTTCCATGCTGGTGGTGGCGCGCGCCGCCTGGCGGGCGTTGAGGCTGGCGGCCCGGCCGATCTGGCCGGTGATCCCGGCGCGCTGCGTTGCCTCGGTGATATAGCCCGGCGGCATGGCCCATTTCGGGTCGACGCGCAGGCAGCGGCCATAGAAATACTCGGCCGGCTCGGCGTAGAGCGCCATCGCCTGTTCCCGCGATTCTGCGACCCCGACGAACTGCAGGAACCCGGCGCGGTACGGGTTCATGTCCTTGCCGAGACGCTTCATCTCGTCCCAGAACCCGGTCATCGTCGCCTGGCCGTCCTTGTAGCCGAAATACGACAGGTAGGCGTAGACGTAGTCCATCCTGGCGCACCACTGCCAGGTCTCGACCGAGCCGCCGCCCGGGATCCAGACCGGCGGGTGCGGCCGCTGGATCGGGCGCGGCCAGATGTTGACGTAGCGCTGCTGGTTGTAGCGGCCGTTGAAGGCGAAGGTGTCCTTCTCCTGCCACGCTTTCATCACCAGGTCGTGCGCCTCGTAATAGCGCTCGCGCAGCATCGACGGGTTCTGGCCGTAGGCGTAGCAGGTGTCCATCGGCGTGCCGACCGGGAACCCGGCGATCAGCCGGCCGCCGGAGATGCAGTCGATCATCGCGAATTCTTCGGCGACCCGGGTCGGCGGGTTGTAGAGCGCGAGGCTGTTGCCCATCACGCAGATCGCGGTGTCGGTTGTCCGCCGTGCCAGGGACGACGCGATCAAATTGGGCGAGGGCATCAGCCCGTAGCCGTTGGAGTGGTGCTCGTTGACGCAGACCGCGTCGAAACCGCACTCGGCGGCGTATTCGAGCTCGTCCATGAAGTCGTTGTACATGTGATGCGCGCGCCGCGGATCGAACAGCGACGAATGGATGTCGACCCACACCGAGGGATGCTTCTCGCGGAAATCATCCGGCAGCTCGGTGTACGGCATCAGGTGGAACCACATCAGCTTCATGGCTCTGTTCCCTTCGTCTCGCTGCGCGCCGCTCGGGCGGCACGAGATTGCTGCGTCGCCCTGCTCGCCGCAATGAGAAACCGGTCGGGGCCGGGCGGAAAGGTGAATTACGCTGCGCTTGTCGTCCCGTGCTGGCAGTGTTGTCGTACAAGGGCTCGAGGCGGCGCGGACCGGCAATCGAGCACAGCGTTAGGGCCTTCACAGCAATGCCGACATCGATTTTGCGGGGACCGGGCCGGATCGGCGAGCCCGACAGCAGTTACGCGTGGCTGCGCCTGCTGGCTTCCGTGCTCATCAGCACGATCGGCGGGGTTGGGATGTGGTCGATCGCCGTCGTGCTGCCGGCGCTCCAGGCCGATTTCGGCGTCGCTCGGGCGGATGTCTCGCTCGCCTACACCGCGGTGATGTTCGGCGCGGTGGTCGGCGGGCCGGCGATGGGCTGGCTGTCCGACCGGTTCGGCATCGTCGCGGCGATTGCCGCCGGAGCGGCGATGCTGGCGGTCGGGCTCGTGCTGGCCAGCCAGGCGGCGAATGTGCGGCAGTTCGCGCTGATCCACGGGCTGCTGATCGGGATCGGGACCTCGGCCAGCTTCGGGCCGGTGATCGCCGACATTTCGCTGTGGTTCGTCCGGCG
Source organism: Allostellaceae bacterium (assembly GCA_035550515.1). Taxonomy (GTDB): domain Bacteria; phylum Pseudomonadota; class Alphaproteobacteria; order ATCC43930; family CGMCC-115725; genus DATARH01. The sequence continues at coordinate 6,233 of DASZOZ010000148.1, forward strand.
CCGCGGCGTCGCAGTCGCGATCTGCTCCAGCGGCAGCTATCTCGCCGGGACGGTCTGGCCGCTGGTGCTCCAGCCGCTGGCCCAGTCGGTCGGGTGGCGGCATGCCTATCAGGGCATCGCCGTGTTTTGCCTGTGCGCGATGCTGCCGCTGCTCTTGGCATTGCGGCGCCGGCGGCCGCAGGACCCGATCGCCCGGCCCGGGCAGGGCGCGATGCCGCGGGCCGGGGCGCCGGCCGGCGCCGGGAACCGGCTGCAAGCGCTCTTGATGCTGGCGGGGGTGTCCTGCTGCATCGCGATGGCGATGCCGCAGGTGCACATCGTCGCCTATTGCACGGATCTCGGTTACGGCCCGGCACGCGGTGCGCAGATGCTGTCGCTGATGTTCGCGACGGGCATCGTCAGCCGCATCGGCTTTGGCTGGATCGCCGACCGCATCGGCCCCGCGCCGGCGCTGATGGTCAGCTCGTCGCTGCAGGCCGCGTCGCTGCTCGCCTATTTCGGCGCGAACGGGCTTACGTCGCTCTATATCGTGACAGCGGTGTTCGGGCTCGTGCAGGGCGGCATCGTGCCGACCTATGCGCTGATCGTGCGCGAGAGCTATCCGCCGTCCGACGCCGGGCGGCGAGTCGGCCTGGTGCTGTCGTCGACGCTGGCCGGCATGGCGATCGGCGGCTGGATGTCGGGGGCGATCTTCGATGCGACGCTGTCGTACCGCGCCGCCTTCCTCAACGGCTTTGCCTGGAACCTGCTGAACATGGCGATCGCCGCCTGGCTGCTGCTCCGCCTGCCGCGCTACCGGATGGCGCATTACGCCTAGGCGGACGAGCCGGCGACGCCTTTTGCGTCGGCTGCTTTGCTACGCTTTCTTCGGCGACCAGCCGTAGGCCTTGGCGGTGGCGGCGCCCATCAGCATGGCCCGCTCGCTGTCGCTCAGCCGGTCGGTCTCAAGGAAAGGCTCGACCGCCTGCTCGTAGTTGACGACGGCAAAGGCGCGCGTCCAGTCGGTCCCCCACAGGCAGCGCTCGAAACCCCAGGCGTCGAAGATCCGTTTCAACGGGTCCCAGATGTCGGGAAACGGATAGGGCTGCTTGGCTAACGTGCAGGCGCCGGTGATCTTGATCACCGCGTTTTTGCGCTTGGCGAGGTCCACCACCTTTGGCAGGTCGGCCCAGGGCTGTGGCGGCGCCGGGGGCTTCGCCGGCTGCTGGATCGCCATGTGATCGATGATGAAGCGTGCGTCGGGGTGGCGGTCGATCAGCGCCGCGCCCGCGTCGATATTGCCCCAGAACAGCACATTGACGGGGAAGTCGTGCTTCACCGCCGCGCCGATGATCCGGTCGAAGCCGGGATCGTTCGGCTCCTTCTTCGACTCCTTGGTCATGATGATGCGGATGCCGACCGTGCCCGGCGTCTTTTTCCAGTCGGCGATGACATCGGCGACCGCCGGATCGTCCGGGTTGACCGGCTTCACCAGCGCAAACTTGTCGGGATGGGCCTTTTGCACCGAGACCGCATAACTACCGTCGTACTGGTACATCGAGAACGGCGAGATGTAGATGGCACCGTCGACGCCGACCTTGTCCATCGCCGCCACCATCTCGTCGCCGGTGACGTGCGGCGGCCAGTTCGGTACCCGGAACCACGGCCGCTCCGGGGTATTCGCCGCATAGGCGTGGACCTGGGAATCGATGACGACCGGCGGCCGCGCCGCGGCCTGTGCCGGACGCAGCAGCGCCGGTCCGGCCGCGGCCAGCGCCGCGCCCGCACCCAGCACGGTACGCCGGTCGATGCGACTCGTCTGATTGGCCATCGTTTCCTCCCGGTGTTCCGCTTATCGCAGATTGCAGTCCTGCTTTGGCCGCCAGTCAAGCGAACCGGCATGTGAATGTTCTTTGCGGCGCGGCCGGCGGCCCTGGAAGATCGCTCAGCGGTACTCGTCGCCGCAATCGCCGATCGCCTGCATCAGGTCGCGGCCTCGGGTGAGCACCGGCGCCAACGCGGCGAGGTCGTCCGGCGTGAGACGGAGGCCGAAGACGCGGCTGTTGTCGGCGATGTGCTCGGCGAGGCCGAGCCGCGCGCCGACGATGACGCCGGCGACCGCGGGGCGGTCGAGGATCGCGCGCAGCCCGATCGTGGCGATGCCGGTCCCATGTTTGTCGGCGATGCGCTTGAGCCCCGCCAAGAGCTGCTGAAACAGCGCCCAGCCGCCCCAGGCGTCGATCATGTTTTTGTATTTCTGCTGCGAGATCGTCGCGAGGCTGCCGCGGCTCGGTTCCGCGCGGCCCAGCCAGACCTCCGACAGCAGGCCGCCGAGCAACGTCCCGTAGGTCAGCAGCGTGATGTCGTGCACCGCGCAAAACGATGCCATCCGCGCCGCCGGCCGCTGGTCGACCAGCGAGTACTGCACCTGGTTCGAGACGATCCGGATGCCGCGCTCGACGATGAGCGCCAGCCGCTCGGTGTCGAAATTGGTCAGCCCCAGGTGGCGGATTTTGCCCGCGTCGCGCAGGTCGGCGAGGTGTTGCAGGGCGTCGAGATACCGGGGGTCGGCGTAATCCCACCAATGGAATTGCAGCAGGTCGAGCCGATCGACATCCATGCGCCGGCGCGACACGTCGATCGCATCCTCGACGACCCGGCGGGTCATCGGGCCGGGATGCGGCACCCATTTGGTGAAGGCCTGGATCTCGCCGAGCCGCGCGGCGCCGTGACGCGCGGCGAACCGGCGACGGAAGGCGCCGATCAGGTCCTCCGCCGGACCGTAGTGGTCGGCGAGGTCCCAGGTGGTGAAGCCGGCATCGTGATAGGCGAACATCGCCGCGACCGCCGCCGCCGGATCGATCCGGCCGTGTCCGCCCGAAACCTGCCAGAGGCCGGTCAGCACACGGCTGATCGTCATATCCGGGGTGAAGGCAAAGCGGGTGTTCTCTGCTAGCGTCATGCGGCAAGTCTAGCGCAGCGGACGGCGCGGGGGGAGGAATGGGGCAGCAGATCGAACAATTGGCGCGGTTTGTCGCCGAGACCCGGCTGGAGGACATTCCCGAGGCGGTGCGCCGGCACGCGGCGACGACCTTGCGCGACACGCTCGGGGTGATCCTCGCCGGCGGTGCACGTCCGGAAGTGGCCGCTTTGCGGGGCCGGCTGTCCGGCGGCACCGGCGCGACGGTCTATGCTCCCGGCTGGCCGCGCAGCGATGCGCGCACCGCGGCGCTGCTGAACGGCATCGCCGGGCGGGCGATCGAGTTGTGCGAGGGGTTGCGGCTGGTGTCGGGCCAGGCCGCGTTGCAGGTGCTGCCGGGGGTGCTCGCGGTCGGCGAGGAGATGGGCAGCGCCGGTCGCGAGCTGCTCGCCGCGCTGATCCTCGGCTACGATGTCGCCGGGCGGCTCGCCTCCGGTTTCACCCCGCGGCCGCTAGCGCATCAGAACGGGCAGGTATCGCTGATCGCCGCGGCCGCAGCGGGCGCAAGGCTCAAGGGGCTCGATGCCGCCGGGGTGAGCCTGGCGATGCGCATCGCCACGACCCTGGTGCTGACGCCGAGCTATACCAATGCCGTCGCCGGGGCGACCGCGCTCAATGTCGCCGGCGGGATGAGCGGGTTCGCCGCCTCGCTGGCGCCGGAACTGGCGCTGGCCGGGTTTGCGGCGCAGCCCGATGCGATCGAGGAGGGGCTGGGCCAACTGGTCGGCGGCGGGTTTGTCGCCGACCCGCTCACCGCCGGCCTCGGCAGCGAGTGGCAGGTCACCTGCAACTATTTCCGGCTTTACGCTTGCTGCAACCCGATCCACCCGGCGCTCGATTGCCTGGCGGCCGTGCTGGCCGAGCTGCGGCCGCGGCCGGACGAGATCACCGGCATCGACATCGCCACCTACCGCTTTGCCTCGGTGATGCGCAATCCCGACCCGCCCAACTACTTCGCGTCGAAATACTCGCTGCCGCACGCCGCGGCGGTGATGGCGGTGCGCGGCGGCGCCGGGTTCGCGCAACTCGACGACAGCGCGCTGGCAGACCGGGTTATCGCCGGGTTGCGCCACAAAGTGCACATCGCGGAGGACCCGGCGATGAGCGCGCTTGCGCCCAAGCTGCGGCCGGCGCGGGTGACCATGACGCTGGCCGACGGGCGCAGCGCCAGCCATGCCCGCGACAGCCATCGCGGCGATTTCTCGGAGCCGTTCAGCGACGCGGAGCTGCGCGGCAAGTTTCGCGAACTGGCCGGCGTGGTGCTGACCGCGGAAGGCGCGGCGGCGCTCGACGCCGCCGTCGATCGCATCGAGCAGTGGCCGAATGTCGGTGTGGCGACCGCGCTGTTGCGTCGTCACGGCAGGATGGGTTGAACGCCGCGAAACGCGTCATCCGGTGGGTTACGCTTCGCTAACCCACCCTACGAAGGGGAAGTGCAATGCAATCGATTGTCGGAACCTGGCGGCTGGTGAAGGCCGAGGCGCATGACGGCGGCGGCAAGCCGCTGGCGACACCCTATGGCGGCAAAGGCATGGGACGCGTCACGTTCAACGCCGAGGGGCGGATGGCGGCGGTGGTGGTCGACGGCCGGCCGACACTGCCCGACGGCACCGCGCGCGATTACTCATCCTATTGCGGCAACTACACGTTCGACGGCACGCGGCTGGTGACGCGGGTCGACGCCGCTTCGGACCCGGCGCGGCTCGGCGGCGACCAGGTGCGCGAGGTCAGCTTCGACGGCGATTTCATGGTGCTGCGCCCGCCGCCCCGCGCCGGCGGCGAATACCGCGTGCTGACCTGGGAGAAAATCTCGGACGTGTAGAAGAACCTTTAACGCGGAGGACGCGGAGCCATCGGAGACGCGGCGAAGCCGCAATGATCACACTGAGACAGCGAGGCGATGAGATTCCGGATGACGGCAACCTCACAGCCTCACCGTCTCTTTGTGATTACATGCGCTTTGCGCTCAAGCGGTTTCCTATTCCCCCGCCATCGCGTGCCGCTGTGCGGCGGGGGACGGCGCCGGGGCGAGGCCGAAATGCTCGCGCAGGGTCTTGCCTTCGTAGTCGCGGCGGAAGAGGCCGCGGCGCTGCAGTTCGGGGATCACCAGCTCGACGAAATCGGCAAAGCCGCCGGGGAAATAGGGCGGCAGGATGTTGAACCCGTCGGCCGCCTGTTCGACAAACCACTGCTCCAGCGTGTCGGCAATTTTTTGCGGCGTGCCGACCACGACCCAGTGGCCGCGCGCCGCGGCGGTCAGGTTGTAGAGATCGCGCAAGGTCATGTTCTCGCGCTTCGCCATCTCGTAGAGCACCCGGTGGAAGGTGAGGCCGCCTTGGCTGGGCGGGGGCGGGGGCACCGGCGCGTCGAGATCGTGGCCGCTCACGTCATAGCCGATGCGGCTCGCCACCAGGGTGATGGCGTTGGTCGGCGTGATCCAGCTTTGCAGCCTGGCGAGCTTGGCGCGCGCCTCTTCCTCGGTGGCGCCGATCACCGGCATCACCCCCGGCAGCACCGCGATCGCCTCCGGCGCGCGGCCGTATTTCGCCATGCGGTGCTTGAGGTCGGCATAGGCCGCCTTGGCCGGCTCCAACTCCTGCACCACCGAGAACACGACATCGGCGGTGCGCGCGGCCAGCTCCAGTCCCGACGGCGAGCCGCCGGCCTGGATGATCACCGGGTGCCCTTGCGGCGGCCGCGCCTGGTTGATCGGTCCGCGCACCTGGAAGAAGCGGCCCTTGTGGTTGAGCGGCCGCACCTTGTCGGGATCGACATAGCGGCCGGTTGCTTTGTCGGCGACGATCGCGTCGTCTTCCCAGCAATCCCACAAGCCCTTGACGACATCAACAAATTCCTGCGCCCGGGCATAGCGCAATTCGTGGTCGTAATGCTCCTCGCGGCTGTAGTTCTGCGCCGCCTTGAGGTTGGAGGTGGTGACCACGTTCCATGCCGCGCGGCCACCGCTCAGATGGTCGATCGAGCCGAAGATGCGGGCGACGTTGAACGGCTCGGAAAAGCTGGTCGAGACGGTCGCGCCGAGGCCGACATGCGTCGTGCTCATCGCCAGGGCGGTGATCAGGGTGGTCGGCTCGAAGCGGCAGAGGAAGGAGGGATGGTCGGTCGGGTCCATCACCATCGAGTCGGAGATGAACAGCAGGTCGAACTTGCCGCGCTCGGCGATGCGGGCGATCTCCTGCATCACCGGCAGCTGCATATGGCTCGTCGCCGCGCCCTCGTAGCGCCAGCCGGCCTGATGGTTGCCGGTGCCGAGCACGAACACGCCCATATGCATCTGCCGCTTGGCCATCGTCTCGTCCCTCCTGCCACGGCCTTATCTTAGCGCGAAATCTGTTCGAGGCGCAGCCGCGCGGTGGGCGGGCCCATCAGCCCGATGACCAGGCAGCACACCACCATCGCCGAGGCGATAAAGCCGAACACGCCGACGGTGCCGTAATGGCGCAGGAAGAACGCCACCATGAAACCGACGAAGATCGTGCTGAACCGGCTCCACGAATAGGTAAAGCCGATCGCGCGGCTGCGGATGCGCGTCGGGTAGAGCTCGGCCTGATAGGCGTGGAAGGCGTACGACAAATTGCTGGTCGAGAAGGTGATCAGCACGCCGACCAGGATGATGCCGGGGGCGGTGGTCATCTGCGAGAAGATCAGGCCGAACACCGCGAGGCAGAAACAGGCGCCCACCAGTTGCCATTTGCGGTGGCTGCGATCGGCGATGAACGAGGCGAGGAGCGGCCCGGTCGGGTTCGCCAGCGCGATCACGAAGGTGTAGAGCAGCGACTTGGTGACGGTGATCCCCTGCGAGATCAACAGCGTCGGGACCCAGCTGGCAAAGCCGTAATAGCCGATCGACTGCACCAGGTTGAAGATGATCAGCATCACCGTGCGGCGCCGATAGGGCGGTTGCCATATCTCGCGCCAGGCGCCGCGCCCGGCCTCGACCTCGTCGGGCAGCATCTCGGGGCGGGGCAGCGGCTTGCCGCTCTCCGCCTCGACCTTGGCCTCCATCATCGCGGTGATCCGCTCGGCGTCGGCGGTGCGGCCGTGGATCGCCAGCCAGCGCGGCGATTCCGGCAGCGACAGGCGGATCCACCAGACAAAGATCGCCCCGGCGGCGGCGATCACCGTGACCCAGCGCCAGCCTTCCCAGCCGAGCGGCGCCGCCGGCACCAGCCCGTAAGCCAGCAGCGAGACGGTCGGATAGGCGAGGAACTGGAACGATTGGTTGAACGCGAAAGCCTGGCCGCGCCGGTCTTTCGGCATCAGCTCCGACAGGTAGGTATCGACCGTGATCAGCTCGACGCCGATCCCGCAGCCGGCGAGAAACCGCCAGAAATCGATTGCCAGCGGCGTCGATTGGAACGCCATCATCAGTGTGGCGATCGAGTACCAGACCAGCGCGAAGGTGAAGATCGACCGCCGGCCGAACCAGTCCGACAGCGAGCTGAACAGCAGCGTCCCGGCGAACATGCCGAGAAAGGTGGACGCGACCAGGCTGGCGAAGCCGTTGATGTCGAAAAAGCCTTGGGTAGTCGGCGTAAAGATCTTCGCGGCAAAGAGGCCCGGGGCGATATAGGCGATGAGCCCGTTGTCGAAGACGTCGAAAAAGCCGCCCAGCGACAACAGCAGCACCAGGTGCCAGATGTAGCGCGTGCTCGGCAGGCGGTCGATGCGCGCGGCGATGGTCGCAGCCTCGCGGCGCGCCGCGCCTTGTGCGGAAACGGCGGCGGAATTGGCGATAACGTCGGTCACGGCGGTCCCTCGATGTTGTGGCCGGTTGTTCCGGCGGGTCCCGACGCGAAGCCAAAGATGCGCGAGAGCGGTTGAGCGCCGCTCGCCTTGGCGCTTACTTAATCACTTGGCCGGTACCGGCGGCAACCGCCGAGCCGGCGACACGGGGTCACGAAAACGGCGGAGACCAAGGTCCCCGCCGTCCGTCATACCCTCCCGCAACACAGCGCGGGATGCGGCTTAAGTCCGCATAAAGCCTTCCAGCTCGGTGGCCGCCCAATCGATCGCCTGGTCGGCGGTTTTGCCCTGCTGCGTGTGCTGGGCGATCATCTTAGCCATCGTCGCCTGCGCGAACATTTGGTTGGCGATGCGCGCCGGACCGGGCGAGCCCGACACCGACTCGATGACGTCGCCGCGCGGCGGGTAGTTCCAGATGCTGCCCTTCGGCGGGCCTTCGTTGGCCCAGGTATCGAAATTGCGCAGGGTGCCGAAGCAGGGGATGTCGTAGCCCTTGCTCGCCGCCACGAGCTGCTTGACCGAGTCGGTCTCCCACAGGTGGAGCGCGAGGCTTTTCGCCGCCGACTTGTTCGGCGAGAACTTCCAGATGCCCCAGGTCGACGCCTGCGCCGGATCAAACCGGCCCTTCGGCCCCTTGGGCGACGGGAAGTGCCAGCACTGCTCGGCGACCTTCGGGGCGTCGCGCGTCGCCACGGCCCAGGCCGAGGGCGGATTGAAGATGAACGCCGCCTGGCCCGAGATCAGCGCCTTGTTGTTGCTCGAATCGTCCCACGCATAGACGTCCGGCGGAAGGAACTGGGTCAGCCGCTTGAAGTAGTCGAGCATGTGCTTCACGGCGTCCGACTTGGCGGTGATGTTGCCGTCCTTGTCGACCAGCTGGGCGCCGTGCGCGTTGAAGATCGCACCGATCCAGTTCGCCGTGTCGTCGGTCTGGCCGATGGCGAGGCCGAACGGATGGTTGGCCTTATGGCATTTCTCCGCCGCCTGGAGGAAGAAGTCCCAGGTCCACTTGTCCTGCAGCTCCTTGTTGGGGGTGCCGCCCTGCGGCGGGTACATCTGCGTCAGGTCGAGACCGACCGTTTCCTTGAAGATGTCGATGCGGCCGACCGAGGGCAGCGTCAGCGTGTTGGAAATCGCCGGCGTTGCGATCCAATGTCCTTCCTGCTTGGCGATGTAGGTCATCGAGGCGGTGGTCGGCCCATGCCGCTTGGTCAGCTCGGTCCACACGTCGTCGGCGGGTTCGAGGTCGTCGGTATGGGCCGGGCCGTACCAGCTCGGCAGCGTGATCATGTCGTGACCGGACTTGGCCTGCGCCTCGGCGGCCGAGGTGATCATCAGCTTGCCGCCCTGGCTGGTGATGTAGTCGATCTTGATCTCGACCTTTTCCTTCGCCGCCCATTCGTTGCACAGCTTGGTCAAGGCGTCGTTCGCGCCGGGGACCCAATGGTCCCACCAGCCCACCGACAGGCTACCGGCGGCGTAGGCCCCGTGCATGAACGGCAGCGGCAGCGCCCCCACCGCCGCCGCGGTCGCCCCGGTTTTCAGCAAGCCGCGGCGGCTGAACATTCTCTTCATACTTCCTCCTCATCGAACCGGCCGGTTCGGTTGTGACCGCAGTCGCTGCGGCGAACGATCAACCCTTGGTAGCGCCGGCGGTAAGGCCGGAGATGTAATAGTCCATCAGGAAGGCGTAGATGATCAGCGGCGGCGCCGCGCCAAGCAGCGCGCCGGTCATGATCTGGCCCCAGTTGAACACGTCGCCCTTGATCAGCGTGGTGACGATGCCGACCGGCAAGACAAGCTGGTCGGTCGACGTCGTAAAGGCCAGGGGGTAGAGGAAATTCGCCCACGACACGGTAAAGGCGAAGATCGTCGCGGCGATGATCCCGGGCAATGCGACGGGGATGAAGATGCGCGTCAACAGCTGGAAATAGCTCGCGCCGTCGATCAGCGCGGCCTCGTCGAGCTCTTTCGGGATGCTGGCGAAATAGCCGATCATGATCCAGGTGCAGAACGGCACGGTCAGCGTCGGGTAGACGACGATCAGCACCCACCAGTGATTGATCAGCTCGATCCCGGTGACCTCACGGATCCACGAGAACGTCTTGAATAGCGGGATGAACAGCAGCGTGTCCGGGATCAGGTAGGTCAGAAAGACGCCGGTCGCCAGCGTCGCCGAACCCCAGAACCCCATCCGCGACAGCGAGAACGCCGCCATCACGGCGATGACCATCGTCACCGACACGACGCAAAGCGAGACGATCACCGAGTTCTTGAAGAAGATCAGGAACTGCGACGAGCCCAGCAGCGCCGCGTAGTTCTCCAGCGTCGGATGCGAGACCCACCACGGGTTGTTCGCCAGGCCGATCTCCGCGCTCGACTTGAGCGAGGTGAGCACCATGTAGAGCGGCGGCGTCAGGAAGAAGACGACGAACAACCCCAGGAAGAAATACGACCAGTACAATGTCCGCTTGCGGCCGCGGGAAATGCTGCCGAAACGCGCCGGGGCGGCGACCGCGGCTGTCGTTACGCTCGCCATGATTTAGGCCTCGTTGCCGCGCTTGCGTACGTTGCGCAGGATGAAGAAGGCGGCGACCGCAAGGATCGGGGCCATGAACAGCGATACCGCCGCGCCCAGCGGGATGTCGTTGCTGTAGATCGCCTGATTGAAGGCCCAGGTGCCGAAGACATGCGTCTTGTCGACCGGCCCGCCGTTGGTCAGGACCTTGACGATGTCGAAATTGGCGAAGGTCACGATCAGCGAGAACAGCGCGGTGATCTGGATGATGTTCCGCATCATCGGCAGGTTGATGTACCAGATCTTCTGAAACCAGTTGGCGCCGTCGATCGCCGCGGCTTCGTGCAGCTGGTCCGGCACCGATTTCAACGCCGCCAGGTACATGATCATGAAGAACGGCGAGCCGACCCACACATTGACCAGGATCACGCAGAACCGGCCCCAGCGGTAATCGCCGAGCCACGGTATTTCGCTCATGCCGAGATGCTGGAACACCCAGTTGAACGCGCTGTAGGACGGGTCGAACAGCCACAGCCAGGCCAGCGTCGACATCGCCGGCGGGATCACCCACGGCACCAGCAGCATGCCGCGCCACTTGCGCTGACCCTTCTGCGGGATGTTGTGGACGACATGCGCCACGACAAAGCCGACCACCGCCTTGAAGATCACCGCGGTGATGGCAAACAGGCACGATTGTTCGACCACCGCCCAGAAGGTCGGGCGCTTGAACAGGAAGGTGAAGTTGCCCAGGCCGACAAAGTGCTGCATCGACTTGTTCAATGTCGCCAGGTGCAGCGCATAGCCCGCGGGATACAGCACCAGCAGCGCGATCACCGCGATGAGCGGCAGCGCAAAGAGGAAGCCGACGATAGACCGGTGCCGGCCTACCGAGATCCAGCGCCTCTTGCGTTGGACGACGGGGGTTGTCGCCTTGAAATCGGAAACGACGGCGTCAGCCACGGGAGCGGTACCTCCAAGGTTCGGCGCTGCGGCAAGCGGGCAGCAAACTCGCCGCGCGGAATGCCTATTCCGCAGCGCGGGCGCATTCTAGCCGCGCATCCGCAAATTTGTGGTGTTTTTTTGACATGTCGGGCAGCGCGCAGCGATCGGCCGCGAAAATGGCGGCGGAGGACGTCCGCCGGCGTTGCCTGCGACGGCGGCTATGCGCTGCGTCGCATGGCGGCTAACATCATGGCCGGGATTCATCCTGGGCAGCAGGCGGCGAACGACGCACATGGCACGGAAACAGTTGCGCCTCGGCGCGTTCATGCGCCCGGTCGGCATCCACACCGGGTGGTGGCGCTATCCCGGTGCCTACCCGGACGCGAACTTCAATCTCCAGCACCTGATCCGCTTTGCGCAAAAGCTGGAGGAGGGCAGGTTCGACGCGTGGTTCATGGCCGATCATCTGGCGGTGCTCAACATGCCGATGGCGGCGTTGATGCGCAGCGCCACCGTCACCTCGTTCGACCCGCTGACCCTGCTGCCGGCGCTGGCGATGTTCACCCGGCATCTCGGCCTCGTCGCCACGGCGTCGACGACGTTCGAGCCGGCCTACACGATCGCGCGGCGTTTCGCCTCGCTCGACCATATCAGCGGCGGCCGCGCCGGGTGGAACCTCGTCACCACCTCGAACCCCGACGCGGCGCTCAATTTCGGCCTCACCGAGCATATGGAGCACGACGAGCGGTATCGCCGCGCCCGCGAGTTCTACGATGTGGTGACCGGCCTGTGGGACAGCTGGGCCGAGGACGCCTTTGTCCGCGATGTCGACAACGGCATCTATTTCGACCCCGCCCGGATGCATGTGCTCGACCATAAGGGGGAGTTTTTGTCGGTGCGCGGGCCGCTCAACATCGCGCGGCCGATCCAGGGCTGGCCGGTGATCGTCCAGGCCGGCGCGTCGGAGGCGGGCCGCCAGCTCGCCGCCGAGACCGCCGAGATGATCTTCTCGCCGGGCGGCGGGGGGATTGCCGGCGGCCGGGAATATTACGCCGACGTCAAGCGCCGCGCCGCCCGGCTCGGCCGCGACCCGGACCACATCAAGATCCTGCCCGGCTGCCTGGTCGTCGTCGGCGATACCGAGGAGGAGGCGAAGGCCAAACGCGCGCTGCTCGACAGCCGCGTCCATCCCGACAGCGGCATCGCCTCGCTGTCGATCGCCCTGGGCTGCGACGCCGCGCAATTCGACCTCGACGCGCCGCTTCCCGACATTCCGGAGAGCAACGCCTCGAAAAGCGGCCGCGAGCGGGTCATCGCCCGCGCCCGGCGCGACAATCTCACGGTCCGCCAGCTGGCGCAGATCGCCGGCGCGTATGGCGGGCTGGCGATGGTCGGCACGCCGGCGCAGGTCGCCGACCAGATGGAGGAGTGGCTCTATTCCGAGGCCTGCGACGGATTCAACATCATGTTCCCGTGGGTTCCCGGCGGGCTCGACGAATTCGTCGACCGGGTCGTCCCCGAGCTGCAGCGCCGCGGCCTCTTTCGCCGCGAATACGAAGGGCAGACGCTGCGCGAAAACCTCGGTCTGCCGCGGCCGGAGAACCGCTTCTTCCCGCGGCCGCCGGCGGCCATCGCGGCGGAGGGTTCTTGATCGTCGTCCCGGCGCAGGCCGGGACCCACTTTTCAACGGTTCCTGCGACGGATAAGTGGGTCCCGGGCTTCCGCCGGGACGACACAAGGGTAAACTGCCGCGCATCAACCACGGAGGGAACCATGGCCTTTTACGAACTGCGGCAATACCACGTGCGGCCCGGCAAGATGGACGAGTGGGTCAAGATCATGGAGGAGGAGATCATCCCCTTCCAGGTGTCGAAGGGCATGGTGATCGCGGGCAGCTTCCGCGGCGAGACCGACGACAGCAAGTATGTCTGGATCCGCCGGTTCGATAGCGAAGCCGAGCGGGAAGCGCTCTACAAGGCGGTCTACGAGACCGATTACTGGAAGACCAAGATCGCGCCGCGCGTTCCCGACTGTCTCGACCGCGAGAAGATGGTCGTCACCCGCATCGTCCCGACGTCCAAGTCGGTGCTGGCGTAGCTGTCAGAAAGGCACGTCGCCCTTCACCACATTGCGGTGCATGACGCGGCGGTAGCGGGTCATCTCGTAATTGGCGACCGCCCGGTGCAGGGTGCAGCGGTTGTCCCAGATCAGCAGGTCGCCCGGCCGCCAGCGATGCGCATAGGTGAAGCGCGGCTGTGTCGCGTGCCGGAGCAGCGCGTCGAGCAGCGCGGCGCCTTCGTCTTCCGGCAGGCCGGCGATGCGCAGCGCGTGATGGCCGAGATAGAGCGCCTTCTCGCCGGTGTCCGGATGCGTGCGCACCAGCGGGTGGTCGACCGGCGGCAGCTCGCTGGCGTAGTAGCCCGGCCGCCGGCCGGCCTCCCATTGGAAGACCACCCGCGCGCCGGCGATCCGCCGCTTCGTGTCGTCATCGAGCGCGGCGTAGGCGAGCCGGGTATTGGCGAGCTCGGTGTCGCCCCCCGCGGGCGGGAGCTCGACCGCGTGGAGGGTGGTCAGCGCCGGTGGCGTCGCGTAGTAGGGTTTGTCGGTGTGCCAGCGATAGTTGGCGCCCTTGGCGAAACGGTCGCTGGGGTTGCCGTCGGCGTCGAGGTTGGCGGTGACATGGGCGATATCGCGCCGCTTCCCGGCGCGGCCGCCGCCATGCGCCTCGATCTCGCCGAATTGCGCGGTGAACGCGTACTGCGCTTCGCGGTTCAGCGTCTGGCCGGGAAACACCACGAATTGATGGTCGAGCAGCGCCTGATAGACGCGGTCGCGGTTTGCCGCGCTCAGCGGCTGCGCAAGGTCGACGCCGGTGATTGCCGCTCCACCGGCCGGCGATAAGGGGGCAGTGACGGCCAACCCGCCAGCGGGGGAGGGAGATCGGCGGGGGAGGGTCGGGGTGGAGGCATCCACCGGCGTTAATCGTGCAGCTTGTGGAGGAAGCCGGTGCGGGCGGCGGCGCCGGCATTCATGAACTGCGCATCCTGGCCGGCCAGGATAAAGCGCGCGCCCATCTCGATATAGCGCGGCATGATCTGCTCGTTGTAGACACCGGCCATGCCGGGGAATTTGCCGTGCTGCTTGCAGGCGGCGATCATCGCCTTATAGGCCTCGGCGACCTTCTCGTTGCCGAATTCGCCGTGGATGCCCATCTCGGCGCATAAATCGTTGGTGCCGATCAACAGCACGTCGACCCCCGGCACCGCGGCGATCTCGGCGGCATTGGCGATCGCGGTCGGCGTTTCCAGCATCACCACCGTCAGGTTCGCCGCATTGAGCGTCGCGGCCATCTCACTGCTCGATGCCGAGCGCAACCCGTAATGCGGGCCGTAGCCGCCCATCGAGCGATGCCCGACCGGCGGGTATTTCAACCGGTTGACCACTTCGCGCGCCTCGGCCGCGGTGTCGATATGCGGCATGACGATGCCGAGCGCGCCGTTGTCGAGCGCCCGCGTCGCGATCGCGTATTCGCCGTTGGGCACGCGGGCGATCGGCGCGATACCTGCATCGAGCGCGGCGGTCGAGATCTGCGCGCAGGCCTCGAGCGACATCACGCCATGCTCCATGTCGAGGAACAGCCAGTCGAAACCGGCAACCGCCATCGCCTTGGCGATCTCGACGCTGCGCGTCATGCGGACGCCGACGCCGAGCGACAGCTTTTCCTGTTCGAGCTTTTCGCGGGCGACATTGCGGACGGCGGCGGGCATGCGGTTCCTCCGATGATCGGCGTTCGTCACCGGCAGCCTGCACCTTATGCCGGCGGCGGGCAAGCGGCCGGCGGCCGATCAGCCCGGCCGGCCGGCGGCGCCGTCTCCGTCCTTGATCGCCAAGCCAGCGGCGATCAGCAAGGCCGCGGCGGCGGCGATCGACGGGACCAGAAAGCTGCCGAGATGGTCCGAGACGATCCCGGCGAAAGCGGGGCCGATGATCTGCCCGAGGCCGAACGCGCCGGTCACCATGGCCAATGCGCGGCGCGGGTCGCCGGTCGCGAGCCGGCGCGCCCAGATCAGGCCGAGCGCCGTCAGCCCCATGAACGTCCCGCCGAGCAGGACCGCGGCGACAAAAATGCCGGTCGCGGTGGGCCATGCAACGCTCGCGACCACGCCGCCGGCCTCGATGACGCAGGCGAGCGCGAAGGCGACCGGCAGGCCGGTGCGCGCCGCGGTCCGGGTCCAGATGCCGATCGACGGCGCCGCCGAAAGCCCGACGACGATCCAGATCGCCGGCTCCAACGCGCGGATCGCCGGGGTCGCACGGACGATGGCGACGATGAAGGTCGCGGTGATGACATAGCCAAACCCGTACAGCCCGTAGGCGACGGTCAGCCGGCGCAGTTCTGGGCTGGGCGGCGCCCCGGCGCGGGATGGTCCGCCGTCACCGGCGGGTGTTGCGCCCCGCGGCAGCAAGGCCGCGACGGCGCCGAGCGCGACACAGGCGAGCGCGCCGCTCGCCAGCCACAGGACGCGCCACGACTGGCCGAGCGCCAGCAACCCGGCGACCAGCGCCGCGGACACGGCGATCCCGCTGCCCACCCCGGCGAAATGCAGCGCCGACAGCGCGCTGCGGCGCATGTCGGCGAGATGTTCGAGCACCAGGGTCGAGCCGATGATCAGCACAAAGGCGCTGGCGATGCCGCCGACGAGGCGCAGCCCGACAAATTCGGGGAACGTGTCGGCGATCCCCATCGCCGCGGTCGTCACCACGCTGGCGGACAGCGCGCCGAGCACCCAGGCGCGGCGCGATCCCGGCAGGCTGGGCAGCGCCGCGGCCAGCGCGCCGATCAGATAGCCGAGGAAATTGGCCGAGGCGATCAGCCCGGCGGCGGAACGGCTGAGCCCCAATTCCGCGACCATCGGCGGCAGGATCGGCGTGTACACAAAGCGGCCGACGCCGATGCCGGCGGCGATCGCCAGCAGGCCGCCAAGCGCCGCAGCGACGGCATGGCCGCCGCGGGGAAGCAGACGAGGCTTGCCGGGGATCGCGGTCATCGCACCGGCCGCGCCGGATCGTCGGAACGCATGCCGCACGATATAGGCGCGGCGAAATCCATCGCTAAGCGAAGATTTGCCTGCTTCGGCGCAGAGCGAAGCGTCGGTTCGCCTCAGCCAGCGGCTGCCCGCCCCCGGCCTGGGGGCAGCCTGAAGAATCTCACGCCTGAGCCCACTTGCCGGCGCTCTTTACCAGCGGCGCCGTTTCGCGCGCGAATTCGTCATCGACCGTGTATTCATAGCAGCGGATGCGTGCCGCGTCGGGATAGCGCGCGTCGACCGCCGCCAGCGCCGCGTCCAGATCGTCGAAATCGCCGGCGAATTGCAGCCGGCTGTTCCACACCCCCTTGGGGGCGCGGGTCAGCATCCCGCGGCTGTAATCGCCGGTCTCCGGCACGCGGTCGATATAGGCGGTGATCTCGATCTCGACCGGAGCCGCCGCCCGCCACTCGTCGCGGGTGATCTCGACGCGGATCGTCAGGTAGCTCATGCCGGTCTTTGGACAGCCCGGCCGAACCCTCCCCCGCTGGCGGGGGAGGGCGCTGGCCAGGGTGTTACGCGTGGTGTTACGAGTGCCAGCGGAAGGCTTGCTGCTTGCGCTGCGAGCCCTGGCTCAGCTTGATGTTGACCAGGCCGGGGCCGGGCGTATGCATCAGCTCGTCGAGCGCGCCGCGGACATCCTTCACGTCCTCGACATAGGCGCCGTAGCCGCCGAACGACTGCATCATCTTGTCGTAGCGGGCGCCGTAGATCAGCGTGTTCGGTCGCATGTTGAGCATCGGGTTTTCCGGGATTTCCGGCATCCCCGGCCCGATGCCGCCATTGTTGAGCACGACGATCTTGGCCGGCATGCCGTAGCGGCACAGCGTCTCCATCTCCATGCCGGAGAAGCCGATCGCCGAGTCGCCCGACACGTGCACGACGGGCCGGTCGGGGTGCACGACGCATGCCGCGATGACGAGGCCGAGACCGACGCCCATCGTGCCGTAGGAGCCCGCGTTCATGTACGAGTTGGGGTTCTCGAGCGGCATCTGGGTGCCGCCGATATCCATCGTCGTCGCGCCTTCGCTGCACAGCACGACATTCTTCGGCAGCCACTCGCGGATGTCCTTGAACAGCCGGTAATAGCCGCCGGGCGACGAGTCGTCGTTGATCTGCGGCGCGATCATGTCGGCGTTTTCCTTGGCCTTCGCGGCCAGCGCCTGACGCCACGGCGAGCCTTCCGGATGGAACCACTGGCGGCCCTCCAGCGCCTGGTTCATCTGCTGCATGATCGCCTTGCCGTCACCCAGCAGCGCGACTTCGGCCGGCTTGTTCTGGTGCATCGACTCCGGCGAGATGTCGAGCTGGACGACGCGCACGTCCTTGGAATAGCGCGGCGGCAGGCCGAAATGCAGGATCCAGTTGAACCGCGCGCCCATCAGGAACACCACGTCCGCCTGCTGCAGCGCCAGGGTGCGCGCCGCGCCCGCCGACAGCGGATGGTCGTCGGGCATCACGCCCTTGCCCTTTGGCGTGCGGACGAACGGGATCTGCGTGCGCTCGATGAACTTGCGCACCTCCTCGGTCGCGCCCGAATAGCCCATGCCCTGGCCGATCAGCGCCAGCGGCCGCTGCGCCGACTGCAGCGCGTCGAGGGCGCGCTCAATGTCGTTCGGCATCGCCATGGTGCGCGGCGGGTCGGGGCATTTCGCGGCCTCGACGACCTGGCTCTCGTCGCACTTGCCGCCGATGATGTCGTCGGCGATATCGAGATAGGCGCCGCCCGGCCGGCCGTAGATCGAGTTGCGCACGGCCATCTCGACGTAGAACGGGATGCGGTTCACGTGCTCGATGGCGTGCGCGAACTTACAGAACGGGGTTGCGCCCATCACCTGGCGCTCTTCCTGAAAGGCGCCCATGCCGTTGCGGTAGGTCTCGGACGCGCCGCCGATCAGCAGCATCGGCCAGCAATTCTGCTGGGCGTTGGCGAGGCCGGCGATGCCGTGGATGACGCCAGGGCCGGTGACGGTGATGCAGGCGCCGGGGCGTCTGGTCAGAAAGCCCACCGCGCCCGCGGCATAGGACGCCGCCTGCTCGTTGCGCATGCCGATATAGGGCAGGCCGGCGCGCTGCGCGGCCTCGGCGATCGGGCCGACGGGGAACCCGACGACACCGAACATGTACTGCACGCCTTGCTGCACGAGGCTTTTCGCCAGCAGATCGGCGCCGATAATCTCAGCCATAATTTCCTCCCCTGAGGTAAGTCGAACCCGGACGCGGGGGTGCGCACGGGCTCACCACAAAGCGTCGGGCGCAGATTACGCATTTATTGCGCGGCCGGGAAAGGCCCTCTGCCGCAGGGCGGTATTCGCGTGGCGCGGGCGTCGCCGCCAAATCGGGAAGTCGAAGGCGGCCTTGTCGCTCGCCAAGTTCAAACCCACTGGAGCTTCAAACCCATTCCGGCCGCTTGGGCGCGATGTAGGTATGCAGGATCTGCAGTGTCGTTTTCTGGTCGTTGTCGAGGTGCGGGCGCTTGTTCAGGTCGTCGTAAACGAACTCGAGCCGCTCCTTGAGCAGCAACAGCGCCTCGATCACGCTGTTGCCGGTGGCGTTGGTGTCGAGATTGTGCACCCACGCGGTGTAGGCGGTGTCGCCGACCGGGTCGATCGCCACCGGGATCGGCTCAATCAGCATGTAATTCGGCAGCGAGTCGATGCTCAGCTCGATGCGGTGCGGGTGGTCGAGCGATGGGCGGTCGCGGTCGACCGGGCAATAGGCCGGGAATTCCGCGGCAGGGACCGGCTCGCGCCGCGGCTGAGGGGAGGCGAAGGCGCGCGTCAGCTTGATGTCGCCGTGATCGTCGCCGCCGAAGACGAGGTCCAGCGTCGGCATCGGCAGGATTGCGAGGCTGGCGAGCGGGTCGTCGGTGCTGGTCGCGGCGACCGTGGTCGAGATCGGCGAGGCGGAATTGTGCCAGGCGCCCGCGCGGGTCCGCCGCTGAGGCGGGCGGTTCACGCCAGGTCGGGCGGTGTCTTGGCGCCCCTCACATCGGTCACCAGCGTCGATTTCATGTTGTAGACGGGCTCGCCGTTGCTCGATTCGGCGCCTTCGATGCGGTTGACCGCGATCATGATCGGCTTGACGCGCAGCACCGTGCCGTCCGCCAGCCGGTATTCGCTCCAGGTTTCCCTGGCCTCCACCACCTCGATTTCGGTCGAGCGCGACAACGCGGCAACGGATACGACGTTCACACCCAGTCCCCTTGGCGGACCCCCGCCGATAGGGACTTTGCGTCGGTAATGTTGATGAAGACTTAAGCGCGGCCGCCTCTTACCCGGCCGGTGGGCGTTTCATAGGGAATTGACACGGTGGTGGGGCGTTAGCGCCACAAAACATGCGGAGTGGTCGACCCGCTCGACACTCTCGCTCGCTCACAGGGAAGAGGACAGTGATCATGACCCCCAGCGAAATCTTCGACCGCAAAACCTTTGGCCGCAAAACCTTTGGCCGCGAAACCTTTGGCCGCGAAATCTCTGGTCGCAAAACCCTTGGCCGCACAGGCCGCATGCTCGGTTTTGCGGCGGCGATCGTCGGAGCCGTCGGCCTCACCATGACACCGCAGCCCGCGCACGCGATCGGTCCCGGCGCGGCGGTGGGTATCGGCCTCGGCGCGTTGGCGTTGGGTACGGCGTTGGGCGCGGGCGCCGCCTATCCGGGCTATTACGCTCCCCCCTATTACTACGGCTACGGCCCCGCTTATTACCCGGGGTATTACGGCCCGCCGGCGCGGAGCTGCTGGAGCCCGTATTCCGGCCGCTACTATCCGTGCTGACGGTATACCGCCGGCCCTGCCGCGCCAAGATTAGGACGCAATGGGCGAGCAACTGCTCGCCCATTTTGCTGCCCGGACCGCTGCGTTATTTACAAAACGTTACAAAGCGCCAAAACCGCGTCGCGTCAATTAGTTCACCATCAGTGCAACCGAGTGGCGATATCCACAATTTTGTTGGCGCATCCAATTCAATCCCTGTTGTAATTATCTTCGGCTTCATCAGAATCTTTAGGCGGGGCACGCGCCATCGGGGTTGCGCGTGTGGGTGCAGGAGGCAGCGTATGATCAATGACAGGTTTGGCCGGCGTCTGATCGGCGCGGCGGCGGCGATGGCAATCGGCATCGGCATCACGGCGGCACCCCAACCGGCGCACGCGATCAGCACCGGTGCGGCCGTCGGGATCGGTGTCGGCGCCTTTGCGCTCGGCACCGCCTTGGCCGCGCCGTATTACGGCTACCCCGCATATTACAGCTATCCGCCGGCTTATTATTATCCGCCGGCCGCACCGCCTTATTACCCGTATCCGCCGCGCACCTGCTGGAATCCGTACTACTACCGCTACGTTCCCTGCTAAAGCGTTATCCGAACAAATCGAGTTGGCTTCAACGGATCGTCATGGCCGGGCTTGACCCGGCCATCTCCCGGGCTGCCGGCGGGATCGCCGGGTCAAGCCCAGCGATGACGAAACAAGTGGTCGAACTTCTGCGCTAGCGGCAAGGGACGGAACGGGTCGCTCGTTACGGGACCAATCCCACCGGCTGGCCGACCGCGAGGCCGAGGGTCTCGGCGGCGCGGCCGCCGTTGACCGCGATCTCGGCGAGGCCGTTTGCGTTGATGTACCAGAAGGCTTCGCCTTCTTTGACCGCCGAGAACGTCGCGGCCCGGTCGAGTTGCCGTCCGCCGGCATGAAGCCGCGCCGCGGGCGGCAGCAGCGCCCCGCGCAGACCGGTCATCGCGTTGCCGTAATGGTCGATATAGACGATCTCCGCAAGATCGTCGGGCCAGCCGCGGGTGAATTGCCGGCCATCGGCCGGCTGCGCCAGCGCGGCGATCGGTTCTCCGCGCGCAATCCGCGCCGCGACCGGAGCAAACAGGTCGCGCCCGTGAAAACTCGGCGACAGCGACCCCGGGCGCCAGACGATTTCCCACAGCCGCGATCCGGCCGCCCGCCGCATGGCGATGTCGAACAGGCCGTTGTCCGGGCCGACGTAAATCCGCCCTTCGGCTTCGGCGACCACGGCTCGCCGCGCGCTGCCGACCCCGGGGTCGACCACGCAAAGCAAGACCGTCCCGGCGGGAAACCATGTGCCGTAGGCCGCGAGCAGATAAGCCGACGGCTGCGGGCGCGCGCTCGGAGCGTCGGCGAACAGCGGGACGATCGGCACCCCGGGAGCGTCGCGATGCAGCACCGCCGTGACCTGGCCGGTATACGGCCCGGCCAAGCCGAAATCGGTAAACAACACGATCATCGCAAGACTATGCGGCTGCGGCGGCAAAGCCCGCAAGTCCACGCCGTCGCCGGCGAGTTCAACCGGAGTACCGAAGGCAAAAATCAAGACGAACCTGCCGCCGCGATTCGTTGTCTCTCTAGTTGTCGATCCGAGAGCCGGGGAACGGCTGGTTTCCGAAAATCCACTGTTGGGCTACCCATAGTCGTAATTGCACCGGTGCCGTTTCGCGTTCTTGCAAATATTGGCTCGTCGAGTATCGTCTGCCGGTAGTTTGAGGGGACGGGGGTGTTATGAAGAGAGTTGTTGCCGCGGCGCTCGCCGCTACCTTGGCGTTGCCGGGGATCGCAAGCGCGGCGGATGGTTGTTATACGGCGGCCGCGCTCGAAGCCGAGCAGGGCATCCGTTTCTTGATCGATGTGATGGTGGCGAGCACGGCCTGCCGCGACCCGACCTACGGTTTGTTCCAGCAGCGCAACAAGGCCACGGTGCTGGCCTACCAGAAGGCGATGATCGCGCATTTCCACGGCAACGCGGCCTATGACCACTGGGACACCGCATTGGCCAACGACGCCGCGCTGAAGCAGGCCGGGAAGACCAGTACGGCGACTTGCCAGGAGGCCGCCGAGGTGCTCAAGAAAGCCGCCGCCATGGACGACAAGGCGTTCCGGGCGCATGCGGCAAGCCTCGCGACGGCGGCCGCGGCGACGGGGCGCTATCGGAAATGCCGCTGAGGCGCTGACGCCGCCAGCCGCAGCGCGCCGAGCAGGCCGAGCGCCGACAGCACGGTCATGAACAGGTAGGCGCCGCCGCCGAGCTCGGCGTAAAGCGCGCCGGCGGCGAGCATCACCAGCCCGCTGCCGAAGCCGGACGAAGCGCCCGAATAAAGCGCCTGGGCGCTCGCCGAGGCGTCCGGCGGCACGGTTCGCGACAGGTAATTCATCGCCCCGAGATGCGCGGCGCCGAAGGTCAATGCATGCAGCGTTTGCAGCGCGAGCGCCGCGGGCAATGCCGGGATGAGGCCCATCAGCCCCCAGCGCACAATGCCCGCGGCGCCGCCCAGGATCATCAGGCCGAGCGGCCCGAGCCGGGCCAGCAGCCGGCTGCCCTGCCAGAACAGCACGATCTCGGCGACCACGCCCTCGGCCCACAACACCCCGATCATCGCGTCGGAAAACCCGAGCGTCCGCCAATACAGCGTGCCGAAGCCGTAATAGACCTGGTGGCTGGCCTGCAGCGCCGCCGCCACGGCGACAAACCGCCAAAACCGCCGGTCTCGCGCCACCGCGGCAAAGGCGGTCCGCCGCGACGCGACGGCGGGCCGGATCGCGGTCCGGGGGACGGCCAGGCAGGCGGCGAAAAGGACCAGGCAGGCCGCCAGCACCAGCGCCAGCACCGTGTTGCCGCCGGCCGATCCGGCGGCCGCGTGCGATAGCGCCGCGCCGCTGGCGATCGCCGCGACAATAAAGCTCACCGAACCCCAAACCCGCACCCGGCCGTAATCGATGCCGCGGTCGCGCACCGCCGCCAGGGTGATGCTGTCGCCCAGCGGCATCAGCGCCGTCTGGGCGGTGGCGGTGACCAGGGTCAGCCCGAGCACGCCCCAGAACGCATAGGCGTTCCACAAGCCCGCGTAGCCGGCGAGCGCGGCGGCGGCGAGCACGACCATCATACCGCGCCGCCGGCCGAGCCGGTCGGCGAGCGCGCCGAGAAGCGGCGTCGTGGCGACGTTGACCCAGATCGCGGCCGCAAAGAGCGCGGCGATCTCGCGCGGCCCGAAGCCGCGGCCGGCGAGCCACACCGGCCAGAACGGCGCCTTGATGCCGACGATCAGAAAGCTCGCGGCATAATAGGCGCTCAGCCGAAGCGCAATGCGGGGATGCGGGGTCAGACGCGTCATCCGACTCGACGAAGGCGGAGGACAGCGCTATCCCCGCGTGATGTGGCCGACCCTAAACCAGATCACCGCGCTCGTATCGGTGGTTTTGATCGATGTCATGCTCGCCGGCGACAATGCCATCGTCGTCGGCATGGCCGCCGCCGGCCTGCCGCCGGAGCGGCGACGGCGGGCGATCGTCATCGGCATCGGCGCGGCGACAGTCCTGCGCATTCTCTTCGCCGCGGTGGCCTTGCAACTGCTGGCGATCATCGGCCTCGCGCTGGCCGGCGGTTTGCTGCTCCTGTGGGTGGCGTGGAAAATGTTCCGCCAGTTGCGGCAGGCACGGTCGGCGAGACCGGCCGAAGGCGGCGGCGGGCACGCGGCCGCGCCGCAGACGACCGTTCGTCAAGCCGTCGTCAACATCATCGCCGCCGACGTCTCGATGTCGCTGGACAACGTGCTCGCCGTCGCCGGGGTGGCGAAGACCCAGGCGGAGCCGTGGGTCCTGTTTCTCGGCTTGATCCTGTCGGTGGCGTTGATGGGCGTCGCCTCGACACTGGTCGCGCGGTTGCTGGCGCGGCATTTCTGGCTGTCCTGGCTCGGCCTGGCGATCATCACCGCGGTTGCGCTGCGCATGATCTGGTCGGGCAGCGGCGACGTGCTCAGTCATCTGCCGGTCTGAAGCCGCAGGCGCCAGGTTTCGCCGACCAGCTCGGGGCCGAATTCATCGTGCGTCTCGGTCTCGATGATCTCGAAGCCGACGGACGCGTAAATGCGCCGCGCCGCCGTCAAGATGCTGTGGGTCCACAAGACGATCTCGGCGTAATGCGCCTGCCGGGCGAAACGGACGCACTCCTCGACCAGCGCGCGGCCGACACCGAGGCCGCGCGACTTCGGCTCGACGATGAGCAGCCGCAGGCGGGCGACCGCGTCGCTCTCGCGGACCAGAAACACCGAGCCGATCGGCGCTCCTTCCTGTTCGGCGATCCAGCAATGCTCGCGCGCCGGGTCGAATTCGCGCAGGAACTTGGCCACAACCTCGGCGACATACGCCTCCATCTTGTGATTGAGGCCGTATTCCTCGTGGTAGAGCGCGCCGTGACGCGCCGTCACCCAGCCCATGTCGCCCGGCCGATGGGCGCGCAGGATAAAGGCCGGCCGCCGTTCCGGCGCATCGCCGATCAACAGGGAGATCGTCCGCATCGCGCCGATGAGGCGGTCCTGGTCGGCATCGGCCAGCGGCCTCAGCAGGCCGCCGACAGCTTCATGCGATGCCCGGTCGAGCGGCTCGAACGCCGCTCTGCCCGCCGCCGTCAGCGAGATCAGCGTCTGGCGCCCGTCCTGCCGCGATTGGTGGCGCGTAATCAGCTCCTGCCGCTCGAAATCGCGCAGGATGCGCGACAGGTACCCGGCATCGAGGTCGAGCTCGCGGCACAGCCAGGCGGCCGTGGCGCCATCGTGGTGGGCGAGGGCGTGCAGCACGCGCGCCTCGGTGAGCGAGAACGGCGTGTCGAGAAACCCCTCCGCCAGCACGCCGAGCTTTTGCGTGTAAAACCGGTTGAAGCGGCGAACCGCGGCGATGCGCCGGTCGAAGGGCGACGAACTCATCCTCAGCCTCCACGCGAAAAGCTTGGAGGGAATGAGTCAATAATTTATTTGATTGAGTCAAGTACTCGCTGCGAGCACCATCTGCGTCTGGGTGACGATGGCCACGAGGCGCCCTTCGGCGGTGCGGATGCGGGTGGTCCACACCTGGGTGCGGCGCCCGCGATGGACCGGCGTCGTCTCGCCGATCAGGCGCGTGCCGATCGGCGCGCCGGCGATGAAGTTGGTCTTGCTTTCGAGGGTCGTGGTGGTCATGCCGTCCGGCAGGTTGAGGACCGTGCCGGCCGCGCCGAGCGTGTCGGCGAACGCCATCAGCGCGCCGCCATGGATCGTCGTCGGCCGGGTGCAGAGCTTGGGGGTGACCTCCAGCTCGGCAACCACCTTGTCCTTGTCGGCGGCGACAAAGACGATGCCCATCATCTCGGCAAAGGGCAGCGAGCGGCTCTTGAGGAAGTCAAGCGGGTTCACCTCGCTCACCCGCCGAACCCGGCAGGCCGGCGGGTGTGCCAATCGGTCGCCTGCTGATAAGCCCAGCCGATCCGCAGCGCCGTCGCCTCGTCGTAGGGCCGGCAGGCGATCTGCAGCGAGAGCGGCAGGCCGCCGGACGAGAAGCCGTCCGGCACGGCAAGCGCGCACATTTCGAGCATGTTGAAGACGCGCGTGAAGTGCGCGGGCGTCGTGGTCTGATCGACCGCTGCGACGGGAATCGCCGGGGTCTGGGTCGTCGGCGTCAGCAGCGCGTCGATGCCGGCGCGATCGAGCGCGGCCAGGAACGCCGCCTTCATCCGGTCGCGGTCGGCCAGCGCGGCGAGATACTCGTGGGCGCGGATGTCGCGGCCGAGCTGGATGCGCGGCCGCACCGCGGGATCGATCGGCAGCGCCGGGTCGTCGACCAGCGCGCCGGTGATCCGATACGCTTCGGAGCCGATGATGCGCCCGGTGGCGAGGGTCGCGTCGGCAAAGGCGATCGGCAGCGCGATATCGACGATCTCCGCCCCGGCCTTCGCCAATGTCTCCAGCGCGCCGTCATAGGCGGCCAGCATTTCCGGGTCGCAGCCATGGCGCTCCGCCGCGGGCATGCGCGCCAGCCGCAGTCCGCGGACCCCGCGCCGCAGCATCGCGAACGGATCGACCGGCGGCGGCGCGGCATGGGTCAGCCGGTCGAGCGGGTCGCGCCCCTGCATGACGCTGAACAGCAGCGCCGCATCCTCGACCGAGCGCGCCATCGGGCCGGGCGTGTCGAGCGATGGGGCGAGCGGCAGGATGCCGTAGCAGCTCACGCGACCGACGGTGGTCTTGAGCCCGCTGAGCCCGCACCACGACGCCGGCAAGCGCACCGAGCCGCCGGTGTCGGTGCCGATCGCCAGCGGCGCCATCGCGCTTGCCACCGCGACGCCCGAGCCGCTGCTCGATCCGCCGGGCGTCCGCGGCACCACCGCGTCCCACGGGTTCCAGGGGGTGCCCATGTGGTGGTTGGTGCCCCAGCCGCCCATCGCGAACTCGACCGTATGGGTCTTGCCCAGCACGATCATCCCGGCGGCGATGAGCTTTTTCGCCAGTGTCGCGGTCGCCGGCGAGCGCCGGTCGCGCCACGCCGCCGAGCCGCCGGTGGTGACCCGGCCCTCCAGATCGATCAGGTCCTTGAGGGCGATCGGCACGCCGTGCAGCGGCCCGATCTGGTGACCGGAGCGAATGGCTTTGTCGGCGGCTTCGGCGGCCAGCCGGGCATCGTCGGCGTAGATATCGATAAACGCATGCAGTTGCTGGTCCTGCGCGCCGATCCGCGCGAGGAACGCCTCGGTCACATCGACCGGCGACAGCTTGCGCGCGGCAATTGCGGCGGACAGTTCGGTCGCGGAGAGCAGGGAAGGGTCGGCGGCGGGCATGGGGCAACCTCGGCTCAAGGATCGAGCCGCAGGATAGAACCGCCGGCCGCGGTACACCAACC
This sequence comes from Allostellaceae bacterium, assembly GCA_035550515.1. Classification (GTDB taxonomy): domain Bacteria; phylum Pseudomonadota; class Alphaproteobacteria; order ATCC43930; family CGMCC-115725; genus DATARH01. The sequence continues at coordinate 33,159 of DASZOZ010000148.1, forward strand.
CGGTATCGTCATGCCCGGACTTGATCCGGGCATCCCTGCCGCCGTGCCGTTGCGGTTGACCGCATCGTCTGTTGGATGGCCGGGTCAAGCCCGGCCATGACGATGAAACGGCTGTACGTGTCTGAGCCCTAGTACACGTAAGCGAGCTTTGCGTCGGGCTCTTTGTGCTTGCGGTGATGCGCCGCCGCCGCGTGCCGCTTTGTCGCGTGGTCGCTCTCGGCTACCCGTTCGCGCGGCTCTTTATGATGCTTGGCGTGAGCGGTGGCCCGGCGGTGGTCTTGCTGCGGCTCGACGATCGTCTCGCCAAAGCTCGCCGGCAGCGTGTGCGGATAGATAAAGCCGTAGGTCGGGTTTTCTCGCGTCCCCCAGCTCCCGCCGAACTGGACCCTCACCGCGGTCCAGTCGTTGTGCGGCGAGGCGTCGAACACGGCCATCGAACGGCTCACCTGCCCGCGCACCCAATTGGCCTGATCGACCAGGATGACGCGCGCCCCGATGACCTTCGAGACGACCGCGACATGGCCGACATGCATCCGGCCATACGGTTTGAACACCAGGATGGAGCCAGGCTTCGGCTGCTGGCCGCGCTCATAACGGCCCTCCGCATGCGGCCACCAGCTCGCGGCATTGCCGTCGAGACGGATGCCGGTCGCGTCGCGCGCAAAGGCGACGCAATTGCCGCCATGCCCTTCATATGCCGTGCGCGCCATTGCCGACGCGCACAACAGCATCAACACACCCCAGCCCCCCAGGGCGATCGATCGCCATCGCAAAAGCAGGTCCCCTCGTTTGCAGCGGTTGGCCCCGCCAATTCGTGCCCTCGTTCAGTGCAATGGATATACCAATTTCCGGTGGAGTAACCACCCGTTTTGACAAATCCAGACTGTAGTAATTTCGCCACGACGATGGTGGCTTTTAGGTCACGCCGGAAAGACCCGGCGATAGACGCCCGGCGAACCGACATCGTGCCGCATATACGGCCGGATGCGCCTGGACCAGGGATTGGCGTCGCGGGCTTTTTCCCAGTCGGGATGCTCGGATACGGCCGGATCGGCGAATTCGTAGAGGGTCAGGTATTTCGGCTGCGAATCGATCGCCACGTAACGCCGTGCGCCGAGGCAGCCGGGCACGGCCAGATAGGGCGGAATATAGGCCATGTTGTACCAGTCGTTGAACTCGTCCTCGACCCCGGAAGGGATGTCGATCCGGCCCATCTGCAGGAACGGCGCCGGCCCTTGCGTCATCTCGATGGGATGGGTGTGCGTCGGGAAGATCTGGCGATAGCCGTTGTTGAGGTAGTTCCGCCCGATCATGCCGCCCGCGGTGGCGGTGCGGCGCGCGGTCGGCCGGAACCTGACCTCGTCGAGAAACGCCGCGCTGCGCAGCACATCGGCGGTTTCCAGCTCGTAGAGCGCCAGATGCCGGGGCGAGCCCTTCAGCGCGACATAGCGGCCGGCGGAGAGAAAGCCGGGTATGTCGAGCAGGTGCGGGATGTGCTCCTCGTCGTACCAGTTGCCGAATTCCGCTTCATGGACGGGGTCGATATCGACCCACACCATCAACAGGCCGGTGCCGCGCGTTTTGGCCATCGCCGGTCAGTCCTCCGCAAACAGGGGGCAAGGCTGCGTCATCAGCGGTAGGGCGGCGGCGCCGGCACATACGCCCCCGGCGACGGACCGCCCGGCGGCGCGGCCATCGGCGGCGGCACCATGCCCGGGACCTGGTTGCCGTGCGACGCCATGCATTGCGCGTAGTACATATCGTATTGCTGCTGGATGCTGCGGCCGGCCATCGACGAGCCCTGCGCGCCGGCGGCGCCGCCCACCACCGCGCCCGAGGCCGCGCCGATCGCCGCGCCGCGTCCGCCGCCGATCGCCGCGCCGAGCCCGGCGCCCAACGCCGTGGTTAGCAGCGTGCTGCCGAGCGCCTGGTTGTTGGCCTGCTGGGTCAGCGGCGCGACCTGTGCATTGGCATAGCCCTGGCAGGCCTGCTGGTCGGCGGCGAACTGGTCGAACGGCTTGTTCGCCGCCGGCATCACCGGCACGGTCGGCGCCATGACCGTCGGCGCACAGCCGGCGAGCACCAGCGCCGCCGCCGTGACGCAGCCCAGTCCCCGATGGACTCGCATCATCTTTAAACTCTCCCACCCAATCGTCGATATAACGCCGCCGGAGGCGAGCGCGCTCTGGAAGGTGACAACGCTACGGAATCGCGATTTACGACACAAGCCCGTTTACTTCGACGCGACGAAAGAGGCGAGCGAAACACCTCTCAGAGATACTTGGTCGGCTGCCGCAGCGTGCGCCACATATGCGCGCTCGGGCTGTCGTCGAAGCCGAGCCCTTCCGCGGGCTGGCGGAAATGGCGGCCGATGATGTCCTCGAATTCCTCGAGCGCGACGTGAACGTCGGGGTCGAAGGAATAGAGGTCGTGGACGCAGATCATCCGCGCCGTGCCGTACCATTTATGCGCACGGGCAGCCTTGTAGGCGCGTTCGATATGCGGCTCCGGCCGGTAGTCTTCGCCGAAATACGCCTTGTAACTGTCGGGATAGGCATAGCCGACCGACTCGTCCGGATAGAAGCGCAGCGCCTGGTGCGCGCGGATTGCCCAGGTCACCTCCTCGGTGACATAGGGCTCGACCATCTGCGCGCCCCAATAGCCGTGATCGGAGCGGATAAAGCCGGCGCACAAGCGGGCTGGCGGCAGCGGTTCCAAGAGGCCACGCGCGATCGGCGCATCACCGCGCTGGCCGGCGGTTATGTGGAGCGCCAAGGGACGGCCGCCGCCATCGACAACAGCATGGATTTTTGTCGTTCTCCCGCCGCGAGAGCGGCCGACCGCCTGGACATCGGCTCCCTTTTCCGCCGGCCGCCGAGCGGTGCGCCTCGGCCGTGGTGCTGTCAATCATCTGCACGTCGGCGGCCTCGGCACGCACCAGCGCGGCAAACAGGCGCCGCCATATCCCCCGCGCCGCCCACCGGTTGAAGCGGTTGTAGATCGTGGTCGGCGGGCCGTAGACTGCCGGGCAATCCTGCCAGCGGCATCCTGCCTTTAGGACGTGGATGATGCCGCTGATGATCCGCCGGTCATCTTGGCGAGGCGCACCCGGTTGGTTCTTTGGGAGAAGCGGCTCAATCGTCGACCACTGTTCGTCGTCCAGCCAGAATTCCCCCGCCATGACCCAAGCTCCCGAAGTTTCCAGCTTGAATCACAGCCGCCATAATAATTCAATCATCTAATTAGGTTTCGACCCTAAGGCTCGGTACTCAACAAGGGGGCTTCCCGCGGATTGCGGGATGTGATTCAAGCTCCCAAACGGTGAGGGGATGAAGGGGGTTACGTGGCTAAGTGATGCCGAATGGGCTCGGATCGAGCCCCTGCTGCCGCGGGGTCGTC
>DASZOZ010000149.1:0-54507 GCA_035550515.1 Allostellaceae bacterium
GGTCGTGCGCGAGTGGTGCGTCGAGCAGCCCGAGATCATCAATATCAGCGTCAACACCCCCTATCCCGGCACCGAGAGCTGGCTGACCGAGGAGCGCCGGCTGGTGAGCCGCGACTACCGCCTGTTCGATATCCAGCATTCAGTGCTGCCGACCAGGCTGCCGCTCAACGAGTTCTACGAGGAGCTGGTCAGGACGCAGCGCGCGATCTATTCCAAGCATCTCGGCTGGCGCCAGGCTGCCGGCGCGGCGAAGCTGGCGGGCGGCCTGCTGCTGCGCGGGCAGACCAATTTCGTCAAAAGCATGTTCAAGATGAACAGCGTCTACCGGCCCGAGCTGCTGATGGCCGACCACGCCAAGCCGGTCGATTACCAGATCCCGCTGCCCCCGGCGCGCGAGCAAAAAGCCGCCAGCGGCCGCTCGCTCTACATCCACGCCCCGCGCGGCCGGGCGGGCCGCGCGATCGACGCCGCGACCGAGCGCTTCGTCGACGAAACCCGCATGGGCGCCGCGCCTTAAGGCCGCTTTCCGGCGTCATTCCGGGGTTCGGCCCGGAGGGCCGCCCCGAAATGACGCGGATAATTCCGGGCCGGGCTCTGAGCACCTCGCGCAGCGGGGCCTCGCACGATGTTGATGCAGCCGAGCCTTTGGTGAGGCACAGTAGCGCACCTGCATCTTGGGGAGGGCGGCATGGCGGAGGCCCAGGCGATCAACGTCGCGACGGCGCGGAACTGGCTGGCGGACGGCGCGGAAATCGCGTTTCTCGACGTCCGCGAGGAAGGGCCGCATGCGGACGGCCACCCGCTGCTGGCGGTCAATGCGCCGTACAGCCGGTTGGAACTCGACATCCTGCGGCTGGTGCCGCGCCTGTCGACGCGGATCCTGCTGGTCGACGGCAATGACGGCGTCGCGGCGCGGGCGGCGCGGCGGCTGTTCCACCTCGGCTACAGCGATGTGAACTATGTGACCGGCGGGGTCGGCGCCTGGTCGATGGCGGGCTATCCGCTGTTCCCCAGCAACAATGTGCCGAGCAAAGCCTTTGCCGAGATCGTCGAGATCGACAGCCATACCCCGCACATCACCGCCGCCGAGCTGCACGCGATGCAGCAGGCCGGCCGCAACCTCAAGATCCTCGACAGCCGCACGGTCGAGGAGTTCAACCGCTTTCACGTGCCGGGCGCGCAAACCTGCCCCGGCGCCGAGCTGGTCTATCGCTTCGCCGATCTGGTGCCCGACCCCGAGACCTTGGTCGTCGTCTCCTGCGCCGGGCGGACGCGCAGCATCATCGGCGCGCAGTCCCTGATCAATGCCGGCGTGTCCAACAAGGTCGTCTCGCTGCAGGGCGGCACGCAAGGCTGGCGGCTCGCCGGATTGGAGCTGGAACGCAACACGCACCAGGCGGTCGCGCCGGTGAGCGAAGCCGGCATCGCCGCCTCCGAGCCGCGGGCGGCCGCGGTCGCGGCGCGGTTCGGGGTGACCGGCATCGACCGGATCACCCTGGCCGGCTGGCAGCGCGAGGCGGCGCGCCGCACGACCTACCTGCTCGACGTGCGGACGCCCGAGGAGTTCGCGGCGGGCCATCTGCCGGGCTCGGTCTCGGCGCCGGGCGGCCAGCTGGTGCAGGCGGTCGACCGTTGGGTGGGCACGCGCGGCTGCCGCCTCGTGCTGGTCGACGACCACGGCACCCGGGCGATCATGACCGCGCATTGGCTCAAGCAGCTGGGCTGGGACGTGGTCGTCCTCGAACGGGCCTTCGACGGCGCCGAGCTCGAACAAGGGCCGGGCGAACCGCCGATGCCCAACCTGCCGGCGGCGGCCATCGTCACGCCCGCGCAGGCGGCGGGCTTGCTGACCGACGGGGCCGCCGGCATCGCGCTCGGCGCCAGCGCGGCGTATCGCGCCGGTCATGCGCCGGGGGCGATCTGGACCATCCGTCCGCGCCTGCCGAAATTGCCCAGCCGGGTGCTCGGCGCACGGCGCATCATCGTGTTCGCCGAGGATGTCGCGGTCGCCAAGCTCGTCGTCCCCGACCTCGCCGAGCTGGGGCAGGCGCAGGTGGCGATCGTCGAGGGCGGGCTGCCGGCCTGGCGCGCCGCCGGGTATTCGGTCGTCGAGACGCCCGACACGCCGGCCGACGAGGAGCGCATCGACTTCATTTTCTGGAACCACGACCGCCACGACAGTTCGGAGAGCGCGCGCCGGGCCATGCAGAACTATCTGCAATGGGAGCTCGACTTGCCCGGCGAGATCGAAAAGGACGGGCTCAGCGGCTTCCGCATCGGCGCCGCCGGCTAAAGCGTTATCCGAACAAATCGAGTTGGCTTCGACAGATCGTCATGGCCGGGCATGACCCGGCCATCCACGTCCCTCGGGCCGGGCATGACCCGGCCATCTCCCGGGCCACCGAGATCGCCGGGTCAAGTCCGGCGATGACGAAACAAGTGGTCGAACAAAACCCCCTCCCCCGCTAGCGGGGGAGGGTCGGGGTGGGGGTTGCGATTTCTGCGCGGCTTCCCGATCGTAAGCCAGGCTAAGCTTCCGCCGACGCAATCGGGGAGGGCGGCGACATGCACGATCTGGTGATCCGCGGCGCGACGGTGGTCGACGGGCTCGGTCACGACCCGCGGCAGGCCGATGTCGCGGTCGATGGCGGCAGGATCGCCGCGATCGGCAACGTCTCCGGCGCGGCACGCGACACCGTCGATGCCGGCGGCCTGACGCTGATGCCCGGCATCATCGACATCCACACCCATTACGACGCGCAGGTCACCTGGGACCGCACGCTGTCGCCGTCGCCCTCGCTGGGGGTGACCACCGCGGTGATCGGCAATTGCGGTTTCGGGATCGTCCCGAGCCCACCGCCGCTGCGCGACCTGATCATGCGCAACCTGGCGGTCGTCGAGGGCATGGACCTCGACGCGCTGCGCCAGGGCATCGACTGGCAGTTCCAGTCCTTTGCCGAGTATCAGGACATGGTCCGCCGGCGCGGGCCGTACATGAACCTGGCCGTCCTGGTCGGCCACTCGGCGGTGCGCACCGCGGTGATGGGCGAGGAGGCCGGCACCCGCAAGGCGCCGACCGCGGCCGAGCTGGCGGAGATGAAGCGCCTCGTGCGCGAGGCGATGGACCTTGGCGCGGTCGGGCTCGGCGCCTCGTACTCGCCCAATCATTCCGGCTGGGGCGGCATCCCGATGCCGTCGACGATTAGCGATATCGGCGAGTTCGAGGCGCTGGTCGCGGCCATGGGCGGGCCGGGGCGCGGCGTGGTCGAGATCGCCTCCGGCACGGTGCCGGTCGACACGATCGGCGAGATCGCCGGCCGTCACGGTCGCCGCATTTTCATGACCACCGGCCTGTCGTTCTACAACGAGCAGTTTCCCGAGCGCGGCCTCGGCATGTTCGAGGCGGCCGCGGCGGCGCAGAAGCGCGGGCAGGAAGTCTATCTCCAGTTCACTTGCCAGCCGCTGTCGTTCGATTTCACGCTGGCCGCCGCCTATCCGTTCTACAGCCACCCGGCCTTCGACCCGATCAAGGCCTACGACCGCGAGCAGCTCAAGGCGGTGTTCCGCGACCCGAGCTGGCGCGAGCAGTTCCGCGACAATCTGCGCAACCCGAAGCCCGGCACGATCTTCCAGGGCAACTGGGACCGGGTCATCGTCGCCGCCCCGGTGAAGGCGGAGAACGCCGGGCTCGCCAACCGCTCGATCGCCCAGATCGTCGCCGGCGGCAACCGTGATCCGCTCGACGCCTTCCTCGATCTCGGGTTGGAGGAGAACCTGGACACCGGCTTTATCGGCCGTTTCCTCAATGCCGTCGACGCGGGTGTCGAGCCGCTGGTCAAGCACCCGGCCGGCGTCATCGCGCTGTCCGATGCCGGCGCGCATCTCGTCTATCTGTGCGATGCCGGGTTCGGGCTCTATTTCCTCGGCCATTGGGTGCGCGAGCGCGGCGCGTTCGACATCGTCGAGGGCGTGCGCCGGTTGACCAGCCACCAGGCCGGGCTTTACGGCATCCCCGATCGCGGCAGGATCGCGGTCGGCGCGCAGGCCGACCTGCTGCTGTTCGATCCGGCCGCGGTCGGCGTCTCGCCGGCGCGGCGGGTCGACGACCTGCCCGGCGGCGGCACGCGGACGATCCGCGACCCGATCGGCGTGCACGGCGTCTATGTCAACGGCGTCCGCGTCCATGACGGCAAGGCGTACGACCGCCACGCCAAGGGCCCAGGACGGCTGCTCGACAAGTTCCTCCCCGCCGCGAACTAAGGAGATAAAATTAGACAGTGAGGCAGTGAGACAATGAGGTGCCGGTGCACCTGAAGTCTCACCGCCTCACCGTCTCATTGTGAGTTCTGGGCGCTCCGCGCCGTTCGGTAAACCGTACCTATCCAGTACGAATTATCCCGACCTACAGCTTGAATTTGTGGTTCCGGGACCCATCTTTGCGCCATGGCGTTGGCGGTCGCGCATCGGGCGGGCCGTCGTAAGCGACGCCTTCCGCGCCTCTCTCGAGGGCGGGTCATACGAGGTGCCTTGGATGGACTTCGCGAATTTCACTGAGCGTGCGCGCGGCATCCTGCAAGCCGCGCAGATGGAAGCCCTGGCCGGGCGCCATCAATCCTGCATCCCCGAACATCTGCTGAAAGCGCTGCTCGACGACGGCGAGGGCTTGGCGGCGCGCATCGTGCGCGACGCGGGCGGCGACCCCGACTTGCTGAAGAACGCCGCCGAGGAGCGGCTCGAACGGCTGACGCAAGTCCCCGGCAACGGGCCGTTCCCGGTCTACATGTCGTCCGAGCTGGCCGCCGTGCTGCAAACCGCGGTCGAAGCGGCGCGCGCCGCGGGCGACAAGTTCGTCACCGCCGAGCGGCTGCTCGACAGCCTGGCGCGGCAGAAGGCGCTGCGCGTGATCTTTATCGGCGCCGGCGTCGACCCCAAGGCCCTGGCCGAGGCGGTCGAGCATTGGCGCCAGGGCCGCAAGGCCAACGAGGCGCAGGCCGAGCAGAACTGGGAGGCCCTGGCCAAATACTCGCGCGACCTCACTGAGGAAGCCAAAAACGGCAAGCTCGATCCGGTGATCGGCCGCGACGACGAAATCCGCCGCACCATCCAGGTGCTGGCGCGGCGCACCAAGAACAACCCGGTGCTGATCGGCGAGCCCGGCGTCGGCAAGACCGCCGTCGTCGAGGGCCTGGCCCAGCGGCTGGCCGCCGGCGACGTGCCGGAAGGGCTGAAGAACCGCCGGGTGCTGGCGCTCGACCTGACGCAACTGGTCGCGGGCGCCAAGTTCCGCGGCGAGTTCGAGGAGCGGCTGAAGGCCGTGCTGGCGGAAATCCAGGCCGCGGCCGGGCAGATCATCGTCTTTATCGACGAGCTGCACATGCTGGTCGGCGCCGGCCGCATCGACGGCGCGATCGATGCTTCGAACATGTTGAAGCCGGCCTTGGCGCGCGGCGAGCTGCGCTGCATCGGCGCGACCACGCCCGACGAGTACCGCCGCTACATCGAGAAGGACGCGGCGCTGGCGCGGCGCTTTCAGCCGGTGACGATCGAGGAGCCGTCGAGCGACGACGCGGTGTCGATCCTGCGTGGCCTCAAGGAGCGTTACGAGGTGCATCACGGCGTGCGCATCACCGATGCGGCGATCGTCGCGGCGGTGCAGTTGTCGGCGCGCTATATCGGCGACCGGCGCCTGCCGGACAAGGCGATCGACCTGATCGACGAGGCCGCCTCGCGCGTCCGCATCGCCATCGACTCGAAGCCCGAGGCGTTGGACGCGGTCAGCCGCAAGGTCATGCAGCTCAAGATCGAGCGCGAGGCCCTGAAGGCCGAGCCCGACCGCGCCTCGCAGGAACGCTTGGCCAAGCTCGAAACCGAGCTGGAGGAGGCCGAGAAGACCCAGGCTTCGGCCGAGGAGGAGTGGCAGACCTCGCAGTCGCGGCGCCACGAGGATCGCCGGCTCAAGGAAGAACTCGACCAGGCCAAGACCCAGCTCGATCGCGCGCAGCGCGAGGGCGACTGGTCAAAGGCCGGCGAGCTGACCTATGCGGTGATCCCCGACCTCGAAAAGCGGCTCGCCGAAGCCGAGGCGCGTGCCTCGACCGAGCGCGAGGAGGTCACCGCCCGCGATGTCGCGGCGGTCGTCACCAAATGGACCGGCATCCCGGTCGAGCGCATGCTCGAAGCCGAGCGTCAGCGCCTGAAGGAGATGGAAGACAACCTGGCGAAGCGGGTGGTCGGCCAGAAGGAGGCAGTGCGCGCGGTGTCGAAAGCGGTGCGCCGGGCGCGCGCCGGCCTCAAGGACCCGGCGCGGCCGACCGGCTCGTTCCTGTTCCTCGGGCCCACCGGCGTCGGCAAGACCGAGCTGGCGAAAGCCCTGGCCGAGTTCCTGTTCGACGACGAGAATGCGGTCACCCGCCTCGACATGTCGGAATACATGGAGCGGCACACGGTGTCGCGGATGATCGGCTCGCCGCCGGGCTATGTCGGCTATGACGACGGCGGCACGCTGGCCGAGAAGATCCGCCGCAAGCCGTACCAGGTGGTGCTGCTCGACGAGGTCGAGAAGGCGCATCCGGACGTGCTCAACGTGCTGTTGCAGGCGATGGAGGACGGCCGGCTCACCGACGGTCAGGGCCGCACCGCGGATTTCCGCCACGCGATCCTGATCATGACCTCGAACCTCGGCGCCGAGGCGCTGCTGGCGCTGGGCGAGGACGAGGATGTCGGCCACGCCCGCGAGGAGGTCATGGATGCGGTGCGCAAGGCGTTCCGGCCGGAGTTCCTCAACCGGCTCGACGACGTGCTGATCTTCGGCCGCCTGAGCCGCGAGCATATGGAACGGATCGTCGATCTCCAGCTCGCCCGCGTGAACCAGCGGCTGACGGATCGCGGCATCACCCTGGTTGCCGACGAGCCCTCTCGCCGCCGGCTCGCCAATCTGGGCTGGGACCCGGCCTTTGGCGCCCGCCCGCTCAAGCGGACGATCCAGAGCCTGGTCGAAGACCCGATCTCCGAGCGGCTGCTCGACCAGGACGAGGAAGCCGGCGAGAAGCGGATCATGGCGCTGAGCGTGGTCCACGGCCGCTTGGCGCTCGACGGCGAGATCGTCGAGGACGATCGCCCGGCCGGCTTCAAGGCCCCCGAACGGCCGCAATTCGGCTTCGCCCTAGCGCCGATGGCGGCGAAGTAGCTCCGGATCCCCTCTCCCGCAATGCGGGAGAGGGGATTTCCTCTTCTCCTAGAGCCGCGCCAGCATCGCCTCGGCGCTGGACACGCCGTATTCGCCCGACGGTTCGACATTGAGCTCGGTGACGACGCCGTCCTTCACCACCATCGAATAGCGCTGCGAACGGATGCCCATCCCGGCCGCGATGCGGTCGACCGTCAGACCGAGCGCTTCGGTCAGTTCGCAGGAGCCGTCGCCGAGCATCGTCACCTTGCCGGGCGCGCCGTGCTCCTTGCCCCAGGCGCCCATCACAAACGCGTCGTTGACCGAGACGCAGGCGATCTCGTCGACGCCCTTGGCCTTGAGCGCGTCCGAATTGGCGACGTAGCCCGGCAGGTGACGCGACGAGCAGGTGCGGGTATAGGCGCCCGGCAGTCCGAACACCGCGACCGTCTTGCCCTTGAAGTAATCGTCGCTGCTGACCGCCTGGATGCCCTCCGGCGTCTGAAAGCGCAGCGTGACGCTCGGGATCTTGTCGCCGACCTTGATGCTCATCTTCCCCTCCGAATTCAGCCTTGTGGAATATGGAATACCGCCTTGCCGGGCACGGCGCGCGCCAAAAGCCGCGCGCCGACCGCCGGGATATCGTGCCAATCGTGCTCGACGATGCGCGGCTTCAGCGACCCGTCGGCCACCAGCGACACCAGCAGCCCGAGATCGGCGCCGAATTTCTCCTCCGGCTCCGAGGTGAAATAATGGAAGCCCTGCAGTCGCGCGTTCTGGTGCTCGCCGAACAGGCGGAAATCGATCGGGGTCGGCTCGCCGGACGAGTTGCCGTACATCACGACGACACCCTTGGCGTCGACGCGATCGATCGCCGCCCTGAGCGACGCGCCGCCGGCCGCTTCGAGGATCAGCGCGAACCGGCCCGCCGCGCCCTCGATGCCGGTGACGATCTCGACGGCGCCGAGCCCGTCGAGCACCTTGGCGCGGTCGGCGCTGCCGACCACCGCCGTCACCCGCGCACCGGACCGCGCCGCCAGCTGCACCGCCAGATTGCCGACGCCGCCTGCCGCGCCGGTGATCAGCACCCGCTTGCCGAGCAGCGGTGCGCCGTGGCGCAGCGTGCGCAGCGCGGTGAGCCCGGCGACCGGGAGCGAAGCCGCCTGGGCGTAGGAGACATTGTCGGGCAGGGGCGCCATGCGGTGGCTCGGCACCGCGGCGCGTTCGGCCCAGCCTTCCCAGTCGGTGAGGCACACGACTCGCGCGCCCGCCGCCGGCCCGCTGCCGTCGGCCGCTTGGCGGACCACGATGCCGGCGATGTCCTGGCCCGGCCGCCAGCCCTCAGGGCGCACCTGGAACAGCCGCATCTCGCCGCGATTCAGCGAGAAGGCGTGGACCGCGACCAGCGCCTCGTTGGCCTTGGGCTGCGGCTCCGGCACCTCGCGGACCGCGACCGGCGCCGCCCCGCCCGGTGTGTTGACGACAGCGAGCATTCTCGCCTCCTCGAAACCCCCACCCCAACCCTCCCCCGCGAGCGGGGGAGGGAGCGCGTCTGGACGCCGGCGGCGGCCGTCCCCCTCCCCGGCCGGCGGGGGAGGGTCGGGGTGGGGGGCCTATCAGTTCAGCCGTAGGTCGGTGATGTGCTTCGGGTCGGGCTTCAGCTCGCCGCGTTCGACGCGGGTCACGATATCGGTGAGGATCGCATTGGTCGGCGCGTCGATCCCGACTTCCTTGCCCTTCTGCACGACAAACCCGTTGAGGAACTGGATCTCGGTGCGCCGGCCCTTGACCATGTCCTGACCCATCGACGGACGGTGCTCGCCGCCGCCCGGCCGGTTGGCCTCGGCGAGCCGGTGCTCGTCGATGATGCGCTGCGCCTCGGGGTCGCCTTCGCCGGAGCGGGCGATCGTCTCGGGGTCCATGTGGCTCACCTCGTCAAAGGTGTAGCCGAGCGCCTGGCCGACGCGAATCGCCTCGCTGCCGAGCCGGTTCGAGAAATGCCGGATCATGTCGTTCTTGACCAGGTCGCGGGTGATCATCCCGGTGCAGGCCGACAGCCCGTTGCCCATCACGTTGGTGACGAGCTTCGACCAGCGCTCGCCCCACAAATTCTCGGTCACCATGGCGCTGTCGGCATTCGCCAGCAGGCCGCAAACCTCCTTGGCCCGGTCGGTGACGCGGCCATGCACCTCGCCGGCGCGGAACACGGTGTGCTTCGACCCCGACTTGCCGGCGGCGCGGGCGATCTGGCCGGGCGCGTTGAGGCCGACCGTGATCGAGCTGGCGATCGAGCCCAGCGTCTTGCCCCAGCCGACGATGTTGGCGATCGTCTCCTCGTTCATGCAGTTCTGCAGCGAGACGAAATAGCCGTTATCGGCGACGTATTGCCGGATCATCGTCGTCGCCCAGGCGGTGTCGTAGCTCTTGGTGCAGATAAAGGCGATGTCGAACGGCTTTTCCTTGGCGACCTGCTGCAGCTCGGTGACGTGCAGCGCCCGCGTCGGCACGGTGAACGGCTCGACGTCGCGCAGATGGGTGATCGTCAGCCCGTGCTTTTTCATGTGCTCGACATGCTCGGGCCAGAAATCGATAAACGTGACGTCCTCGCCGGCCTTGACCATGTGGGCCCCGGCATAGCCGCCGACCGCCCCGGTGCAGACGATCGCGATCTTCTTCCCCGTCGCCATAGCGCTTCCTCCGAATAGGTTCGCCGCCGATCCTAGTACGAGCCGCGGCGGCGGGGGAAGCACCGCTCCGAGACGGCGCCGCTCATTCTGCCCTGGTCCGCCGCTGTCGCGGCGAGCCCGATCGGGCCGGTCGCTTTGTCCGAGGCCGCGCCGGCGATTTCTTCGCCGGCGCCTTCCACGGCCGGTGCGACCACCAATCGGCGGTCAGCGCAACGGGCAACAACGCGAGGCCGGCCGCCATCGCGAAGCTGGCAAGCCAGCCGAGCCACGGCAGATCGGCCGAGACGACGGCGAGGCCGAGCACCAGCCCGCCGCCAAAGAGCAGCAGTGCCCGTTTGCTGTACGGCATTTGCGGCAAGGCCATTCCGCACATATCACGCGCGCGCCGGCGGCGGTTGCAAGCGGCCCGGCGCTTGCCGACATTGGCCGGGCGATGGCGAGCGCAGGGACAGCGGCGGAAGCGGCGTCGGCCGGCGAGGATCCGCCGGGTCCGCGGCTGAACCGCGCCGCGATCACCGCCTCGATCACCTGCGCGACGATCATGCAGGGCGTCGACACGACGATCGCCAATGTCGCGCTGCCGCACATGCAGGGCAGCTTCTCGTGCTCGCAGGACCAGATCGCCTGGGTGGTGACGTCGTACATCGTCGCCGCCGCGATCATGACGCCGCTCACCGGCTGGCTCGCCGGCCGGCTCGGCATCAAGTGGGTTTTCTTTGTCTCGGTCGTCGGCTTCACCATCGCCTCGGCGCTGTGCGGCGCGGCGGCGAGCCTGCTGCAACTCGTGCTGTACCGCGTGCTGCAAGGCATCTGCGGCGCGGCGCTGGTGCCGCTGTCGCAATCCGTGCTGCTGCGCAACAACCCGCCCGAGCGGCACGGCCGGGCGATGGCGCTGTGGGGCATCGGCACGATGCTCGGCCCGATCGTCGGCCCGGCGCTCGGCGGCTGGCTGACCGACAATTTCACCTGGCGCTGGGTGTTCCTGATCAACCTGCCAGTCGGCGTGCTGTGCGCCCTCGGCATCCTCGTCTTTATCCACGACGACCGGCACGCGCATCGCGAGCGCTTCGACTTCTTCGGCTTCGGCACGCTGTCGGTGGCGGTGGGCGCGGTGCAGCTGATGCTCGACCGCGGCGAGCTGAAGGACTGGTTCGGCTCGAGCGAAATCTGGATCGAGGCGACCGTCGCCGCGCTGTGCTGCTATCTGTTCATCGTGCACACGGCGACGACGTCGGCCAGCTCGTTCCTCAACCGGGCGATGCTGAAGGACGCCAATTTCGTCGCCGGCATCATCCTGATGTTCTTTGTCGGCATCATTCTCAACGGCACGATGGTGCTGCTGCCGACGATGATGCAGGCGCTGATGAACTACCCCGTCGTGACCGCCGGGTTTGTGACCGCGCCGCGCGGCATCGGCACGCTGATAGCGATGCTGGTCGTCGCGCGCATCATCGGCAAGGTCGACACGCGGCTGATCATCCTTGTCGGCCTGTCCCTGACCGCGCTGTCGCTGTGGCAGATGACCGGCTTCTCGCTCTACATGAGCACCGACCTGATCCTCGTCTCGGGGATATTGCAGGGTTTCGGGCTGGGTTTTGTGTTCACCCCGCTGTCGGTCGCGGCGTTTTCGACGCTGTCGCGCCAGCATCTGACGCAGGGCACCGCGATCTTCAGCCTGATGCGCAATATCGGCGGCAGCGTCGGCGTGTCGATCGTCGAGGCGCTGCTGGCCGAGAACACCCAAATCATCCATTCGCGGCTGGTCCAGGGGGTGCGGCCGGACAACCCGCTGGCCCACGCGCCGCACCTGATGCCGCCCTTCAGCCTGACCGACCCGGCCGGCGTCACCGCGCTCAACGCCGAGATCACCCGGCAGGCGCAGATGATCGCCTACATCAACGATTTCTACTTCATGGCGGTGATGATCCTCGCCACCCTGCCGCTGTTGCTGCTGCTCCGCCGCCCCCGCACCGCCGGCAAGGGCCCCGCCGTGGCGCTGGACTGAGTCCCTCTCCGCCCGTCGGGGAGGAATTGCCAGCGGCACGGCTCTTGCGGATGATGGCGGCATGCGCAGCAGCGGATCAGCGGGCGCCGCCTCGGCCGAGACCGCGTCGGGGCCGCGGGCCAATCGCGGCGCGATCACCGCGTCGATCATGCTCGCGACCTTTATGCAGGGCGTCGACACGACGATCGCCAACGTCGCGCTGCCGCACATGCAAGGCAGCTTCTCGTGCTCGCAGGACCAGATCGCCTGGGTGGTGACGTCGTACATCGTCGCCGCCGCGATCATGACGCCGCTCACCGGCTGGCTCGCCGGGCGGTTCGGCATCAAGTACGTGTTTCTCGTTTCGGTGATCGGGTTCACCGTCGCCTCGGCGCTGTGCGGCGCGGCGACGAGCCTGTTTCAGATCGTCGCCTACCGCCTGCTGCAAGGGGTGACCGGCGCCGCGCTGGTGCCGCTGTCGCAGGCGACGCTGCTGCACATCAACCCGCCCGAGCGGCACGCCAAGGCGATGGCGGTGTGGGGGATGGGGGTCATCCTCGGCCCGATCATCGGGCCGGCGCTGGGCGGCTGGCTGACCGACGACTACAGCTGGCGCTGGGTGTTCTACATCAACCTGCCGCCGGGCATCCTCGCCGCGGCGGGGATCATGATCTTTATCCACGACACGCGGCCGGCGCAGCGCGAGGGGTTCGACTGGTTCGGCTTCGCGACGCTGAGCCTGGCGATCGGCGCGATGCAGATGCTGCTCGACCGCGGCGAGCTGAAGGACTGGTTCGGCTCGACCGAGATATGGGTCGAGGCGATCGTCGCCGCGCTCGGCTTCTATCTGTTCGTCGTCCACACCGCGACCGCCGGCGAGCGCTCGTTCCTCAACCGCGCGCTGCTCAAGGACGCCAACCTCGTCGCCGGCACCTTTCTGATGTTCCTGATCGGCGTGCCGCTCTACGGCACGATGACCCTGCTGCCGACGATGATGCAGTCGCTGATGAACTACCCCGTGGTCACCGCGGGTCTGGTGACCGCGCCGCGCGGCGTCGGCACGATGATCGGGATGATCGTCGTCGCCCGGCTCGCCGGAAAGATCGATGTCCGGCTGATCATCTTTACCGGCATGGTGGTGACCGCGGTCGCGCTGTGGCAGATGACCGGCTTCTCGCTGCAGATGGGGATGTGGCCGTTCATCTCCACCGGGCTGTTGCAAGGGTTCGGGCTCGGTTTCGTGTTCACCCAGCTCAGCGTCATCACCTTCTCGACCCTGCCGCGCAGCGTGCTGACCCAGGGCACCGCGATCTTCAGCCTGATGCGCAATATCGGCGGCAGCGTCGGCATCTCGATCGTCGAGGCGCTGTTTGTCGAGAACACCCAGATCGTGCACGAGCGGCTGGCCGAGCATGTCCGCCCGGACAACCCGGCGGCACAGCATCTCGGTCTGCCCTACAGCCTGACCGAGCTGCACGGCATCGCCGCGCTCAATCACGAGATCACCCGCCAGGCGCAGATGATCGCCTATATCGACAATTTCCACCTGATGCTGGTGGTGATGCTGGTCGCCTCGCCGTTTCTCCTGCTGCTGCGCCGGCCGCGCCGCGCCGGCGAGAAGCCGGCCGCTGCCATGATGGAGTAGACCGCTCCGGCGAGATCAGCTTACCGAGCGAAACGCGACCGCATAGATGAACAGCGCGAAGAACACCGCGAGCGCCGTCAGCGACAGCACGATCAGCCAATAGGCGACGGGGAAGCTGCGCCGCTCGATGCTGACCTCGGCCAATTCGCTGTAGCCGAACCAGCCGAGCGGGTTGAGCGGCACCTCGCCGCTGATCAGCGCCGCGGGAATGCGCGGGAAGACGTAAAGCTCGCCGAGAACGAGAACGGCGAGAAGTATCCACCAGGCCTGCACGACGCGCCTCCTCGGGAGACCACCCGTTCAGACATGGGGGCGCCGCTCGCTCGCGCCGGCGAAAATCGTGGTTAACCCGGCCGCGCAAATCGATTGACGGTTTGTTAACCATGGCGAGCGCGATGATCCGAGCGACCTGAGCACACTGCGGATCGCGACGATGACCTTCTCGCCAAACGGCTTCCCGGGCGAAACCGACGAGACGGCGGCCGGCGACATGGCGCGGGTGGCCTATTTCGCCCCGCCGCATCCGGGAGAAGAAGCCTGTCGCGTTGTGCGCGTGGGTCTCGGCCTCGTCTTTGCGGCGATGGGTTTCCTGGTGGTCGATCCGGGGCAACGGGAAGCGGGCGCCGTGCGCTTTCCGGCTGGCCGCTTCGTCGGCGCGGAAGGCGGTGTCCGGGGCAGCCCGCCGGCGGAGCGAGTGCGGCGCGTCGACCGCGTTGCGGAATACGCCTGATAGGGTCCGTCACGCCGGCGGATCGCCTTAATCCGCCATGTCGAAGAGCTTGCACCAGCCGTTGCGGCTGATGTCGCCGGTGACGACCTTGCACGACCGCGGCTTGATGAAGAACGTGCAGTTGGCGCAGCTGAACATGCCGTTCGGCGTGCTGCGATACTGCGCCTCGGCCTGCGACACCCGCGGCGGCGCATCCTCGGCCCTCGCCGGCAGCGCGGCGAGGCCCAGCCCCGCCGCGAGCAACGCTCGCCGGGTCGTGGGGCCGGCCACGGTCCCGTCGCTACCAGGGGTGAGCGGGCGCCGCCCGCATCGCCTCAAGCCGGGCGGGCGACATAGCCGTAGCGCAGGTTGCTGCGGCCGCCGCCATTGGCGAGGTAGTCGGCCTTGAGCTGGGCGAAGCGGTCGTGGCACACCCGCTCGGCATGCTGCGGCGCGAGGTCGTAAAGCCGCGACGAGTTGCCGCCGAAGACCGCGGTCTTGAGCGGGCCGTCCGCCGGGCCGAGCGGCTTGAACCCGTATTTCTTCTGCATGTCGTCGGGGATTTCGAGCCGCCGCAGCCCCTCGATCTGCCATTGCGGCGCGCCGGTCCACACCGCGTCGGTGCCCCACACGATGCGGTCCTGCCCCAGCCCCTTGACCAGCATCCCCATCAGCGCCGCCGCCAGCCGGGGTTGCGCCACCGCCGTCCAGGCGAAAATCTGCCCGAGATCGCCATAGACGTTGTGAACCCCGTATTTCTCGGGGATTTCCGCGAGGTCGCTGGTCCACGAGCTGCGGCCGGTCTTGTCGAACTCGGCCATCGCGTCGGCCGGGTTGGCGCCGACCCAGCGATAGGCCGAGTGGTAGACGAGGAAATTGAGCTGCGGCCAGTCCTTTGCCGCCTTGCCGATATCGCTGACATCGGCATAGGGCCTCAGGCGCGGGAATTTCTCGGCGACCGCCGGCGCGAACAGCCCCTTGTGGATGCAGACGTTCCTGATCCCGGTCTTGGCGATCTTTTCGTAGAACGGGTACATCAGCTTTTCGTCGTCGGCGTGCCACGGATGGCCGTTCAGCTCCTTATGGGTGTTGTCGCCGACCGTGTAGCCCTTCCACGAATCCGGTTTGTACTTCTCGATCGCCTCGTCGACCTTGTCGAGCCAGCCGTCCCAGCCCGGGGTGATGGTGAAATGCGCCAGCATCCGGCGCGTCCCGGCCTTGGCGTTGACCGCGGCGCGGGTCTTGAACACCTGGTCCTGCGGGATGAACCAGTCCTGCGCCTCGACCGACGGCGAGTTGGACAGGATCGTCATCTTGGTGTCGCTGTCCATGTAGAGTTCTTTGACGTAATTGTTGAATTTGAGGTCGTCGATGGTCTGTTCCTTGCCCGACAGCTCCTTGTTCCAGCCCCACTGGCCGACCGCTTCGCGCCCTTTCACAAAGCCGATCAGCCGGGTGTCGTCGCGCAGGAAATGCGTGTGGCCGTCGAAAACGAACTGGTCGGCCTGCGCCGCGGCAAGCTGGTCGGCCAGCTCGGGGGTCGCGGCCTCGGCTTCGCTGACCGCGAAATAGCGGCCGAACACCTGGTTCATCGCGACAAACGACGCCGCCATCCCGGAAGCGGTCTGGAAGAAGCGCCGGCGCGACATTCCCTGGCGCTTGGCGAGCCGGTCGCTGATGTCGACGAGCCGCGCCTCGACCTCGCGCTGCTGTGCGGTCTGCGGCACCGGCAGGTACTCGTCGCTCGACACGATCTGCGTCGGCACCGGCGAGGGAAAGGACGACGTCTCCGCCGGCAGCAACCCGCTGATCATCTCGTCTGTCGGAACTCGCATGGCGCCCTCCCTCCGTTGCGTGATTTGACTTGAGTGATTGCAACCATTCTACCGGCATCGCCGGCGCCGCACCAATGCCGCGCCGGTATCGGGACGCATGCGGCGCCGCGATGGGCGCCGCCCCTCGGCGGCAAAAGCGGCGGCGGCAGCGGGAGCGGGATGGACGGAATTGCCCGGCCGGGCGCATAGTTTACCGAGACAGGATCAGCCGAGAGGGCGCAAATGTCCGTGCAGGATGTCCGGTTTGCCAATGAACTCCCGGGCTCGGTGAATTGGCCGTCGAACGCGCTGAGCGAGGTGCCGTTCCGGGTCTATACCGATCCCGCGCAATACGCGCTGGAGCAGGAGCGCATCTTCAAGGGCGAGACGTGGAGCTATCTCTGCCTCGCGGCCGAAATCCCCGATCCGGGCGACTGGGTCGCGACCACGGTGGGCGAGGTGGCGGTCATCGTCGGCCGCGACGAGACCGGCGCCGTCAACGCCTTCGTCAACCGCTGCGCCCATCGCGGCAACCTGCTGTGCCTGACCAATAAGGGCCACGGCCGCGAGATCACCTGCGTCTATCACGGCTGGAGCTATGACCTTGCCGGCCGCCTGACCGGCGTCGCGTTCGAGCACGGGGTCAAGCGGCAGGGCGGCATGGCCCCCGAATTCCGCAAGGAGGACCACCATCTGCAGCGGCTGCGCGTCGAGGAGCTGTGCGGCCTGGTGTTCGGCAGCTTCAGCGACACGGTCGCCGATCTGCAGGCCTATCTCGGCGCCGTGGTCGTCGGCGGCCTGAAGCGAGTCCTTGAAGGACGTCCGGTCCGCATCATCGGCCGCAGCACGCAAATCCTGCCCAACAACTGGAAGCTCTACGCCGAGAACGTGCGCGACACCTACCACGCCTCGATCCTGCACTCGTTCCTGACGACGTTCCGCATCAACCGCCTGTCGCAGCCGGGCAGCATCAACATCAGCGAGGACGGCGGCCACCATTTCAGCCAGGCCAAGCTCGACTACGCCGCGGAGGACGCCGATTACGCGGCGGCCAAGCTGCGCACCGACACCGACCTCAAGCTGAACGACAATTCCGTCGTCGAATCGGTCGACGAGTTCGGCGACCAGGTCTCGGTGCAGATTCTCACGATCTTCCCCGGCATGGTCTTGCAGCAGGTGCGCAATACCCTGGCGGTGCGGGTGATCCGGCCGCGCGGCGTCGACAGGACCGAGCTCGACTGGGTGCATCTCGGTTTCGCCGGCGACGACGCGGCGATGCAGGAACGCCGCCTGCGCCAGGGCAACCTGATCGGCGCGGCCGGCTATATCGCGCTCGAAGACGGCTGCGTCGGCGGTTTTGTGCAGCGCGCCCTGCAATACAATGACGACGAGGCGGGCATCGTCATGATGGGCGGCCATGAGGCCCAGTCGCAGACCTTCCGCGCCAGCGAAGCGGCGATCCGCGGCTTCTGGAAGAAATACCGCGCCGTCACGGGAGCTTAGGCGCCGGTGCGTCCTTCGAGGTCCGGTCGAGGCTGCGTTTTGTTTGTCATTCCAGGGCATCGCATAGCGGTGAACCCGGAACCCATGAACACGGACCTGGAAAATCACGATCCGGCGCCGCATTCATCGGGAAAGGCGGTGTTCATGGGTTTTGGGTTCGGTCCCGCGAACCGCCCCGGAATGACAGGGTAATTTCGGGTGAGGCTCTCGGGATGAGGATTGTTTGATGCCGTCCACGAATCGCCTCGTCCCGAGTTGCGGAGCGCAGCGGAGCCGCGCAAAAGGCGCGATGCCGATGCAGCAGGCCGGCCGGCGATGAGCGCCATCGACGACACGGTGCGGCTCGGCGTCGCCGAGCTTCATGCCGCCTATGCCGATTGCATCGACGACGACCGGCTCGAGCAATGGCCCGATTTCTTTGTCGATGATTGCCGCTATCTGATCACCGACCGGCAGAGTCACGAGGCCGGCTACAAGCACGGCGTCATCTATTGCGCCTCGCGCGGCATGCTGATCGACCGCATCACCGCGATGCGCCGCGTCTTGATGTTCGAGGCGCACCGCTACCGCCATCTCATTGGCCCGGCGAGCGTGACCAAGGTCGAGGGCCATGTGGCCGAAGCGCATGCCAATTTCTTTGTCGCGCGGATCATGCATTCCGGCGAGACGACCCTGTTCGCGACCGGCCGCTATCTCGACCGCATCGATACCAGCGCCGTTCCCTACCGTTTTATCGAGCGCCTCGTCATCCTCGACAGCCAGAAGATCGACACGCTGATCGCCATTCCGCTGTGACGTCGCCCGCTTGGCCCAACGCGTGAGGGAATCCATTCTGACGGACAACGACGACATCCTCTTTGGTGCGGAAGGCGCCGTCGGGACGGTGCTGCTCAACCGGCCGCACGCGCTCAATGCCTTTACCCTCGGCATGTACCGCCGGTTCGCGCCGCAATTGCGCGCATGGGCGGCCGATCCGCATGTCCGTGCGGTGCTGGTCGAGGGCGCCGGCGATCGCGCCTTTTGCGCCGGCGGCGATGTGCGGGCGGTCTACGAGGCCGGCAAGGGTATCTCCGGCGATCCGGACTTCACCCGCCTCTTCTTTGCCGAGGAATACCGCATCATCCTCGGCATCCACCGTTATCCGAAGCCCTATGCCGCGATCCTCGACGGCATCACGATGGGCGGCGGTGCCGGGGTATCGGTCAACGGCGCGTATCGCGTCGCGACCGAAAAGACCATGTTCGCGATGCCCGAGACCGGGATTGGCTTGTTCCCCGATGTCGGCGCCACCCGCTTCCTCAATCTGTGCCCCGGCCGTATCGGCCGCTACCTCGGCCTGACCGGCGCGCGGCTGGGCCCCGCCGACGCGCTGTATTGCGGTTTCGCGACGCATTTCGTGCCGCGCGACCGCGTGCCGGAATTGAAGGCGGCGCTGGCCGGCCTCGCCTGGGAAGGCGGCAAGGAGCGGGCGCAGGTGGATGCCGTGCTGGCGCGGTTCGCGGCCGATCCCGGTCCGCCGCCGCTGTCCGCGCGGCGCGCGATGATCGATCGCTGCTTTGGTCACGACCGGGTCGAAGCGATCCTCGACGCGCTGCAAGCCGAGACCGAAGACCCCGCTTGGGCTCAGGAAACGCATGCGTCGCTGCTGACCAAGTCGCCGACCAGCCTGCGCATCACGCTGCGCCAACTGGTGCTGGGGCAGGGGATGGAGCTGGAGGACGCCCTCAAGCTCGAATACCGCCTGACCCAGCACGTCATGGCGGCGCATGATTTCTACGAGGGCGTCCGCGCCGTGCTGGTCGACAAGGACCAGAAACCGCAATGGCGGCCGCCGACGCTCGCCGCGGTCGACGGGGCGGCGACTGAGCGGTATTTCGCCACTCTCGGGGACGGCGAGCTGACGTTTTGAACTGACGCAAGAAAAGGGAGGGACGGAACGATGGCGACGATCGGCTTTATCGGCCTGGGCAATATGGGCGCGCCGATGGCCGCCAATCTGCTGAAGGCGCAGCACAAGGTCACCGGCTATGACGTCGTCGCCGGCGCGGTGAGCAGCCTGGAGCTGCAAGGCGGCAAGGCCGCCGCGAGCGTCGCCGAGGCCGCCGCCGCGGGCGACGTCATCATCACCATGCTGCCCGCCGGGCCGCAGGTCCGCGCGGTCTATCTCGGCCCCGACGGCATCATCGCCAAGGCCAAGAAAGGCGCCCTGCTGATGGATTGCTCGACGATCGATGTCGAGACCGCTCGCCTTGTCGCCGAAGAAGCCAGGAAAGCCGGGTTGGAGATGCTCGACGCGCCGGTTTCCGGCGGGGTGATGGGGGCGCAGGGCGGCACCTTGACCTTCATGGTCGGCGGCGCCGACACCGCCTTTGCCAAGGGCCGGCCGATCCTCGCCAATATGGGCCGCACCATCGTCCATGCTGGCCCCTCCGGCAGCGGCCAGACCGCGAAGATCTGCAACAACATGATGCTCGCCGTGTCGATGATCGGCGTGTGCGAGGGCTTCGCGCTCGCCGAGAAGCTGGGCCTGCCGGCGCAGACGCTGTGGGATATCTGCAGCACCTCGACCAGCCAGTGCTGGGCGATGAGCAATTACTGCCCGATGCCGGGGCCGGTGCCCGCCGCGCCCTCGAACCGCGGCTATCCGGCCGGGTTCACCGCGACCAACATGCTCAAGGATTTGCGCCTGTCGCAGGCGGCCGCGGGCCAGGCGGCGGCGGCGACGCCGCTCGGCGCGGCCGCCGCCAACCTCTATCAGCTGTTTGTCGACGGCGGCAAAGGCGCGCTAGATTTCTCCGCGATCATGCAGCTCGTCCGCCAAGGCGGCCACAACACGCCCGGCTGAACGATAGCTCGCTTGAACGAAAAATTAACGGAGACCTCGTTAGGCTTTCGACAGGACTGCCTGGCGAGGCGTGGGATGAACAACGGGTATCTTGAAGTGATTTCGCTCGTCGAGCGGCTTCACCGGCATTTTCTCGAGGTCGTCAAGCTCGAGCTCGACGGCCTCGGCATTCACGACATCAACAACGTGCAGGGGTTGATGCTGTTCAATATCGGCGACGCGGAGATGACCGTCGGCGAGCTGACCTTGCGCGGCTGCTATCTGGGATCGAACGTGTCGTACAACGTCAAGAAGATGGTCGAGAACGGCTATCTGTCGCAGGAGCGCTCGGTGCATGACCGCCGCTCGATCCACGTGCGGCTGACCGAGAAGGGCGCAAACCTGCGCGACCGGCTGCAGAAGATGCATCAGCGACACGTCGAGATGCTGAACCAGACGGCGATCACGGATGAGGATTTGCAGGCCGCCACCGTGACGCTGCGCCGCCTCGAACGCTTCTGGATCCGGGCGGGCGACCTCGTGCAGCGGCCGGGGCAATACGCCGCCTGATCGCGGCGGATTTGACGGATCGGCGACGGGCTGCAATTTTGCAGCCCGTTTTGCTTTGCGGAGCTGGTTCCATGCCGTCGATGCCGCCCCTGATGCAACTCGCGCCCGGCCTCACCGCGGCCGGGGCGCTGACCGCCGACAATATCGAAGCGCTGGCGGCGGCCGGCGTCAAAACAATCGTCAACAACCGCCCCGACAACGAGGATCCCGGCCAGCTGCCGGCCGATGACGCGCGCCGCCTGTGTGCCGCGCACGGCATCGCCTACCACCATATCCCGTTTGTCGCGGCGACCCTGACACGCGCCGACATCGACGCGTTCGAGCAGGTGCTGGCGGGCGCGGCGCAGCCTGTCGTCGCGCATTGCCGCAGCGGCACGCGCTCGACGATGATCTGGGCGCTGACGCGGATGCGCCAGGGCGACGACGCGGCGGCACTGGTCGCGCTCGGCGCCCGCAACGGGGTCGACATCGGCGCCCTGCCGGCGCTGGCCGCCAAGCTGCTCTGACCTTGCCCGGCGAGCCGCGCTGGGTCTCGCTCGACGCGGTCGTCGCGCTCAATCGCGAGGAAGTCGCGAAGACCGGCGAGCCGCACCGGCTGCTCGACCGCGCCGCGCTCGACATCGCCGTCAAGCGGCCGTGGAATGTCTGGGTCTATTTCATGGACCAGGACCACGCCACGTTGGCGATGGCGCTGCTGGTCGCGATCGCGGGTGCCAAGGCGTTCGCCGCCGGCAACGAGCGGACGGCCTACCGCGCCGCGGCGGCGCTGCTCGAAGCCAACGGCTTTACGCTCGATCTCGCGGCCAATCGCCGGCGGGCCGAGGAACGCCTGTTCGACTATTTCCAGGGCCGGCTGAGCCAGGCCGGCGTCGCCGACTGGTTCCGCACCTGGATGACCCCGGCGCGGTAGCCCGACGAAAAAAGGCGCCGCGGCGCCCCTTTCCCATCAAACAGAGACGTCAGCGCTATTTCTTGCTGCGTCCCGCGCGGCGTCCGGTGCCGCGGCCGAGCCCGATCTTCTTGGCGAATTCCGAGCGTTGCTCGGCGTATTTCGGCGCGACCATCGGGTAGTCGGGCGGCAGGCCCCATTTCGTCCGGTATTCGTCGGGCGAAAGATTGTAGGTCGAACGCAGATGCCGCTTCAGCATCTTCAGTTTCTTGCCGTCTTCCAGACAGATCAGGTATTCCGGCGTGATCGACTTGCGGACCGGCACCGCCGGCTTGAGCGCCTCGGGGATCGCCTCGACCACCTGGCCGTCAAGCGAGCGCAGCGAGTTGTAGACCGCATGGATAACATCGCCGAGTTGCGCGGTCGCCAATGTATTGTTGCTCACATAGGCCGCCACGACTTCCGTCGTCATTCTGAGAAGTTCTTCTTCGGCCGTTTTCGGCACTCCCGCTTCCGCCATATCCTGCCCCGCCGGGTAGAGTGGATAAACCCAAGGTGATAATTGCAGCGGGGTTTTTTGCTGTCAACGAAAACTCCCGACGGGACATAGTAATAATCGGAAACGAGTTGCCGCAGCGACTTGCCTATAGCTGAAAACCAAGGATTTCTGCCGCTTGTGAGTAACCTCATTCATTTTTGTGCTTGGCTGATAGGCGCGATCATAAAACCAATGCTATATCGGATTCGGCCTGCCGCGTTTTTGCGATCGGCGCGAGCTGTAGTAGCCGGCTGACATCTCGAACCGAGATATGGTAGGATGACCCGTGGTTGGGCGCTCGTTCGCGTCCGCCATGCCCGTTCTCCCGTTCCGACAGGTGACCCCTGAGCAACCTCGCCGATGCCGTTCAGTCCCCCGGCTTCTTCTCGGCCGATCTCGCGCGTGCCGATCCCGAGCTCGCCGCCGGGATCGCGCAGGAGCTGCACCGCCAGCAATCGCAGGTCGAGCTGATCGCCAGCGAGAACATCGTCTCCCGCGCCGTGCTCGAAGCCCAGGGCTCGGTGCTGACGAACAAATACGCCGAGGGTTATCCCGGCCGGCGCTATTACGGCGGTTGCGAGTTTGTCGATGTCGCCGAGCGGCTGGCGATCGATCGCGCCAAGCGCTTGTTCGACTGCGGCTTCGCCAATGTCCAGCCGCATTCCGGCGCGCAGGCGAACCAGGGCGCGTTCATGGCGCTGATCCAGCCGGGGGACGCGATCCTCGGCCTGTCGCTGGCGGCGGGCGGACACCTGACGCACGGTGCGGCGCCCAACCAGTCCGGGAAATGGTTCAAGGCGGCGCAATACGGGGTGCGGGCCGAGGACGGCCGGATCGATTTCGACGAGGTCGCGCGCAAGGCCGAAGAGCATCGGCCAAAGCTGATCATCTGCGGCGGCAGCGCCTATCCGCGGATCATCGATTTCGCCCGGTTCCGTTCGATTGCCGATCGGGTCGGCGCCTATTTGATGGTCGACATGGCGCATTTCGCCGGGCTGGTTGCCGGCGGGGTGCATCCGAGCCCGCTGCCGCATGCGCATATCGTGACCACGACCACGCACAAGACGCTGCGCGGCCCGCGCGGCGGCATGATCCTCACCAATGACGAGGCGATCGCCAAGAAGGTCGACTCGGCGATGTTCCCGGGCCTCCAGGGCGGGCCGCTGATGCACGTCATCGCCGCCAAGGCGGTGGCGCTCGGCGAGGCGCTGCATCCGAGCTTCGCGCGCTACGCGCAGGCGGTCGTCGACAACGCCAAGGTGTTGGCGGAAACCCTGGTGGAGGAGGGGCTGGCGATCGTTTCGGGCGGCACCGACACGCATCTGATGCTGGTCGACCTGCGCCCGCTCGACCTCACCGGCCGCGACGCGGAAAAGGCGCTGGAGCGCGCCGGGATGACCTGCAACAAGAACGGCATCCCGTTCGACCCGCGCCCGCCGACCGTCACCTCGGGCGTGCGGCTCGGCTCGCCGGCGGCGACGACGCGCGGCTTCGGCACCGAGGAATTCCGCCAGATCGGCCGCTGGATCGGCGAGGTGCTGCGCGGCCTGGCCCGCCAGGCCAACGACAACGACGCGACCGAACAGCGCGTGCGCCGGCAGGTCACCGCGCTGTGCGAGCGCTTTCCCGTGTATCCGCAGGGCTAGGAGAGGGGAGGAGAGATGCGCTGTCCGTTCTGCGGGACCGACGACACCCAGGTCAAGGATTCGCGGCCCACCGACGATCGCGGGGCGATCCGCCGCCGCCGCTTTTGCCCGAATTGCGCCGCGCGCTTCACGACGTTCGAGCGCGTGCAGCTGCGCGACCTGACGGTGGTCAAGAAGAACGGCCAGCGCGAGCCGTTCGACCGCGACAAGCTCGCGCGCTCGATCTATGTCGCGCTGCGCAAGCGGCCGCACGAGCCGGAGCGCGTCGAGCGGGTGATCAACTCGCTGGTGCGGCAATTGGAGAGCTCCGGCGAGACCGACATCCCCAGCGACCAGATCGGCGAGCTGGTGATGGAAGCGCTCGCGACGCTCGACCAGGTCGCCTATATCCGCTTCGCCTCGGTTTACCGCAATTTCCGCGAGGCCAAGGATTTTGGCGAATTTGTCGGCCGCATCGCCGCCGATGGCGATTGCTGAGGCATTCGAGTCTGTCGTCCCGGCGAAAGCCAGGACCCACCGTTCCGCAACCTGTGGCTCCGAAAAGTGGGTCCGGGCTTTTGTCGGGACGACATCGCCGTGAATGATCACGCCCCGATGCGTGCGGCGCTGGCGCTGGCGCGGCGCGGGCTCGGCAGCACCTGGCCCAACCCGGCGGTGGGATGCGTCATCGTCAACGACGGGCGCGTTGTCGGCCGCGGCTGGACGCAGCCGGGCGGCCGGCCGCATGCCGAGACCGAGGCGCTGGCGCGGGCCGGCGCGGCGGCGCGGGGCGCGACGGCTTACGTCACCCTGGAGCCGTGCAGCCATCACGGCCGGACGCCGCCTTGCGCCGATGCCTTGATCGCGGCCGGCGTTGCGCGAGTCGTCGCCGCGCTCGAGGACCCCGATCCGCGCGTGTCCGGAAGCGGTCTGGCGCGGCTGCGTGCCGCCGGCGTCGCGGTCGACAGCGGCCTGTGCGCGGCCGAAGCCGGCGAGATCAATGCCGGCTTCTTCACCCGCGTCAGGCAAGGCCGGCCGCTGGTCACGCTGAAGCTCGCGACATCGCTCGACGGCCGCATCGCGACATCGACCGGCGAGAGCCGTTGGATCACCGGGCCTGCCGCCCGCGGACGCGCGCATCTGCTGCGTGCCAGCCATGACGCGGTGCTGGTCGGCACCGGGACGGCGCTCGCCGACGACCCGCAACTGACCTGCCGCCTGCCGGGGCTGGAGGACCGCTCGCCGGTGCGGGTCGTCCTCGACCGGCGATTGCGGCTCCCGCCGGCGCTGCGCCTGTTTGCCGAGGCGGCGCAGGTGCCGACCTGGGTTGCCGCGCCCGCTTCGGCCGATCCGGCGCGTCAGGCGGCATTGTGCGCCGGCGGCGTGAAGATCATTGCCGCCGAGCCGGACGAGGCCGGCGGCGTCGACCTCCCGTTGTTGCTGCGCCGGCTTGGCGATGAAGGGCTGACGCGGCTGCTCGTCGAAGGCGGCGGCCGGCTCGCCGCGGCTCTGTTGCGCCAGGACCTGGTCGACCGGCTCGTCTGGATGCGCGCGCCGCTGGTCATCGGCGGCGACGGGTTGCCCGCGGTCGCCGCGCTCGGCTTTGACGCGCTAGCCGGCGCGCCGCGCTTCACGCCGGTGTCGCGCGAGACCGCCGGCGGCGATGTGATCGACAGCTATCGCCGCGCCGGGTGATCAGCGGTTGCCGCATTGGCGGTCGAGCACGTCGCTCATCTCGATGCCGTGCTGCGTGGCGCCGGCCGGGAAGACCGTGCCGACCGTCGGGCTGTAGAGCCGCCCGCCCAGGTCGAGCATGACCGGGCTGAGCACCTGCCAGCCGCCGGACGGCCCGCGGGCAAAGGCCGAGCAGGGGATCGGCTCGCTTTGCGCCTGCGCGGGAGGCGGCGCCGCCGC
Source organism: Allostellaceae bacterium (assembly GCA_035550515.1). Taxonomy (GTDB): domain Bacteria; phylum Pseudomonadota; class Alphaproteobacteria; order ATCC43930; family CGMCC-115725; genus DATARH01. The sequence continues at coordinate 25,868 of DASZOZ010000149.1, forward strand.
CGTCAACAGGGCGCTCATCGCGACCGCGCCGGCGCAAAGCCGCTTGTGGTAATGTTTCATCGGTCCGCACCTGGGAAAGCCGTCATCTCGGCCGGCAAACGCCTGAGCGGCGCAATCTTCGCCCGGCTGCCTCCCGGCAAAAGGGCTGGCTAATCCGGAATGAGGCTCCTAGCCTAGCCGTGATGTTTACCGGAATTGTCACCGATATCGGTGAAGTCAGCGAGGCGCGGCACGGCAATGGCGGGCTCGTGCTGAGCATCGCCACCGCCTACGACACCGAACCCATCCCGCTCGGCGCGTCGATCGGCTGTTCGGGGGTCTGCCTGACGGTGGTGGCGAAGCAGCCGCGGCAGTTCACGGTCGAAGTCTCCGCCGAGACGCTCGCCTGCTCGACGCTCGGCGCCTGGCGCAAGGGCACCCGCGTCAACCTCGAACAGGCGATGAAACTGGGCGACGAAATGGGCGGGCATCTGGTCCTCGGCCATGTCGACGGGGTGGCCGAAGTGGTGAGCCGGCGGCCGGACGGCGAATCGGTGCGGTTCACCTTTGCGGCGCCGGCCGAGCTGGCGCCGTATATCGCGCCCAAGGGGTCGGTGGCGATCGACGGCACCAGCCTCACGGTCAACGAGGTCGACGGGACGATGTTCGGCGTCAACATCATCCCGCACACATTGAGCCACACGACGATGGGCGATGCCGCAGCGGGGACCAGGGTCAATCTCGAGATCGACCTGATCGCCCGCTATGTCGGGCGGCTGCTCGAGGCGCGAGGGGCAAGGTAATGGCAAATTCCGACAAGCGCGGCCCGCATGTACTGCTCGTCCAGGCGCCGTATTACACGCATATCGCCGCGCTGCTGCGCGAGGGCGCGGAGCGGGCGCTGTCCGCCGCCGGCGCGACGTTCGACGCCATCGACGTGCCGGGCGCCTTCGAGATCCCCGCCGCGATCGGCATGGCGGCCAAGGCGCGGAAATTCGACGGCTACGTCGCGCTCGGCTGCGTGATCCGCGGCGAGACCACGCATTACGACCATATCTGCGAATCGACGGCCGACGCGCTGCAGCGCCTGGCGATCGACCATGGGCTGCCGATCGGCTACGGCATCCTCACCTGCGAGAACGAGGCGCAGGCCCTGACCCGCGCCACCCCCGGCGGCAACGGCCGGGACAAGGGCGGCGAAGCGGTCAACGCCTGCCTGGCGCTGGTCGCCGTCCGGCGGCGCTTTTCCGAGAGCGGCTGATGAGCGCTGCGGGCGTCACCAACCATGACCGCGAGCGCCAATCGTCGAGCGGCCGGCGGCGCAGCGTCGCCCGGCTGGGCGCCGTTCAGGCGCTCTATCAGCTGGCGCTGAACCCCGGCCTGGCGGCGGATATCGTCGTCGGCGAGTTCCGCCTGCACCGCCTCGGCCGCGAGATCGACGGCGATGTCTACGGCGAGGCCGACGAGGTCCTGTTCACCGACATCGTGCGCGGCGTCGCGCGGCACCGCGAGCGGCTCGACGAGACCCTCGCGGCCAGCCTCAGCGACGAGTGGCCGCTGCATCGGCTCGAAACCATCCTGCGCCTGATCCTTGAAGCCGGCGCCTATGAGCTCGCGCATCGGGCCGACATCCCGCCGCGGGTCACGCTGAGCGAATACGTCGCCATCGCCCATGCGTTCTTCGACGGCAAGGAACCGGGGCTGGCGAACGGCGTGCTGCACCGTCTCGCCCGCGCGCTGCGCGGCGACGAGCTGTAGGCGGCGTCGATTGAGACGTTGTGCGGCCCGGCCATGACGGCAACGGAGAACAAACGCCTCGGCGAGTTCGGCCGCATCCGCGAAATTTTTGCACCGCTGGCCGGGCTCGGCGCGCTGGGGCTGACCGACGATGCGGCGCTGCTCGATTGCCCGTCCGGGTATCGCCTGGTGATCACCGTCGACCAGCTCGTCGAAGGCGTCCATTTCCTCCCCGCCGACCCTGCCGACCTGGTCGGCAGGAAGCTGATGCGGCGCAATCTCTCCGACCTCGCCGCGATGGGCGCCACACCGCGCTATTACCTCGTGACCAGCGCCTTGCCGCCGTCATGCGGCGACGATTGGGTGCGGCAGTTCGCGCAAGGGCTGCGCGAGGACCAGCACCGCTTCGGCCTCTCTTTGTTGGGCGGCGATTCGACCTCGACGCCGGGGCCGGCGACCTTGACCCTGACGGCGATCGGTCATGTCGCGGCCGGACGGGAGGTTCGCCGCGCCGGCGCCAAGCCCGGCGACCGGCTCTGGGTCAGCGGGACGATCGGCGACGCCTCTTTGGGGCTGAAAGTGCTGCGCGGCGATTATCCGGCATTGGCGGCCGAGCACCGGGCGGCGCTGGCCGAGCGCTACCGTCTGCCGGAGCCGCGCTGCGTGCTGGGGCCGGACTTGGCCGGCATCGCCCATGCCATGATCGACGTGTCGGACGGGCTCGTCGCCGATCTCGGCCATATCTGCGAGACCTCGGGGGTCGGCGCGGTGATCGAGCTGCCGCGCGTGCCGCTGTCCGCGGCGGCGCGAGCCCTGGTCGACCAGGATGCGGCGATCCTTCCGGCGCTGGTGACCGGCGGCGACGATTACGAGCTTCTCTTCGCCGCGTCGCCGGACGCGGATGACGAACTCGCCAGCCTCTCCCGCGGCCTCGGCTTGGCGCTCACCATGATCGGCGCGGTCGAGGCGGGCGAGGGGGTGCGCGTCGTCGATGCCGGCGGCGCGACGGTGCCGCTGGCATCGCCGGGCTGGCGGCATTTCTGATGCGGGGGTCGCGCAGGACCGTCTGGCTGCCGGCTGGGGTGGGCTGGGCGGTCGCGCAACTGGCGGTTTTGCCGCTCGGCGCGATCGTCACGACGGCGATGCGGTGGAGCGCGGCACATCCGCAACCCGGCCATGCGGCCGAATAGCGCCGCGAAGTTGCTTGCTTCTCAGTCTTCTGGCATGTTCCGCGCACTTTGACCTGCCCCGCCGCGCCGGCCTTGTAAAACCGGGTGGCGCTGACGGCGGGTTTTGCCGTCCGCACCCTTTGGGGGAAACAAGAAGATGTCTGCCCAGATCTTGGTGATCGCCTGCGGCGTGATCGCGTTGCTGTACGGTCTGATCACCAGCCGGCAAGTTCTTGCCGCCAATGCCGGCACCGCACGCATGCAGGAGATTTCCGGCGCCGTGCAGGTCGGCGCCAGCGCCTATCTCAACCGCCAGTATCGCGCCATCGCGATGGTCGGCATCGTGATCCTCATCATCCTGGGGGCGACGCTCGGGTGGCGCGTGGCGGTCGGCTATCTGATCGGCGCGGTGCTGTCGGGCGCGGCCGGCTATATCGGCATGAACGTCTCGGTGCGGTCCAATGTCCGCACCGCCCAGGCGGCGCGCGGCGGGCTCGCGGCGGGGCTCAGCATCGCCTTCAAGGCCGGCGCGGTGACCGGGCTGCTGGTCGTCGGGCTCGGCATTCTGGGGGTCGGCATCTACTATTTCATCCTGCGCGCCAGCCTGCCGGGCGACGATCTGCGTCCGGTGCTGGAGGCGATGGTGGCGCTCGGTTTCGGCGCCTCGCTGATCTCGATCTTCGCCCGTCTCGGCGGCGGCATCTTCACCAAGGGGGCCGATGTCGGCGCCGACATCGTCGGCAAGGTCGAGGCCGGCATCCCGGAGGACGATCCCCGCAACCCCGCCGTGATCGCCGACAATGTCGGCGACAACGTCGGCGACTGCGCCGGCATGGCGGCGGATTTGTTCGAGACCTACGCGGTCACCATCGTCGCGACGATGCTGCTGGCGAACATCTTCTTTCAGGCGCCGCTGCGCGACACGATCATGCTGCTGCCGCTGGTGATCGGCGGCGTGTGCATCGTCGCCTCCGTCATCGGCACCTATTTCGTGCGGCTCGGCGCCGATCAGGGGATCATGAAGGCGCTCTACAAGGGGCTGATCGCGACCGGCATCCTGTCGGTAATCGCGATCGCCGTGGTGGTCGGCTGGCTGGTCGGCTTTCAGGACAAGCTGGCGACGACCAGCGGCACGATGACCGGCTGCGATATCCTCGCCTCCGCCGTGGTTGGCCTCGTGGTGACCGGGCTCATCGTCTGGATCACCGAATACTACACCTCGACCGCGTACCGGCCGGTGCGCAGCATCGCGCAAAGCTCGACGACCGGCGACGGCACCAACGTGATCCAGGGCCTGGCGGTGTCGATGGAGGCGACGGCGATGCCGGTCGTGGTGATCTGCATCGGCATCATCGTCGCCTATATCGTCGCCGGGCTGTTCGGGATCGCCATTGCGGCGACGACGATGCTGGCGCTGGCCGGCATGGTGGTGGCGCTCGACGCATATGGTCCGGTCACCGACAATGCGGGCGGCATCGCCGAGATGGCCGATCTGCCCGCCGAGGTGCGCAAGACCACCGACGCGCTCGACGCCGTCGGCAACACGACCAAGGCGGTCACCAAAGGCTATGCGATCGGCTCGGCCGGGCTGGCCTCGCTGGTGCTGTTCGCCGCTTACACGCAGGACCTCCAGCACTACTTCCCGGACCTGAAGGTGCAGTTCGCGCTGCAGGACCCCTATGTCGTGATCGGCCTCTTTCTCGGCGGGTTGCTGCCCTATCTGTTCGGCGCGCTCGGCATGACCGCGGTCGGCCGCGCCGCCGGCGGCATCGTCAACGAGGTGCGGCGCCAGTTCCGCGAGATCCCCGGTATCATGCAGGGCACCGCCAAGCCCGATTACGGCCGCGCGGTCGACATGCTGACCCAGGCGGCGATCAAGGAGATGATCGTGCCGTCGCTGCTGCCGGTGCTGGCGCCGATCGTGCTCTACATCGTCATCGACCTCGTCGCCGGCCGCGCCGCGGCGTTCAGCGCGCTGGGCGCGATGCTGCTGGGGACGATCGTGACCGGGCTGTTCGTGGCGATCTCGATGACCTCGGGCGGTGGCGCCTGGGACAACGCCAAGAAATACATCGAGGAAGGCCATCACGGCGGCAAGGGGTCCGACGCGCACAAGGCGGCGGTGACCGGCGACACGGTCGGCGACCCCTACAAGGACACCGCCGGCCCTGCCGTCAACCCGATGATCAAGATCACCAATATCGTCGCGTTGCTGCTGCTGGCGATCCTCGGCAGCTGGCACTGAGCCTGCCGTAGCCCGCGGAATTTTCGCCTCCCCGGGGCTTGACCCGGGGGCCACGTCTTCGTTCGCGAACGCCGGAGGCTGAAGACGTGGATGGCCGGGTCGAGCCCGGCCAAGGCGATGGAGAGGTGAAGGCCGGTCTACTTCCCGGCCGGGTTCGGGGTGCCGGAACTGCTGCCGCCGCTGCCGCCGAACCGGCCGATATTGCCGAGGAGCTGTTCCATGAACGACAGCTCGCGGCCGGGCGCCGGGGTGGCGCCGGGCGCGGGGGTGATCGGCAGCCCGTCGGCCAAGGTCTTGTGGCCGAGGTCCTTGACCACCCCCTTGTCGTCGAAATCGACGATGTAGACCTGCTGGTCGAGCACGGTCGGCGAGAAGAACGCCACCTGCTTGATCCGCCGGCTGATGTAGTACCAGACGTTGTCGTCGAAGGTGCTGGCGCTCGACGGGCTGCCGAGGATGCGCACCACCTGCTCCTTGGTCGTGCTGCCGGGATGGATCTCGGCGAGCTTCTCGGGGTCGGGCAGATGGCCGCGCTGGTCTTCGCTGATCGCACAAGCGGTCAGCAGCATCCCGGCCAGCACGACGCCCGGCCGCAGAGCGCGCCGCACTCTCCGGCTGTTGAACGGCCGGATGTTGCAAGGATTGCCGATGAGAGCCATGTTTCGGGCGGGACTTTAATCGAGCGCCCGGTACTGTCAACGTCCGGTCTTGCCGCAGGATTCAGCCGAAACTTGCCTTTTCGCCGCAAAACGACCCGCGAAGCCGCCGAGCGCACCTATGTCGTCCTCGTCGAGCAGGCGCGCCGCCCCGCGTTTTTCACCGAGCTGGGGGTTCCCGATACGCTCGACGGCCGCTTCGAGCTGATCTGCCTGCATGTCTTCCTCTACCTGCGCCGGCTGAAGGGCGCGGGGGGTTCCGCGGCCGAGCTGGGGCAGCGCCTGGTGGACACGATGTTCGCCGATTTCGACCGCTCGCTGCGCGAGATCGGCACCGGCGACTTGAGCGTCGGCCGCCAGGTAAAGCGCATGGCCGAGGCGTTTTACGGCCGCATCCGGGCGTATGAGGACGGTCTCGCCGCGGGCCTGCTCGACGAGGACGAGACGCTTCGCGCGGCGTTGGCGCGCAACCTCTACGGCACCGTCTCCGCCTCGCCGCCGCAGGTCGCGCGGATGGCGCGGTATCTGCGCGGCGCGGCGGCCGAGCTGGCGGCACAGCCGGCGGCGTCGCTGCTCGCCGGTGACGTCGTGCTCGGCGCGCCGTGAGCGAATTCTCGCGCCTGGTGCCGCTGGCCCGGCTCGGCGGCGAGCCGTTCCGCCAGCACATCGCCGCGAACGCGGACGAACGGCGGGCCCTCGCGCAGCGGTTCGACCTCGTCTCGCTCGACCGGCTCGAGGCCGATGTCGCATTGCTGCGCGAGCTGGCCGGAACGATCCTGCTGTCCGCCTCGTTCGCGGCGGAGTTCGCGCAGCAATGCATCGTCACACTCGATCCCGTCCCGGGCAGCGTCAGCGAGCATTTCGCGCTGCGCTACGGGCCGCCGGAAGCGGAAGAGGCCCTTCCCACCGGCGAAGACGACCCGGCGTTCGAGCCGCTGGAGGGCGAATCGATCGATATCGCCGAGGCCGTTGCCCAGGAATTTTCGCTCGCCCTGCCGGCGTTTCCGCGAGCGCCGGACGCCGTGGTCGAGACGGCACCCGAAGAAGAACCGGTTGACAGCCCGTTTGCGGTATTGGAGAGACTGCGCCGCGGTGCGCGCTAGCCCCCGACAAGAACGCAACGCCGCCGCGCTGCCGTCGTTGTTGCCGCCGCTGCCGATTTTGATTAGATGTCTCGCCTCTCGAAATCCGAGACCCGTGAGTAGACAATGGCCGTTCCGAAGAAAAAAGTTTCACCGTCGCGCCGCAAGATGCGCCGGTCCCATCATGCGCTGACGGCGTCGGCCTATGTCGAATGCCCGAATTGCGGCGAGCTGAAGCGGCCGCATCATCTTTGCGAATCCTGCGGCCATTACGGCGGCCGCGAGGTGGTGCCGGTGGCGGAGCCGGCGACCGCCTGACCGGGCATTCGCGAGACAAAGCGCGGCTCCGGTGAACGGTACAATCACGATTGCCCTCGACGCGATGGGCGGGGACCGCGCACCCGAAATCGTCTTGCGCGGCGCCGACATCGCGCTCGAACGCCATCCCGGCGCACGGTTTCTGCTGTTCGGCGTCGAGGACCGGATCGCGCCGCTCCTGGCCCAGCTGCCGCGCGTCGCCAAGGTCGCCTCGCTGCACCATACCGACGAATTCGTCGCCGCCGACGACAAGCCCTCGCAGGCGCTGCGCGCCGGGCGGAGCACCAGCATGCGGCTGGCGATCGAGGCGGTGGCCGACGGCCGCGCCGACGGCGTCGTCTCCGCCGGCAATACCGGCGCGTTGATGGCGATCGCCAAATTCGTCCTCAAGACGCTGCCCGGTATCGACCGCCCGGCGATCGCGACATTCTACCCGACGATGCGCGGCGAGAGCGTGATGCTCGACCTCGGCGCCAATATCGAGTGCGACGCCGAAAACCTCGTGCAGTTCGCGCTGATGGGCGATGCGTTTGCGCGCAGCGTGCTCGGCGTCATCGAGCCGACGGTGGGGCTGCTCAATGTCGGCTCCGAGGATCTGAAGGGCAATGACGCGGTGCGGGGCGCGGCGGCGCGGCTGCGCGGCGGGCTGACGCCGATCCGCTTCCACGGCTTTGTCGAGGGCGACGACATCGGCGCCGGCACGGTCGACGTCATCGTCACCGACGGGTTCACCGGCAATGTCGCGCTCAAGACCGCGGAGGGGACCGCGCGGCTGTTTGCCGAGGGGCTGCGCACCTCGTTCAAATATTCGCCGATGGCGCGGATCGGTTATCTCTTCGCACGCGGCGCGCTGCGGAAATTCCGCGAGCGGTTCGACCCGCGGCGCTACAATGGGGCGATGTTCCTCGGGCTGCGCGGCATCGCGGTCAAGAGCCACGGCTCGACCGACGCCTTTGGCTTCGCCAATGCGATCGGCGTCGCGATCGACATGAAGGTGAATGGCTTCCTCGAAAAGATCCGCGCCGATCTGGCGCGGATCGACGTGGCGCCGCCGACGCCGCAGCCGGCCGCGCTGTAGATTTCGGCATGCAACTGCGCGCCCAGGTCGCCGGCTGCGGTGCCTATCTCCCCGAGCGGGTGCTCACCAACAATGAGCTGGCGCAGCGGCTCGATACCTCGGACGAGTGGATTCGCCAGCGCACCGGCATCGGCGAGCGCCGTATCGCCGCGGACGGCCAACTGACCTCCGACCTCGCGGTGACCGCGGCGCGCCGCGCGCTCAAACATGCGGGGATGAGCGGCAACGATCTCGATCTGATCGTGCTCGCGACCGCGACCCCCGACCATACCTTCCCGGCGACCGCGACCAAGGTGCAGGCCCAGCTCGGCATGCGGCGGGGGGCGGCCTTCGACATCCAGGCCGTGTGCTCGGGCTTTATCTTTGCGCTGGCGACGGCGAACAACGCGATCCGGCTGGGCCAGGCGCGCACGGCGCTGGTCATCGGCGCGGAGACCTTCTCGCGCATTCTCGACTGGCAGGACCGCGGAACCTGCGTGCTGTTCGGCGACGGCGCCGGCGCGCTGGTGCTGAATGCGGCGCCGGATACCGGGCCGGGCGGCCGCGGCGTGCTCTCGACGCATCTGCATTCGGACGGGCGGCTTTACGACATCCTTTACGTCGACGGCGGTCCGTCGACCACGGGCACCACCGGTCATCTCCGCATGGAAGGGCGCGAGGTGTTCCGCCAGGCCGTGCAGCATCTCTCCGGCGCGGTCGAGGAAGCGCTCGCGGCCAACGGCCTCAGCGGCGCCGATATCGACTGGCTGGTGCCGCACCAGGCGAATTTGCGGATCATCGACGCCATCGGCAGACGCCTCGCACTGCGCCCCGATCAGACCGTCGTCACCATCGAACGCCACGCCAACACCTCGGCCGCCTCGATCCCGCTGGCGCTGGACGAGGCGGTCTCCGACGGCCGCATCAAAGCCGGCGACCTGGTGTTGATGGAGGCGCTCGGCGGCGGCCTGACCTGGGGTGCCAGTCTCGTGCGCTGGTAGCAGAGCCGGCCGCGACGGCGCGCGATATTCGACGCCGGGAGGTTTGACGGCGTTTCCCCCCGACGTTAAGTTGCCCGCAAAGAACGGAGGGCGGCATGGCCGGTCAGACGGTTACTCGCGCTCAGCTCACCGAGGCGGTCTATCAAGAAGTCGGCCTGTCGCGTAACGAGTCGGCTGAATTGGTCGAGTCGGTGATCGGCGAGATCTCGGATGCGCTCGAACGTGGCGAGATGGTCAAGATCTCGTCCTTCGGCAGCTTTGCCGTGCGCCGCAAGGGGCAGCGGATCGGGCGCAATCCGAAAACCGGCCAGGAAGTGCCGATCAGCCCCCGCCGGGTGCTGGTGTTTCGTGCCTCGCACGCCCTGAAAAACCAGATCAACCAGGCGCTGGGCTCGGGCGCGGCGAAGAAGGCGTGAGGCGGGGCGCAACCGGGTGAGCGATGCGACGGAGGCGGGTTCGGGGCGTCGCGCCAGCAAGCGGGCCGCGGTGTTCCGCACCATCGGCGAGGTGGCCGAGGACCTCGATCTGCCGGCCCATGTGCTGCGTTTCTGGGAGTCCAAATTCCCCCAGTTGAAGCCGCTGAAGCGCGGCGGCGGCCGGCGCTACTACCGGCCGGAGGACATCGCGCTGCTGGCGCGCATCCGGCAATGCCTCTACCAGGAAGGCTACACCATCCGCGGCGTGCAGAAGCTGCTGTCGGACGGCACGCTGGGTGCGGCGGCCGTCTCGCCGGAAATCGCGCCGAGCCTCTTCCCGCTCGATCCGCTGCCCGAACCGGCCCCGGCCAAGCCGCCGCGGACGCCGCGCCGGGCTGCGTCTGCGGCGGAACCGCGTGCGGCCGAGCCGCCCGCCGCGCTCTCGGACGACGCCAAGGCCATGCTGGAGGCCGCCGCGCAAGACCTGCTCTCGGCGCGGCAGATGCTCGACGCGCTGCTGCACCGCAGCCGCAAGAGCTGATCCTGCATCCTCCGGGGCGTCATTCCGGGGCATCGCGCAGCGATGAACCCGGAACCCATGCACACGGACGTCGAAAAAGCCTGTACCGGCGCCGGCGATAGGTGGTTCCGGGGGTGCTCGCCGCAAACCCCGCACGTTGCGCCGGCGCGCCTCGCCAAGTATGATCGGTGCCTTGCCAGAGAGGCCCGGTCGGAGCGTAGCGCAGCCTGGTAGCGCATCAGCATGGGGTGCTGAGGGTCGAGAGTTCGAATCTCTCCGCTCCGACCATCTCCTCCGGGCCACCTCTCGCCAGGCCATCTCCTGCCACGGGAGCTGCATCCATGAGCACCGAACGGCCGCATTCCGAGCTCGAGGCATGGCAATTCCCCGAGGCGCATTGGCGGCGGCTGGTCGACCGGGTGCGCGCCGGCAAGCCGCTGCGGCCGGCGGAGTGGCCGGGCGGGGCACGCTGCGCCGTCGCGCTGTCCTTCGACAGCGACCACGAGACGAGCGACCTGCGCGAAGGCGGCAAGTCGATCGGCCGCCTCGCCTGGGGACAGATGGGGGCGCGGGTCGGGGTGCCGCGCATCCTCAAGCTGCTGGACAAATACCAGGTCAAGGCATCGTTCTACGTCCCGGCGGTCACGGCGCTCCTGCATCCCGACGAGCAGCGCGGCATCGTCGCCGAAGGCCATGAAATCGGCATTCACGGCTGGATCCACGAGCTGAACTCGGTGCTGCCCTGCGACGCCGAGCGCGACCTGATGCTGCGCGCCGCGGATGTCCTGGAAAAGACCAGCGGCCGGCGCCCGGTCGGCATGCGTACTCCGTCCTGGGATTTCAGCTGGAACACGCTGGCGCTCGAAGCCGAGATGGGGCTGCTCTACGATTCGTCGCTGATGGCGGACGAGGACTGTTATGAGCTGCTGCTCGACGGCAAGCCGTGCGGGGTGGTGGAGCTGCCGGTCGAATGGGTGCGCGACGACGCGGTCTATTTCAGCATGAACCGTTTTTCGGCCTTGCGGCCCTATACCCCGCCGGCCGATGTGCTCGACATTTTCCGCCGCGAATTCGAGGCGGCGTATGAAGACGGCGGCATCTTTCAGCTGACGATGCACCCCCACATCATCAGCTACCGCTCGCGGATCTGGCTGCTCGAGGAATTGATCCGGCTCGCCCAGTCGCGCCCCGGCGTGTGGTTTGCGACCCACGCCGAGGTCGCGCGCTGGGCCAAGGAGCATGCGGCATAGGTCAGTACCGCCGCTTCACCTCCGGGTCTTCCTTCGCGACATGCCGTTTGCCGACCGTCTCCGCATGCTCTAATTCACGGCGGATATCGTCGTCCTTCAAGTCCATTTCGGCTTGGCGGGCTTTCGGCTCCACCTTTCCCGCGCGGACGAACTGCCGTTGCGCTTCGTTGTATTCTCGCGCCGCAGTACGATTACCTTCGCCCTCATTTGGAACACGGGGAATTTCTTTCCGTCTTTGCATTTAGGACCTCCTATCTTTGTCCAGGTTAAACGGGGTCCGGATGGCGGAGTTCCTCTGTCCAGCGCCGGACGGAGGCCCGCATTCACCCCGGCAACGTCGCCTTGAAGCGCAGGCGCACGTAATCGGCGATCCACAGCCCGGTCTCGTCGCGCAGGATCGGCTCCAGCAGGTCGATGATCTCCCGGCGGGCGGCGGTGCGATCCGCGGCGGCGAGCGGCGCGAGAAAATCCGCGGCGAAATTGTCGAGCCAGGCGCCGAACCCCGCTTCCAGCGGTGTCGGCCGCGGGACGATCGCGATTTCGTCGACGCGGAACCCGGCAGCTTCGAGCTTCGCCCGGTATGCCGCGGCGGAGGGGAAATACCACGGGCTGACATCGAGCCATTCGATCCCGCGCCTGGCGAGCACGGCGCGGAACGCGACCTGGATCGCCGCGGTGTTGTTGTGCCCGCCCATCTCCGCGACAAACCGCCCGCCCGGCTTCAAGGCGCGGGCGACACCGGCCAGCACCGCTTCCGCCGGGCGCATCCAGTGCAGCGCGGCGTTCGAGAACACCGCATCGAACGCGCGGTCGAAGGCGAGCTGCTGGCCGGGCATCACCCGCGCGTCGAGCCCCTTGGCCTTGGCGCCGGCCACCATGTCGGGCGCGGCGTCGACCGCGACCACCGTAGCGCCGGCGGCGGCGATCCTGGCGGTGAGCGTGCCGTCGCCGCAGCCGAGGTCGAGGATGCGTTCGCCCGGTTGCGGCGCCAGCAGCGCAACCACCGGCGCGCCGAACGCCGGCACGAAATGCGCGGTCGCCGCGTAGCGTGCGGCCGACCAGTTTTGTTTCGATAATTCCGCCATCGGTTCTATCTTCGGTGGTTGCCGGCTTTGGTGGTTGTCGGCCATCACTGATAACCGTCCGTACATACCGGTTAAGACTGAAACATATCCCAGTATAAGAGCTACCCGGCTCGGCCGTCCTGTGACGCCTGAAGGTAGGTGGGAAGATGCCGCATCGGACGCTGCCCGCAGGACTGGCCCTGATCATCGCGCTGCTGGCGCCGGCCGCCGCGAATGCCGCGGGTGCGCTCGAGCACATCCTGAAAGACGGGGTCGTGCGGATCGCAATCCCCGACAATTTCTCGCCCTTCGGCACGCTCGGGCCCGATATGAAGCCGCAAGGCTATGATGTCGACATGGCCGTGCTGCTCGCCGAGGGCCTCGGCGTCAAGCCCGAGCTGGTCACCGTGGCGAGTTCCGAACGTATCCCGCAACTTGCCGGTCACAAGGTCGATCTGGTCGTTTCGACCCTGGGGAAGGATGACGAGCGCGAAAAACTCATCGATTTCTCGATCGCCTACGCACCGTTTTTCAGCGCCGTGTTCGGTCCCGCGAGCCTGTCGGTCGCAAAGCCGGACGACCTTGCCGGCAAGACCATCGCGGTCACCCGCGACACGGTCGAGGACGGTGTGCTGACCCGGCTCGCTCCGGCCGGCGCGGTCATCAAGCGGTATGACGACAATGCGCGCACCCAGGTCGCGTTTCTCTCCAACCAGGCCGAGCTCATCGCCACCGGCAATGCCGTCGCCGGCGACGTGCTGACGCAAAGTCTGGTCAAGAAGACGGTGCTGAAATTCGTGCTGCGCAACTCGCCCTGCTTTGTCGGGGTCGCCAAAGACGAACCCGACCTGCTCGCCAAGGTGAACGGCATCATCGCGGCGGCGCGCCACGACGGACGGCTCGACCGCATTTCACGGCAATGGCTCAAGGCCCCGCTCGGCGATCCCGAGCACCCCGACCTGGTCGCCGGCAAGTAGGAAACCTATCCTACTCCTTTGCCGCCTCGGCCTGGCGGCGGATCGCGGAGAGGGTGGTGCGGGTGGTGATCGTCTCGGGGTCCATGCGCAGCTCGATAAGCGCGGCGCGGTTTGCCGCGACGGCCGCCTCGAACGCCGGGGCGAATTCCTCGGTGCGTGACACCGCGGCGGAAAACGCGCCGTAAGCGCGGGCGAGCGCGACAAAGTCCGGGTTCTTCAGGCTGGTGCCGGAGATGCGGCCGGGAAAGCGGCGCTCCTGGTGCATGCGGATGGTGCCGTACATCGCGTTGTTGAACACCAGGATGATCGGCCCCGGTCCTTCGGCGAGCGAAGTCGCCATCTCCTGGCCGGTCATCAGGAAGCCGCCGTCGCCGCAAAACCCGACGACGATCCGCTCGGGGTGGACGAGCTTGGCGGCCACCGCCGCCGGGACGCCGTAGCCCATCGCGCCGCTGGTCGGGCCGAGCTGCCGGCCGGGCCGGCGGTATTGCAGGAAGCGGTTCGGCCAGCCGGAGAAATTGCCGGCGTCGCTGGTGACGACGGCGTTGTCCGGCAGCCGCTCGCGCAGCCAGGTCATGATGCGGCCGAGATCGAGCGCCGGGTTATCGGTGACCGTCGAGGGCTGCAGCCCGGCTTCGTACGCGGCGCGGCAGTCCTTGCGCCAGGCGGCCCAGCGCGGATTGGCGATCGGCTCCAGCCCGGCGAGCGCCGCCGCGATTTCGGGCATGCCGGACTGGATCGCCAAGGCCGGGCGGAACACGCGGCCGAGCTCCTCGGCCGCGGCGTGGATGTGGATCAGCGTCTTGCCCGGGTCGGGGATGCCGAGCAGCGAATAGGATTGCGACGTGATCTCGCCGATCCGCGCGCCGACCGCCAGCACCAGATCGGCCTGTTTGACGCGCGCCACCAGGGTCGGCGCGGCGCCGGTGCCGAGATCGCCGCAATAGGAAGCGAGCCGGTTGTCGACGATGTCCTGGCGGCGGAAGGAACAGCAGGCGGGGAGGTCGTCGGCCTGGAGGAAGCGGGCCATATCGGCGCAGGCCGCATCGCTCCAGCCGCTGCCGCCGACCAGCACCATCGGGCGTTCGGCGGCGGCGAGCAGGCGGCGCAGCTCGGCGAGGTCCGCGCCGCCGGGATGGGCGCGCACCGCGCGGTAGGGGCCGACCGGCGCGGCGGCGGCGGTCTCGCGCAGCATGTCCTCGGGCAGCGCCACGACGACCGGGCCGGGGCGCCCGCTGGTCGCGACCTGGAAGGCCTGGTTGAGCAGTTCCGGCACGCGCTCGGCCATGTCGATCTGCGTCACCCATTTGGCGAGCGGCGCGTACATCTTGCGGAAATCGACCTCCTGAAACGCCTCGCGGTCGATCTGGTGGCGCGCCACCTGGCCGACCAGCACAACCATCGGCGTCGAGTCCTGGAAGGCGGTGTGGACGCCGATCGAGGCGTTGCACGCGCCCGGCCCGCGCGTCACCAACAGCACGCCGGGCTTGCCGGTGAGCTTGCCGTAGGCCTCGGCCATGAACGCCGCGCCGCCCTCCTGGCGGCAGGTCACCAGACGGATTTCCGGGGCGTCGTAGAGCGCGTCGAGCACTTCGAGATAGCTCTCGCCGGCGACCGAAAAGGCCATCTCGACACCGTGCGCCTTGAGGCTCGCGACGACGAGTTGCCCGCCGCTCATCACCGGAAAATTCGCCGCCATTGCCGCCTCCCCTTGCACCGCGGCCATTTGAGACGATGCGGCGGGACGACGGAAGAGGCTTCTCGGCTCGTTCGCACCGGGATGATCTGCTAGGCTGTCGATGCGCGCAGAAGCTGCCGAGCCTGAGGCCGAAAGCCACTCCCGGCTTGCCGGCCGGGGACGGTTTGCGCCACCCATGCGTAAATTCCTAGCGAACGAAAGGCAGGGGGATGAGGAGAGGCCCGGAATCCTTGGCGGCGCACGCGGCCGCCGCGCCGCTCGGCGTGTAGGCCGCCATGGACGATCAGCCGCCGCGCGGCTATCTGCCACCCGCCGCATCGGTGCGCGCCCCATCCGTCCGCGATGATGCGCGTCCGCGCGATCCGGCGCCGATCGAGACGCACCCCGGCGGCGAGCCCCCGCCGTTCGACGCGCCGCCGCCGCGCCGGCGGGGCTCGTTGCTCGGCCCGCTGCTGTGGCTGGTGCTGCTCGCGCTGGTCATCGTCGGCATCGTCTGGTGGGTGCTGCATCGTCAGCAGCCGGCGCGGACCGGCCGCTTCACCAGCGGCGGGCCGATGCCGGTCGGCACCGCCACGGTGCAAAAAGGCGACATGCCGATCGTCGACAACGCGCTCGGCACGGTGACGCCGCTGGCGACGGTGACGGTGCAGACGCAGATCAACGGCCAGCTCATGGAGGTCGGCTTCCAGGAGGGGCAGCTCGTCAACAAAGGCGATTTCCTGGCGCAGATCGACCCGCGCCCGTACCAGGTCGCGCTCGAACAGGCGCAGGGCCAGCTCGCCAAGGACCAGGCGGCGCTGAACAACGCCAGGGTCGATCTTGCCCGCTACGAGAAGCTCGTGGCGCAGAACTCGATTGCGACGCAGACGCTCGACACCCAGCGGGCGACCGTGGCGCAGGATATCGGGGTCGTGCAGACCGATCAGGCGCAGGTCGACGCGCAGAAGCTCAACCTGGTCTATTGCCGCATCACCTCGCCGGTGACCGGGCGGGTCGGGCTGCGCCAAGTCGATCCCGGCAACTACGTCCAGACCAGCAGCACCACCGGCATCGTGGTGGTGACCCAGCTGCAGCCGATCTCGGTGATCTTCACGCTGCCCGAGGATGCCCTGCCGGCGGTGCTGAAACAGGTCCACGCCGGCAAGACGCTGCAGGTCACCGCGTTCGACCGCACCGGCAAGAACCAGATCGAGGTCGGCGCGCTGGCGACGATCGACAATCAGATCGATACGACGACCGGCACCGTGAAGCTGCGCGCGTCCTTCGCCAACAAGGCGTTCGACCTGTTCCCCAACCAGTTCGTCAACGTCAAGCTCAAGGTCGATACCGTCCAGGGCACGCCGATCGTACCGGATTCGGCGATCCAGCGCGGCGCGCCCGGGACCTTTGTCTACCTCGTCAAGCCCGACAGCACGGTCGCCGCGCAGGCGGTGACGCTGGGTCCCGACGACGGCACCAAGGTCGCGGTGCTGAAGGGGCTGGAGCCGGGGCAGACCGTCGTCACCGACGGCGCCGACCGGCTCAAGGACGGCGGCAAGGTCACCGTCACCGCGATCGACGGCCAGCCGGCGCAACCCGCGCCGCAACAAGGCCAGCCCGATGGCGCGGCGCCCGGGCAGGGGCGTGGCCAGGGGCATGGGAATGGCCAGGGGCACGGCCGCGGTCAAGGTTCAGGGCAGCGCGGCGGCGGGTGATCGTGCTCGTGGGTTTCCGGCGGCAATTACCCCCACCCCGACCCTCCCCCGCCAGTGGGGGAGGGGGCGCGCGGACTGTCTCCCTCCCCCGCCAGCGGGGGAGGGTCGGAGTGGGGGCTAATGCCGCCCGGAGCCGGCGATGAGCCCGTCGCGGCTGTTTATCCTGCGGCCGGTGGCGACCTCGCTGCTGATGGCGGCGATCCTGCTGGTCGGCATGGTGGCCTATCGGTTTCTGCCGCTCTCCGCCTTGCCCGAGGTCGACTACCCGACGATCCAGGTCACCACGCTCTATCCCGGCGCCAGCCCGGACGTGATGACCGGGTCGATCACCGCGCCGCTCGAAGTCCAGCTCGGGCAGATGCCGGGGCTGTCGCAGATGTCGTCGGTGAGCTCGGCCGGCGCTTCGGTCATCACCCTGCAATTCAGCCTCGACCTCAGCCTCGATGTCGCCGAGCAGGAAGTGCAGGCGGCGATCAACGCGGCCGGCAACCTGCTGCCCACCGACCTGCCGGCGCCGCCGATCTATGCCAAGGTCAACCCCGCCGACGCGCCGGTGCTGACCCTGGCGCTGACCTCGAAGACCCTGCCGCTGACCCAGGTCGAGGACCTCGCCGACAGCCGTTTGGCAATGAAGATCTCGCAACTGGCCGGCGTCGGGCTGGTGACCATCAGCGGCGGGCACAAGCCGGCGGTGCGCATCCGTGCCGATCCGCGCAAGCTCGCCGCGCTCGGCCTCAATATCGACGATCTGCGCACGACGATCGCCAACGCCAACGTCAACCAGCCCAAGGGGAGCTTCGACGGTCCCAGCCGGTCCTACTCGATCCGCGCCAACGACCAGATCCACAGCGCCGCCGAGTACAGCGACCTGGTGATCGCCTACAAGAACGGCTCGCCGGTGCATCTGTCGGATGTCGCGAGCGCGGTCGACGCCGAGGAGAACAACAAGCTCGCCGGCTGGATGAACACGACGCCGGCGATCATCGTCAACGTCCAGCGCCAGCCCGGCGCCAACGTCATCTCGGTGGTCGACACCATCCAGGCGCTGCTGCCGTCACTGCGCGCGACCTTTCCGCAATCGGTCGACATCGCCGTGCTGACCGACCGCACGAACACGATCCGCGCCTCGGTGGCGGATGTCGAGTTCGAGCTGGGACTCGCGATCGTGCTCGTCGTCGCGGTGATCTTCGTCTTTCTGCGCAGCCCGTCGGCGACGCTGATCCCGAGCCTTTCGGTGCCGCTGTCGCTCGTCGGCACGCTGGCGGTGATGTATCTGTGCGGCTTCAGCCTCGACAATTTATCGCTGATGGCGCTGACCATCTCGACCGGCTTTGTCGTCGACGATGCGATCGTGATGATCGAGAACGTGTCGCGCTACATCGAGATGGGCGACACGCCGCTGCAGGCCGCGCTCAAGGGTTCCGAGCAGATCGGCTTCACCATCATCAGCCTGACGATTTCGCTGATCGCGGTGCTGATCCCGCTGTTGTTCATGGCCGATGTCGTCGGCCGGCTGTTCCGCGAGTTCGCGATCACCCTCTCGGTGACGATCGTCATCTCGGCGATCGTATCGCTGACCCTGGTGCCGATGCTGTGCGCCAAGGTGCTGCGCTATGTCCCGGAAGACGAGATGAACTGGTTCATGCGCCAGACGCAGCATCTGTTCGATCGCATCATCGCCCGCTACGGCGTCTGGCTCGACTGGGTGCTCGACCACCAGCCATTGACGCTGCTGGTCGCGCTGGCGACGCTGGGCCTGACGGTGTTTCTCTACGTCGTGATCCCGAAAGGGTTCTTCCCGGTGCAGGATGCCGGGCTGATCCAGGGCATCTCGTCGGCGCCGCCGTCGATCTCGTTCGCGGCGATGGCCGAGCGGCAGCAGGCGCTCGCCGCGGCGATCCTCAAGGACCCCGACGTCGTCAGCCTGTCGTCGTTCATCGGCGTCGACGGCACCAATGCGACGCTCAACGAAGGCCGCTTCCTGATCAACCTGAAGCCGCGCGACGAGCGGCGGCTCGACGCCGCGGCGATTATCCGCCGGCTGCAACGCGAGCTGCGCGACGTCACCGGCATCGACCTCTATATGCAGCCGGTGCAGGACCTGACGATCGACGCTACGGTGAGCCGGACCCAGTACCAGCTCGCGTTGCAGGACGCCAACCCGGCGGAATTCGACACCTGGATCCCCAAGCTGATGGACCGGCTGCGGCAGATCCCCGAGATCGCCGATGTGGCTACCAATTTCGGCCAGAACGGGCTGTCGGCCTACATCACGATCGACCGCGCCACCGCCGGGCGGTTCGGCATCACCCCGGCGACCGTCGACAACGCGCTCTACGACGCATTCGGCCAGCGCATCGTCTCGACGATCTTTACCCAGTCCAACCAGTACCGGGTCATCCTCGAAGCCGATCCCGAGGCGCAGCAGCAGCTCGGCTCGCTCGACCAGATCTACCTGCCGTCGTCGCTGTCGAGCACCGGCCAGGTGCGGCTGTCGACGTTCACGACGGTGCAGAAGCAGACCGCGCCGCTGGCGGTGTACCATATGGGCCAGTTTCCCTCGGTTTCGATCTCGTTCAACCTGGCGCCCGACGCCTCGCTCGGCGCCGCCGTCGACGCCATCAAGCAGGCCGAGGCGGAGATCGGCCTGCCGGTCAGCATGATCACCAGCTTCCAGGGCGCCGCGGCCGCCTTCCAGTCGGCGCTCGGCAACGAGGTGATGCTGATCATCGCCGCGATCGTCACCGTCTACATCGTGCTCGGCGTGCTCTACGAGAGCTTTATCCACCCGATCACCATCCTCTCGACGCTGCCTTCGGCGGGGCTCGGCGCGCTGCTCGCGCTGCTCGTCGACGACAGCGATCTCAGCATCGTCGCGATCATCGGCGTCATCCTGCTGATCGGCATCGTCAAGAAGAACGGCATCATGATCGTCGACTTCGCGCTGGTCGCCGAGCGCGACGAAGGCAAGACGCCGCGCGAGGCGATCCACCAGGCCTCGCTGCTGCGCTTCCGGCCGATCATGATGACCACGCTGGCGGCGATCTTCGGCGCGCTGCCGCTGATGCTCGGCGCCGGCACCGGATCGGAGCTGCGGCATCCGCTGGGGGTGACGATCGTCGGCGGGCTGCTGGTCAGCCAGGCGCTGACGCTGTTCACGACGCCGGTGATCTATCTCGGCTTCGACCGGCTCGGCCGTTATCTGCGGCGGCGGTTCGGCGGCGCCGCCGCCGGTGAGAGCGCGGCCGAATGAGCCCGTCGACCCTGTTCATCGAACGGCCGGTCGCGACAACGCTGCTGACCATCGGCATCGCGCTGGCGGGGTTCGTCGCGTTTACCCAGCTCCCGGTATCGCCGCTGCCGCAGGTCGATTTTCCGACCATCTCGGTCAACGCGACCATGCCGGGTGCCAGCCCGGAGATCATGGCGGAGACCGTCGCGACCCCGCTCGAACGCCATCTCGGCGTCATCGCCGACGTCACCGAGATGACCTCGGTGAGCACGCTGCAATCGACGCGGATCACGCTGCAATTCGCGCTGACCCGCGACATCGACGGCGCGGCGCGCGACGTGCAGGCGGCGATCAATGCCGCGCGCGCCGACCTGCCGGCGAGCCTGCGGACCAACCCGAGCTACCGCAAGGTCAACCCGGCCGACGCGCCGATCGCGATCCTGACCCTGACCTCCGACACGCTGGCGCCGGGGCAGATCTACGACGCGGCGTCGACGGTGCTGACGCCGGCCTTGTCGCAGATCGACGGCATCGGCCAGGTGACGATCGGCGGCAGCTCGTTGCCGGCGGTGCGCGTCGAGCTGAACCCGCTGGCGCTCAACAAATACGGCATCGGCCTGGAGGACGTGCGCGCCGCGCTGGCCTCGGCCAATGCGCACAGCCCCAAGGGCGCGATCGAACCCGGCGACCGGCATTACCAGCTCTACACCAATGACCAGGTCTCGCAGGCGTCGGATTACTTCCCGCTGGTGGTCGCCTATCGCAACGGCGCGCCGGTGCGCCTGCCGGATATCGCGACGATCACCGATTCGGTCGAGAACCTGCGCAACCAGGGCCTCGCCAACGGCAAGCCGGCGGTGCTGGTGATCCTTTACCGCCAGCCCAACGCCAACATCATCGATACGGTTGACCGGGTGCGGGCGGCGCTGCCGCAGCTCGAAGCGTCGATCCCGCACGCGATCGACGTGACGATGGCGATGGACCGCACGACGACGATCCGCGCCTCGCTGCACGATGTCGAGACGACGCTGGTCATCGCCATTTGCCTGGTGATCCTCGTCGTCTTCGCCTTCCTGCGCAACGTGCGGGCGACGCTGATCCCCAGCGTCGCGGTGCCGGTGTCGCTGGTCGGAACGTTCGGCGCGATGTATCTGATCGGCTACAGCCTCGACAACCTGTCGCTGATGGCGCTGACGATCTCGACCGGGTTCGTCGTCGATGATGCGATCGTCGTGCTGGAAAATGTCGAGCGGCACATCGAGGCCGGCATGGGGCGGCGCGAGGCGGCGCTGCAAGGCGCGCGGGAGGTCGGCTTCACCGTGCTGTCGATGAGCCTGTCGCTGATCGCGGTGTTTGCCCCGATCCTGCTGATGGGCGGCATCGTCGGCCGGCTGTTCCGCGAATTCGCGATGACGCTATCGATCGCGATCCTCATTTCGCTCGTCATCTCGCTGACCACGACGCCGATGATGTGCGCCTATGTGCTGCGGCGCGGGCGGGCGGGACAGCGCGGCCGCTTCTATCGCGGCAGCGAATGGGTGTTCAGCCGGGCGCTCGCGTTTTACGCACGCACCCTGACCAGCGCGCTGCGCGCCCCCAAGATGGTGATGCTGGTGCTGCTGGTCACCGTGTGCCTCAACGTCTTCCTGTTCATCCACGTGCCGAAGGGGTTTTTCCCGCAGCAGGACACCGGCCGGATGATCGGCGGCATCCAGGCCGACCAGAGCATCTCGTTTCAACTGATGCGGCAGAAACTTCGCCAGTTTATCGGCATCATCAAGGACGATCCGGCGGTGGAGAACGTCGTCGGCTTTACCGGCGGCTCCCAGACCAATTCGGGCTTTGTGTTCATCGCGCTGAAGCCGCTGGCGGAGCGCCGGCTCTCGGTCGACCAGGTGATCGCGCGGTTGCGTCCCAAGCTCAACCAGGTCGCCGGCGGCCGGCTGTTTTTGCAGGCCGTGCAGGACATCCGGGTCGGCGGCCGGGCGAGCAACGCGCAGTACCAGTATTCGCTGCAGGGCGACTCGCTGCAGGAGCTGCACGAATGGGCGCCGAAGATCGCCGCGGAGCTGGAAAAAATCCCCGAGCTGGCCGACGTCAACTCCGACCAGCAGAACCACGGCCTCGAAACCGACCTCGTCATCGACCGCCCCACCGCGGCGCGGCTCGGTCTCACGGTCAGCCAGATCGACAACACGCTCTACGACGCGTTCGGCCAGCGCCAGGTGTCGGTGATCTACGCCGCGCGCAACCAGTACCACGTGGTCATGGAGGTCGACCCGCAATTCTGGCAGAGCCCGGAAATGCTGAAGCAGATCTGGGTCAGCAGCACCGGCGGATCAGTCAAGGGCACCGCCGGCACCAACGCGGTGGCCGGCACCGTCGTGCCGCCGTCGAGCGCCAACAACGCCGCCAGCCCGCAAACCAACAACGCCGCCACGGTGTTCGCCAGCAACACCGCCACGACCGCGGTCAATGTCGCCGCGACGCCGGTCGTCAACAATGCCGCGAGCGGCGCGACCAGCGCCACCGCCAGCCCGACCGCCGCGTCGATCGCCTCGGACGCGGCGCGCAACCAGGCGACGAATTCGCTGGCCAGCACGGGCAAGAACGCCGCCGGCGCATCGACCGGGGCGCCGGTCAGCACCTTCACCGAAACGATGGTGCCGCTCGCCGCCTTCGCGCGTTACAGCCCCGGTGCGACGCCGCTCGCGGTCAATCACGAGGGCCTGTTCGTCGCCACGACGATCTCGTTCAACCTCAAGCCCGGCGCGTCGCTCAGTCAGGCCACCGAGGCGATCGACGCGGCGATGATCCGGCTGCACGTGCCGAACACGATCCACGGCAATTTTCGCGGCACCGCGCAGGTCTTCCAGCAGTCGCTGAACAACGAGCCGGTGCTGATCGCCGCGGCGCTGCTGGCGGTCTATATCGTGCTGGGCGTGCTCTATGAGAGCTATGTCCATCCCATCACGATCCTCTCGACGCTGCCGTCGGCCGGGGTTGGCGCCGTGCTGGCGCTGATGCTGTGCACCACCGAGATCAGCATCATCGCGCTGATCGGCGTCATCCTGCTGATCGGGATCGTCAAGAAGAACGCGATCATGATGATCGACTTTGCGCTCGTCGCCGAGCGCGAGGAGGGGCTGTCGTCGCGCGACGCGATCTATCGCGCCTCGATCCTGCGCTTCCGGCCGATCATGATGACGACGCTCGCGGCGCTGTTGGGGGCGCTGCCGCTGGCGGTCGGCCTGGGCGAGGGGTCGGAGCTGCGCCGGCCGCTCGGCATCTCGATCGTCGGCGGGCTGCTGGTCAGCCAGGCGCTGACGCTCTACACGACGCCGGTGATCTATCTTTATCTCGACCGCTTCCGCCTGTGGGCGACGCGCGGCCGCCGCCGCGGCGGACCGCGCCTCGCGCCCGGCCAGGCGCCGCAGCCGGGGGAATAGGCGCCATGCCGGGGGGAAACGGGCGCCGCCTCAGGCGCGGGGCGGTTGCCGGGTGGATCGGCGGGCTTGTCGCGCTGTCCGCCTGCACGGTCGGTCCGGATTACGAGAAGCCGGCCGCGCCGGTGCCGGTGGCCTATAAGGAAGCGTGGAAGCCGGGGCCAGTCGCGACCGGCTGGCGCCAGGCGCGGCCCGCGGACGGCATCGATCGCGGGGCATGGTGGTCGGTCTATCGCGACCCGGTGCTCGATTCGCTCGAACGGGAAATCGACATCTCGAACCAGAACCTGAAAGCCGCCGAGGCCGCGTTCCGCGAGGCCGAGGCGACGGTCGCCGCGGCGCGCGCGCAGTTCTTCCCGACCGCCGCCGTCAACGGCTCGGACACGCGGTCGCGGACCAGCGGCAACGGCGGCAAGACGACCTTCGGCGGCGGGACGATCCAGAACCAGTTCCGCGCCGAGGCGACGGCGAGCTGGATCCCCGACCTCTGGGGGTCGGTGCGGCGCCTGGTCGAAGGCAACATCGCCAGCGCCCAAGCGAGTGCCGCGACGCTCGCCAATGTACGGCTGTCGGCGCAAGGCACGCTCGCCACGGCCTATGTCGAGCTGCGCACCGCCGACGAGCTCGCGCGCCTGCTGGCGCAATCGGTCAAGGCCTTCGAGCAGGCGCTGAAGATCGTCACCAACCAGTATCGCGGCGGCACGACCGACAGCTCCGCAGTCGATCAGGCAAAGGCCCAACTCGACGCGACGCGCGCGCAGCTGATCGCGGTGCAGGTGACGCGCGGGCAGCTCGAACACGCGATCGCGGTGCTGACCGGCAAGCCGCCGGCGGCGCTGACCATACCGCCGAGCGAGACGATGCTGGCCGTGCCGCTGATCCCGGCCGAGCTGCCCTCCGCCTTGCTCGAACGCCGGCCGGACATCGCCGCGGCGGAACGCGACATGCAGGCGGCGAACGCGCAGATCGGCGTCGATGTCGCCGCCTTTTATCCCACCGTCACACTGTCCGCCGATTACGGCGTCTCGGCCGAGATGCTGCGCAAGCTGTTCACCTCGGCCAGCCGCATCTGGTCGCTCGGCGGCACCGCCGCCGAGACGATCTTCGACGGCGGGGCGCGCAATGCCCAACTGGAGCACGACAAGGCCGCGTACGATGCCGCCGTGGCGACCTATCGCCAGACGGTTCTGGCCGCCTTCCAGCAGGTGGAGGACGAGCTGCTCGCCCAGCGCGTGCTGGCCGAGCAGGCGGTCGCCCAGGATTCGGCGGTCAAGGCGGCGCGCTCCGCCGAGGCGACGATCAACAACCAGTACCTCGCCGGGACCCAGGCCTATACCGCCGTGATCGTCGCCGAGAACACCGCGCTCGGCGACGCCGAGACGGCGCTCAACATCCGGCAGAGCCGGCTGGTGGCGAGCGTGGCGCTGATCGAGGCGCTGGGCGGGAGCTGGGACGCGGCGAAGATCCCGTCGGCCGACCAGATCGAGCGCGACGTGCCGCTCGATTTCAACCCGCTGCCGCCGGTCGTCACGCCAAACAAATAGCGCTCCGCCGCGCGACAAACCGCGGTCGAGCGCGGGCGCATTGTGCGCGCTGGCGATGGCGCGTATTGTCCCGGCGCTCTTAGGGCCGGACGAAACGATCGAGAGACCAAGGCCGTTGAGAGAGCCCGTAGCTCAGCCGGTAGAGCAACTGACTTTTAATCAGTAGGTCTCGGGTTCGAATCCCGACGGGCTCACCAATAAAATCAAATAGTTGAGAGTCATAATAGGACAGCCATTCGTTCCGATTTTCACTTCTACCGCCTCCGTGGGTAACGTTTTGGGTAACAGCAGCGACAGCCTGTCGCACCTTGCTGCGGCTCGTTGAACACCGGGCTGGAAACTTCCTCCGCCTCGCGATGCTGTGGGGATAGCCGCCCACGGAAGCGATACCGAATGCTACCCTGCCCGCATGGACGAACATTCGCGACCGGACGCGAATAGCAACGAACAGGCTTTCACCCTCACCGTTGAGGAGGCTGCCGAACTTTACGCGACAGCCGGCTTCCCTCGCACTCTACGAGCAATCCAAAAATACTGCGCCCGTGACGACCTCCTTTGCATCCGCGAGCAGACGCCTTTCGGAGTACGCTTCCGCATAACGCCGTCGTCGGTCGCTCGACATATCGAACAAATCAAGCAATTGAGCCAGGCGAATAGACGCGACCATTCGCGACCGGACGCGAACGTTCGCACAGATATTGTTGAACCGCAGTCGCCAAAAAATGACAAGCCGACCGTTCGCGAACAGCCGCGGCCGGACGCGGCCGTTCGCGCAGATCAAGAAGCCGAGATAGCAAGCCGCGAACATTCGCGAACGGACGCGAACGACGTATTTGAGCACCCGTATGTGAAGCGTCTTGAAGCAGAAGTTGATCGTCTGCACGACAAGCTCGACAAGCAGGTCCGCCGGACCGAGGAGGTGATGATCGACGCGAATAAGCGGCTCATTGAGTTGCAGCAGGCAAACGCCATCGCTTCGAGCGAGACGCTCGCGAAATATATGCTTCAGCTTCGCGCAGGAGGCGTGATCGAGGCCGATTTAGATGAGACGGCAGGCGCTGGGGGATAAGTCCCTTCTGGCGCCCATTCTGCGCTCTACAATAGCCGTATGGAGTTTGCCGATGGCCGGAGCTTAACGCCGCATTTCGAGCGGCTGCGCAACATCATTCTCGACGGCGCCGACGCGCTTACCGCGAAGGGCTTCACGATAGTCCCGAACCACGTTTTAGTGAGCGATAAGGTATCGCCTGGAGCGAAACTTGCGTACGCGATGCTGCTCAAATATGCGTGGCAAGACGACTTCTGCTATCCGGGCCAAGAGCGGCTCGCTAAAGACATGGGCGTAACCGACCGCAGCGTCCGCACCTACCTACAGGAGCTAGAGGCAGAAAAGTTCATCAACATCAAGCAACAGGGCCAGGGAAGGCCAAATTTCTATATCCTCAACATGCGCCCTTCCGGCGCTGAACGGAAAAATTTTCCGGTCAAGACCGGAAAGAAACGCCCGCCTTAGACCGGAAATATTTTCCTACGAATAAGACTCAGAGAATAAAACCATTAAAAAATACTCAGAATGAGCCCGGCTTTTAAAAAAGCAGATCAGCCCAAATCCAATCCGCGAATGCTATACTCACGCTATGGAGATCACCGCTACGATCCAATACGACGACCTCGCCGAACTTGATCGCGTGTGCCGTAGTCGGGGCGTCAGCCGCGACGAAGCCGTGGAGGACGCGGTACGCTGGTACGTCGATCGGGAAGGCAATCTGCCGTTCGCCGATGAGCTTCAGGAGGATATCGAGGCATGAGTGCCGACCGTCAGCTCGACGCGATGCTGGGGCGGGTGAGGTATGTCGGTGTCGCGCCGCAACCGACTGAGGACGAGATCATGGAACTCGTAGTGGCCCAGATTGCGGCCCGTCGTGCCAAGCGCGCCGCGCCAGAGCGTAGAGGCAAAGTTGACATGCCCAAATTCGAGATAGTTGTTGAACCCGATGAGGATCGCTGGCGCGCCTACTGCCCGGCGCTGGAGGCCAATGGCGCATCCACCTGCGGCTATACGCCGGAAGAGGCGGAGAGACGCCTTCGCGAGGTGCTGGAGATGATCGCCGCCGAGGAGAGCGGCCTATGATCCGTCCTCACCCTTGCTACAGGTTCGGGTGTGATACAATGTGATCGTATGAACACGGAACACGTAGACATGGCAAAGAGTGCGATGATGACGGTCCGGCTGACGCCGGAAACCAGCGAGAAGCTTGAGGCGCTCGCCCGCGACACCAAGCGCAGCAAGGCCTACCTCGCGAGCGAAGCCATCGAGACCTACATTGACCTCAACGCCTGGCAGATCGCCCATATCAAGGAGGGCCTCGCCGAAGACGAGGCCGGTGGGCCGGGGGTGCCCCACGAGGAGGCGATGCGGTGGTTTGAGTCGCTCGGCACCGATCACGAGCTGCCTATGCCGGAGCCGAAGAAGCGCTAACCAGCTATGGAGATCATCTGGCGCCGCGTCGCGCTCCGCGACCTCGCCTCCATCTACGATTACATCGCCCAAGACAACCCGGCAGCCGCAACCCGCGTACGAGCGACGATCCGCAACGCGGTCGCTTCACTTTCCGAGCACCCGCATCTCGGGAGGGCCGGCCGCGTCGACGGCACCCGTGAGCTGGTCATCAGCAGCTTCCCGTATATCGTCGCGTATCGGGTGGCGGAAGAAACGGTTCGCATCCTCGCCGTCATTCACACGTCGCGGCAATGGCCGCGCCGGTTCTGACGGCCTGTAAACGCGGTTTTTCTTGTACGCCGGCCGGCTTGGGTATGGCCGGCGGCTGCAATGCACCCCTACAAACGGGACTACAAACATGGTTTGTAGTGGTAAACGGTTCGCCAAATCAGGCGGAAAGGCGCACAGCGCCTTGCTAAATTGTTCCCCCAACGATCGTCGGGCTAGCGCCCGACCACGCCCCCCTTTCCGCCAACAAACGCTGGAACGAACCAGACGTTTGCAGGCGGCTCCGCTATCGCTACGGGTCTCGTCTCGACGCCGGGTAGGGCAGCGCGGGACGAGACCAAAGGCGGGCGTGGTCGGCCGCTTCGCTCGCCTCCGAGCCGCAAACCAAAATCGCCGCGTAACCGACGGCGATTTTGGGCGGTCTCGGGGCGCCGACGATCGTTGGGGGGCGAACCGTGCGCCGGCGTCGCCGGCGATGCGCGCCTGGTAGGCGCTCGGCTGAGCCCGAGTGGAGGAGCTCAGCGTGGACGCACGCGGTGCGGCAACCGTTCGGCACCCGCGGTGCCGGGTAATCGTGCTCGGCTTCGCCGAGACGGTCCGCGCCCATCGGGCGCGGCGGCGAGCGCCAACCAGCGCTCGCCTCGGTGCGAGCCTTAGAGCTCGCGCAAACAAAGCCGGCCACCCAACAGGGTGGCCGACCGACAAGCGCTAGGGGAGAGCGATGAGCCGTTTGAGCTCCGCCTCGGCGAGCGTGTCCGGTTTCTCCCCATCGGGAAGAACCGGCGCGCGTACGAAGAACGCGCTCGCGAGGGCGGGCAATACCCGC
>DASZOZ010000150.1:0-11087 GCA_035550515.1 Allostellaceae bacterium
TCGTAGCCTGGCCGCTCGCGCAGCGGCCCGACCCCGCCAAAGGCATTGAGGTTGCAGCAGACCAGGCTCGGCTTGTCGGCCAGCAAGGCGGCCGCGCCGAGCCCGTATTTGTCGAGCGCGCCGAATTTGAGGTTGTGGATCTCCACATCGGCGCGTTCGACGATCAGCCGCTGGAGCCGCGCCGCTTCCGCCGGGTCGGCGAGGTCGCAGGTGATGCCCTGCTTGCCGCGATTGACCGCGTGGAAGCAGGTCGCCGCATCCTCGGCAAAGGGCGGGCCCCAGCCGCGGCAGGCGTCGCCGCCCTTCGGGTTCTCGACCTTGATCACCGCGGCGCCCAACTCGCCGAGGATCATCCCGGCATAAGGCGCGGCGATCGAATGGCCGATCTCGATAACGACGAGGCCGGCGAGAGGATGGGAGGAGGACATGGCTTCACCCGGGCGACACGATGACGATGCGGCCATTATCACCACGCCGACGCCAAGGCCACGGAGAAGATTCCCGCCGCGTCAGCGTCCCTTCAGATAAGCCGCGAAGAAGGCCGGCACGCGCTGCAAGGCGTCGGCGCGCGCCGTAGCGTCGGTGCCGGCGATCGGCACCACGCCGTCGCGCGTCACGTATTGCGGCACGGCATGCACCGCCTCGCCGGGGAAGTCGAAGTCGTGATAGGTGCCCGGATAGAACACGCTGTCGACGGGCGAGCCGCGCGCCTTGGCGCCCTCCAGGAAGGCGCGGCACGGCCCCGCCGCGGTCCACACATCGCCTTCGCCCATCAGCACCAGCAGCGGGATCGTGCTGGTCCACGGCTGGCTGTGCGCCTTGTCGCTGCACGATGCGGGATAGAACGCGACCGCGGCGCGGAAATCGCGGTCTGCCGGCAGGCCCGGCGGCCGCCCCAAGCTTGCGGCGCG
The DNA here is from genome assembly GCA_035550515.1 of Allostellaceae bacterium. Classification (GTDB taxonomy): domain Bacteria; phylum Pseudomonadota; class Alphaproteobacteria; order ATCC43930; family CGMCC-115725; genus DATARH01. The sequence continues at coordinate 912 of DASZOZ010000150.1, forward strand.
GATCGACAGCAGCACCACCCCGCCGCCCTGCGACCAGCCCATGATGCCGACCCGGTCCGGCTGCACGAAAGGCTGGGCCTGCAGATAGGCCAAGGCGCCGTAGGCGTCGCGCGGGCGCTTCAGGTAGAGCGGGCGTTCGAACCCCGATTGCGAGCACATCTCGCCGTGCTGCCGCGGCCCGAAACTGTCGACCATCAGCACGACATAGCCTTGCTGGGTCATCGTCGTGGCCCATGAAAGATCGCGCGACAGGAACGCGCGGGCCGCGCGGCGCGCGAACATGCCGTAACAGCCATGCGCGAAAACCAGCGCCGGAAACGGCCCGCTTCCCGACGGGCGGAACAGATACCCGGTCAGCATCGTCGGCGCCGCGGCGCCGTTATCGCCGGCCGACGGGAAGTCGACCGGCTGCTGGGCGGCCGCCACGTCGGTCCACAGCAAGGCCGCCGCGAGGACCAGCCATCCGAAACGTTTCATCGCCGCGCTCCCCAACCAACGGTTGGTCCCTTATAGAGCCCGGCCCGGCGTCATTGCGAGCGCGGCGCGGCTCGTGCGCACTCCCGTCCGAGCTTGCCGCGGGGCTTTCGGCGCCTCGCATTGACACGGGACGTGTTCTATCTTGCGCCCGCGAATAATACCGGCGGGGAGGGCGACATGAAGCGCGGGCCAAAGAACGCCACGGGAGAGATTGCGGAAAAGGCGTTCGCGGCGCGCCTGCCGCGGCGGGCGCTGATGCGCGGCGTGACGATCGGCGGGGCGGCGGCGCTCCTGGCGCAAGCCGGCCCGCGGGCGCGGGCGGCGGATGTCGGGCCGTTCCCCGAGCACCCGAAATGGAAGTTCGTCTTTGTCAATCACGTGACGACGAACCCGTTTTTCGTGCCGACGCAATACGGTATCCAGGACGCCTGCGCGCTGTTGGGCGTCGATTACCAGTGGACCGGCTCGGAGACCTCCGACGTCGCGCAGATGGTGAATGCGATGAACGTGGCGATCGCCGGCAAGGCCGATGCGATCGCGGTCTGCCTGGTCGACCCCAAGGGCTTCGACCGCCCGGTCGAGGCGGCGCATGCCGCCGGCATCCCGGTGTTCAGCTACAACGCCGATTCCAAGAGCAACAAGCGCCTCGCCTATATCGGCCAGGACCTTTTTCTGTCCGGGCAGATGATGGGCGAGCGGATCGTCAAGCTGGTCGGTTCCGGCAAGGTGGCGATCTTTATCGCCACGCCCGGCCAGCTCAACCTGCAGCCGCGGGTCGACGGCGCGATGGACGCGATCAAGAAATCCGGTGCCGACATCCAGGCGACAATGATCGCCACCGACCCCTCCGCCAATGCCGGGCTGTCGAAGATCCAGGCCTATTACCTCGGCAACCAGGATGTGAAGGGCCTCTTCGGGGTCAGCGGCGGCGACTCGATGAATTGCGGCCTGCTGAGCCGGCAGCACGGTCTCGCGTCGAAGGGCGTCCGTGCCGGCGGCTATGACCTGCTGCCGCGCTCGCTGGAGGCGGTGCGCGACGGCTTCCTCGATTTCGTGATCGACCAGCAGCCCTACCTGCAAGGCTTCTATACGGTCATGGAGATGTTCGCCTACAAGGTGTCGGGCGGGCTGATCGGCCCGGCCGATATCGATACCGGCCTCAAATTCGTCACCAAGGACGCGGTCGGCCAGTACATGAACACCAAGAGCCGCTACGAAGGCAGCGCCAAGGACGCCGCGATCATCGCGCGCAGCGGCCCGATCGGCGGGTGATGTCGGAGGCCGCCCACCCCCGCCCTGACCCTCTCCCGCTGGCGGGGGAAGGAATAACACCCATCTGCCCTCGCCATCGGGGCGGGGGTACGACATGACGGCGCCCGGCGGCGTCGCCCGCCGGGCCTACGCCCTCCTGCTGCGGCCGGAGGCGAGCGTCGTCGTCGTGTCGGTGGCGCTGATCGTCTATTTCGAGATCGCCAACCGCAATTTCCTGACCGACGCGAATGTCCAGACGCTGTCGCAATTCGTCGCGGCGCCGGTGATCATCGCATGCGGCGAGATCATGCTGCTGATCTGCCGCGAGATCGACCTGTCGGTCGGCCAGGTCTTCGCGCTGGCGCCGTTTATCATGGAAAACGTGCACGATGTCGGCGTCCCGGTGCCGCTGGCGATCGTCGCCGCGCTGCTCGTCAGCGCGCTGATCGGGCTGGCGATCGGCTTGATCACCATCAAGCTGAGCATCCCATCGTTCATCACGACGCTCGGCATGCTGTTCCTGATCACCGGGCTGACGCTGACCATCTCGCGCGGCTACCCGGCGAATACCGAAGGCGGGCCGGTCCTCACCGGCATCATGGGCGTGTGGGGCTATGCGGAGATCGTCTGGGCGCTCGCCATCGTGGCGGTGATGCATGTCGTGCTGCGCCATACGCGCTGGGGCCTGCATACCACCGCGATCGGCGGCAACATCGTCGCCGCTGCCGAGGCGGGCATCGCGATCAACCGCATCAAGATCGGCAATTTCGTGCTGACCAGCACGCTCGGCGGGCTGACCGGTCTCCTGGAAGCGTTTCGCGTCGGCTCGATCGACCCGCTCGCCGGCGGCAGCAACATCATGTTTCTCGGCGTCGCCTCGGGGGTGATCGGCGGCACCGCGATCGCCGGCGGCGCCGGCACGATCATCGGCGGGCTGGTTGGCGGGATCATGCTCGGCGTGCTGCAGGACGGGTTCACGCTGCAAGGCATCAACGCCTTCACCTTCGACATCGTGATCGGCGCGGCGATCCTGATCGCGATGATCGCCAACATCCATCTCGCGCGGCTGCGAACGATCGGCGGGCGGGCATGAGCGACGCGAAACCCGAGGCGATCCGCGCCGAGAGCATCACCAAGACGTTCGGCACGGTGGTCGCGCTCAACGGTGTTTCGCTGCGGGTGGCGCGCGGCGAAACTCTGGGCATTCTCGGCGATAACGGTGCCGGCAAGTCGACGCTGATCAAGATCCTGACCGGTTTTCACCAGCCGGATTCCGGCCGGGTCTATGTCGACGGCCGGCCGGTCTCGCTCAATTCGGTCGACGAGGCGCGGGCGCTCGGCATCGAGTGCGTCTACCAGGACCTCGCGCTGGTCAACGGCCTCAGCATCTACCACAACATGTTCCTGAACCGCGAGCCGCTATGGGGCGGGCTGCTGCGGCTGCTCGACCACAAGACGATGCGCCGCCGCGCGCGCGAGGCGCTGGCGGAAATCGGCGTCGCGGTGCCCTCGGTCGAGCTGGAAGTCGGGCAGCTCTCCGGCGGCCAGCGCCAGGCGATCGCGGTGGCGCGCGCGGTGTCGTCGAACGCGCGCATCCTGCTGCTGGACGAGCCGCTCGCGGCGATGGGCGCGCGCGAGGCGCGGCTGATCATCGACCTGATCGACCGCCTCAAGTCGCGCGGCGACATCGCGGTCGTGATGATCGCGCATAATTACGCGCAGACGCTGGAGATTTGCGACCGGGTGATGCTGATCCAGCACGGCGAGGTCACGTTCGAAAGCCGCACGGCGGCGACCTCGGCCGAAGAGCTGCTCGATATCGTCCGCCGCGAGTACCGCGCCGCGCGCACCGCCTGACGTCGGCATCAGCGGCTGCGTTCACGGCGTTCCGCCATGCGGCGAAACCGTTCCGCGAGTTCGCGCAGCTCGCGCCGGATGTCCGGCGCTTGGCTCTCATCGGCCAGCCGTTCCAATTCGGCCGCGACCTGTCGGTAGTAACCCGCGCTCGGCCGCTCGTCACTCATACGCCCACGTCTCGTCGAGTGCGCGGGCCGGAACGCTGCTCATGCCGCAGCCATTCAAACCAAAACCGGTACGTAGCCCCAACGCTACCGAACGGAAATGGTTCCGGGAAGCGGGGCCCGGCTTCCGGCTGACGGCTGTTTGGTGAACGCTAAGTAACAATCAGTAAGAGAGTGATAACCCAAGTGATTGCGAAATAAGCGAACTATCGGCCCTCCGCGGTGTTCTAGACATTGCTATGGATACGACCGCACATGTCGCGTTCTTGCGGCGACAGGCGGCGGCGCTCCGGGACCTGGCGCAACGTTCGCCGCAAATCGCCGAGGCGCTTCGGCGTCTCGCGGAGCAACTCGAGGCGATGGCCGACGAGGTCGACGGCGGACCGCCCAGCCCGCCTTAGGCGTCGCGGTCCCTCTGCCGCCGAGCCCCTCTCCCGCAATGCGGGAGAGGGGACGGCCGGGCTGCTTTTAGAAAAAGACGTACGACCGGACCACGACATTCTTGCGGCACGGCGCATCGAGGGGCACGGTCGGGTCGATGCAGGCCGTATGGAAAGACCAGCGCGAGACCGAGCCGTCGGTCACCGAGTCGTAGCATTTGAGCATCGAGACCTCGGTCGGCTGCTGCCGGGGAAACCAGTACCACTCATGGCCGGGGCGGTAGGTGAAGCGGGTGGTCTCGCCGACGCGGTCGTCATAGATCCGGTAGTTGTTGATGTACGGCTGGTCGGCGAATGACGGCCAGGCGCACAGCACAAAGGGGAATTGCTCGATCGTCTCGATCGGCTTGGCGAGGTTGATCGACATGAACCGCCGCGACATCTTGGCGTCGGCCTCTTCCTCGGTGTAGTTCTGCGGGCGCCCGAAATTGCGCAGGTTCCGGGTCAGCAACTCGCGGCAGCGCACCCGGCCGCTGTTGTCGTTCAGGTCGTTGTGGACGAGGTTGGCGTAGTTGGCGTTGACGCCCGGGTTCTTGCTGTCCTGGTCCTCGGTGCGGTCGCCCTTGTAGTCCTTGTCGAAGACGTCGTGGTTGTAGACCAGCGCATCGGTCGCATCCGGGAAGAAGTCGAGCAGCAGCTTCTCGATCTCCGGATAGTAGACGCGCCGGACTTCTTCCGAATCGTAGATGTTCGTGCACTTGGACTCGAGATGGGCCAGCGACAGGCCGAGCTTGTCCATGCATTCGGGGCTGCTGGGCGAGAGACCGGGATAATACTCGCCGATGCGCCGCGCATCGCGCAGCACCTGCGGGAAGAACAGGTCGCGCCGCCGGTTGCCCTGCTCGTTCTGGCGCAGGATCGCCGCGACGTCGGCCCGCGCCGGGTCGCGCCAGACGGCGTTGGATGGCACCACGGAGTAGGTCGGCCGCTCGTACACCGTATAGGGCAGCGGCAGCGCCACACCGCCCGGCGGGGCCTTGATGCTGTTGGACTGGCGGATATACGCGATGCACGCGTCGTAGTCGCGGAACGCAAGACCCCATTTGGTCTTGATCGGGCCCGGCGGCGCCTTTTCGATCATCTCGACAACGCGCCGGCCCTCGCCCTCGGCGATCTCGGCGAGCGCGTCCTGCAGCGCCTCGGCGGTTCCCGCATCGCCGTCCCGGTCGAACGCCATGTAGGACAGGCCGCCATGCGCGGCGATCGGCTCCGGCTGGCCCTCGGTACGCTGAAGCGGCGGCACATAGATCGAAATTTTCTCCACGCCCACCGCGCTGTCGTCGGCGATCTCGAGTTGGCTCATGGCATGTCTCCAGATGTCTTGTTTTCAGCGTGGCACACGAAGCGCGCGTTTTCCAGACCAAGCGACGCGCAAGCTGCGCGCTGGGTCGGGGCGCGTTATCCTGCGGCAGCGAAACAAGGGAGGGCGCGATGCCCGATGGCGACCAGTCCGACGCGGCGGTGATGCTCGCGCTCGGCGAGGACTATCCGGAGCTGCGCGAGTCGGTCCGCAAGATCTGCGAGGGCTATCCCGGCAGCTATTGGCGCAAGCTCGAAGACGAGCAGGCCTATCCGACCGCGTTCGTCAAGGAACTGACCGATGGCGGGTTTCTCGCATCGCTGATCCCGGAGGAATATGGCGGCTCGGGTCTGCCGCTGCGGGCCGCGGCTGTCATCCTCGAAGAGATCAACGCCTCGGGCTGCAATGCCGGGGCCTGTCATGCCCAGATGTACATCATGGGCACCGTGCTGCGGCACGGCAGCGAGGCGCAGAAGCAGCGGTACCTGCCTAAGATCGCCACCGGCGAGTTGCGCCTGCAGGCCTTCGGCGTGACCGAGCCGACCACCGGCTCCGACACCACCCAGCTCAAGACCCGCGCCGTGCGCGACGGCAATGCGGGCTACATCGTCAACGGGCAGAAGGTGTGGACCTCGCGCGCCCGCCACTCCGACCTGATGCTGCTGCTGGCCCGCACCACCCCGGTCGACGAGGTCAAGCGTCGCACCGAGGGCCTATCGGTGTTCCTGATCGATCTCAAGACGAACCTCGGCAAAGGGGTCGAAATCCGGCCGATCGAGGCGATGATCAACCACAACACCACGGAAATCTTTTTCGACAACCTCAGGATCCCGTCCGACAGCCTGATCGGCGAGGAAGGCAAGGGGTTCCGCTACATCCTCGACGGCATGAACGCCGAGCGTATCCTCGTCGCCCAGGAATGTATCGGCGACGGCCGCTGGCTGCTCGACAAGGGGGTCGAATACGCCAAGCAGCGGGTCGTCTTCGGCAAGCCGATCGGCCAGAACCAGGGGGTCCAGTTCCCGCTGGCCCGCGCCTATGCCGAGCTCGAGGCAGCCGACATGATCTGCCGCCGCGCCGCCGCGCTGTTCGACGCCGGCCAGGATTGCGGCAAGGACGCCAATATGGGAAAGATGCTCGCCTCGGAGGCGACCTGGCACGCCGCCGATGCTTGCTTCCAGACGCATGGCGGCTTCGCCTTCGCCAAGGAATACGACATCGAGCGCAAATGGCGCGAGGCCCGGCTCTACCAGACCGCGCCGATCTCCACCAACCTGATCCTGGCTTATATCGGCCAGCACGTGCTGGGCATGCCGCGGAGCTATTGAGGCGGCAGCGCCCGCTTGTTGCGGCGGGCACTGCCTGTCCCTTTAGAGCGGTATCCGAACAAATCGTGTTGGCTTCACGGCTTGTCATGGCCGGGCTTGACCCGGCCATCTCCCGATTGCCGCCGAGATCGCCGGGTCAAGCCCGGCGATGACGACACAAGTGATCGAACTTGTTCAAATTCTGCGCTAGTGCCCGGTCACGCTCGTCGGCTGGTTGACGACGACTTCGATGCGCCGGTTCTGCGCGCGGCCCTTCGCCGTATCGTTCGGGGCGACGGGGTGGGTGTCGCCGCGGCCCTTGGCCGAGAGGATGTCGGCGCTGATGCCCTTGGAGATCAGATAGCGCACCACCTCGTTCGCGCGCTTCGACGACAGGTCGAGATTGTCGACGATGCCCCGCTTCTGCAGCGCTTTGCCGACCGGCTTGTTGTCGGTGTAGCCGTACACCACGACCTTGGCGTCAGGCATGCTCTGGATTTGCGGCACGATGCCGTCGAGCTCCTTCTTGCCCTTGCGCGTCAACGTGTAGTTGCCCGAAGCGAAATCCAGGTCGGCCGCCATGGTCAGCAGCGTCCGCTCCGCGATGGCCTGATTGGGCTGCAGCGGCGGGGGCGGCGGCGGTGGTGGAGCCGGCGGCGGCGGTGGCGGTGACGAGCACGCCGCCAGCGCGAAGGCGACGGCGGCAAAGGCGGCGGTGACGAAAGATTTGCGTCTGATCATGGTCGCTCTCCCCTGAAGTAGCGATGGCCGGCGTGGCAGCGCACCGGCATCACGCCGGCACGCCGGCCAAACCTACGGTTGGAACTCTACAACAGTTTCGGTTGGGGGGAGCGTCTTTCACCAATTTGGTGATGGCTATCGCGCCGCATTGCGACGGATGGCGGCACTGGCCTATTGCGCCGCCAGTTTCGCCAGCCCGCCGATGTCGGCGAGCGCATCGAGCCCGGCAACCGCTTCGCGCAGCTCGCGGGCGCGGGCGGCGCCGAGCACCGGCGCGGCGAGCGCGTCGAATTTCTCGGCGAGACGGCGGCCTTGCGCGGCGATGTCGGCCATCGGGATGCCGGCGTCGAATGTCGCGCGGGCCTTGCGGCCGTCGCGCAATTCCACCTCCACCTCGGCGCCGGCTTCGGGGAGATCGTCGCGGAAGTCGAAATCGACCCGTTCGCGCAGCGCCACGAGCGCCGGGTCGGTCGCCGTCGCGACGCTGTAGGCGCCGAGACTCGCCGTATCGACGCCGGAAAGCGCCATCGCCACCGTCTGGCGCAGGCTGAACTTGGCTTCGAGACCATCGGCCGGCGCCGCGATGTTGCACACCTTGTCGGTGGCCTGGTGCAGCTTGAGCCGGATCGCGGCGATGTCGGCTGCCGCGACGCCCTGGTCGCGCAGCTGGCGGCCGCATTCGATCGGCGCATGCGTCATGTAGCAGGCGGCGTGGTATTTGAAGAGATTGTTGAAGATGTGGAAGCCGCGCTGCGGCTCGGCCAGCGCCTTTTCCGGATGGAATTCGGGCGCATGGGTCGCCGCGAAGCCCTGCTCGCATTCGATGAGGTCCGGACGGCTGGAGAACCCCCGCGCCGCGAGCCGGGCGGCGAGGAGCCCGTTCTGCGCCGCCTTGCCGGCGTGGAACGGCTTGCACATCGTGCCGAATTGCGATTTGAGTCCGGCGGATTGCGTGCCGGCGATGCCGAGCGCGCGGCCGGTGGCTTCGGCGTCGAGGCCGAGGAGATGCGCGCACGCCGCCGCCGCGCCAAAGGCGCCGACCGTGCCGGTGGCGTGGAAGCCGCGCGTGTAATGCCCGGGGCGCAGGGCCATGCCGACCCGGCAGCAGGTCTCGTAGCCGGCGACAAAGGCGGCGATCACCGCCTTGCCGGACGCCTGCTTTTCCTCCGCGAGCGCGAGCAGCGCCGGCAGGATCGCCACCGACGGATGGCCGGGCATCGCCAGGTTGACATCGTCGTAATCGAGCGCATGGGCGATGGCGCCGTTGACCAGCGCCGCGGACAGCGCCGGCAGCCGCGCCGCGTGACCGATCACGCCGGCCTGCGCCGCCCCGCCGGTCTCGCTCGCCTCGTCGAGCAGGATGCGCACCAGCTCGTCGCCGGCGCCCGCGAGGCCGACGCCGAGATAATCGAGCACGCACTGACGCGCGAGCTCGCGCACCTCGGCGGGCAGGTTCTCACAGGTGACGGCGACGGCCCGTTCGGCCAAGTTGCGGGTGAGGTTCGATCCGCTGCTGATCACTGAGCCGTCCATGATGTCCTCCGTCCTGCGTCTGCGCGTCGCGCCAGCGATGGGAAGGGTGAGGGTACGACGCTTCTACCGTCCCTTGAAGACCGGCTTGCGTTTCTCGTTGAAGCTGGCGATGCCCTCGCGGCGATCCTCGGTCGGGACCATGCGGTTGTAGGCTTCGATCTCGAGCATCATGCCGGAGGCGAGGTCCATCTGCAGCCCGTAATGGATCGCGTGCTTTGCCTGGCGCACCGAAATCGGCGCGTTGTCGGCGATGCGGCGCGCGCTCTCCAGCACCTCATCCATCAGTCTGCCGGGCGCGCACAGCCGGTTGACCATGCCCCACTCGTAGGCCTCGCGGGCCGAGAACGGGCGGCCGGTGAGGATGATCTCCTTGGCGCGGCGCTCGCCGACCGCGCGCGGCAGGTTCTGCGTGCCGCCCGCGCCCGGCATGATGCCGAGCGTCACCTCGGTCAGCGCAAAGCGCGCGGTCTCGCTGGCGTAGAGGAAGTCGCAGCACAGCGCCAGCTCACAGCCGCCGGCATAGGCGGCGCCGTTGACCGCGCCGATCACCGGCACCGGGCAGCCGATAAAGGCGCGGATCGCCCGCTCGAACAGCAGGTGCTGGGCCTGCCAGGTGTCGTCCGACATGCCCTGGCGTTCCTTGAGGTCGCCGCCGGCGCAGAACGCCTTGTCGCCCGCGCCGGTCAGCACGATACAGCGATGCGCCAGCGGGTCGGCGTTGACGCTCTCGAAAAACGCTAGCAGGTCGCGGCCCATCTGCGTGTTCATCGCATTGGCGACCTGCGGCCGGTTCAGGGTGAGGATGGCCAGCCCGCCGCCCTGGTCCGCGACGTGGATCGTTTCATAGCCGTCGGTCATCTGCAGGCCCTCGAGGTCAGACGGTCTGCAAGCCTAGCAGGCGTTCCATCGGCTCGAAATCCCGATCGGAATGCAAAAGGTGATGGCCGCGCTCAATGCAGAACGTGCCGATGATGAGATCGATCGTTTTGCGGATGGTGATCCCCCGCGTGCGCAGAAAGCGATAATTGGCCGCCGCCTTTACGGCTAATTCCGGACCGCACAGCGCAACCACCTCATAATGGCTGAAAGACCTTTCGACCAGTCTT
>DASZOZ010000151.1:0-36949 GCA_035550515.1 Allostellaceae bacterium
TCGCCACCACGTCGAGCATGCGTTCCGCATAGACGCGGATCTCGTACTGCGCATGGGGGTCGGCCCGTAGCGAGAGGAAATGCAGCAGGTTGTGCAGATCCGTCTTCCAGTACCACTGGGTATAGAAATTGAGCGACAAATTCATGCGGGCTAGCTCTCGGGCTAACCCTGGCCATGTGGGGTCGCGGGGTTCTCCGGCGTCGTCCTCGTTGAGCATTTCGGCGTAGCCGGCATAGGCGCGTTCGGCGTCGTCGCGGAGGAGGTCGAGGACGCGCTTGGCCGCCGCGCCTTCGAGAACGTCGCCGCGGCCCTGCCGGTTGGTACTGGCCTGGGCGGCGAGGTGTTCGGGGGCCGGGATGTAGAACTCGTTATCGAGGATCGAATAGCGGGCGGAGTATTCGTTGACGTTGGCGGTGCGGTGCCGGATCCACTGCCGCGCGACAAAGATCGGCAGCTTCACGTGATACTTGATCTCGCACATCTCGAACGGCGTCGTGTGGCGGTGCCGCATCAGGTAGTTGATGAGCCCGGCATCCTCGCTGACCCGCCGCGTGCCCTTGCCGTAGGAGACGCGCGCCGCCTGCACGATCGCGCCGTCATCGCCCATATAGTCGATGACGCGGACAAAGCCGTGGTCGAGCACCGGGATCGGCTCGTAGAGGATGTCTTCCAGCGCCGGCACGGTGGCGCGGCGGGTCGGCCGGGTCTCGGCCCGCTCGGCTTGGATTTCCCGGCGCTGCTCGTCGGTGAGCGGCATCTGTGCTCCTCGCGGCGGTGCCGATTGCGTTTGCGGTTCCGGCAACCTATATCTCGACTGTCGGGCAACCGACTATGGCGATAAACGGCTTATGGAATAAGCGTTGCGGACCCGGGGGCGGTACCCGGCGCCTCCACCAATTCCCGCCGGCGATACCCGGCTCCCTCGGGAGAATCGACCGGCGGCTTATGGGGGCGAAACAGGCTCGACGCGCGTAGTAAAGATAAGAACCGTCGCCCGGCATGATACCACCGTTATCGGGTCAAATCTTAGTTGCGAACGATAACTTCGCACATGAGGCGCTCGCGGCCTAACCCTTCACGGGGTAACAGCCTAGAGTAACTCGCGGTTCGGGGGGCACCGGGCAACAGAAGCCCCCCACTGACATCTTTCCCGTTCGGGCGTTATAGTGCCGAGGCAACCTCGGGCGAGCGACATGCCGCAGGATCTGTTCCACTACGACAAGATGGTCGAGCGCGCACTGCGCGGGGTGATCCACGACGTGCTGGCGCGGGTGGCGCAGGAAGGGCTGCGCAGCGCGCACCATTTCTATATCGGCTTTGCGACCGCGGCCCCGGGCGTGGTGGTGCCGCCGCGCCTCTTGGAGCGTTTTCCGACCGAGATCACCATCGTGCTGCAGCACCAGTTCTGGGACCTCGATGTCGGCGACGAGGCGTTTTCGGTGTCGCTGTCGTTCGACAAGCAGGTCGAGCGGCTGACCGTCCCGTTTGCGGCGGTCAGGAGCTTTGCCGACCCGTCGGTCGAGTTCGCGCTCGCCTTCGCCGAGCCGCCCGCCCCGGCCAACGAGCCGGCGCTCCCGGCGGTGGTCGCCGACAAGCCGGACCCGAAGGCGGAAAAGGAGAAGCCCGCGGGCGAGGAAAAGGTCGTCGCGCTCGACGCGTTCCGCAAGCGATAGGAACCCTGACGCCCGGCCTGCGCCGGGATGGGGGCCTCAGTCTCGCTCCGGCACGACGTTGAGGTGGCGGCGGGCTTCGGCGAGCGGCAGCTCGAGAACCGGCCAGTAATCCCAGCCGGAGGACAGGTCGGTGTTGACCTGCGAGCCGCGCTCGACCGCTCGAATGAAACGCGCGGCAAGACCTGGCTCGGCCAGCAAGCCGGTAATATGGGGCTGTTCGACCGGGGTGACGTTGACCCCGGTGCTGAAACTGAAAACCACGAAGAGGATCACATAGAACGGGTTGAGCCGCTTGAAGCCGGCCTGAAAGGCGGCAACCAGCATCTCCTCCTCGGGTTTCGTCCCGTAGCCGGACAACACATGCGACATGTCGTGATAGGCGCCGGCCTCGGGGAAGCCGTTGGGTTCGCCGGGGAAGGCGAAACCGTGATCGCGGCAATGGTGGAAATAGGCGTAGCCGAACGTATCGGCCGAGAGGTCGCCGAGCGCGGCGTAACGCTTCGCCAGTTCCGGGTCTGCGTGCAGACCGCGCAACCCGAGCACCCCGGCGGCGAGGCCGCGGATGCCGCCGTGATGGCGATACTGGTCGACGAAAATGTCCTTGATGTGCGAGCGGCGCATGAAGTCGAGGCGGAACAGCACCATGTGCTGCTCGCAGAGCAGCCGGGTGGTGCGCAGCGCCGGCGGCGTAATCCCCAGCGCGGCGGCAAAGGCCTCGACCCGGCTCATGCATTCGGCGTCGGGCATGCCGTCGGCCAGCACGTTGATCAGCATCGCCTGGACGAATTGCTCGGCCAGACCCGGCGTGCGCAGCCCGGCGGCGAGTTCCGGCGGGGTGATCGCCGGCAGCGTGTCGATATCGGCATCGACCTTGAGGATCGCGGTCTTCGCCGCTTCCATCAGCGCGCGCGACGCCGGCGGCACCCCGTCGGCGCGGGCGACGGCGCTGCGCATCGCCCGCAAGCAAAGCATCGCTTCTTCGGGGCCCGGATAAACCAGCTGGATTGACATCGCCGGCTACTTCAACTGATTGGTCGCCGCGGCGAAGCTACGCCGTTTCCGGTGCAATTGAATGCGCAAAAAGATCGCAGTTTAGTCTTGCGGCGGCAGAGGCAACGCTTGACGGCACGCGGGAAACCGTGATCCTGCGTCCCGAGAGGCGCGGGGATACGGTTAATGAGCGAACGGGACTTTCACGAACTGTTTCCGCTGGGACACGACGACACGCCGTACAGGAAGCTGACCGGCGATTACGTTTCGGCCGCGACCTTCGACGGCCAGCGCGTCGTCAAGATCGCGCCCGAAGCGCTGACGATGCTGTCGCGGCAGGCCTTTATCGACTGTGCGCACCTGCTGCGGCCGGGGCACCTGCATTCGCTGGCGCGCATCCTCGACGACCCGGAAGCGTCGTCGAACGACCGTTTCGTGGCCTACGACCTGCTCAAGAACGCCAATATCGCGGCGGGCAAGGTCCTGCCGATGTGCCAGGACACCGGCACCGCGATCGTCATGGCGAAAAAAGGCCAGCGGGTGTGGACCGGGTATGACGACGCGGCGGCGATCTCGGAAGGTATCCGCCGCACCTATACCGAGACCAATCTGCGCTACTCGCAGGTCGCGCCGCTGTCGATGTACGAGGAGGTCAACACCGGCGACAACCTGCCGGCGCAGATCGACCTCTATGCCGAGCCGGGCGAGGAATACAAATTCCTTTTTATCGCCAAAGGCGGCGGGTCGGCCAACAAGAGCTTCCTGTATCAGCAGACCAAGGCGGTGCTGAACCCGAAATCGCTGATCGCCTTTCTCGACAGGAACCTGAAGAGCCTGGGCACCGCGGCCTGCCCGCCCTACCACTTGGCGATCGTCATCGGCGGCACCTCGGCCGAGCTCAACCTGAAGACCGTCAAGCTGGCGAGCTGCCGCTATCTCGACAGCCTGCCGGCGCAGGGCAACAAATACGGCCAGGCCTATCGCGACCGCGGTTTCGAGGAAGAGGTGCTGGCGCTGACCCGGCAGTTCGGCATCGGCGCGCAGTTCGGCGGCAAGTATTTCTGCCACGACGTGCGGGTGATCCGGCTGCCGCGGCACGGCGCCAGCCTGCCGATCGGCATCGGCGTGTCGTGCTCGGCCGACCGCCAGATCCTCGGCAAGATCAGCGCGGACGGCGTGTTTCTCGAACAGCTCGAAGAGAATCCGGCGCAATACCTGCCCGAGATCGACGAAAAGACGCTGGGCGGCGAGGTCGTCAAGATCGACCTGTCGCGGCCGATGAGCGAAATACGCGCGACGCTGTCGCGTTATCCGGTCAAGACGCGACTGTCGCTGACCGGGACGCTGATCGTGGCGCGCGACATCGCCCATGCAAAACTGAAGGAGCGGCTCGACAGGGGCGAGAGCCTGCCGCAATACGTCAAGGATCACCCGATCTACTACGCCGGCCCGGCGAAGACGCCGCAAGGGCTCGCCTCGGGCTCGTTCGGCCCGACTACGGCGGGCCGCATGGACTCCTATCTCGACCCGTTCATGGCGGCGGGCGGCAGCTTTATCAGCCTCGCCAAAGGCAATCGCGGGGCTGAAGTACGCGAAGCCTGCAAAAAATATGGCGGGTTCTATCTCGGCTCGATCGGCGGGCCGGCAGCGCGGCTGGCGCAGGACTGCATCAAAAAGGTCGAGCTTCTTGAGTACCCCGAGCTTGGCATGGAAGCCATCTGGCGGATCGAGGTCGTCGATTTCCCGGCTTTCATCGTCGTCGACGACAAAGGGAATGATTTCTTCGCGGGCCTCTCGTAACGCGAGCGGGCTCGCCGCCAAAGCGATGCCGGCGCTCAGCCGATCGCTGAACCGCGATCGCGGAGAACAGGGTTTGGATCGGGGCGACGCGCTCGCTGGGCTGTTGGCGGGCGACAAGCGGTCATGGGACAATTTTGTCCGGCGCTACGCGGCGCTGATCGTCGCCGCCGTGCGCGGGGTCGCGAACCATTACGGCGATGTGGAGGATCTGACGCAGGAGGTGTTCGTCCGCCTGTGCAAGGACGAGTTCCGCCTGTTGCGCAGCTACGACGCGACGCGCGCCTCGCTCTCGACCTGGATCACCATCGTCGCACGCAGCACGGCGCGCGACGCGCTGCGCCGCCGCCGGCCGGACTCGGTGCCGATCGAGGCGGTGCCGGAGGTCCACCTCAAGATCGACCCGGTCGAGCCGGTGCCGAAACTCAAAGTGCCGGAGGCGCTGCTGTCGCCGCGGCAACGCGAAATCCTCGGCATGCTCTATGACCGCGAGATGGACGTGGCGGAGATCGCCGCCGCTCTCGGCATCGACCCGCAGACCGTGCGCAGCGCGCATCACAAAGCGATGCTGAAACTGCGCGCGCATTTCCGGGCGGACGGCGCATGACCCGGTCGCGCATACCGGGAACCAATAGGTTTCGGGGATGGCGCCGCCATCCTGAGCATAGAATTGTGGAAAAGGAGTCAGCTCGCATGCGAGCTCAAGGGACGAACGGCACGCGCCCGCCAGACCTCTCGGACCGCGAGATCTGGCGCCGCAGCCAAGAGACCGAAGCCGCACGGGATGAGGCCGCGCACCTCATGGACCTCGCGGCGTTCGCCGAGAGGCGGCTCGACCCGGACGAGACCGCCCGGGTCGCGGCGCTGGTCGTGCGCGATGCCGACGCCGCGACGGACATCGCCGCCGCCCGCGCGCTGGCCGATGCGGCGATCACGGCTGCCGACCCGGGCGTCATCGCCCGCGCCGAGGCGCTGGTCGGCCAGGGCGGCCGCCCTGCAGCGGTGTTCGCTGAAGCGGGTTTGCCTGAAGCAGTTCTGATCGCCTTCCCGGCGCCGCGGCCGGTCTCGCGCCCGTGGTACGGCGCCGCCACCTGGAGCGGGCTGGCTGCCGCGATGGTGATGGCCGGCTGGCTCGGCTTCGCTCTCGGCAGCGGTTTCTCGACCTCGCCGGTTTTCGGCCGGCCGATCGACGACCTGACCGCCAACGAACTGCTCGACGCCACCCCGTTGATGTTGCGCGACTTAAACGAGAGTTCGCAGATATGAGCGTCACCGCCGCCGGCGTGAACCACCGTCAGCCGATCTCGCGGCAACGCTTGCTGGCGGGCGTGCTCGCGGTGTCGGTTGCGCTGAACCTGTGCGTCGTCGCCGGTGCGCTGTGGAGCCGCTACAGCAAACCGGAGACGATGACGGCGAGCGAGCATTTCCGCCGGCTGGAAACGGCGCTCAATCTGAACGACCAGCAACGCAAGGCGTTCGAAGCCTATGCGGCGGCGACGCGAGCGCGCACCGCGCAGCTCCGCCGCGATCTCCAGCCGATGCTCGATGCCGCGTGGATCGAGATCGCCAAGCCGCAGCCCGACGAGGCGGCGATCCTGCAAGGGCTGACCGACGCTTCGACCCGGTGGCGCGCCTCGCAGCGCGAGACGGTCGAGGCGACCATCGCCTTGCTGGCGACGCTCGATCCCGATCAGCGGGCGAAATTTGTCGCCGACGAACAGGCACGTCGCGATGCGCTGCGCCGCCGGCGCGCCGACGAGACGCGCTGAACCCGTGATCACGGCGTCCCGAGCGTCGTGTAGCCGAACCGCTTGAAGATGTCCCGCGCGGCCGCCGATTTCAGGTAGAGCAGGAATTTGGCGGCATCCGGGTTGGCGCTTTTCGCCAGGATCGCGACCGGATAGCGGATCGACGGATGGCTTTCGGGTGGGAAGGTGCCGACGGTCTCGACATCGGGATCGGTCAGCGCATCGGTTCGGAAGACGATCGCGAACGGCGCGCCGCCCTTCGCCACCAGCGCGACCGCGGCAAGCGGGTTCTCGGCGATCGCCACCTTTTTCTGCACCTTGGTCCACTGGCCGAGCGTCGTCAGGCTGGCGCGCGCCATGCGTCCGGCCGGATGACCGCCCGGATCGCACATCGCCACCGGTCCCTTGCCGATCAGCGCGGCGATGTCGGTGTCGCGGCCGATCGAGACGGGTTTCGCGGTCCCCTTTCGCGCCACCAGGACGAGATCGTTGCTGAGCAGTTCGGTGAGGCTATCGGGCCTGATCAGCCGGTGTTTCGCCAGCTCCTCGGTCCACGCCGGGTCGGCGGAGAAGAAGAGGTCGGCGGCCAGCCCGTTCTCCACCTGTTCGGCAAGTGTCGGGCTCGGCCCGTAGACCAGCGTCACCGCGGCCCCGCCGCCCCGGTAGGTCTCGCCAATCGCATCGAGCGCGGGCTTCAGCGTGAACGCCGCCAAGACGCGTACGGGCTCGGCCGCCCAAAGCGCGCCGGGCGCCAGGAGCATAGCGACAAGGATTGCGGAAACGCGCGGGATCATCCGACCTCCCTCCGATGGGTTGCCACGGACGACTTCGCCATGGCTATATCGAGGCGGATATATCGTGATCCGAGGGATTGCGCTTGTCGACACCGCAACCGATGTGGCGGCGGTGTGTGCCGTGATCCCGCAAAGGTTTTGGCGGAGAGACAGACATGAAGCTCAGCGCGCGCAACCAGCTCAAGGGCAGGATCGTCGCGGTCACCAAAGGGCAAACCACCGCTCATGTCCGGATCGACATCGGCGGCGGCGTTACGGTTACGTCATCGATCACCAACGAGGCGGTCGACGAGCTCGGGCTCACGGTCGGCGATGAAGCCTGGGCCGTGATCAAGGCTTCCGACGTCATGGTCGCGAAGTAGCGGCCATGCACGCCATCGCCCGTGCCGCCGGCGCCATCCTGGTGGCGCTGCTGCTGGCAGGCCCGGCCGCGGCGCAAACCCCGACCCTGACGCTCGACGGCAAGGTCAAGCAGGCGCAGCACTGGACGCTTGCCGATCTCAGGAAACTGCCCACCGAGCAGGTCGAGGTGTCGTATTTGGGCGAGCACAGCACGGTGAAGGCGCATTTTACCGGTGTCCTGCTGTGGTCGCTGATCCAGGCCGCCGGCGGCATCGACGACACCGGCAAGGGCTTGGAGCTGCGCCACGCGATCCGCTTCACCGCGACCGACGGCTATGTCGTCGTCGGCTCGACCGGGGAGATCGCCCCCGATTTCGGCGCAAAGCCGGCCTTGATCGCCTACGAGCGGGACGGCAAGCCGCTCGACGAGTTCCGCCTGGTGATGCCGGGCGATCGTCGCGGCGGCCGCTATGTCCGCGGACTGGTAACGATCGCCGTGGAATGACGGCCGCGGCGCCGGCCGACGCTATTCCGCCGCCAGGCGGGTCGGCTCGGGCCGCGGTTCCGGCTCGGCCAGCGCCGACAGCACCTTGGGCGGCGACATCGGCAGGTCGCGCAGGCGGCGCCCGGTGGCGTCTGCGATCGCGTTGGCGACGGCGGCCATCGGCGGGACGATCGGCACCTCGCCGACGCCGCGCACGCCATAGGGATGGCGCGGGTTCGGCACTTCGACCATGACGGCGTCGATCATCGGCATGTCGGAGGCGACCGGGCAGCGGTAGTCGAGGAAGCCCGGGTTATCCATCCGGCCCTGCTTGTCGTAGACATACTCCTCGCTGAGCGCCCAGCCGATCCCTTGCGTCACCCCGCCCTGGATCTGCCCCTCGACATAGGAAGGGTGGATCGCGCGGCCGACATCCTGGGTCGCGGTGTAGCGCAGCACCTTGACGTGACCCGTTTCGGGATCGACCTCGACATCGCAGACATGGGTCGCGAAAGCGGGTCCGGCGCCCTGCGCGTTCACCGAGACCTCGGCGCCGATCGGCCCGCCGGTGCGCGCCGCGCGGATCGCGATGTCGGCGAGCGTCAGCGGTTCGAACGAGCCGGCATTGGGGCCGGCGGGATAAGCGGCGCCGTCCTTCCACTCGATCGCCTCGGGGCTGATGTCCCAGATGATCGCCGCGCGCCCTTTGAGCTGCTCGACGACCTTTTCCGCGGCCTGCACCGTCGCCATCCCGGTCGCATAGGTCACGCGGCTGCCGCCGGTCACATGGGTGAAGCCGATCGACGCGGTGTCGCCGACGATCGGCTTTACCCGCTCGTACGGCAGGCCGAGCGTCTCCGCCGCCATCATCGCCATCGACGCGCGCGAGCCGCCGATATCGGGGCTGCCCGAGACGACGCTGACCGAGCCGTCTTCATTGACATGCACGGCCGCGCTCGATTCGCCGCCGACGTTGAACCAGAACCCGCACGCCACGCCGCGCCCCTGATTGGGCCCGAGCGGCACCCGCCAGTTCGGGTGCTGCTTCGCCGCCGCGACCGTGTCGAGAAAGCCGATATTGGTCCAGGTCGGGCCGTGCACGGATTTGGTGCCCTCCTTGGCGGCGTTCCTCTCGCGCAGCACCAGCGGGTCGATGCCGAGTTCGCGGGCCAGCTCGTCGACGCAGCTTTCGACGCCGAATGACGAGATCGGCGCGCCCGGCGCGCGATAGGCCGCGACCTTGGGCCGGTTCGACACCACGTCGTAGCCGGTGATCGTCACGTTATCGAGATCGTACATGGCAAACGCGCACATGCAGCCGGGCCCGACCGGCGAGCCGGCAAAGGCCCCGGCCTGGTATTTCAGCACCAGCTCCGCCGCGGTGATCATGCCGTCGTACTTGGCGCCGAGCTTGACCTCGATGACGCCGCCCGAGGTCGGCCCGGTGCCGCGGAACACCTCTTCACGGCTCATCACGATCTTGACCGGCCGGCCGGTCTTGCGCGACAGCGCGAGCGCGACCGGCTCGAGGTAGATGACGGTCTTGCCGCCGAACCCACCGCCGATCTCGGCCGGCATCACGCGGATCTTGGCCATGTCGATGCCGAGGAGCTTTGCGCAATAGGCGCGGATCATGAACTGACCCTGGCTCGACGCCCAGATCGTCACATTGCCGTCGGCCGCGACCGAGACGACGCAGGCATGCGGCTCGATATAGGCCTGGTGGACCGGCTGCGTCGTGTAGCGCCGCTCGATGACGACATCGGCGAGGCGGAAGCCCTCCGTGCTGTCGCCCTTCTTGAACCCCACTTTCTTGGCGATGTTCGACGGCGCCTCGGGTTTCGGCTCGACGCCTTGCGTGAACATGTCGGCGTGGAGGATCGGCGCGTCGGGCGCCATCGCGTCCTCGACATCGATCACATAGGGCAGCTGCTCGTATTCGACCTCGATCAGCTCGACCGCCTCGGCCGCGACAAGCGGCGAGGTGGCAGCGACCGCGGCGACGGCGTGGCCCTCGTAAAGCACCTTGTCGCGGGCCATCACGTTGCGCGACAGGTCGCGGAAATTCATCGGCCCCTCGCCGACAAAGGCTTCCTCCGACGGGATCTCCGGGAAATCGGCCGAGGTCACGACCGCGCGCACGCCCGGCAACGCCAGCGCCTTCGCCGCGTCGATCCCGACGATCCGGGCATGCGGATAGGGGCTCCGCTTGATCTTGCCGTAGAGCATCCCCGGCAGCCGCTGATCGGCACCGAAATTGGCCCGCCCGGTCACCTTGTCCACCCCATCCGGCCGGATCGGCCGCGTCCCGACAACCCTGAGCTCGACGTTCTCCGAAGCCATGCGAACATCCGTCATTATATTTTTCTGAATATAACGAGCATGACGCAATGCCGGGCGATGCGCAATGCCCCATGGCCGGGCGGCGCGCGGTCAATGCGCCATGAACAGCGGCAGGTCGGCGTGCTGCAGCATGTGGCGGGTGACGCCGCCGAGGATCAGCTCGCGAAGCTGGCTATGGCGATAGGCGCCCATGACGATGCTGTCCGCGCCGATCGTATGCGCCTCGTGGAGAAGCCGGTCGGCGACATCTTCGCCGTCGCGTTCGAGCCGCAGCGTTTCGGCGCTGATCCCATGCCCTGCGAGAAGCGCGGTCGCCTCGTCGGTGTCGCCCGCTCCGCCCGCGGTGAGCACCGAGACCTTGGCGGCACATTTTAGCCAGGGGACGGCCGCCGCGAGGGCGCGCGCCGCCGGGTCGCTGGCTTTCCACGCGACCGCCATGTGGCGTCCGAACCGGCCGGCGCCGGTCGGGGGCACCAGCAGCAGCGGCTTGCCGGTCGCAAAGATCGCGGCGTGCAGCGCGGCATCGCCCTCCGCCTCGCCCGGCCGGACCAGCACGACGAGATCGGCCGCCCTGCCCTGTTCCGCCACGATGGGGCCGATCCGGTCACCCTCGGCTTCCCGCCAGTCGGCCGAGCGGCCCGGCGCGGCGGACATCCAATCCTGAACCGATTGCCGAATGGCCCCCGAGCGTCCGTCGAGCATCGCGGTGAGCTCGGAACGGCGCAGCTCCGTCATCACCTCTTCGCTCGGCAGAATAAAGCTCTCCGGCGCGAGGCGCGGGTGGAACGCTTCGACCGCCGCGTCGGGTGAAACGGCAGCGGCCTGGGCAGCCGCATCGAGACAAAGGGCTGTCGTATCGGGGGCGGTCAGCACGGCAACGATGCGGAGCGTCACGATCGGGGTCCCGTCGGCACGAGAACGCCTACGGTGGCGAGATAGTGACCAAGAGCCGTTCCGGCCAGGCAGAGCGCGACGGACCCCACGATATAGGCCACCGCCCGGCCGCTCTCGCCGCTGCGCAACAGCTCGATCGTCTGAAGGCTGAACGACGAGAAGGTCGTGAAACCGCCGCACAGCCCGACCATCACAAAGACGCGCATCTCGAGACTGGCGGGCCGCGGGCCGTCGGGCAGCGTCAGCGTCCCGAAATACGCAATCACGAACGAGCCGATGATGTTGATCAGCAGCGTCCCCCACGGAAAGGTCTCGCCGGCGAGACGCGCGACGCCGAGCGCCAGCCAATAGCGGGCGACGCCGCCGAGCGCGCTGCCGAGCGCCACCCAGAGCGATGCGACAAGCGCCGGGCTCATGCGAGCACCCGGGCGGTTCCGGTCGGCGCGGCGCACCGGCCGCGCACGACCCCGACCGCCGGTGCTGCGGCAACCCCGACTAGGAACGCAAGGAACGCCGCCGGCATCGAGGGCCAAGCTACTTCAACCGCAATATCCATCCGCCGCCGCTCCTCTTATCGCGGCCGGCCGTGGAAAGCATTGGCGGGTTTTCCTGGATGCTCCCGCCTTGCGCCTCCACGGCGCGGCAGGAGGTCATCAACCCTCACGGGCGATTTCAGGGGGACTCCGTCCCCTGCTGGAATCTTCCGGAACCTAGGCGGTTGCTCGCACGCCGTCAAATGGCTGCGCCTTCGCGACGCACCGAACGGTCGATCGAGCGGAACCCGGTCCTGTTCCTAAACGTTGCTGATCTGCACCGAGCTTTGCTCGGTGCCAGGGGAGCGCGCGGTCGCGCCGCGCGATCTGGTCTATGATGCTACTTTGTCCCAAATGCCGCCCGGAGCGGGCGCCAGCGTGACCGATCAGGTCCCGGCGCTTGAAACGCCCGATGTAACGGCCCTCATCGAGGCGGGGGAGATCGGCACCTGGGATTGGGATTTTGCGACCGGCCGGATGTGGTGGTCGGCCCAGATGTTTCGCAATCTGCGTCTCGACCCGCATACCCGAGGCGATCTTTACGGCCTGCTGATCGAGATCATCGACCCGGCGGAGCGAGAGGCGGCCATCGCGGCTTTACAGGAAGCCCGCCGCCGGGTCGGCGCGATGCGCATCGAAGTCAAACTCAACCGGCCGAACCGGGAACCGGGTTGGGTGGTCTTTCTCGGCAGGACTTTCCCCGGCCCGGACGGAACACCGGCCCATATGGGCGGCATCACCATCGACAGCACCCGCCGTCGCAAAGCCGAAGAAGCCACCGCCGCCGCGCTGCAGGAAAGCGAGCGGCGGTTGCGAGAGGTCAATCAGAAGCTCCAGGAGCGGGCGGAACGCGGGTTTCGCGAGCTGGGCGCCAGCCGCGCCCAGATGCAGGCGATTTTCGACAATTCGCCCGACTGGCTGACCTTGTTTCACGCCACCAAGGACGGCCGTTTCGTCTACGCCGATCTCAACCGTGCCACCGAGAAGGCCTATGGCCTGTCGTATGACCAGATTGTCGGCCGCACCGTCGAGGACATCCTCGGGGTCGAGCAGGCCCAACTGCCGCTGCGGATGATGCGCGCCTGCATCGCCACCGGCGAAAACCAGCGCTACACCGCTCGCCGCACCCTGGCGGCGGTCACGCGCTCGATCGACGTCATGTTCGTCCGCGTGCCGGAGCAGCGGGACGGCGACTACTACATCATGTCGACGGCGCGCGACACGACCGAGCGCGATGCGATCGAGGCCAAGCTCCACCAGGCGCAGAAGATGGAGGCGGTCGGCCAACTGACCGGCGGGCTCGCGCATGATTTCAACAACCTGCTGACCAGCGTCATCGGCAATCTCGAGCTGCTGGAGCCAAAGGTGGCCGGCGATGCCGCCGCGAGTCGCTACGTCGCCGCCGCGGCCCGCAGCGCCCAGACGGGAGCCAAGCTCACCGAGCAGCTGCTGGCGTTTGCACGCCGGCAGCATCTGGAAGCCTCGGCCACCGATCTCAACCGGGTCATCCGGGGCATGGGCGATTTGCTGGCGCGCAGCATCGGTCCGGCGATCCGGATCGAGACGGTGCTGGGGCCGCAACTGGCGCCGGTGCTGGTCGACCCGACGCAGATCGAGGTCGCCATCCTCAATCTCGCGCTCAATGCCAGGGACGCCATGCCGAGCGGCGGACGGCTGACCATCGAGACCCGCAACGCCGACCGCCGACATGAAATTCTTCCGCCGGAAATACGCGGCGCGCGCTGCGTGCGGGTCACGATCCGCGACAGCGGGACCGGCATGTCGGACGATGTCCTGCAGATGGCGATCGAGCCCTTCTTCACCACCAAGGAACCCGGGCGAGGCAGCGGTCTCGGCCTCAGCCAGGTTTACGGCATGGTGCAGCAATCCGGCGGCGCCATGCGCATCGACACGGCTCTCGGCAAGGGAACGGCCATTCACCTGTTCCTGCCGCAAACCGACGCAGCCGTGGCCGCCGGCGCCGGGGAGGGTCCCCTTGCCGCGCTGGAGAGGCGGGAGCCTGCGGCGCACATCCTGGTCGTCGACGACGATGAAAGCGTGCGGCAGGTGGCCGAAGCGATGTTGCTGGATATCGGCTATTCCGTCGCCGTCGCCGGGAGCGGACAGGCGGGCCTCGATGCGATCGCCTCCAAGGGCGGCTTCGACCTCCTGATGATCGACATCGTCATGCCCGGCCTCAGCGGCATCGACACCGTCCGCCACGCGCGCGAGCTCGTTCCGGGATTGCGGGTGCTCTATATGAGCGGCTATGCGGAGGATGGGATGCGCCGCCACACGGGGCCCGACCCGGTGATCGCCAAGCCGTTCCGTCTGCCCCAACTGGGGGCCGCCGTCCGCGCCGCTCTGGGAGAAAGCGACTGACGGAACGCCGCGTCCTCGCTCCGCTCAGGTCGTGGCATATTCGGTGATGATGCGGTTGAACGCGTCGGCCGCCTCGAACTGCACCCAATGGCCGGCGCCGGGGACGACGGTAAACCGCGCACCGGGCTGGACCTCCTGCAGGATGCGGCGGCGCTCGTCGACATGCGGATAGGCGGTCGCGTCGCGCTCGCCCCAAATGCCGTCGAGCCGCGCCTTGATGCGCGGCAGCGCCTCGACCAGCGCGCCCGACCGCGAGAAGCGGCGGCTGCGCATCCGGGCGCGGGCATGGTTGGTCTTCTGCAGCCACAGCGCCAGCTCGTCGATCTTGGCCGGGTCGTGGATCATCAGCTGGTTGAGATTATAGCGGTGGGTGGCGAATTCCTGCTCCTCGCCCGCATCCGCCGCGACGCGTTCGAGCGGGGTGGGCGAGCGTTCGAGGCCAAGGCCATTGGAGCCGACCACGGTAAACGCCTTGAGCCGGTCGCCGAGCTGCGCGGCAACGACCCCGCCGATCACCCCGCCAAACGAAAAGCCCGCCAGATGCGGCTTCGCGTCTGTGGGCAGCACGCTGTCGAGCCCGGCAATGATGATAGCGGCCAGCCCCTCCGCGGTCCACGGCTCCGGCGGGGTCGCCGACTCGCCGAGCCCCGGGAGGTCGGGCGCGACGACCGTGAACCGGCGGGACAGCACCGGCACGTTGCGGATCCAATGCGTCCACGAGCCGTAGCCGCCGTGCAGCAGGACGAGCGGCGGGCCGCTGCCCCAGATCCGCCAGACCAGGCTGCCGTCGCCGCACGGGGTCTCGACGCGGCGCGCCTCGGCGCCGATGCGCGTGACGAGTGCCTTGGTTTGTTCGCTGATGATCGCCACCGGTGTCGCCTCGCGCCGTAAGGAAGCCACGACGCTGATAGCCGCTTTCGCGGTCCGGCGACAAGCGCCGGAAATCGCTTTCAGTTATGACAGTCGAGGGCGCGGCCGGCGATCGTGCAGTGCGCCAGCGCGGTCTTGTCGTCCTCGGCGTAGAGCGTGCCGTTCCACCCGTCGCCCGTCCGCTCCAGCAGAAAGAAGCCGAAGCGTTCGAGGGCGAAGCCCGCGCTGGTCTTCATGCCGTCGATCGTCGCGCCGGCCAGCGGTGCGTCCGCAAGGTCGAGCATCGTGTCGCCGCCGACGCCGACGACCAGCTGCGACGGCCGCTGCGCGCCAAAGGAATAGCTCATGAAATCGTGCAGGTGGCCCGACACCACCATGTCGAGACCGGGCGGCACATGCCCCTTGATCGCCGCCTGCTCGGTGAGATTGAGCGGTTTGCCGGCGAGCTTGCCTTGCGCCAG
Organism: Allostellaceae bacterium; assembly: GCA_035550515.1. Lineage (GTDB taxonomy): Bacteria > Pseudomonadota > Alphaproteobacteria > ATCC43930 > CGMCC-115725 > DATARH01. The sequence continues at coordinate 15,312 of DASZOZ010000151.1, forward strand.
CGCCCAGACCGGCCGATGCGTCAGCAGCCAGGAATGCGCCGGCGCATCCTGCAACAGCCGCGCGAGCTGTGCCCCATAGGCCGCGACCTTGTCCGGTTCGGCCTTGAAGTCGTCGGCGTTGGCGCCGTCGAACACCAGCAGATCGAGCCCGCCGAGATGCAGCCGGTAAGGCGCCGAGGTGTCGGTGCATTCGGCCGGATCCCCGTGCGGGTCGAGCAGCCGCATCCAGCCCTTGCCGCCGCGCCGGCACAGCTCATGGTTGCCGCGCACCATGATCCACGGCGCCACTTCGAACAGCGGCTGCGCGGGGTCGAAGAAATCCGCGCGCCACGCCCCCCAATTATCGCCGTGCGGGCTGTCGGCGCAGCCTTTGTTGCCGGTCGGGCAGGCGTTTTCGCGGTAGTAATAGTCGCCGACATGGATCATCAGGTCCGGCTTGCGGCGCGCCGCATCCTTGGCGATGACCGGAAACGGCCATTGCTTCTTGTCGTTGCAGTCCTGGACGTCTTTCCCGTCGATCCGGCACCCGGTATCGCCGATGACGACGATGCGCCGGATTTCGGCGGGCACCGTCGGCACCGCGATACCGGCGACCGAGAGCTGCCGCGTCGTCGGCGGCGCAACGGCGCTGCACACGGTAATCGGGAAGTCGCCGTCGCTCGCGCCGCGCTGCCGCGCCTGGATCGTGCTGCCGTCGGCGACGACGGCCGGACAGGCGGTAACCCCCGACCCGACGACGACACGCACCACGAGGCTGTTGTCGGACCCGATCTCGACCCAGGGTCCGGCGATCGCCTGCACCGGCGGCGGCGCGGCGACCGCCGACCCGGCGAGCAGCGCGCCGATCAACGCCAAGGCGATCCGGGTCGCTGTCATCCACAACAAACGCCGGCTTAAGCTGGCCGCACGGTCGTTGCGAAGCGCCGGCATCGCGGGGAGCCGCGGCGACGCGCCAGTTTCGGTGGAACGCGTCTCAGGAAACATGGCGGAGCGGTTTGATCTTGGCGGTCACGCCCGCATCCGGCCTTCCCGCGGCTTTGGCGAGCGCCGTCCGCAGCGCCTCGCTCGGCCAGGCGGCGCCGGCCGCCTGCTCGTAGGCATGGCAGGCCTGGAGCACGCCGAGGTCGTCATAGAGCGGGCCGGTGACCATCAAGCCGACCGGCAGCCTCTCGGCAAAACCGCACGGGATCGAGGCCGACGGATTGCGCGTCAGGTTGAAGGCCCAGGTATAGCTGAGCCACTCACGGTAATTCGCCGGGTCGGGCCGGCCGTCGTCGCGCGGCTCGGCATAGGCGGCGACGATCGGCATGGTCGGCGACAGGAGCAGGTCGAACCGATCGAAGAACTGCCGCATCTGCGCGCCCAGCACCGCCCGCTTGGCCAGCGCATCGAGCAATTGTTCTTGCGTCACCGCTTCGCCGGCGCGGCAGGTGGCGACCAGCCCCGGGTCCATCAGCGGCACCTTGTCCGGCGGCATCGCCCGGATCAGCGCCCAGAACCCGGCGAGCGCCAAGGTCTGGAACACCGGCATCGGCGACTCGGCAAACGGGTCGGCCTCTTCCACGACCGCGCCCAGCTCGGCGAACACCTTTGCCGCCGCCGCCACCGCCGCGCGCACCGGCGGCGACGGCTCGGCATAGCCGAGCGTCGGCGACAGGGCGACGCGCTTGCCTTGCATCGCGCCGTGTCGGACCTGCGCGCCATAGGCGGCGCCGTCGGCCGGCAGGCTGTACCAGTCGCGCGAATCCGGCCCCTTCATGACGTCGAGCATGAGGGCGGCATCGGCGACGGTGCGCGACATCGGCCCGACATGCGAGACGTCGCCGAACGCCGAGGGCGGATAGACCGCGACCCGGCCAAAGGTCGGCTTCAGCCCGAACACGCCGCTGAACGAGGCCGGGATGCGGATCGAACCGCCGGCATCGGTGCCGACCGCCAGCGGACAGATGCCGGCGGCCAGCGCCGCGGCGCTGCCGCCGCTGCTGCCCCCAGGCGAACGCTCGAGGTCCCACGGGTTGCGGGTAATGCCGGTCAACGGCGAATCGGTGGTCGGCTTCCAGCCGAATTCCGGGGTCGTCGTCTTGCCGAGGAAGACCGCGTTCTCCGCCCGCAACCGCGCCGTCACGGGCGCGTCCTCGGTCCACGCCTGGTTGGGGTCGATCGTCCGGGAGCCGACCAGCCGCGGCCAGCCGCGCGTCAGCTGCGTATCCTTGATGACCACCGGAATGCCGTCGAGCAGCCCCCGCGGCTCGCCCGCCCGCCAGCGCGCCTCGGAGGCGCGCGCCGCCGCCAGGGCGCTTTCCGGATCGTAGAGCACAAAGGCGTTGAGCGCGCCCTCGTAGGTTTCGAGGCGGCTGATCGCCGCCTCGGTCACCGCGACCGGCGACAAATCCTTCTTGCGATAGCGGTCGAGGAGCCCGGTCGCGGAGAGAAAGGCGAGATCGTCGGTCATGAGAGCCTCCTCGAGTCGCCGCAGCGGAACGCCATATCAACTCGTCATGCCCGGACTTGATCCGGGCATCCAACCGACCTTGCAACCCCTCCGGACGGCGGTTGCCGTCCAATCACGTGGTCAACACCACATTCCGCAGCCCATCGCCGCGCACAAAGCCGTCGAGGTTGCGCGCCACGCCGCTCAGCCGGCGGTCGCGGGCGCCGTCGGTGGCGCTCGAACAATGCGGCGTCATCAGCACGTTGGGCAGTTCGTGGTACGGCAAGGCCGAGGGCCGGGCGTTGGGCTCGGACGGGTTCGGGTAGCGCCACCACACATCGAGCGCGGCGCCGCCGATCTTGCCGTCGCGCAGCGCCGCGTAGAGCGCCTCCTCGTCGGCGATGGCCGCCCGCCCGATATTGATCAGCAGCGCGGTCGGCTTCATCAAGCCCAGACGGCGCGCGTCCATCAGGCCGCGCGTTTCCGGCCCGAGACCGGCGGCGATCACCACGATGTCGCAGCGCGGCAGCATCCGGTCGAGCTCGCCGAGCGGATAGATTTCCGACGCGTCGCCCTTGTCGGCGACCGGGCTGCGGTTGGCGGCGATCACCGTGCAGCCGAACGCCGCCGCTCGCTTTGCGGTCTCGCGGCCGATCTTGCCGTAGCCGACGATGCCGACCGTTTTGCCGAGGATCTCGCCGTGCAGCGGCCCGCCGCCGGCGCCGCCGCCCGACCACGAGCCGCGGTCGCGGAACCCGGTGGCGATGTCGATGAGCTTGTGGCTCAGCGCCAGCATCGTCATCAGGCAGTATTCGGCGATCGCCTGCTCGTGCCCGTCGACATTGCACACCGTCACGCCGTGCGGCAGCGACGGCAGGTCGATCATGTCGAGCCCCGCCGCCGGCGACTGCAGCAGCTTGAGCCGCGGCGCCGCGGGGAAATCCTTCTTCCAGACATGGCTGACGACGATCTCGGCTTCCGCCAGGGCCGGGATCAGCCGCTGGCTATCGCCGATGTCGAACAGAACGGTCGGTTCGATCTTTTCCGTGACCTTGCCGAGGATGGTTTTGGCGACCTCCGGACGCGCGCCGAAACTGCCGATAAAAGAGACCTTCATCAAAAAATCCTCAGATCGTGGCCACAAGGTTGATCAGGCTGTCGCCGCGGCAAAAGCGGTCGAGGTTGTCGGCGATCTCGTCCCAGCGGCGGCGCACCATCCCGGCGGTCCAGCCGGAATTATGCGGCGTGACGATGACGTTCGGCAGCTCGTGAAACGGATGGCGCGAGCCGCGCCGGTTGGGCTCAGCCGGGGTCGGGTACTGCCACCACACATCGATCGCCGCGCCGCCGAGCCTGCCGTCGCGCAGCGCGGCGAACAGCGCATCCTCGTCGATCACCTGCCCGCGCGCGATGTTGATGAGGAAAGCCCCCGGTTTCATCAGGCCGAGGCGGCGTGCGTCGACGAGACCCGTCGTCTCCGGGCCAAGCGCGGTGCAGATCGCCACCGTGTCGCACAGCGGCAGCATCTCGTCGAGCGCCGACAGCGGATAGACGCGCTCGACATCGGCGTCCTTCTCGCGCGGGCTGCGGTTCGCCGCGAGGATGCGGCAGCCGAACGGCGCGGCGCGGCGCGCCACCTCGCGCCCGACGCGGCCGTAGCCGATGATGCCGAGCGTCGAGCCGCGCACCTCGCCATGCGGTTTGCCGCTTTGCACCCAGCTCGCCGCCCACGACGCGTCCTCGCGGAACTCGCCGGCGATCTGGAAGAAGCGATGGTGCAGCGCCAGCATCGCCATCACGACAAATTCGGCGATCGCCGTCTCATGGCCGAAGGCATTGCAGATCGCGCAGCCCTTCGGCAGCGACGCCTGGTCGAACAGCTCGACCCCGGTGGCGACCGACTGCACCAGCCGGAACTTCGGCGCTGGCGGGAAATCCGCGAACCAGCGGTTGCTGACCAGGATATCCGCGTCCCGCGCCGCCGCCGGCAGCAGCGCGCGGTCGATCGGGTCGTCGAGCACCTCGCATTCCAGCGACGGGGGCAGCTCGTCCTTGATCCCGGCATAGGTGTCGGCGGCGACGTTGCCGAGGAACAGCGCCTTCACGGCGTCACCGCATGCTTTTGCAGGAAGTCCTCGCGCACCGTGATGCCGAGGCCGGGCCGCTCCGGCACCTCGATCATCCCGTCGCTGACCGGAAAGCTTTCCTCGACAAGGTCGTGCAGCAGCGGGTTGGCGCCGAGCGAGTACTCGACGATGAACCCTGCCGGCGACGCCGCGGCGACCGCCAGCCCGGCGGCGAAGGCCGGCGCGCCGGCCCAGAGATGCGGCGCCAGCTTCAGATTATAGGCGCTGGCGAGTGCCGAGATGCGCATCGCCTCGGTGATGCCGCCGCAGATCGCCAAATCGGGCTGCATGATGTCGACCGCACCCAGCGCCGCGAGGTCGCGGAAATCGTGGCGGGTGAATTCGCTCTCGCCGGCGGCGATCGGGATGTCGGTCGCGCGCCGCACCTCGGCGCAGCCGGCCTTGTCATCGGCGGTGACCGGCTCCTCGAACCAGGCGATCTCGTCGGCCTCGACCAGCCGGCAGAAGCGCTTCGCCTCGGCGACCGACAGCGTGCCGTGCGCGTCGCACATCAGCCCGATATCGGGGCCGAGCGCTTCCCGCGCCGCATGCACCCGGCGCGCCGAGACGCGCGGGTCGCCGTCGATGATGCCGACGCGCATCTTGACCGCGCCAAACCCGCCGCGCCGCACATAGCCCGTCAGTTCGTCGCCGATCTTGTCGGCGCCCTGCCAGCCGCCCGAGGCATAGGCCGGCATCCTGGCCGAGCGCCGGCCGCCCAGCAGCCGCCACACCGGCACGCCGAGCGACTTGCCGAGGATGTCCCACAGCGCGCAGTCGACGCCGCTGATCGCCGAGACCGTGATGCCGCGCCGGCCGAGCACCGGGAACACGCGGCCCTCGCGCAGCGCGTAGTGACCGCGCGTGCCGCTGTACAGCGTCTCCCACAGCCGGGTGATGTCGCGCGGGTCCTCGCCCTTGAGCAGCGGGCCGAACTCCTCGTTGATCAGCGTCGTCAGCGCCTGGTTCTGCGCCATGCCGCCGACCTGCGCCTTGGCCTCGCCCCAGCCGACGAGACCGCATGCGGTCTCGATGCGGACGATCGTGCCGTCGAACGACAGCGTCTTGCCGAAATCGCTGGTGTGCTGGCGTTCCGGCGGGATCGGGATATGCACCCAATGCGCCGCGACCGATTTGATCTTCATCGCCGTTTCCGCTACCGAGACAGTACGGTTCAGTCTGTCGTGCTTTGAGGTGAAGGTGAAGCGGATCGTCGTGCTGGGCGCCGGGTTTGCCGGCCTGATCGCCGCGGTCGGCGCGGCCCGCAAGCTCGCCGAGCTGAAGATCGGCCGGTCGGACGTCGCGGTCACGATCGTCAACCGCGACCCGTGGCACTCGATCCGGGTGCGCAATTACGAGGCCGACCTGAGCGGCGTGCGCGTGCCGCTCGCCGACATCATGGCGCCGATCGGGGTCGAGATGGTCATCGGCGAGGTGACCGGGATCGATCCCGCCCGCCGCGAGGTGGCGCTCGCCGGACAGCCCGCGCTGCCCTACGACCGGCTGGTCGTGGCGCTCGGCAGCGAGCTGGTGCGACCGCCGATACCGGGGCTCGCCGAATACGGGTTCGACATCGACACCTTTGCCGCGGCAGAGCAATTGGCGGCGCATCTGGCGGCGCTTCCCGGCCGGCCGGACTCCCCGGGCCGCTTTACCGCGCTGGTCGTCGGCGGCGGGCTGACGGGTGTCGAGATGGCGACCGAACTCGCGACAAAACTGCGCGACATCGCCGGCGCCGCGCCAGGCATGCACGACGAGACGGCGCGCATCATCCTCGCCGACCGCGCCGCCCGGATCGGCTCCAACATGGGCGACCAGGCCTGCGCGGTCATCGACGAGGCGCTGGCGGCACTCGGGGTCGAGACCCGGCCGGGCGTTACGATCGCGGCGGTCGATGCACGGGGCGTACGGTTGGAGTCGGGCGAGACGATCGCCGCCGAGACGGTGATCTGGTGCGCCGGGATGCGGGCCAACCCGCTGGTCGCCGCGCTGCCCGGCGAGCACGACCGCTTTGGCCGCATCGCCGTCGACCGTTTCCTCAACGTGCCACCGCTGCCGGGCCTATTCGCCACCGGCGATGCGGCGGCCGCGCGGGTCGACGGCGAGCACGCCTCGGTGATGTCGTGCCAGCATGCCCGGCCGATGGGCCGCATCGCCGGGCACAACGTCGTCTGCGACCTGGTCGGCGAGCCGATGATCCCGCTCGAGATCGGCTATTACGTCACCTGCCTCGATCTCGGCGCGTGGGGCGCGGTGTATTGCCAGGGTTGGGACCGGCAGGTCACCGCCACCGGCGCCGAGGCCAAACAGACCAAGCAGACCATCAACCGCCGGCGCATCTACCCGCCGCGGTCGGGCGATCCGGCAGACATCCTCGCCGCCGCCGCGCCGCTCGTCCAGGCGCCGCCGCGGCCATAGAAAGGTTCAGCGCAGCACGAGAATCGTTCCGATGGCGGCGGCGTTCGGCGATGAGAACTCGGCGGCATCAGCCCGCAACGCATCGGTTCATCACCCTTCGGTTGTCATGGCGAGCGAAGCGACGCAATCTCATACGGAGGGAGTTCGGCCGACCGGGATCGCCGCGGCGCCGCGCTCCTCGCAATGACCGCTGATGGGATCAAGCCATGACCGAATTCCGCTACGACCATGTCCATCTGCGCAGCCCCGATCCCGACGCGACCGCCGCATGGTACGCGAAGATGTTTGGCGCCGAGGTGGTCCACTCGGTGATGTCGAACGGCATCGAGCGCACCGACATCAAGCTCGCCGGCGTCAACCACTTCATCGCCAAGGTGCCGGACAGCGCCGAATTGGCGGAAAAGCCGGAAAACAGCTTTGTCGGGCTCGATCATATCGGCTTGCGCGTCGACAACATCGACGCAGTGTGCGCCGAGCTGAAGGCGAAGGGTGCCGAGTTCACCACCGAGCCGAAGACCATCCGTCCCGGCGTGCGCATCGCCTTTGTTCGCGGTCCGCAGAATGTGCTGATCGAATTGTTGGACCGGGACGTCGGCTGAGATCAGAACATTCCCAAGAACTCCGACGGTATCTCCAGCAGTTTGTCCTGGTGCGAAAAGCTGCCGAGGTAAATCTTGGCGGCGTCGTACTTGACCGTGTCGAGATAATTCTGGTCGAAGCTGCGGTCGGCAAAATTGTCCCAGCCGGTCAGCCGTTCGCGGCCGAGAACGGCTCTGCGCAGGTCCTGGATGTTGGCGATCCCGGTATCGCAGTAGCGTTCGGTGTCGGTCCCCGGCGCGCTCGCCTTCAGGTCGGCAAACCATTGCAGACGGCCGGATACGTCGGCGTGCTTGATGTGAAAGAGATACAGGTCGCGCAGCATCGGAAACACGGTGCAGCCGTGAAAACCGGGCCCCCATTCGAGCGGCACCGAGGTGATGCAGGTCTTGTTCAGCGACGAGGCGCGGAAACAGAACCGGCGCTGTTGCACCAGGATCGGGATACGGGAGTTGAGCGGCGGTTCGTCGTAACCCTCCATCACCTCCAGCCCGCGTCCGGTCATATAGGGCCGGTCGAGGGTCTCGATATAGGCGGCGAGGTCGGGTGACTGGCGCGGATCGGGCACCAGTATCTCGTCGATGTCGCAGCGCACCACGCAGTCATAGGAGCCCAGCAGCGCCCGGACCAGCGAGGAGATAACCCGGCAGCGGACGGGATCGTTGTAATTCTCCGGGATCTCCCATAACCCACCGAGCTCGACATGACCGAACTTGTGCGACAGCCCCCGATAGGTCACCACGTACAGATGTTTCGCTCCGAACAGAAGCGAATAATAATTATGCCAAGCCCAAAATAATTGATCCGTCGATATTGTATCGCCGATCACCGCAACCCGTTTCGGCATGAAATACCCAATCCCGTCAGCTTATTCATCAGTATAAAACTGATAGCAGACCTGCCCCCGATGATCAACCAGGCTTCCGTTTGCCGCCTCGGCCGTGGTTGACGCGTTGGTTGCGCGCCCGTCCGCTGCATGTCAGTATGGCCAGGCATGGATACCGTATCTTTCTCAGCATCAGCAGTAATAGAAGCCGGTCATAACGTATGAATGTTGAGACGCGCATGAACGTATCCAATGACGGCATGTCCCATGCGAGCGGAATGGCCCAACCGACATGGCGAGATTCCTACGACGAAACGATTTTAATGAAGAATTCATACCCACGAATACTGGCCATTGTCCGCGCCGGACGCAACGCCATCCATAAATCTTGGACGTATCGCGCCAAGACGTTGATCGATATCGCTGTCCTGCCCTACGAAGAAACCGGGTACGGCTTTGACGATACCGACATCGTTTATATTCCCGAAGGCCGGTGCGGTAAATTTCAAGGGATAAAGAAATTTTTTGTCGACAACCCCGACATCCTCGAGAAATACGATTACTTCTGGTGCCTGGATGACGACATATACATCCCATATACCTCATTAGTTTCCCTGAAGTGTCTGCTGGCGAGCTATGCTTTTCATCTGGCAGCGCCCAGCCTGGAAACTTACAGCTATTGCAATTGGCAAATAACTGTAAGAAACAAACGATTCCTGTTCCGCGGAACTGATTTTGTCGAGGTGATGGTACCGCTGATGTCGCGGGAATTTCTGCTGCTCGTGTTGCCGCATTTCGACGAGAATTTTTCCTCGTGGGGCTATGAATTTCTCTGGCGTAAGTTCTTGCGAGAAAAAAACTGGTACGCCGCGATGCTCGACGCCGCGCCTGTCGTGCACACGAGGCCGCCTCGCATGGGGTCGACCTATAGCAACCTGCCGCCGGGAACGATGACTGCCGGCGATGAAGCGCGAGCGCTGGTGCAAAAATTTGGATTGGAAGACACGCCGTTTTTCAATTTCTTTGGCGTTACCGCAGGCGAGCCGAGCCTGGTCTACGGCGCGCCTTTCGTCGAACTGATGGCGCAAGGCTACAACGATACCGATCAGTTCAATTCCGACGATCTTCACCGATGGCTGATGTCGGGTCTTGAGCGCAATATGCCCAAGGTCGATCTGGATTTCCTCACCACGCTGGACGGATTTCACCGCGTTCTGGAAAACCTGAGACGGATCAAGGTCAACGGTTCGCGAATGCGCATCGCTGACATTAGTTCGACGAACGCTTCAGCGGCGCAGCCGACTTGAAATAAGGCTCGATATTATTCTTCCAGGCGCTTAGCGCGGCGCCGATCGCCTGGTGCATATCGAGATAGCGGTATGTCCCGAGGCGGCCGCCGAAGAGCACGTTGCTTTCACCATCGGCCGCCGCCCGGTACAGGTCGTATCGCTGTCTGTCGGAGGCCGTGTTGATCGGATAGTAGGGCTCATCCTCGCGTCCCGCAAAGCGGCTGTATTCCCGGAAGATGATGGTCTTGTCGCCGTATTTCCGCTCCGGGTGGAGATGCCGGAATTCGTGAATGCGGGTGAAGGCGACATCGTCGTCCGGGTAGTTGAGGACCGCGCAGCCCTGATAATCCGGGATATTCAGGACCTGCCGTTCAAAATCGAGGGTTCGCCAGCCCAACGCACCAAACCGATAGTCGAAGAAACGATCGACGGCGCCCGTATAGACGATCGGCGTTCCCGCCGGAATTCGGTGCCTGATCGAGAAGTAGTCGACGCCGAGCGCCACATCGATGTTTGCGGAACGCGCCATCGTCACAAACAGCTGTCCGTAACCGTCGGTGGGAAGCCCTTCATACTTGTCGCTGAAATAGCGCGCGTTGAAGTTGAACCGCACCGGCAGGCGCGTGATGATCTCCGGCGGGAGCTCGCGGGGATCGGTCTGCCATTGCTTTTTGGTGTACCCCTGAATGAACGCCTCGTAGAGCGGTCGGCCGATCAGGCTGATGGCCTTTTCTTCCAGGTTGTCGGGATTGCCGATACGGCTTTCGGCGATCTGCCGTTCGATGAGCGCGACGGCTTCGCCAGGGGTGAAGGACCGGCCGAAATAGCTGCAGATCGTGCCAAGATTGATCGGCATCGCGTAGATTTGCCCCTTATGGGCGGTGTAAACGAAGTGCCGATAGTCGGTGAATGTCGTGAACTTGTTGAGATAGGCCCATACCTCGTCGCTGCTGCAGTGAAAAAGATGCGATCCGTAGCGGTGGACCTCGACACCGCTGTCGGGGTCGATTTCGCTCCAGGCATTGCCGCCGATATGGTTGCGCCGCTCCACAACGGCGACGCGCAGGCCAAGTGTATTGGCGGCGCGTTCCGCGATGGTCAGTCCGAAGAAACCGGCGCCGACAACCACCAGATCCGCCGATTCGATTGGCGCCATGTTCGCTCTCAAGAGGTCGACCCGAGCGTCACGTTAACAGCCCGCGATTGTCCTTCAGCTTAATTTCGCTGGTCGGCGTGTTGCGCAGCACCAACGGTGCCGGAGGCTTGCAGACATTGCCGCCGACCAGCACGCCGCCGACCGTGTCCAGGATGATGGCCGGGCCGCCGCGCCGGTCGATCCGGTTGCGGGCAATCGTCACCGCGCCGGCCTCGCCGACCTCGATGGCGCTCCCGCCGCTGTCGACGATCAGGTTGTCGACGATGCTGATCCCGCGGCCGATGATGCCGGCAACCGGCCCTGCCAAGCCGCCTGCGTTCGCGGTGACGGATTGGATGCGGATCGCGCCGTGCGGCGCTCCCGCGCGTCCCGTGCCGTGAAACCGGTTCCGGGCGATCACGACGTTCCCGATCGTCGGCCCGTCCTCTCCGCTATTGTCGAACAACAGCAGGATGGCCTCGTAAAACTGGTCGGCGAAACTGCACCGCTCGATGGCGACATTGCGATGGGCGAGGATGCCCCGCCCGCGATTGCCGGGAAACTCACTGTCCGAAATCGTCAGCCGGGTGATCTCGCCGACGTCGCAGAGGAAATCCCCGGGTTCGACACCGGCCGGCAGGTCGCCGGCAAAGCGCAACCGCTGATGCGGCCCGGCGGCGCTGGCCGCGACCGTTGCCTCGCCCCGCGATTTGAGCGAGCGGCGGTCGAGGAACTCGACGCGATCGCCGGGGGACGCCAAGTCCATATCGGTGAACGCGCCATGCCCGTCGAGATCGACCAGCAGGGTTCGCGCGTCGAGGCGTTCGGCGACAGTCAGGACCCGTCCGTGCACATTGATGCAGTCATCGCCGAGCCCGCCGATGTAGCAATTGCGAATCTCGACCCGGCCGTGGCACGACGCGATATGCAAGCCGTCGGCACAGGTCGACATCAGCCGCGCCGTCCCCGGGCGCGGCTCGACGCGGAACCGGTCGATGGTGACGTTGGTGCAGCCCGCCGCCAAGAGCGCCATGCCGGGCGCGGCGTAGACGTTGACCTCGGCAAAGCGGACATCCCGGCACGCCGTCAGATGGAAGACATTGGTTCCGTAGATCTGGTGCCGCAGGACGACGACATCGCCGGCATGCAGCGGCAGCGGCCGTTTCAGCGCCAAGCGAAGCCGTTGCCGCCCGCTCAGCGTCACCCTGTCGACGACGCGATCGGCGTCGAGGCCGTGCACCGGCATGCGCAGGCTGCCGCGTTCGTGGGTGGTAATGGCCTGTACTGGTTCCGACCCGTCTACCGGAAACTCGTCATCGATCTTGATATCGACCGTCGTGCCGCCGGCGCCGACGGCAACGACCATGCCCTGCGAAAAGGGCGGCCGCGGCCAGTCCACGGTCAAGCCGCGCACAAAAAGCCCATCGCAGCGATCGAAAACCGCGGGAAAGGTTTTGCCGCGCACGTTCAGGGTCGCACCGCGGCCGTCGACGGTCAGCTTTTCGATGCCGATGCAGCGCAGCACCGCGTCATCCTTCGCATCGCCGGACACATTGTAGGCGCCCGGCGGCAACAGCAGGGTCGCTCCGCCGCGCCGCGGCAGATGGGCAATCGCCGCGCGGATGCCGGCGGTGGCGTCGGGGGAACCCGGAATCGCGCCAAAATCGGCCACGGAGACGATGGTTGCGGCGGCTTCCGGCGCCGCCGCGGCGCGGCGCCTGGCGAACGCGGCGAACGGCAGCAACCTGAGAAGCCAGCGGCGGGTCATGGACTCCATTGTACCGCTGCGAGACGCAGAAGCGCCCGCAAGCCCGGCGTCGGATCAGCCCGACCGGTCGACCCCGGTCAGCCGGCACGCGTTTCGGCAAATTTCGATCCAGCAGTCGAGCGAGAGATCATGCGCGTTTTCGCCCGGCGCGAACCGATCGACAAAGCCTTTGAGCAAGCCCGGCCGGACGGTTTCGACAGTGCCGGCGCGATGGGCGCCGTCTGCCAGCTCGACCCATAACAGCGTCCCGGGCCCGTAGCCGCGGATCGCCAGGAACAAGCGCTCGGGGTCTTGCGGCCGCGCCGCTTGCATCGCGTGATAGACAAGGAGCTTGCGGCCTTCCTCCAGGTCCTCCAACAATTTGCGCCGCAGGAAAGGCAGCCGCATCGCTTCCCGCTGCCTGACCTGTTCCGGCGCGGCTTCGCCCACCAGGACCCAAGGGTGATAGAGAAAGCCGAACCGCCGGTCGACCACCAGATACTCGGACTGGTTGTCCGAAGCCCTGACGTCGACCTGACCGGGCTCGCCCAGACCGTCGAACCGGTGCTCCAGCGCCGGTAGCAGTCTATCCAACGGCGCGCTGGCGAACCGCAGGAGCCCCAGCGGCTCGGCGCCGCAGCGGCGTTGCACCAGACCGAATTCGCAGTTCTCGCCAAGGCTTTCAAACCGCATCATCAGCCGGTCCAGCGGCTCGTCGGCGAGTTCCGGCTCGCCGGCAGCCGATCGGCAGAAAAAATGCAGCCGTTCGAACGCCAGCGCGATCTCGCGATGGTCCGGCACGCCTTTGATGTCGCTTGGCTTTGCGGCATCGGGATGGACAAACGTCACCGCCACCTGGTCGCGGGGTGCGAGGATCGGCCATGGGATCACGCACTCGATCCGCCGCATCTCCCGCAGGTCGAACGCGGCGACCTGACTGCCGTTGACCAGCACCGTCAGGCGTTGCACCGAGAGCTTCCCTTGCCAGACAAACGGGCCGAGTTCGATCGCCAGGCAATAAGTGCCGGGCCGGAGCGGCCGCGGCAGCTCCAACGTACTGTCGCGGCCCAATGTCCAAGTGTGGCGCGGTTCGGGGCGGCTCCATCCCGAGCGGCAAAAAGCCCCGCTGTTCCCGGCGGCGCCGAAATCGATCAAAAGTCCTTCCCCGTTCCCCTGCATGAACGACCACTCCCGGTCGCCTTTGGCGAGGCGCGACCTGACGGGGCAACAGTGCCAAGCCTATTACGGATGGTAGCCGCGGCGGTTCTCGCGTGACAATTCAATTACGGTTGAACGTCGGCTCGCCGGCTCTGCCCGGCGCGCGATTGCCGTGGTCGGCGGCGCATCCGGCGTGGTATCGCTCGACCGCGTCATCAAGGGAAAATTTCGTTTCATGCTGGTCATTACCGGAGGCGGCGGGTTTATCGGCTCGGTGCTGGTATGGGCACTCAACGAGGTAGGGCGGAGCGATGTGGTCATCGTCGACCGCTTTGGCAGCGACGCCAAATGGCGCAACATCGCCAAGCGCGAGTTCTTCGAGATCGTCACGGTCGACGGGCTGCCGGGCTGGCTCGACCGGTTCGGCGGCGAGGTCGAGGCGGTCTTCCACCTCGGCGCCAACGCGTCGACCACGGAGACCGACGCCGACCACATCATCGACACCAACCTCAACGCCTCGATCGCCCTCTGGCGCTGGTGTGCGACGCATCGCCGGAAGCTGGTTTACGCCTCCTCGGCGGCGACCTATGGCGACGGCACCGCGGGGTTCGACGACGCCGGCGGCTATGCCGAGTACCGCCGGCTGCACCCGTTGAACCTTTACGGCTGGTCGAAGCATGCCTTCGACCTCTGGGCCATGCGCGAGGCGGCCAAGGGGCACGCGCCGCCGCTGTGGATCGGCCTCAAATTCTTCAACGTCTTCGGGCCGAACGAATACCACAAAGACTTCATGATGAGCCTGGTGGCCAAGAACTACGCGAAGATCGTCGCCGGCGAGCCTGTTCGGCTGTTCAAATCCCATCGCCCCGGCATCGCCGACGGCGACCAGAAGCGCGATTTCGTCTACGTCAAGGATTGCGCCGACGCGATCCTGTGGCTGTGGCGGAACGCACGCGACAGCGGCATCTACAATATCGGCAGCGGCACCGCGCGCAGCTTCCGCGAACTGATGGAGGCAACCGGCGCCGCTTGCGGCACGCCGCCGCGCATCGATTATGTCGACACGCCGCCGGAAATCCGGTCGAACTATCAGTATCTCACGGAAGCGAAACTGAGCCGGCTGCGCGCCGCGGGCTACAATGCGCCGTTCACCCCGCTCGAAGCGGCGGTCGGCGACTTCGTGACCAACTATCTGGCAAAACCCGACCCGTATTTATGACGCCGCCCTCGCCACGCCCCTCAGACCTTGCTGGCGATGACCCGCACCAGGTCTCCAACCGACAACAGGCTGTCGAGTTCTCGGGTGTTGAACTTGATGTGATATTGCCCTTCGACGGCGAGGATGATTTCGATCTGCTTGAAGGAGTCCCAGCCTTCGATGTCCTTTGCCGTCATCTGCGGCGAGAGCTTGATGTCGTCGCGCATGAAGACATCGTGGAAGATGTTTTCGAGCGCCGCGTAAATGTCGGCCTCAGCCATGCCGCTCAGCCCTCCCTGACTGCGATGAACGTGCTTGCCGGGATAAATGTCGGCAGGTCGAGCACGTAGCGGCTGCCGCCATCGTCCCGAACCTCGGCGAGCGTAAAGCCGAGCTTAGGATAGTGGTCTCTGACCATGCCATTCTTTTTTGTCGGCAGGTAATCGCCGAGCAGCCGCCGCGCGCCGAGCCGCTTGGCCTGGTCGGCGACCAGATTGAGGGTCGTCGGCTCGACCTGGCGGCCGAGCACCCGGCAGCTCATCAGCCAGGTGTCGATGGCCAGGTCCTCGTCGTCTGCCGCCATCTTGCCGATGACGATGCCGATGATGCCGTTATCGCCAAAGCGGTCGACGAGCCGCAGCTGCAGCCCGAAGGCGCGCGGGTCATCGATCAGCCCGATCACGTCTTCCTCGGAATAGCGCCGGGTGGTCAGGTTGAACTGGTTGGTTTTGTTGATCAGCTGCACGGTCCGTTGCAGCCCGACCCGGTCGAAGCGCTTCCAGATCAACTGCATCTCGAGGCCGCGCAGATAGGAGTCGAGATCGGTGGCCAACGCCTTCAGCGCGTCGCGCTCGCGGTTGCTCTGGTATTGCCGCGAGCGGACGCGGTCTTCGTCAGTGACCGAGACGCCCTCGAAATAGCCGGCGTCCGCCAGGGTCCGGGCATAGCTCGCCGGGTCTTCCGAGACCTCCGGCACCGCGACCATCGGCAGGTTTTCGCGCACCAGATTGCGCTCGAACGGGTTGTCGTCGACAAAAACCAGCGAATCGATGCCGATGTTCAGCGCCTCCGCGATCGCCTTCAGGTTCGCCGGCTTGTCGTTCCAGTTCGCGACAAAGCTGGCGATGTCGCTGCGTTGCAGCACCATCTCGGGGTGCCGGCCGAACGGTTCGAGCGCGTTGGCCTCGTCATTTTTGGAGCAGACGGCGAGGATCACGCCGCGCCGCGACAGCTCGCGGGCATAATCCTGGAACGCGACAAAGGCCTCGCCGGCCGCGCTGCCTTGGCCGAGGACCAGCCCGGCCAGCCCGTCATCGCCGACCACGCCGCCCCACAGCGTGTTGTCGAGGTCGAGCACCAGGCATTTCGACGACCGGCCCAGCCTCGCGCCGATCAGCCGGCCGACGAGATCGCCGTAGACAGGCGCCGCGACCGGCGAGATTTCCTGCTTGCCGTTGTGCCAGAGCACCGGGTCGTGCCACGCCTGCAACCCGTCGATGGCGGCGCGGGCATCGACCGCGAGGACATCGACCCCGTCGGCATCGGCCAGGCCGCGCAGCTCGCGGTTGATCCTGGCGACAAAGTCCGCGCGCGAGCCCGGTAGGCGATGTTCGTTGCTGCCGAGCACGTTCGGGTGCACCGGCAGCGCCGTCTGATGGATCACCGCGCAGCGGAAATTCTCCCGCGCCAGCCGCCAGCACGTGCGGATGCGCCCTGTGATCTCCGCCGCCAGACGCTCGCTGTCGGCCGCCGACAGATGCGCCGCAACCCCGGCCGCGAGGTGATGGGCATCCAGCGCCAGAAGAACCGCCGTCGGCCGGAACGTCTGCAGCCCCGGCGTCGGATCACTCAGCTCTTGCCAGTATTGGCCGTAATCGCTCTCGTAGATCGAAATCCACAAACCGCGGCGCAGCCCCGCTACCCGGATCGCCGGATGCAGGTGCGCCATAGTGCTCGACCCGAGCAGCGCCAGGCGAACCGGCGGCGCGGACAGGTCCTTGGGCGGCTTGCCGCCGAACAGCTTGGCGACGACCCGGTCCAGCGCGTTCGTCTGGACGAAATCCAGCCGCGTGTTCGCGAGCGCGACCGCCTCGTCCCAGGGATCGGCGGCGGTCTGCCCAAGCGCGCGCAGCCGATCCCGCCAATCGGCGGCTTCAGGGAGCCAATAGAGCCCGCTCATCGAAATATCATAGCCGCCATCACGGTCATCGTCCGTCACGAAGCATGCGACAATCGGAGACGCGCAGAAAATCTACAGTTGGTCCTTCATTCGCGGACCGGCAACATTGTCCGGATTGTTTCGCAAACACCCTTATCATTTGGTTACAGGCGGACACGCCGCCCCGGCAATCGGCGCCGGCTCAGCCGATGCCGTCGGGTGTTGCGCTCGCTGCCAGAAGCAGTTTTTCGCAGGCGGCGTAAACCGCGTCCGGGGTCAGCCGGCGAAGGCAGGCGAGACCGCGCCGGCAGTCCTCCGCCTTCGGCAGGTAGCACGGCGCGCAGGTGACGTCGCGCACCACCGCCACCGAATGGGGGCCGACCGGTCCCCATTCATAGACATCGACGGAGCCGGATTGTACCGCGACGGTCGGCACCCCGAGCCCCGCGGCGATGTGTTTGGGCCCGCTGTCATTGCCGACAAACAAGACGCAGCGCGTCACCAATGCGGGCAGATCGGACAGCGGGAAACGGCCGATCAGCGAGACCGCCGCAGCGTCATGACGCATCGCGCGCAGCAATTCCTCGCCGATCGCCTCCTCGCCCGGCCCGCCGATCAACACGATACGGACGGCGTGCTCGTCGACGAGCCGGTCGGCGACGGCCGCGAAAGACGCTACCGGCCATTGCTTCATGGCGTTGCCGGCGGCGGGATGGATGCAGACGAACGGCCGGCCGCCGGTCGCGGCCAGCCAATCGGCCAGTGCCGCCGACGGCGAGGGCGTTGCCGTGGCGATCAGCCGGCGGTCGGGTTCGCACGCCGCGGCGACGGCGTCGACCAGATTGATCAGGTCGTCGACGGCGTGCTGACGCTTGTGGGTAAAGGCCGGGTCGCCGGTCCATTCGATCGCGACATCGAGCCAGGGAAACCGGCCGCGATAATCGATCCCGGCGACATAAAGCGCGCCGGTATAGCGTAAAGCCTGCCGCGTCTCGAGGTGCCGCCGCAGGTCGATCGCCAAGTCGAAGTTTTCCGGGACAAGACGGTCGCGCAGACCGCGCCAGTCCTCGTCGGTCAGTTGCAGCTCGCCGAGAGCGGAACGGGCGTGGAAGAAATCGAATGCGATGGTCGTTGTCACCGCCGGCTCCATCGCCCAAACCGACCGCGTCGCCTGCGATGTCAGCACGGTGATGCGGCTTTCCGGAAAATGCTCCCGCAAGCGGCGGATGGCGGGGAACGCCATGATGCAGTCGCCCAGATGGTCCAGCTTGACCACCAGGATCTTTTTTATCCGGTCGCGCTGGAGCGCCGGCCGGCCGGTGACGACCAGGCGGTTGGGCTCGTCGTCGGCCGCGACGGCGTCCTGCGCCTTTGCCAGGAACGGGCTGAAGAAAGGGTCGCCGCGGCAAAACACGTCGCGCCACTTGCGGTCGAAGGCGGCCGCGTCGAAATCGTCCGGCAGGCCGGCGCGGCTCGCCGCCTCGTGATGGATCAGCCGCGTGTGCGGGGTATAGACGATGGACAAGCCGGCCTGCCAGACCCGCAGGCAGTAATCGAGGTCGTTGTTGACGATATCGTGCGCCTCGTCGAACCCGCCGAGCCTGTCGAACACGGCGCGCCGGGTCAGCAGGCAGGCGCCGGTCACCGCGATGACGTTCCGCTCGGTCTGCGCCAGGCCGAAATAGCCGGGATCGTCGGCCGCGGCATAGCGGAAGGCGTGCCGGGCCTGCGCCATCGCCGCGAGGAACATCCCGGCATGCTGAATCCGCCGGTCCGGATAGAGCAGCATCGGGCCGACGACACCGACTTCTTCACGCTGCGCGTGCTCGAGCAGCACGCCGAGCCAATCCGGGTCGACGATCTCGATATCGTCGTTGAGAAACAGCAGGTATTCGCCGCGTGCCGCCGCCGCCGCCCGGTTGTTGAAACGCGACCAGTTGAATGCGGGCTCGCCTTGCACGACGCGGTCCGCGTTGGTCTCCAGCCAATCGCGCCACGGCGCCTCGCCGGGCGGAATGTTTTCGATGCACACGATCTCGAAATGGCGATAGGCCGTTTGGGCGCGGATTGTCTCGATGCAGCGCGCGACCATGCCGCCCGAGGCGCGGGTCGGGATGATGATGGAGACCAGGCCGTTGCCGGCCAGCTGGCGCTTGAAGCGGTAGGTGCCCGGAACGATGCCGGGCCGCACCTCCGCCGCGATGCCGCGCCGCCGCGCCGCGCGGGCGAGCGCCGCCCGATGCCGCCCGCCGTCATCAATCGGCGGCGCGGCGCGCTCGCTCAAGACAGCCGGGACATGGCGAATGGCCTGCGCCGCTTCGGTCAGCCGCAGGACCAGGTCGTAGGGATCGTCAAACGCGATGTCGCCGGATGCGGCGACGCGGCGAACCAGGTCGCCGCGCGCGCACCATAGCTGGCCGATATAGTTTGTCGACAGCAACAGGTCCGGCGACCATTGCGGCTTGAAAAACGCCTCGACCGCGCCGCTCGCCGGATCGCGCCGCCGCTCGTCGCTGTAGAAGAAGTCCGCGTCACGGCGCAGCGCAACGGCAAGCGCCATTTCGTGAAAGGCGTCGCACCCCAGTTCGCTGCCCGGTTCCACCAGCGAGAGGAATTGCGTGTCGTCGAGCGACGCGGCGGCGAAGGCGGAAATCACCCGCCCCTTGTCGGCCAATCGCGCGATCTCCCGCTCGAACCGGTCGCGCCCGGCATCGCGGCCCCACAGCAATTCGAGCCGCCACCGGTCGTAAACCTGCGCTTCGAGCGAGGCGATCGTGGTGCGGACATCGCCGAGCCCGGTCGCCGGTCCCACCGCGATCAGCACGCGAAAGAATGGCGATACGCCCCGTCGCGCCAATAGCCGGCGATCGAGGTCGAGCTCCGCCGCGGGCATGTTTCGCCGCAACACCCACGGCCCCGAACTGTCCGGCAGGGGTTCGACGACGATGCCGAAATCGACCCCGGTCGCGTCGCCCGCCTTGTCCCGCAAGGTGACGCTGACCTTGTGTGCGCCAGGCGGCAACATGCGGTGCGGCACCAGCGCGAGAAAGCCGCTTTCGAGCGAATTCTCCCGATCGGGAAACGCACTCAGCACATCCGGGCGACGGAGTCCGTATTCCGCGGCCATCAAGACCCGGCTGTCGAGCGCAATGTCGATCGCCGCGACGCCGGCCCGCGCCAACCCCCAGCCGCCGATTTCGAGACTGCCCCGGACCGGCGTCTCCATCCTGCCGCCGATCAGCACCGGCGCATCCACCGTCAGCTCGTGCTCCGCCGGCACACCCGGCCCGATCGTCTCCGGGTCGGCCACGCGCTCGACCGCCGAGACCGGCAAGACGATCTCGTCGACCTGACCGTCGGCCTGCCGCACGCGAAGCGTGATCCGCTGCTCGCCGGCGAGCGAGAGACCCGCATGGCGGGTGAACGAGAACCCGGATTGCCGAGCATGCGGCAGCCGCGGGAAGAGGTTGCCGACATCGCCGCGCTCGATACCGAGCCGAGCCTCACCGGCATGCGTGTCGCCGATGGCCACATCGATCGCGGTTGCCGGCGCCGCGCCGACGGCCCACCCGCTCAGCGACAGATGACCCCCCGTCGTCAGCAAGACGTGGTCGCAGTGAAACCGTATCCGCCACTCCGCCTTTGGCCCTTGCGGCGGCGGCTCGGGAACATCCACCGGCCGGGACACCTCGCGGAACATGCCGGTCTCCGCTGTCGCGCGCACGGTCACGGTTCGCGCGCCGGCGCCGTACGCCGTCACATCGCCGAGAAACAGAAAGCCAGACAGGCGGGCATTGGGATAGTCCGACCGTATCTCCTCGATATCGGGGCGCGGCCGACCGCGTTCCGCCGGCCCGAGCGACACGCCGTCAAGCAGCACCTCGACTGCGGCAACCGGCGCCAGGCACACGACCCAGCCGACGACACGCAGCACGCCGTCGGAAGACACGCCGGCGTCGTCGATGTAGAGCTGCATCGCGGGGCGTACCGGGGTTTGCGGCTCCGCGGCCGGACCTCGCCGACCCGGCAGCTCACCCGCCGCTGGCCTGGTCTTGAACCCGAGGCCGAGCCCCACCGTCAAATAATGCAGCAAGGGGTTTTCCGGCTTGTGCCCTTGCGCCCGGCACTGCGCCAGATAGAACGCCGCATCGAAATCGGGGTGCGGGCTGCGCCCCGCACGCGCCCCCTCCTCAAGGTAATGCATGAGGGGATCGATGTTGCGTGCCGCAACATCGGGATACATCGCCAGGTAATGCGCCGGATCAAACAGGCCGGATCGGACTATGATGTCATAATCGCGAAACAGCGAGTTCATGTTCTTCCTGTCGCGAGCACATCTCGCCCGCGGCGCGCTCGGCCCGCAAGGAATGTATCACGTTCCGGACGCCGGTGGCTCTAGGGTCAAAACCCAATCAAGGATTGACGCAGGGAAGTCGTCGTGATTCAAGCTGGAAACTTTGGGGGCTTGGATCATGGCGGGGGAATTCTGGCTCGACGATCGGCAGTGGTCAGTGATTGAGCCGCTGTTGCCGAGGAATCAGGCGGGCGCGCCTCG
>DASZOZ010000152.1:0-11363 GCA_035550515.1 Allostellaceae bacterium
TCGGCATCGGTAAAGCAGGCGATCGCGATCCAGCGGTCCTTGCCGGCGCAGCGATAGGCGCCGTGCGGCGCCGCCGGCTTGTACGGCGAGCGGTTGCCGTAGCGGTGGAACACGCGGTCGTTGGCCGCCCAGTCGAGGATCGTCGCGCCGGTGAGGAAGATGCCGCTCTCGCATTGCGAGGCGTCGATCCATTGCCCTTCGCCGGTGCGCTCGCGGTGATAGATCGCGCCGAGCAGCGCCAGCGCGTAGCCATAGGCGCCCATCCAGTCGAGATAGGAATAGCCCCAGCTCACCGGCATTGCCGGCTCCGGCAGCCCCGACATCTCGGCCTGCCCGCCAAACGCCGCCGCTACCGGTCCGACCGTGCGCATGCGGCCATAGGTGCCGTGCGCGCCCATCCCCGATTGCTGGATGTAGATGATGTCCGGGCGGATCGACTTCATCACGTCGTAGCCGAGGCCCAGGCGCTGCAGGACACCGGGCGAGAACCCTTCGGCGACGACATCGCAGATGCGGATCATGTCTTTTGCGATCTGCAGGCCCTTGGGGTGGCGGATGTTGAGCGAGATGCCGCGTTTGCCGGAATTCTTGTTGAGGAAATTGCCGCCCATGTCGGGGTCGCGCACGCCGGGCAGCGGCCCCGTCGCCGCGTCGCGCGCGGCCCGTCCGCCGACCGGCGCCATCCCCGCCAGCCGCGTGTCGGGATTGTCCTTCCACTCGACCTTGTAGCTCTCGGCGCCCATCGCGGCGAGAAACCGGGTGCCGCCGGCCGAGGCGAGAAACCAGGCAAAGTCGAAGATCTTGATGCCTTGCAGCGGGAACGGCTTCTTGTGCAGCGCCGAGAGGCGCGGGTTCTCGACCCTGCGCGGGCTTGCCGGCACGCTCGGGCGGCGCGCCGCTTGCCCGAGTATCGCCGCGGTATCCTCGCCCAGCAGCGGCGCGCGGCGGCCGACCTGCCAGCTCGTCTTGTTGCTGAGCCATTTGCTGGTCGGGTAGGTGAACGAGCGGCCGAGCTCGGGGTGCTCGACCTCGGCAAAGGTCTTGCGCGCCCACCAATGCGCGTCGAGCGCGTTCTCGTGCGGCTTCCGCAGCGGCGCCCAGAGCAGGCCGGCATTCTGCGCCTCGAGCCACGGCATGTCCTTGTAGGTCCAGGCGCGGACAAAACGCTGCACGATGTCGAGCATGTGCGCGCGGGCCTCGTCCGCGCCCGCGGTCCCCGGCACCTGCCGCGCCTTGAGGTCGACCTCGGGGGCGGGCGGCTGGAGGTCGGCCTGCGCGTTGTATTTGCCGAGCAGCGGCACGAGGTTCTTGAGGTCGCGCGCGCCCATCCCGTGGGTGATGAACCAGCGCCCGTCCTTGGTGTGGCAGATGCTGGGGCTGTGGTTGGGGCCTTCCGAGGCGTGGCGGCAGGTCAGCCGCCACAGCGGCACCCGCCGGCAGACCCAGTACATCAGATCCTGCTCGGGGTTCTTCGACACCGCCTCGTGGATCGCCAGCGACACGTCCTGCCCTTCGCCGGAACGCTCGCGGTGGATCAGCGCGCCGATGATCCCGGTCGCCATCTGCTCGCCGGCGATGTGGTAGGCGTGCCAGATCTGCGGTGCGATCGGCGGCGTGTCGTATTCGAAATTGGGGTCCGGGTCGTAGCCGCAATTCATCATCGGCCCGCCCAGCGCGAGGTGGATCAGGTCCGAGCCCTTGAAGTCCTTCCACGGGCCGTCATCGCCGAACGGCGTCATCCGCGCCGTGACGAGCTGCGGGAAGCGCGCGTTGAGCGCCGCGTGGTCGAGCCCCAGCACCTCGTTGAGCGCGCCGCAGCTCGCGTCGAGCAGGATGTCGGCGCCTGCGAGGAGGCGCAGCAGGTGCTCGCGGCCCTCAGAAGACTCCAGGTCGAGCGCCACCGATTTCTTGTTGCGGTTGTAGTTCCAGAAGAACAGCGAGCGTTCGAGCCCCGGCTCGTCATCGAGGAAGGGGCCGATGCGGCGCGTCGCGTTGCCCTCGGGCGGCTCGATCTTGATGACCTCGGCGCCGAGCCCGGCGAGCAGCAGCCCGCAATACTCGGCGCGTTCGTCGGCGATCTCGATGACCCGCAGGCCCTTGAGCATGCCCGGCCCGGCATTGCCCATCATCTCGCCCGGTCCGGTCGATAGAGCACCCGGCGCGATCCCGGCTTGCTTCTCCACGGCATTCCCCCTTCAAATGACGGGACGATGCTACACGGCCGCCAAAAACCCGTCATGCCCGGACTTGTTCCGGGCATCCGCACGGCAGTGATGGCGGGCATGAGGCGAGCGCGTGGATGGCTGGGACAAGCCCGGGCATGACGACCTGAATAGAGGCGGATGTTATGAGCGACTGGAGCAAGGTGACCCGGCCGATACCCGTCCCCAACGAATGGACGAAGCCGTTCTGGGACGCCGCCAAGCGCGGCGCCGTGGAATTGCAGCGCTGCCAGAATTGCGGGCATTTTCAGCACCCGCCCTTTGCGACCTGTACGCAATGCGTCTCGACCGACCTCAAGTTCGAGCCGGTACGCGGGCAGGGCGCGATCTACGCCTACACGATCATGTACCACACCGGCGACAAGCGCTTCGCCTCGGCGGTGCCTTACGCCAGCATCATCGTCGAGCTCGACGATGCGCCCGGCGCGCTGATGGCCGGCAACCTGCTGGAGGCGGAATACACCGACGCCAAGGTCGGCCGCCGCGTCGAGGTGATCTTCGAAAAGCTCAACGACGACATCACCCTGCCGCAGTTCCGGCTGGCGAAGTGACAGCCGCTCGCCCCATCGGGGGGAGCGGGAGATTTGCGAGGGAATCGAGATGATGTGGGAAAACCGCTGCAAGATCGCCGTCAGCGGCGTGGGCTATTCCAAGATATCGCGCCTCGCCGACACCCCGCTCGCCGCGCATGCGCTGACCGCGGTGAAGGAGGCGGTCGCCGATTCCGGCCTGCGGATGGAAGACATCGACGGTCTCGCGACCTATCCCGAGCTGCCCGCCACCGGCCATGCCGAGGTCGACGGCATTTCGGTCGTCTCGGTCAATTGCATGATGGCGATGCTGAAGCTGCCGAACCTCGCCTGGCACATCCAGGTCGGCACGGTCAATATCGGCGGCGCGGTGCAGCAGGCGGTCAACGCGCTGCTGGCCGGTGTGTGCAACTACGCCGTCGTCTGGCGCGCCATGCACAACCCGCGCGGCACCTACCAGAACCTGCCCAGCGGCAACGCCGCCGGCGCGACCCAGTTCACCGCGCCCTACGGGTTTGGCGGGCCGGGGCAGGGGATGGCGGTCGCCTATACCCGCTGGCTCGAAAAGAACGGCCAGACCCGCGACAAGATGGCGACGCTTGCGGTCACCCAGCGCCAGCATACCCAGCACAACCCGCACGCCTATTTTTACGGCACGCCGCTCAGCCGCGAGGATTATTTCGCCTCGCGCATGGTGGCCTACCCGTTCTGCCTGTTCGACTGCGACATCCCGGTGCAGGGCGCGGTGGCGATCGTGCTGACCACCGCCGAGCGTGCCCGCGACCTGAAGCCGACCCCGGCGTACCTGGCCGGCTATGGCGAGCGTCTCAAATTCGAGGTCGCCGGCCGTATCGGCAGCCTCGCCGACTACATGGAAGGCGGCGCCAGCTCGGCAAAGCTGACCTGGGAACGCTCCGGCTTCAGCCCGAAGGATGTCGATGTCGCGCAAATTTACGACGGTTTCTCAGCTTCGGTGATCTACGGCCTTGAGTCCTATGGATTCTGCAAGGAAGGCGAGGCGCTCGACTTCATCCAGGGCGGGCGCATCGAGCTCGACGGCGAACTGCCGCTCAATACCTTTGGCGGCAGCCTCGGCACGGGGCGTATCCATGGACTGTGGCACATCATCGAAGGCGCGCTGCAAGCGTCCGGCCGCGCCGGCTCGCGCCAGGTCAAGGACGTCAACGTCAGCTTTGTCGGCGCCAGCGCGCCGATCGTTACCGGCACGACCTTTATCTTTGTGAAGGAGCCTTACTAGGGAGGAAGCCATGCCCGAAACCTCGGATCAACGGCCGCCGGTGGCGGTCGGTCATGTGCGGCTGCCGTGCGTGGATGTCGCTGCGGCGGCAAGCTGGCTGGAAACCGCCGGGTTACGGCCGATCGTCCGGATGGACGAGTTGGCGGTGCTCGAATTGCGCGGCGGCACGCATGTCGTGGTGCGCAAGGCCGACCCGCCCGCGCCCGGTGCCATGGCGCCGTTCGACCTGATGGTCGACAACATCGACGCGACGCACCGAGATTATGCGGCGAAGGGGCTCTCACCGACGGAGATCAGCCGAGGGCGCATCCACGATTCATTCCGGGTCGCCGGGCCGGGCGGTTGGACCTTTACGGTCAATTCCTCGCACGCCAGCGGCAAGCCGATCTAAACACCGCAGGGTGGGTTGAGCGGAGCGAAACCCATCAGGCGGCGCGAAAACCACTCATGGAGGAGACAGCCATGCCTCAAGTCGGCGAGTACAAATACGATGTCATCCGCGATTTCTTCAAATCGCCCGACGGCGAGCCGTTCGGGCTGATCAGCCGCGTCGCGGCCGACGATCAGGACCGCATCTATGTCTTTCAGCGGCGCGACCCGCCGGTGGTGGTGTTCGACGGCAGGACCGGCAAGCATCTCGCGTCCTGGGGTGCCGGCGAGGTCACCGACCCGCACGGGCTCAAGGTGGTCGGTGATACGGTCTACACCACCGACCGCATCGACTCGGTCTGCAAGTCCTTCACGCTCGACGGCAAGGTCAAGCTGCAGCTCGGCACGCCGGGCCAGGCCTCCGACACCGGCCATGTCGAAAACTGGCTCGTCGAGCGCGCCGCCGGCCCGTTCAACCATCCGACCGAAATGCTCCCGCATCCCAATGGCGACATCTACGTCACTGACGGCTATCAGAATGCCCGCGTCCACCGCTTCGCCGCCGACGGCACGCTGAAAACCTCCTGGGGCGCGCCGGGGAAGGGGCCGGGGCAGTTCCACCTGCCGCACAGCATCGCGCTGACCGACGAAGGCAATCTCCTCGTCGCCGACCGCTCGAACCGCCGCATCCAGATTTTCACGCCGGACGGCCAATATCTCGGCGAGTGGACCGGGATGGGCGGTCCCAACGACATCAGCCGCGGCAAGGACGGCAACTACTACATCGCCGAGCAGGAGGCCGACGGCAACCCCGCCTATTGCACGGTGCGCAGCCCCGGCGGCGAGGTGCTGGCCAAGATGGAAAGCCGCCATGTGCACGGCATCGGCGTCGACTCGCAGGGCAATATCTACGCCGGCCTCACCCAGAACCGCGGGGTCGACAAGTTCGTCCGCGTGGGCTGAGCACAATTCTTGCCGTCATTGCCGCATCGCTTGCCTACTGCACCGGCTCCAGCACCACGACGGGGATCTCGCGTTCCGTCTTCTGCTGGTAGTCGGCATAAGGCGGCCAGAATTTCAGCGCTTCTTGCCACAGCCGTGCACGCTCCGCACCGCTGACGGTGCGGGCGCGCGCCTTGGTTTTCCGGGTCCCGACCTGCACCTCGACCTCGGGGTTCGCCTGGAGGTTGAGGTACCATTGCGGGTGCTTGGGCGCGCCGCCTTTCGACGCGACGATGATGTAACCGCCGTCGCCGGTCTCGCCGTAGAACAGCGGGAAGATGTATTTCTCGCCCGACTTCCGGCCGGTCGTCGTCAGCAGCAGCGACGGCACCCTGATCTGCGGCCGGCCTGGCTGGGTCATTTCGTAGATATGGCCCTCGGTGCCGCCGCTGGCGATGTAGCGCCGGGCGTGTTCCACCATCCAGTCCGGCAGGCCCGGTGCGAGCTTGGCGTCGGCCATGTTTCTGCTCCTTGTGCGGCGCGGCGGGTCAGCTGCGGTCGAGCCACACCACCGCGAGGTCCTGGTTGATATAGTGGCTCGGGCTGATCGCCCAGCCCTTCACATAGGAACGCTGCGGGATGATGCGATACTGCCAGGGCAGCACGATCTCGTGCGCCTGGGTGTCGAGCACGTATTTTTCGAACTCGCGCATCAGCGCGCGCTGCTTCGCCGGGTCGTTCTCCTGCAGCATGCGCTGGTACAGCTCGGCCTCCGCCGGGTCCTCGTAGTTCCCGTAGTTCTCGCTCTGGATGCTGTGCGGCAGGTATTTACCGACATCGATCGGCGGGTTGACCACGCCCTGGCAGTTGAAGTCGACCGTCACGTCGAAATTGCTGCTGCGCAGCCCTTCGTAAAACGGCCCGGTCGGCATCACCTTTTGCGTGACCTTGAGCCCGATCTTGCTCCATTCGTCGATGACGAACGCCGCGATGTATTTGTAAGGCTGGTCGATATTGCGGTTGAGCAGTTCAAAGCTGAGATTTTCCGCGCCCGCTTCCTTCAGCAGGCGCTTGGCCTCGGCGCGCGACTTATCGATGTCGGGCCAGTAGCCGACGAGCTGCTGCAGCTCCTCCTTGCCGGCGGCGAGCGGCGAACCGGGGAAGACCAGGCCGCCCACGGTCCGGACGATGGCGATTTTCGACAGCGCCGGCGCGCCCTTCCATTTGTCGAGGGCGAGCGCCAGGGCGCGCCGCACGCGGACGTCGTCGAACGGCTTGCGCCCATGGTTCGGCGTGATGAGGTTGGCGCAGTTCCAGTCGGTCTCCTGCACCGTGATCTTGTCGCCCAATTCCTTGACCAGCTCGTCGCGCGCCGAGGGCGGCAGGCCGCGCATTTCCATCGCCGCGCGATCAGCGCGGATCGCGTCGATCCGCGTCGCCTGTTTGTCGGCGTAGATGCCGACAAACCCGTCGAGATACGGCAAGCCGGAAACGTAGAAATCGGGGTTGCGCTCGCCCTTGATCGCTTGCCCGGTCTCGTAGCCGGCGAATTTGAACGGGCCGGAGCCCATGATGTTCTTTTCGAACCAGTGCGGGTCGCGGTCGAGAATCTCCTTTTTGTAGATGAAGGCAAACGGGTCGGCGAGTGCCGGGAGAAAGGCGGTCGTCGCGAATTTGAGCCGGAAGACGACGGTCGACGCGTCCGGCGCCTCGACCGTGTCGACCATCGAGAAATTGCTGACGCGCGCGCTGAGCACGCCCGGCCGCGGATGGACGATCTCCTGCCAGCTCGCCGCGACATCGGCGGCGGTCAGGGGCGAGCCGTCGTGGAACTTGACGCCGTCGCGGATCTTGAAGCTGTAGGTCTTGCCGTTGTCGGTCGGCGTGGGGATTGCGGTGCACAGGTCGCAGACAAAATCGGTCGTCGACAGCGAGTTCTTCGGGTTGATGCGGATCAGCACGCTGTAGAACGGCGCGACCGACTGCGCGGTGGCAAACGTCGTTTCCCGATGGCCGTCAAAGCTCGGCGGCGAATCGGCCGGGATCATAAAGGTCAGCGTGCCGCCGTGCTTCGGCGTTTCCTCGGCCAGCGAAGGCATCGCCGCGACGATGCCGAAGAGCGCGGCGACGGCCGCGCTGCGCGTCAATGCCATGTACTGTCTCCGGTATGGGAGCGGGTCAGTAATGCGTGACCCACTTGCTGTTGAGCGCGTCCTCGATGCGGCGGTGACGGGCGCGGATCACGTCGGCCGGCACGGCGCTGACAAAGGCGTAAAAGGTCTTGGTGCGGATCGCGTCGACAACGCGTTCGCCGACTATCTTCGGGTCGAGCCCCTGGGCCGCGAGGCGCTCGGCGAGCACCGCCTCGTCGGTGGCGCGGACATGCGGGCCGCCGAGATGTTCGGGCCGATTGCGCGCGCCGCGGGCGATATTGGTATTGATCGGCCCCGGACACAGCACCGAGACGCCGACATGGGTCCCTTCCAGCTCGTGCTCCAGCGCTTCGGTGAGCGACAGCACGGCGTATTTGCTCATCGAATACGGCCCCTGATGGGTGCCGCGGCGGTTCTGCACGCCGGCGACCGAAGCCGTGTTGACGACATGGCCTTCCTCGCCGTGCTTGAGGATCGCCGGCACGAAATGGCGGATGCCGTGGATCACGCCCCAGACGTTGACGCCGATCACGAACTGCCAGTCGGCGAGGGACACATCGGTCAGCTTGACGCCGTGCATCGGCACCCCGGCGTTGTTGCAGGCGATGTGCAGCTTGCCGAATTTGCGCTCGGCCTCGGCCAGCGCGTCGATCACCGATTGTTCCGTCGTCACGTCGATGCGCACCGGCAGCACCTGCTTGTTGGTGCCGGACAGCGCATGCGCCGCCTGCTCGACGGCGTCCTTCTGGATGTCGGCCATCACCACATTGGCGCCGCTTTCGGCGAGCGCGGTGGCGATGCCGAGCCCGATGCCCGAAGCGGCGCCGGTAACGATCGCGGTCTTGCCGGAAATATCCTGCATCGTCGGTTTCCCTTGAGACGGCCTCAGTGAAAGTAGCGGCCGGAATCGATGACCATGGTCTGCCCAGTCATCGTCTCGCTGCGGCACAGCGTCACCACCATGTCGGCGCAATCGTCCTTGTCGGCCGGCTTTTTGAGCAGCGACGTCGCGGCGCCCCGGGCGATGAACTCGGGCCGCAGATTGGCGGTGGCGCGCGTGCCTTCGAGGAGGCCCGGCGCGACGCAATTCACCAGGACGTGCGGCGCCATCGCCACCGCCATGCATTTGGTCAGGTGGATCAGGCCGGCTTTCGACACCGCGTAAGCGATCGACGAGCCGGTCGGTGCGACGCCGGCGACCGACGCGATATTGACGACGCGCCCGCGCCCCTGCGCCTTCATGACCGGCGCGACCGCCTTGGTGAGCCGGAACGGGCCGGTCAGGTTGACCGCGACGATCTTGTCCCACAATTCCATCGTCAGCCCGTCGAGATCGGCGAACTGAACCGAATGGTTGTAGGCTGCGTCGTTGACCAGGATGTCGATCCGGCCAAAGCGCTTCGCCACCTCGTCGATCACCGCGGCGACGGCGGTATCGCTGGTGATCTCGCATTGGAACGCGGCGGCGTTGGTCTGGTAGCGCGAGGCCAGCTCGCGCGCCACGCCCTCCGCCTGGTCGCGGCTCTGCGCGTACATGACCGCGACATGCGCGCCCTCTTTCGCCAGCGCATGGCAAATGCGCTGCCCGAGCCCGCCATTGCCGCCCGTCACCAAAGCCACCGCGCCGCTGAGGTCCATCCCGTGTCTCCTGTCGATCCTGTCGGCAGTTTGTCGCTCGCTTTGGCCCGGGGGCAAGCTCCGCATACGCCCTGAGCGCTACGCGAAGATCTCGCCGAGCCGCTTGATCGACCCCAGCGCCCGCTGCTGCGAAAGGCCCGGCCATTGGCAGCGCATGATGAAGTGATCGACGCCCAGCAGCTCGCGATAGCGGGCGATCTCCTCCTTCACCGACACCTTGTCGCCGATGATGAAGCGGTCGCGGGCGAAGTCCTCGAACGAGCTCCCGCCGCTATGTTCCATGCCCCAGGCGGCGTAGGCGCTGTATTTGAATTCGAGCGGCTCGCGGCATTCCTCATGCGCCGTGGCGTGGCGCTCGCCGACATAGCACTCCACGGTGATCGGGTATTCGAGCGGGGTGCGGCCGTATGCCTCGAGCGCGGCGCGGTAGGTCTGCATCAGCGGCACCAGGTTGCCGATGCCGCGGATATTGACGATCAACCACGCATCGCCGATCCGCGCCGCGCGCTTGACTGGCGCCTCGGCCTGCGCCGCGATGTAGATCGGCGGCCCGCCGGGTCGCACCGGCTTGACGCTGACCCCGGCGTCGTTGACCGTGTAGAACCGGCCCTGATGGGTGAGGCGGTCCTCGGTCCACAGCCGGCGGATCAGCGGGATCGCCTCGTTGAACCGGGCCGCGCGTTCGGACAGCGGCACGCCGAACGCTTCGAACTCGGGCTGGCGATAGCCGAGCCCGACGCCGAGGATGTAGTTGCCGCCGGTCAGCACATCGAGCGTCGCGGCCTCCTCGGCGACATGCATCGGGTTGAGCGGCGGCAGGATCAGGATGTTGGGGCCGATCGTCATGCCCCCAGCATGGGCCGCGAGATACCCCATCAGCGGTGTGATCTGCAGCATCTGCATCGGATGGGTCAGCCAGTGATGGGGGAACCACAACGACGCGAAGCCGGCGTCGCGGGCCGCGCGCACCTGCTCGACGAATGCCGGCACGTGCTCGGCCACGTTGTCGCCTTCCGGGAACTGCGTGTTGATGAACAGGCCGACCTTCATGACGGGCGTATCCCCTGCCGTAGGATGGGTTTCGCTGTGCTCGACCCATCCTACACGGTAATCGTCCGGCGCGGCTTGAGCATTGCCGCGCCTGCCGCCATGATCGCGGCGAGGCGATGCGAGAGGATCGGCGATGAAATTCGGGATTTTCTACGAGCTGCAGATGCCGCGGCCGTGGACGCCAGACGGCGAGCTGTCGCTCTACCAGAACGCGCTCGACCAGGTCGAGCTGGCCGACCGGCTCGGCTACGACTTCGCCTGGGAGGTGGAGCATCATTTCCTCGAGGAATACTCGCACTCGCCGGCGCCCGAGGTGTTCCTCTCCGCGGCGTCGCAGCGGACCCGCAACATCCGGCTCGCGCACGGCATCATGCAGCTCACCACCACGCATCCGGCGCGCTGCGCGGAGCGCATCGGCGCGCTCGATCTGGTGAGCCGCGGCCGCGTCGAGTTCGGCACCGGTGAAAGCGCCAGCACGACCGAGCTGGAGCCGTTCGGCGTCGCCTACGGCGAAAAGCGGGCGATCTGGGAGGAGGCGATCCGCGCCATCATCCCGATGTTCAAGGACGGGCCCAGTGAGCATCACGGCAAGTATTTCGACATGCCGCTGCGCCATGTGCTGCCAAAGCCGGTCCAGAAGCCGCACCCGCCGCTGTGGGTCGCCTGCTCGGCGCTGGACACGATCGAGATGGCCGGGCGGCGCGGGCTCGGCGCGCTGGCGTTCCAGTTCCTCTCCGCCGACGCTGCGCATGCCTGGGTGCACGCCTATTACAACGCCTTCGTCAAGCGGCAGGAAAAGCTCGCCGATTACCGGGTCAACCCGAACATTGCGCTGACCAGCTATTTCATGTGCGCCGAGACCGACGAGGAGGCGCGGCGCCGCGCCGACGGCATCCCGTTCTTCCAGTTCGCGCTGCGCTTTTACGGGCAGAGCGCGACCCGCGAACGGCCGGCGCCGGGCACGGTGAACCTGTGGGACGAGTACGAGAAGTGGAAGCGCGAGAACCCCGAGGGGCTGCAGCGCGCGCTGCGCGGCGGGCTGATCGGCTCGCCGGAAACAATCCGGCGCAAACTGCGCCGCTTCGAGACCTCGCATATCGACCAGGTGATCCTGCTCAACCAGGCCGGCAAGAACACCCACGCGCATATCTGCGAAAGCCTCGAACTGTTCGCCCGCGAGGTGATGCCCGAATTCCACGCC
>DASZOZ010000153.1:0-32200 GCA_035550515.1 Allostellaceae bacterium
CCACAGCGGGATCTATGGGCTGGCGGCGATCGACAGCACGCACATCAAGGCACACCGCTGTGCCGCCGGCGGAAAAGGGGGGCTTTCGAGCAAGCGCTCGGCACCTCGCGGGGCGGCCGCACCAGCAAGCTGCACGCCGCCCGCGACGACGCGGGGCGGCCGCGGCTGATCCTGTTGACCGCCGGCAACGCCTCCGATGCGGCGACCGCGCCGGCGCTTCTCGCCGCCCTCGGGCCGTTCCGCCGGCTCGTCGCCGACCGCGGTTACGACAGCGATGCTATCCAACTAATTGCTGAGCGCGGCGCCGAGGCCGTCATCCCGCTCGCCACGCGTCCGCCAAATCCCCTACGACCGCATCGCCTATCGCCAGCGAAACCTCGTCGAGAGGCTATGGTGTCGCCTCAAGGACTGGCGTCGCATCGCCACCCGATACGACAAACTCGCCCGCAACTACATCGCTGGCCTCTACCTCGCCGCACTCTTGATCTACTGGACCAATTGAGTCCCGATCCTAGGCAGCCTGCTCCAAGGTGGGCCGATCGTCGGCGACGGTGGTGCGGTGGAGTTCGCGGACCTCGCTCGGGTCGTAGCGGCGAGCGCGGTGCATCATCGCCCGGTTGTCCCACATCACCAGGTCGCCGAGCCGCCATTGGTGCGCATAGACGAATTGGCGCTGCGTCGCGTGCTCGGTGAGGTCGCGCAGCAGCGCCCGCGCTTCCGGCACCGGCAGGCCGCGGATCGCGCCGGCATGCGCCGACAGGAACAGCGAGCGCCGGCCGCTGCCGGGGTGCCGCCGCACCAGGCGCTGCGGCACCGGCGGGTTCCTGCGCCGCTCTTCCTCGGTGAAGTCGAAGCCGAGCACGCCGCGCGAATGCTGCTGGCTGTGCTCGCAGACATAGTCGTTGATCTCGGCCTTCGTCGCATCGTCGAGCGCGTCGTAGGCGGCGCGCATATCGGCGAATTCGGTGTTGCCGTCCTTTGACGGCAGCACCCGCGCGTGCAGCAGCGAGTATTTCGCCGGCGTCGGCTTGAACGAGCTGTCCGAGTGCCACAGCATGTTGCCGAGGCTGAACAGCCGCCGCCGGTCCTCGCGCGACATGATCGCGTTGCCCTTGCCGAGGTTCGAGACATCGGCGACTTCGGGTGCGAGCCGCCGGTCCTCGTCGCGCCGGACATCGGCATTGGCGATTTCCAGCGTGCCGAAATTGCGGCTGAACGCGAGCTGCTGCGCGTCGTCGATCTGCTGGTCGTGGAACACCAGCACCGCGAACTTGTCCATGCCGGCGACGATCGCCGCGACGTCTTCCGGCGTCGCCGGCCGGCCGAGGTCGATGCCCGACACCTCGCCGGCGAAGAACGGACGGTTGACGGGGTCGATCGGACGGATGGAGAGCGGCATCGTGCTTATCCCTGAATGGCCTCGGTGCAACGATAATCCGGTGATGACGGCCAGGGTAGTGGCCTTTGACGTCTCGACGTGTCCGCAATCCGTTATCCAACGCCATGTTATGATGGCAGCATGCCGCTCGACGTCATCGATCTGCGCGATTTCTACCGCACCCAGCTGGGGCAGGTGGCGCGGCGGATGATCCGCCAGGCGATCCGCCGGCTATGGCCGGACCTGCGCGGGCTGCGGCTGCTGGGCATCGGCTATCCCGCGCCGTTCCTGACGGCGATCTCGCCCGAGACCGAGCGCACCGTGGCGCTGATGCCGGCGTCGCTCGGCGTGCTGGCGTGGCCGCCCGACGGGGCCAACCTCTCGCTCCTCGCCGAGGAGAACGAGCTGCCCTTCGCCGATTTCTCGCTCGACCGGGTGCTGCTGATCCATGCGCTGGAGACCACCGAGCAGGCCGGGCCGCTGCTGAAGGAGATATGGCGGGTGCTGGCCGGCGGCGGCCGTCTCTTGGTGGTGGCGCCGAACCGGCGCGGCATCTGGGCGCGGCTCGAGCGCACGCCGTTCGGCTCCGGCCGGCCCTATTCGACCTCGCAGCTGTCGCAATTGCTGCGCGACGAGCTGTTCACCCCGGTCGCGACCGGAGCCGCGCTGTTCGTCCCGCCGAGCCGCAGCCGCATGATGCTGCGCGCCGCCCGCGCCTGGGAGCGGATCGGCGCCCGCTGGTTCCCGACCTTTGCCGGGGTGATCCTGGTCGAGGCAACCAAGCAGATCTACGCCAAGCCTACCGCGACGCGCGCGCCCAAGCGGCGGCGGCTGGTCTACACCCCGGCGGCATCGCGGATGTAGCTACGCCGGCGGCGCGCGATACGGGTAGGGGCCGGGCCAGTCGCCGAAGACGGCGGTGTGGGTGACGAGACCGATGCCCTCGCGCCAGAAATGCAGCTGGTAGCCCGGCGGCTCGAAGGTGAACTCGGCCGGTGCGCCGGGCGTCATGTCGAGCACGAGCTGGTGCGCCGTTGCCGGCGCCGTGCCCGCGATGGTGCCGGCGAACCGGTGGTCGATCGTGCGGTGCAGGTGCCCGCACAGGATGCGCTCGATCTGCGGGTGGCGCCGCACCACCGCGGCGAACGCCTCGGGATGGCGCAGCGCGTGCACATCCATGTGTTCGATGCCGGTGGGGAAGGGCGGGTGGTGCATCATCACCAGGGTCGGCCGGTCCGGCGCGCCGGCGAGCGTCCGGTCGAGCCAATCGAGCCGCTCGGCGCACAGCTCCCCGTGATGAAAACCCGGCACATGGGTATCGAGCGCGACGATCCGCAGCGGCCAGCCCTCGACCACGTAATGCAGAAACCCGGCGGCGGGAAGATAGCCGTCGGCGGCAAACGTCGCGCGCACGCCTTCCCGCGTATCGTGATTGCCCGGGATCACATAGACCGGCATCGCCGCCGCCGCGAGGATTTGGCGCAGATTGGCATATTCCTCGGCGCCGCCGTGGTCGGTCAGGTCGCCAGTCACCACCAGCATGTCCGGGCGCGGTGCGAGCTTGTTGAGCGCGGCGATCGCGCGCTGCAAACAGGCGGCGGTGTCGATAAAGCTCCAGCCCGGCGCGGCATCGGCCGGGATCGCCCGGCGCGGTGAATGGAACAGCTTGCCTTCGGCCAGGACATGCATGTCGGTGATCTGCGCGACCAGCATCACGGCGCCTCCTGGGTCAGCACGAACACACCCTGCTCGGCCAGCAGGTTGGCGAGCGATCCCTTCGGGTTGAGCGCGAAAGGCCGTCCATGGCGGTCCAACGTGACGCTTTTTTCGATGCGGACGCCGATCTCGTCGCACAGCGCGACAAAGTCGCGGATTGTGCAGAGATGAATGTTCGGCGAATCGTACCATTGGTGGTCGAGCAGCGCCGTCACCGGCATCCGGCCGCGCACCGCCAGTCCCAAGCGGATGCGCCAGAAACCGAAATTCGGGAACGAGACGATTGCCCGCTTGCCGATCCGCATCAGCGTTTCCAGCACGCGTCGCGGCTGTCGCGTCGCCTGCAGCGTCTGGCTCAGCACGACGACATCGAAGGCGTTGGTCGGGTAGGCGTCGAGATCGCTGTCGGCGTCGCCCTGGATCACCGACAGCCCCTGCGTGACGCAGGCGTTGACCCCCGACTGGCCCAGCTCGACGCCGCGGGCGTCGGCCCCCTTCTCCTTGGTGAGATAGGCCAGCAGCGCGCCGTCGCCGCAGCCGATATCCAGCACCCGCGCCGACGGCTCGATCATGTCGGCGATGACGCGCAGATCGCGGCGCAGCCGGTCGCGCGCCGGCGTCGACGCGACGGGGACGGCGTGGCGCAGGGACAGCGCGGCGGCGCGGCTCATGGTTCGCGCGTCATTGCGGCGGCGACCGCTTACGCCCGGCCCGATCGCGCCCGGCTGAGGCCGCGATGCTCGGCGCAGCCGTTCAGGAACCCGGTCAGCGTCTCGAACAGCTCCGGCTCGTGCAGCAGGAAGGCGTCATGGCCCTTGTCGGTCTCGACCTCGACAAAGCTGACATTGGCGGCGACGGCGTTCAGCGCATGCACCAGCTCGCGGCTCTCGCTGGTCGGGAACAGCCAGTCGCTGGTGAACGAGATGATGCAGAAGCGCGAGCCGGTGCCGCGAAACGCCTCGGCCACCGCGCCGTACTCGGCGGCGAGGTCGAAATAATCCATCGCCCGGGTGATGTAGAGGTAGGAGTTGGCGTCGAACCGGTCGACGAACGTGCTGCCCTGGTGGCGCAGATAGCTCTCGACCTGGAAGTCGGCGTCGAACCCCCAGGTGACGGCGTTGCGGTCCTGCAGGTTGCGGCCGAATTTGCGGTGCAGCGCGGCTTCCGACAGGTAGGTGATGTGCGCCGCCATGCGCGCCACCGCGAGCCCGCGCGCCGGGCGCCGGCCGGCTTCGAGATAGTGGCCTTCGCACCAGTCCGGGTCGGCCATGATCGCCTGGCGGCCGACCTCGTGGAACGCGATGTTCTGCGCCGAATGCCGCGCCGCGGTGGCGACCGGAACCGCGGAAAAGACGCATTCCGGATAGCTTGCCGCCCATTCGAGCACCTGCATGCCGCCCATCGAGCCGCCGATCACGCAAAACAGCGTCTCGATGCCGAGATGGTCGATGAGGCGCTTCTGCGCCCGCACCATGTCGCGGACGGTGATGACCGGGAACGACAGCGCATAGGGTTTGCCGGTCGCGAGATCGATGTCCTGCGGGCCGGTGGTGCCCATGCAGCCGCCGAGCACGTTGGCGCAGATCAGGAAATAGCGGTCGGTGTCGAGCACCTGGCCGGGGCCGGCAATGGTCGACCACCAGCCGGGATGGCGGGTGATGGGATGCGGATCGGCGACGTATTGATCGCCGGTCAGGGCGTGGCAGATGAGGATGGCGTTCGACTTGTCGGCGTTCAGCCGCCCATAGGTTTGGTAAGCTATGGTGAACGGGCCGAAATCGACCCCGCAATCAAGCCGCAGCGGCGCGCGCTCGACGAGCCGGTAGCCGGGCCACGCGGTGTCGGAGCGAACGAGAATGCGAGGGGTGATCGCGGCTGGCACTATGGTCTCGGTGGCAATTCGCGGTTGGCGCGACCGCACGCGACGCCTTGAAGCGGCTGCTCGACCGCGGTCGATGAAGGAAGCGTAGGTAGGGATTGCAGTGCCGCCATGTCAACGGTTTCGTTTGATTTCGTGCATTGCTGACCCTACTACTATCGGCCCGCAAAGCGCGATCGGTACGATGTTGTCAAATCAGTCCGAACTTGAAGAATTACGTCGTCGTATCGACGGGATTGACAACAATTTGCTCGACCTGCTGGCCGATCGGCTGGAAGTCGTGTCGCGCGTGGCGGCATTGAAAGCGAATGGCGCCGGCGCGACCTTTGTGCCGTCACGCGAAGCGGCGATCATCCGCCGCCTGGTCGAGCGCAACCGCGGCGATCTGCCGGTCGGGACGATGATCCGCATGTGGCGCGAGCTGCTCGGCGCGGCGGTGCGGCTCGAAGGTCCCTTCGCGGTCGGTTCCTATGTGCCGCCGGACGGGCCGGGGGTCTGGGACATCTCACGCGATCATTTCGGCAGCCAGACGCCGATGACGATGTTCCAGACGACGCTCCAGGTCATCCGCGCGGTGGCCGACCGGCGCGTCGCGATCGGCGTGCTGCCGATGCCGCAGGACGGCGACAAGGACCCGTGGTGGGTGCATTTGCTGTCGCCGGATGCGGATGTCCCCCGGGTCGTCGCGCGCCTGCCGTTCGGCCCGCGCGGCAATGCCCGCTCGGACGGCGACGCCTTGGCGATCGGCTATGCGCCGCAGCAGCCGAGCGGCGGCGCCGACCGCACGCTGCTGGCCAGCGAAAACGCGGTCGACATCAGCCACAGCCGTTTTCTCACCGCGCTGTCGGCGCTCGGCATGAGCTGCCGGCTGATCGCGTCGTCGAGCCACGGCGGGTTGGCGCACACCCTGATTGAGTTCGACGGCTTCGTGACGCTCGACGATCCGCGTCTCGCGCAGGTGCGCGAGCGGCTCGGCGGCGATCTGTTGCGGCTGCTTCTGGTCGGCTCGTATGCCGTGCCCCTGCCCGAGGCCGCGTCGCCCGCCGTCGCCTCGATCCTGGCCCAGCCGATCGCGATGTCCGCCGGCAGCGGCGTCCGAGGTTGAGGCCATGCGTGCGAAGCAGGCCCCGGTCCCCGGCCCGGGCATTCTCGACATTGCCCCTTATGTCGGCGGCGACGCCAAGCTCAGCGGCATCGAGCGGCCGATCCGCCTCGCGTCCAACGAGAGCGCGCTCGGCCCGAGCCCCAAGGCCGTCGCCGCTTATCGTGCGCTCGCCGGCGAGATCCACCGCTACCCGGACGGCTCGGCCGACGAGTTGCGCCGGGCGTTGGCCGAGCATCACGGTCTCGACGCCGCGCGCATCGTCTGCGGCTCGGGTTCGGACGAGCTGATCGGCCTGTTGATCCGCGCTTATGCCGGCCCCGACACCGAGGTGCTCTATAGCCGCCACGGTTTCCTGATGTACCCGATCGGCGCGCAGTCGGTCGGCGCAACCCCCGTTGCCGCGCCGGAGCGCGAGCTGACCGCCGATGTCGACGCGATCCTGGCGCGGGTCACGCCCAAGACCCGTCTCGTCTTTATCGCCAATCCCAACAACCCGACCGGCACCTACCTGTCGCAAAGCGAGATGGTGCGGCTGCATGCCGGGCTGCCGCCGCATGTCGTGCTGGCGATCGATTCGGCCTATGCCGAATTCGTCAACCGCAACGACTACGAGCCCGGCATCAAGCTGGTCGACGCGGCCGAGAACGTCGTGATGCTGCGCACGTTCTCGAAGATCTTCGCGCTGGCCGGGCTGCGGCTGGGCTGGGGCTATTTCCCGCCGGAGATCGCCGATGTGCTGAACCGGGTACGCGGCCCGTTCAACGTCAACGCCGCCGCGCTGGCGGCCGGTGTCGCGGCGCTGCAAGACACCGATTCGCTGCGGCGGGCGCGCGCGCATAACGACCGCTGGCAGCCCTGGCTCAACGAGAAGCTCGGCGCGCTCGGGTTGGACCCGACGCCGAGCGTCGGCAATTTCGTGCTGCCGCGCTTTGCCGAAAGCGGCAGGCACAGTGCCGCCGCCGCGTTCGCGTTTCTGCAATCGCGCGGCATCCTGACGCGCAGGATGAACGCTTACGGCCTGCCCGACCGGATACGGATCACCGTCGGCACCGGCGAGGAAAACGAGAAAGTGGCGGCGGCGCTCGCCGATTTCATGGCGTCGTGATGGAACAGCCCCTGTTCGACCGTGTCGCGATCATCGGGATCGGCCTCATCGGCTCGTCGCTGGCGCGGGTGCTGCGCCGCGATTGCCCGGCGACGCACATCACCGCCTGCGCGCGCCGCGCCGAGACGCTGGAGGCGGTGCGCCGTCTCGACATCGCCGACGCGACCACCGACGATCCGGTCGCCGCCGCGGCGGGGGCCGATCTCGTCGTGCTGGCGACGCCGCTCTCCGCCTATGCCGCGCTCGCCAAGGCGATCGCCCCGGCGCTGAAGCCCGGCGCGATCGTCACCGATGTCGGCTCGGTCAAGGAGGCGGCGATCGGCGACATCGCCCCGGCGATCCCGGCCGGCGTGCATTTCGTCCCCGGTCACCCGGTCGCCGGCACCGAGCATTCCGGTCCCGAGGCCGGCTTTGCCGAGATGTTCGCCGACCGCTGGTGCATCCTGACGCCGCTGCCGGGCAGCGATCCTGCCGCCGTCGTCAGGGTCAAGGCGCTGTGGGAGCTGGCGCGGATGCGGGTGGCGATGATGCCGCCCGAGCATCACGACAAGGTGCTGGCGGTGACCTCGCACCTGCCGCATCTGATCGCCTATACGATCGTCGGCACCGCCACCGAACTGGAGCAGGACCTGCAATCCGAGGTCATCGCGTATTCGGCCGGCGGCTTCCGCGACTTCACCCGCATCGCCGCCTCCGACCCGGTGATGTGGCGCGACATCTTCCTCGCCAACAGCGAGGCGGTGCTGGAGCTGCTGCAGCGTTTCAGCGAGGACCTGACCGCCTTGCAGCGGGCGATCCGCCGCGGCGACGGCGACACGCTGCACGACTGGTTCACCCGCACCCGCGCCGTCCGCCGCTCGATCATCGAAGCCAAGCAGGCTTAGCGGTCACCACTCGATGCGCGGCGCCGGCCCCAGCTTCGCCGGACCGAGATACATCTGCCCGTCCTGGATCGCAAAGGAGGTCGAGATTTCCGGCCGCCCGTCCGGGCCGGCCTTGGCCAGCATGGCCAGCGCCAGCCGGGCGACCCTGGCGTCGCCCGCCTTGATTCGTCCCGACGCGACAAGCGCCGACAACAGCTGATCGAACCCCGACACGCCTCCCGAGAACCCGCCGACCGGCTGCAGATTGTTGTCGAGCGCCAGGGTGCCGGAGCCGCTGATATCCGTCTCGCCCCAGCGCAGATGGAGATGGTCGAGCTCCAGGGTGCCGCCGCTGTCCCGCCATGCCGTGGCGGCCTGCCGCAGCGGGCCGGACGGAAAGGCGCCGCGCATCGTGACGCCGAAGGCGAGGTCGTCGATCGCCCCGCTGAATCCCGGGGGCGTCAGCGGCGGCGTCAATTCGTGCGCATCGATCGCCAGCGCGACCTCCGTATCCTGGTGCGTCGCCGGCGCCTGTGAAGGAAGCGTGACCCAGAGATGCACGGTCTTCGCGGCCAGCGCGAGACCGCCGCCAGCCTTGGCCTGATGCAGCGACAGCCAGACCGTCGTGCCGTCGTCGTTGAACGCGGCGGCGCCGCTGGCGCTCTGCGCGGTCAATTTGGCCAAAGCTTGCGGTTCCGCCGTCGCGTCGACGCCTTGGAGTGTGGCAAACCGGACGGTGTGGAAATCCCAAGGCCGCACGCTCGCGGTGAGCAGGGGGGCCTGCGCCTCGACCGGCGGGACGGTGCCGGGGGCTTTGATCGCGAAATCCGTCAGCTCAAGCCGAAACGACAGCGGATAGCCCGCGACGCGCATGCCCTGCCACGACGCGTCGATGCTCTGCTGGCGTGCGGCCTCGCGCCAGGCCGACGCGGCGGCCGCAATCTTGCCGGCGGCGATCCACCAGAACGCGCTGTAGGCGGCGCCCGCGATCACCAGCACGGCGCCCAGGGCGCGAAAGACCGTCGAGCGGCGCATGCCGGGTATATAGGGCGCTTCGCCGTTGCGTTGAAAGCCGCTTCGCTCTAGGTCTGGGCAACACCAGGGAGGATCACATGGGGAAGCTTGACGGCAAGGTCGCGCTGATCACCGGCTCGGGGCGCAATATCGGCCGGGCGACCGCGCTGCTGTTCGCGCGCGAGGGCGCGCATGTCATCGTCAACGCCCGGACCAACCGCGACGAGGCCGAGGGCGTCGCCCAAGAGGTGCGGGCGCTGGGCGTCAGGTCGACGGCGATCCTCGCCGACATGGCGGACAAGGCGCAGGTCGAGGCGATCGCGGCGCAGGCGCTCGCCGAATACGGGCGTGTCGACATCCTCGTCAACAACGCAGCGATCCGCCCGCACAAGCCGTTCCTCCAGCTGACCGACGCCGATTGGGAGCACGTGCGCAACGTGGTGCTCGACGGCGCGCTGTATCTGACCCGCGCGCTGATCGGCAAGATGGTCGAGAACAAATACGGCCAGGTGCTGTTTTTTGTCGGCGACGGCGCCTATTCCGGCCGCGGCGCCGGGCGGGCGCATCTCTCGGCCGCCAAGATGGCGCTGGTCGGCTTCGCGCGTGGTCTCGCCTCGGAGTTCGCGCCGAACATCCGGGTCAACGTCGTCTCGCCCGGCAGCATCGACACCCGCCGCGACAACCCCGAATGGTACGGCAACCGCCCGCCCGACGCCTCCGGCATACCGCTCGCCCGCCAGGGCAAGATCGACGAGATCGCCGCCACCTGCCTGTTCCTCGTCAGCGACGACGGCGGCTTCATCACCGGCCAGACGATCCACGTCAACGGCGGCGCGGCGTATTACTGATTTTTGCGCGGCGGCGGCGCAGGGCGCCGATCCCATCGCATTGATTGACGCCACGCGCTCCGCGCGCGAACATGCTGTCGAACGGATAGGAAGAGGCCATGCCGCAGACCGCGCCGCTGAAGGCGTTCTGGCAGCCTGGGTGAACCAGCTGCCTGAGACTCAAGGAGTTTCTCTCGGTCCGTGGGATCGAGTTCGAATCGATCAACATCCTCACTGACGCGGCGGGCCGCGCCGAGCTGCAACGCCTGGGCGCGCGGTCGATCCCGGTGCTGTCGCGCGGCGACGAGTTCGTCTTCGCGCAGAACATCGCTCAGGTCGTCGCTTTCCTGAAGCTCAACGAGAAGGCCGGTCCGGTGCTCTCGCCGGCGCAGCTCCACGCGCGGATGGCGCTCTATATCGACGCGGCGCTGCGGATGATCCCGCAAATGCCCGATGACCAGCTCGAGACGCTGACCCCGAGCCGGCCGCGCAGCTACGCCCGCCTGGCGCACCACATGTTCCGCATCTGCGAGGCTTTCACGGAAGTTGCCGGCGGCAAGTTCTTCAGCAACGGCCTGCCCGGCGAGGTCCACGACCCCGCCGAAATGGCCTCGACCGCGGCGCTCGCGGCTTATGGCGAGCGGGTCAAGGCGAAGGTCGAGGACTGGTGGGCGAACACCGCGGACAAGGGCGCGCAAGCCGAGGTCGAGACCTATTACGGCAGGCAAAAACTGCACGAGGTCATGGAGCGGGCCACCTGGCATATCGGCCAGCATACCCGGCAATGGGTGATGCTGCTCGACATGCACGGCATCGCCGCCGACCGCCCGCTCGGCGATGCCGACTTCGCTGACCTGCCGATGCCCAAACAGGTCTGGGACGACTAGCCGCCACCCCTCTCCCGCAATGCGGGAGAGGAGCTTATAGTCCGTGCGGCATGTCCCTCGCCGCACCGGTCCTCACCTCGCCCTATCCGATCGACCCGATGCCGGATTGGGTCATCGAGTTGCGCCGCAGCGCCGTGCCGGTCTGGGTGTTCGCTTATGGCTCGCTGATGTGGAGCCCGGAGTTTCCGTTCGCCGAGGCGCTGCCGGCGCGAGTCCATGGCTGGCACCGCAACTTCTGCCTCTATTCGCCCGAATATCGCGGCACCCGCGAGCGGCCTGGGCTGGTGCTCGGGCTCGACCGTGGCGGCTCGTGCCGCGGGCTTGCCTATCGTCTCGCCGCGCCGACCCTCGCCGGTGCGATCGACTATCTGTGGACGCGCGAGATGACCGGCTTTGTCTACCACATGACCCCGGTCCGCATGACGACCGAGCGCGGCCGCACCGCGGGCTACGCGT
Organism: Allostellaceae bacterium; assembly: GCA_035550515.1. Lineage (GTDB taxonomy): Bacteria > Pseudomonadota > Alphaproteobacteria > ATCC43930 > CGMCC-115725 > DATARH01. Next base: position 11,231 of record DASZOZ010000153.1, read on the forward strand.
TCACCGTGCGGCGCGATTCGCGCGACTATGCCGGCCGGCTGCCGCCCGACGCCGCGGCGCGGATCATCGCCGCCTCGCAGGGCGATCGCGGCACCGGCCGCGACTATCTCGCCAACACGGTGCGCCATCTCGAACGGCTCGGCATCCGCGATGCCGCGCTGCACCGGATCGACCGGCTCGTCACTGCGCTGGATAATCCTCCCTTGCGATAAGCGCGCAGCCGCCGTTTTGTCGTCGTTAACCAAAACGGCGTTAAGCTTTCCGATCGCCAACGGCGTTGCCGGCATGGAGGATTGGGAGGCTTGGCGCGATGTCGATAGCTGAACCGGCCGAAGCCCCGGAGCGCGACGACAAGGACCTGCCGCTGCGCGAGGATATCCGGCTGCTGGGCCGCCTCCTTGGCGACACGGTGCGCGAGCAGCGCGGCGCCGCCGCCTTCGACACGGTCGAGCGCATCCGGCAGAGCTCGATCCGCTTTCGCCGCGACGAAGACGGCGCGGCGCGCGACGAATTGGAGCGTATCCTCAACGCGCTGCCGCACAGCGAGGCGCTGCACATCATCCGCGCCTTCGGCTTCTTCTCGCATCTCGCCAACATCGCGGAAGACCGGCACCACATCCGCCGCGGCCGGGCGCATGCCTTTGCCCCGTCGGCGCCCCGGGAAGGGACGATGGCGCATGCGCTGGAGCAGGCCCGCGACGCGCATATCGCCCCCGACCGTCTGCGGCGGTTTTTCGCCGAGGCGATGGTCGTGCCGGTGCTCACCGCGCACCCCACCGAGGTGCGCCGCAAAAGCATGATCGACCGCGAGATGGAGGTCGCCGAGCTGCTGGCGCAGCGCGACCTCTACCAGTTGACGCACGACGAGCTGGCGGCCAACGAGGCCGCGCTGCGCCGCGCGATCCTGACGCTGTGGCAGACCAACCTGCTGCGCCGCGCCCGCCTTCAGGTCGCCGACGAGGTCAATAACGGTCTCGCCTATTACGACTACACCTTCCTGCGGGAGCTGCCGCGTTTCTACGCCGATCTCGAACAGGAGTTGGCGGAATGGGGGTTGGGTACGGCGCCGCTGCCGTCGTTCCTGCGCATGGGGAGCTGGATCGGCGGCGACCGCGACGGCAACCCGTTCGTCACCGCCGCCGTGCTCGAAGACGCGCTGCGCCGCCAAAGCTCGACCGTGCTCGGCCATTACCTGTCCGAGCTGCGCCTGCTCGGCGAGGAGCTTTCGCTCGACAGCCGGCTGGTCGATGTGTCGCCCTCGCTTGCCGAACTGGCCGCACGGTCGCCGGACCGTTCGCCGTATCGCCGCTACGAGCCCTATCGCCGGGCGATCACCGGCATCTATGCGCGGCTCGCGGCGACCGCCCGGGCGCTCGACCAGGCGGATCCGTTGCGCGCCCCGGTCGGCAGCGCGGCGCCCTATGTCGACGGCAACGAACTGCTTGCCGAGCTGACCACGATGGCCAATTCGCTGGTCGCCAACGGCTCCGAGCTGCTCGCCAAGGGGCGGCTGCACGGTCTGCGCCGCGCGGTCGACATCTTCGGCTTCCACCTGGCGGCGATCGATCTGCGGCAGAATGCCGATGTCCACGAACGCGTGGTGGCCGACCTGCTCGAACTCGCGCAGCCGGGCACCGACTATCTCGCGCTCGATGAGGATCGGCGCGTCGCGCTGCTGCTCGGCGAACTGGCGACCGAGCGGCCGCTGGCCTCGCCCTTCGCGACCTACGCGAACGAGACCGCGAGCGAGCTGGCGGTGGTCCGCGCCGCCGCCGAGGCGCATCGCCGCTACGGCGCCGACGCGGTGCCGCATTACGTGATCTCGAAAGCGGCCAGCGTCTCCGACATCCTCGAAGTCGGCATCCTGCTGAAGGAAGCCGGTCTGCTGCACCCGCGCGAGGGGCGGCTCGATCTCGACATCGTCCCGCTGTTCGAGACGATCGAGGACCTGCGCAATTGCGGCGAGGTCATGGATGCGCTGCTTGGCACGCCCGACTACATGCGGTTCCTGGAAAGCCGCGGCCGCATCCAGGAGGTGATGCTCGGCTATTCCGACAGCAACAAGGATGGCGGCTTCCTGACCTCAGGCTGGGAGCTGTACAAGGCGGAGATCGCGCTGGTCGAGGTGTTCCGCCGCTACGATGTCGGCATCCGCCTGTTCCACGGCCGCGGCGGCTCGGTCGGCCGCGGCGGCGGGCCGAGCTATCAGGCGATCCTCGCCCAGCCGCCCGGCGCGGTGCGGGGCGCGATCCGCATCACCGAGCAGGGCGAGGTCATCGCCAGCAAATATTCCAACCCCGAGCTCGGCCGGCGAAACCTCGAGACGTTGGCGGCCGCGACGCTCGAAGCGACGCTGCTGCCTCCGGAAACCGCGGCGCCGCGCCCGGAATATCTCGACCTGATGGAGCGCCTGTCGGGCGACGCTTATCGCGCCTACCGGGATCTGGTCTACGAGACGGACGGCTTTGTCCGGTTCTTCCGCGAGGCGACGGTCGTCGGCGAGATCGCCAATCTCAACATCGGCAGCCGTCCCGCCTCGCGCAAACCGTCGGAGCGGATCGAGGATTTGCGCGCCATCCCCTGGGTGTTCAGCTGGGCGCAGATGCGGCTGATGCTGCCCGGCTGGTACGGCTTCGGCAGTGCCGTGCAGTCATGGCTGGAGGCCGAGCCGGAAACCGGCATGCGGACGCTTCAGGCGATGTACCGCGACTGGCCGTTCTTCCAGATGCTGCTGTCGAACATGGACATGGTGCTGGCGAAGAGCGATATCGCGATCGCGTCGCGATATGCCGAGCTGGTCTCCGACGTACCCTTGCGCGAGCGTATTTTCGCGCGGCTCCGCGCCGAATGGGAGGCCTCGATCGAAGCGCTGCTGGCGATCATGGAGCAGAACCAGCTGCTCGAAACCAACCCGCTGCTCGCCCGCTCGATCCGCAACCGTTTCCCGTATATGGACCCGCTCAACCACATGCAGATCGAGCTGCTGCGCCGCTACCGTGCCGGCGACGGCGACGAGGATGTGGTGACCGGCATCCACCTGACCATCAACGGCATCGCCGCCGGCCTGCGGAACAGCGGGTAGCGGCAAGGGCAAAATAATTGGGGCAAAATAATTGGGCCGCGGGCAGCAACCAACGCGTCGCCGCTGCGTTTCTTCACACGGAACTCTACCCCCCAGAGGAACGCGATCAATGGATCAGGCGCAAAAGCTGCGCGACCTTGCAAGCTGGTACCGCGAATTCGCTGAGCGCGCCGAGAATCCGGCGATTTGGGATGCGCGTCTGCGCACCGCCGAGGACCTCGAGCGCGAAGCCGGCAATATCGAAAGCCGCAGCGAGCGGCGCCTCGAACAGGCGTCGTAGGCCCCTGCTGCCGGTCCCGGCGCTAGCGCCGGGCCGAGACAATTCCCCTGGCCGACCGGCGCTGCCGGCGGGACAGGGGATTTATTTTGCCGATGGGCCGCCTTATTCGGCGGCCGCCCTGGCGGGCTCGACGAATTGCGAAAGATAGCTGCCGCGCTTTTGCAGGTTGGCGCGGTACATCGCCTCGAACTCGGCTTCGGGGAAGGAATGCGTCGACGGACGGGCCATCAACGCCTTCGCCCAGGCATGGAGCCGCGGGTATTTCTCGATCTCGCCGATCTTCTTGATCCGGTCGAGGAAGAAATAGCGTTGCAGGAACGGCGCGTAGGCGGCGTCGACCAGCGAATAGTCCTTGCCGTTGAAGAACGGTCCGTTGCCCTGGGTTTCGAGCGCCTTTTCCAGCCGGCCGAACGCCTCCGGGATTTTGGCGATCGCCGCCTCATAGGCTTCCTTGGTGGCGGCATAGGCGCAGCCCGTCACGCTCGACGCAAAGCTCGGCACATAGTCGGTCCAGGCGCGGTTGATCGCCCGCGTCAGCGGGTCCTTCGGATGCAATTGCGGGCTCACCGTCTCGTCGAGATATTCGTTGATCGCGTTTGATTCGAAGAGGGAATCCTTGTCGTCGATGCGCAGCACCGGGACTTTTTTGTGCGGCGAGATGGCCAGGAACCAGTCCGGCCGGTTGTCGGGCTCGATATGGCGCAGTTCGAACGGGGTGTTCTTCTCGCGCAGGATGATCGCCGAGCGCTGCACCCAGGGGCAGGTCTTGAAGCTGACCAGCATGTAGTTTGCCATGGTTCACTCCCTGAACGGTGTTCAATGCACCAGCATGGCATGCCGGCGCGGCCCGCGAAACGGGATTCGCGCGGCGGCGTTCTTCCCGCCGCCGGGTCGGCGCCGCTACAGGCGCGCGGCAGCGCTGCGGCGGTGGGCGGCGAGCTGCTCGGCCGACCACGTTGCTTCCCAGGGCCGCGGCGGTGCGAAGAGTTCGGAGGCGGATGACGGCTGGAGATAGCGATGCTCGAAATCGGCGAGATCCGCCAGGGCGTTGACGTCGTGTATGACCAGCTTGCGCTCGGCGATGGTGACGAGCCCGTCTTTGGTCAGCAGCCCCAGCTCACGGTTGACATAGGCGAGGCTGAGGCCGAGCGCGTCGCAGATCACATCCTGGCTGAACGGCATCTGAAACCCGTTTTCCTCCGCCAGGCCGACGGCTTTGAGCCGCACCAGCAATTCGAGAAAGAAGTGGGCGATCCGCTGGCGTGCCGACCGCCGTCCGACGACGACCACATGCTCGGCACAGACGGCCGCATCGCACGACAGCAGCCAGAACAGCTTTGCGGCCAGGCGGGGCTGGGTATCGAGCAGCGCCGTCAGCGTTTCAAGCGACATGCCCGCGACAATCGAGTTCGTCAGGCACCGCACCGAATAAAGCGCTCCGTCGAAAAAACAGCTCGGGCTGCCGACGCTGTCGCCGGGCACCACCAGGTTGACCACCTGGCGGTGACCGTCGCGGGTAATCCGGTAGCGGATCAGCAAGCCGTCCAGCAGGAGAAAAATTGTTCGGTTCCGGCGGCCTTCCGTCACGATGTCCTGACGACGCCGAAAGGGCCGCGCCGTCGACAGAATCTCCGTTAAAATGGGCAGCTCGTCTGGTGTGAGGGCCAGTCTCTTCGCAAATCGCCGCGTGAACTCAGCAGACACCCAGGGCTGCGCGGACGAAATCGTGCGCATCTCCAGTCCCCCCTGCCAATGTACTGTCTTTTTTTTGAAGTTATCTGACGCCCGTCAACTGTGTCAATTCTAATGATGTCAGTTTAATGTAAGTTTTATGCGGCTCAATAAGCAGTGGAAATTCCGTGGCCGACGGATCTGTCGGATCGACATTTTGATCCACATTTATGCGCTTTCAGATATTTTTGGCCGGTCACCGATGCTAGCTCTCTCCTAACGGGCGACCTGCGGGTCCCCGACAGTGCGTGGAACGGGAGGAGGGTATGAGCATGCGGGGGAAGCGGGGAACCATTGCCACGCTCGGATGCGCCACGGCAGCGTTTGCGGCTATCGGCGCAGCGCCATCGGCGCGAGCGGATGATCTGCAGCTGAATCAGCAGCTGCTCAACCAGCGGGTCGACCAACTCGCCGCCGTGGGCCTCAATCCCGGCGCCGGCGCGGTGTTTGCCGTGACCCCGAACAAAGCGGCGGGGGCGGGGATGACCGCGGGCAGCTTCCCGCGCTCGATCCTGATCCCGGGGACCGACACCTCGATCAAGATCTACGGTCAGATCACCGAGATCATGGATTACTTCATCACCGGCGGTAATCCGAACTCCAGCCCGCAATCGACCACCGTCGGCATCAATGGCCAGGTGCAGTCGATCCCGCTGCAGGGCACGGTCCAGCGGTCGCGCAGCAACGGCATCTTCTGGCAGAGCCCGCGTGAATCGAAGATCGGCTTCGAGACCCGTACCCCGACGCCGTTCGGTGAAGCCCGCACGGTGATGGAGTTCGACTGGGCCGGCTCGACCGCCTTCTCGCCGGGCGGCGCCGGACCGACGGCGATCTCCGACAACCTCGCGCCTCGTATCCGCTATGCGTACGGCACGTTGGGCGGGCTGCTCGCCGGTCAGGCGACCTCGAACTTCTCCGATCCCGATGCCAACGGCGAAACCATCGACTTTGGCGGCAATGTCGGCGAACCGGGCCATGTCCGTGTGCCGCAGGTGCGCTACACGATGCCGGCCTATTGGGGTTCGTCCTTCTCGGTGTCGGCCGAAACCCCCGAGACCGTCGTCGCCACCGCGAACGGCATCGCGGGTTCGGATTCGGGCGTGATCCCGACCGCGACCACGAGCTGCACCGCCGGTGCGCCGGCGGTCGCCAGCGCCGCCACCTCGACCTGCACGACGGCCTTGCTGACCAGCGGCGTGACCCCGCTCAATGTCGCCAAGACCACCTCGCCCGACTTCACCGCGGCGTGGTACATGCCGCAGCCCTGGGGCCATCTCGATCTTTCGGCGGTGTTGCGCCCGAGCATCGACGTGACCGACGGCAAGTACTTCTCAAAGCAGTTTGTCGGCTATGGCGGCCATTTCGGCATGGACATCAAGCCGGGCTGGTTCGGCTGGGTGAAAGACGACTTCACCTTCCACGTCGAGGGCGGCGACGCGGTTGGCGCCTATGTCAACAGCAGCACCAACTTCGACGTGGCGACCAACTACGGCGCGCCGTCGACCTCGGCCACGGTGCCCGGCACCTATGGCGGGTTCAACGGCCCGACCAGCGCCGCCGCGGCCAGCCTGATCCGCGCCACCTCGACCCAGGAGATCGGCGCTCAGGTCGGCTACCAGCATTGGTGGCTGGGCAATTTGCGCAGCAACATCAATGCCGGCTGGGAATCGCATTTCGGCATCCCGATCAAGCTGGTCAACGCCAACGGCACGGCGGCGGGCGCCGCGGCGACCGGTGGTCAAGCCAACTCGATCAACAAGGAAATCTTCACCGCGCACGCCAACCTGATCTGGAACCCGGTGTCGTTTGTCGACGTGGGCCTCGAATACACGTGGGGCCAGCGGACCGTGCTGAACAACCACACCGCAACCATGAACGTGCTGATCAGCGAGTTCAAATTCCGCTTCTGATCGGCATTCTCGAACTGTCCTGCCAAACCCGCCGGTCTCGCCGGCGGGTTTTTTGCCGTGGTGATTGTCCGGCCGAGGCCGGACGCTTGCCGATGCAACGGCCGCGAGATTTGCTTTAGGATGCTTGCGCTGACGCGATGGGAGGAGGGCATCATGAAGGTGGTCACGCTGAAGAACATCCCGGACCTGCCGGTGGAAGGCGCCGATCGGATCGAGGGTTGGACCGGCCCGGTGCAGCGCACGCGCCAAACGATCATCGAGCCGGGCGACTCGGCAAATTACAATTGCAGCGTCGTGAATTTCAGTCAGGGCTGCACGACCGGCTGGCACACCCATACCTGCGACCAGATCCTTGTCGTGACCTCGGGTGAGGGCATGGTCGCGCTCGACGGCGGCACGCCGCAAGAAATCAAGGTCGGCGACGTCGTCCACATCAAGGCCGGCGAACGCCACTGGCACGGCGCCAAAGCCGACACGACGATGGGGCACATCACGATCACCGCCGTCGGCGGCCAGGCGAAGTGGGGTTAGGCCGGCTCGCCCGGCGCTAAAAACCATCCCGGCCTTCGCCGGGGTGGTTTTCCGCGCCTAAAACCAGTGGCGCAGCTCGATATGGTAGCCGTTGGGGTCGCGGATTTCGGCGCGGGCATAGTTGTCGCGGAACACCGGACCCCACACCGCCTCGACGCCCTTGGTCTTGAGGTAGGCGAGCGCCTCTTTCATGTCCGCGACTTCGAGCGCCATCATCCGGTAGCCGAGATGCTCCATCGCCGGCGGCGGCGCGACCGGCACGCCGTCATACGCCATCAGTTCGACGGTGGTGCCGCCGAGCCCGAGATAGGCGATGTCCAGCACCGACCCGTCGGGGCGCCGGATGCGGTCGCGGGCGCCGACGGTAAACCCGAGCACCTCGGTATAAAATTGCTCGGTGTCCGCCGGCTTGTCGGTGACGATCTCGATATGGTCGATGCGCTTGAACATGCTCAGCCCTCGGCGATACGCGCCGGTTGCCAGCTATGGGCCGGCTCGTCCGCGTAGGACCAACCGCGCGGGATGCGCCGCACCATCGCCTCATAGGCCGGCCAGGCGGCGATGAATTGCTGCATCAGCTCCTCGGGCAGGTCGAGGCCCGCGCGTTTGACCAGCGCGCGGATTTCGTCCGGGGTCGAGGGCAGCAGGTGGGTGAGGTCGTCGGGCATCGATCGCCTCCAGCGGGTTTGACGGATGATACCGGTTCGCGGCCGCCCGGCACAACGCCAGGGTGGGGCAACGGGCTCGGGCGCTCAGCTCAGTTTCACCTGGATTTCGTCGCCCTCGACGCGCACCGGATAGGTCTTGACGTCATCGACGCAAGGCGGCGCGGTGGCCTTGCCGGTTTTGATGTCGAACCGGCCGGCATGCAGCGGACACTCGATCTCGCCCCGCTCCACCCAGCCGTCGGACAGTTTGGCGTAGGCGTGGGTGCAGATATCGTCGGTCGCATAGAGCGCGCCGTCCATCTCGTAGAGCGCGATCTCATGGCCGGCGACGATGACGCCGATGACCTCGCCATCGCCAAGCGCGGCACGGTCCGCCGCCTTTACCCACCCGTCATCCGCCATCAGCCATCCCTCTTGACCCGATTGCCAGGCGCATCGTCAGCCGGCGGTCACATCTGGTGAGAACGCCTTGAAGGCGATGATCGTGAACGTGTCCTTGATGCCCGGCAAGACCTGCACCCGTTCGGTCACGAAATGGCCGATATCGGCATTGTCGGCGAGGTAGAACTTCATCAGCAGGTCGAACTCGCCGGAGATCGAATAGACCTCGGAGACTTCCTCGACCGCCTGCACGACCTCGTCCGCCACCTGATAGGCGCGGCCGAGCTCGCATTTGACCATGACGAAGATCGTCTTCATGACGGCCTCACCACCCGACGAAACCACCCAACGACAAGGGCGGCGATGATACCGCGGCTAGCCCTGGCGGGCGAGCCGCGGCGCACGGGCGAGAAACGCCGGCATATGATCGCCGAAACCGGGGGCGACGGGTGCGTCGTCGAGGTCGCGGTCGCGGCGCGGCAAGGCGCGGTCGCGCTTGGGGAACGGAGCGATGTTGTCGTCGAAGCGGACGACCTTCGGCGCCTCGCGCTTGCTGTCGCGGCGCTCGCGCTCGGGGGTGGCGGGCTTGCGCTCCGGGCGCTTGCCGCGGCGGCCGCGCGGCCGGTCTTCGAAGTCGAGCGCCTCGGTCGGAATGCCGGGGACCGACCCGACCGGGATGTCGCGGGCGATCAGCTTCTGGATCGCCGCGACGGACTTGCCGTCCTCGGGCGCGGCGATGGTGAACGAGCGGCCTTCGCGCCCGGCCCGGCCGGTGCGGCCGATGCGGTGCACGTAATCTTCGGCGTGGTAGGGCACATCGAAATTGAAGACGTGGCTGAGGCCCTGGATATCGAGCCCGCGCGCCGCGACGTCGCTGCACACCAGGAGGCGGATTTCGCTGTTCTTGAAGCGCTCCAGCGTCTCGGTACGCTTCGGTTGCGACATGTCGCCGTGCAGCGCCGCGGCGTCGAAACCGTGCTTGGTGAGCGACTTGTAGAGGATGTCGACGTCTTTCTTGCGGTTGCAGAAGATCAGCGCGTTCTTCACGTCCTCCGAGCGGATCAGACGGCGCAGCGTCTCGCGCTTGTCTTCCTCGGCGACGACGACGAGCGATTGGGCCACGGTTTCCGCCGGCGAGGCGGGCGGGGCCACCGAGACCTCGGCCGGGTTGTTGAGGAAAGCGTTCGCCAGCTTGCGGATTTCCGGCGGCATCGTCGCCGAGAAGAACAGCGTCTGCCGCTGTTTCGACAGCAGCCCGACAATCCGCTCGACATCGGGGATGAAGCCCATGTCGAGCATCCGGTCGGCCTCGTCGATCACCAGGATGCGGACATCCGACAGCAGGATCTTGCCGCGCTCGAACAGGTCGAGCATGCGGCCGGGTGTGGCGATCAGCACGTCGACGCCGCGATCGAGCTTGCGCTCCTGGTCGGCAAAGCTTTCGCCGCCGATCAACAGCGCGGTGGTCAGCTTGTGGTGCTTGCCGTAAAGCTCAAACGACGCCTCGACCTGCGTCGCCAACTCGCGCGTCGGCTCGATGACCAGCGAGCGCGGCATCCGCGCCCGGGCGCGGCCGGCGGTCAGCTTGTCGATCATCGGCAGCGCGAAGCTCGCGGTCTTGCCGGTGCCGGTCTGCGCACAGCCGAGCACATCGCGGCCGGCGATGACGTGGGGGATCGATTGTTGCTGGATCGGCGTGGGGGAGGTATAGCCGGCGTCTGAAACAGCCCGAAGAAGTTCGGGCGATAGTCCGAGTTCAGAAAAATCCATTGAGAAGTGGGTGCCTTCGATAAGAATTCAGCAGGTGGTCTGCTCCCGCTGTAATTGGGGAGCGTGGGGCAAATGTCAAACCATTTCGCGGTTTACAGCCATGCTCGCGGCACAATGCGGAGCCTCTGCAAAGACCCAGCTTGATCAAGCTTCAGCGGCGGCGGAATTGCGGCCGGGCCATCGGCGGCGGCGCCGAGCTGTCCTTGTGGCGGAAGTTGATCCGGCCCTTCGACAGGTCATAGGGCGTCATCTCGACCGTGACGCGATCGCCGGCCAGGATACGGATGCGGTTCTTCTTCATCCGGCCGGAGGAGTAGGCGAGGGTTTCGTGCCCGTTGTCGAGCCGTACGCGAAAGCGCGCGTCGGGCAGCAATTCGAGGACCGACCCCTCGAATTCGATCAGCTCTTCTTTAGCCAAAAGCAATCTCCTCCCGCAGTTTCACCAACGGGGGGACGCCGAAGCGTCCCCCCTGAGCGCATGCCCGCTTACGCCGGGCGCAGGTTGACGGCCGAAACCCGGCCGCGTTGTCCCTGCTCAAGTTCGTAACTCAAGGTCTGGCCTTCCTGCAAGCCGTCCATGCCGGCCCGCTCGACGGCGCTGATGTGGACAAAGACGTCCGCACCGCCGGTGGTCGGCTGGATAAATCCGTAACCCTTCTGCGCATTGAACCATTTGACTTTGCCGGTAGCCATTACCTGTAGCTCCTCATAGACACAGCACCGCCGCACCGGGGTGCGGCGCATCGGACGACGAAAGGATCGGAGGACAAGAACCGGCGCCCGTTGAAGTTGTTGGGCCGAGCGAGGCCGTCAGCCGAACCCAACAGGGCCGACATGGGGTAGGTGGGGGCTGCGGTCAAATGTGCAAGGGCGTTTCGCTCCAGTTCGGGGGGTGGCCGCAACGAACATAACGGCGCGTGCCCGCGCGGCAATCCGTCGTATAAGATACGGCGATCGCGCGCCCCGGCGTGCGCCCACCCTCCTTGGAGCTTGACGCATGAGCGACACCGAATACACCCCGCCGAAGGTCTGGGTGGCCAAGCCGGCCCTCGGCCGCTTCGCCAACATCAACAAGCCGACCGCCGGTGCGCAGTTCGAGCGGGAGCTGCCGGTCGGCAAGCACCCGCTGCAGCTCTATTCGCTCGGCACGCCGAACGGCGTGAAAGTCACGATCATGCTCGAGGAGCTGCTGGCGAAGGGTCACAAGGGTGCCGAGTACGACGCCTGGCTGATCAAGATCGGCGACGGCGACCAGTTCGGCAGCGGCTTTGTCGCGATCAACCCCAACTCCAAGATCCCGGCCATGGTGGACCGCAGCGGGCCGAAACCCTTCCGCATATTCGAGACGGCGGCGATCCTGATGCACCTCGCCGAGAAGTTCGGCGAATTCCTGCCGACGCCCGGCGACCCGGCGGCGCGGGCCGAGTGCCTGTCGTGGCTGTTCTGGCAGATGGGCAGCGCGCCCTATCTCGGCGGCGGCTTTGGCCATTTCTATGCCTACGCGCCGATCAAGATCGAATACGCGATCGACCGCTTCACGATGGAAACCAAGCGCCTGCTCGACGTGCTCGACCGCCGGCTCGGCGAAAGCGAATGGGTTGCCGGCCCGGACTACACGATCGCCGACATGGCGTGCTTCCCGTGGTATGGCGGGCTGGCGCGGTTCAACCAGTACGGCGCGGCCGAGTTCCTCGCGGTGCAGGAGTACAAGAACGTGCAGCGCTGGTGCGACGCGATGCTGGCCCGGCCGGCGGTGCGGCGCGGCCGCATGGTCAACCGCCTTTCGGGCGATCCCTCGGAGCAACTGCACGAGCGGCACGACGCCAGCGACTTCGAGACCAAGACCGCCGACAAGCTCGCGGCGGCGGCGCAGTAGCCGCCAGCCGTCATCGCCATGGCCGGGCTTGACCCGGCCATCCACGTCCCCTTGGCCGGGCTTGGCCCGGCCATCCACGTCCCCCGGCTCTAGCGCCTAAAGACGTGGACCCCCGGGTCAAGCCCGGGGGAGGTGACGCCCAGGGGAGGTGACGCCCAGAGGAGGTGACGCCCGGGCGTGCTCCTACTGCGCCGCGGCGGCGAGGCGCTGGGCGGCGGCCGGCGTGTTGGCCTTGAGGAAGGCGCGGACGTGGCGCAGGGCGAGCTCGATCTGCTCCGGGTTCGCCTTCCACGGGTACATGCTGACCTGCGCGTTCGGCGCGAGATGGGCGCTTTCGAGCGCGACCGCGTAAGGGTGCGCCGCCACGTCGTCGGGCAGGATCAGGATCGGCGTGTGGCACTGCCGCACGAAGTCGCGGCTCACGGTGAACACGAAGTCGGCGTTTTTCGTGTACATGCTGTGCAGGAACTGGCTGACCTGGTCCATTGTGATGTCCGGCCGCTTTGCGCATAGGCCCGGACCCCAGCCCTTGATGTTGTTCTGGTAGAACAGGTCGGGCATCGTCGGGCGGAAGCCGCTCGGCTGGGTCAGCACCCCGGCGACCACCCGGTTCGGCGCCCGCTTCAGCAGGTTCCAGATGAACGGGCCGCCGATGCAGAAGCCGAGCACCATGAACTCGCCGATGCCCAGATGGTCCATCAGCCCGAGATGGTCGTCGGTATAGGAATCCCACGGCCGGTCGATTTCGAGCGGCCCGGATGACGACCCGCCATTGGCGTTGCGCAGGTCGGCGGCGATGACCCGGTACTGATCGCTGAACTCGACCAGCGGGTTGAACGGGTGGGTCTCCAGCCCCTTGGCCGTCGAATTGAGCCCGCCGCCGGGGATGATCAGCAGCGGAAAGCCGGACCCGGCTTCCTCGTAATGGATTTTGACGTTGCCTCGTTCGTAAGTGGGCATGGCGTTTCTCCTGTTACTGGGCGGCCGGTTACTGGGCGGCGGCTTTCATCGGGACGTGGGATTTGAGGAAGCGGCGCACCTTGTCGATCGTGCGTTCCTTCAATTCGGGCGGCTCGCGCCACGGGAACACGGTGATCTCGGCGTTGGGCGCCAGCGATGCGACATCGATCGAGGTCTGCAGCGGGTGCGCCGGGGTCTCGTCGGGCAGGACGAGGATCGGCGTGTGGCAATTCTTGATGAAATCGCGCGGCACGCTGTAGAGAAAGTCGGGCTGCACGCGATAGAGGTTGTGCAGGTATTGCAGGACCATGTCCATGTTGAGGTCGGGCCGCTTGGACAAGAGCTCCGGCGCCCAGACGTCCTTGCCCGAGTTGTACATGTAGTCGATGTGCTCGTCGGGCCGATGACCGACGGTCTGGCAAAACACCGCGGCGACGACGCGGTCGGGGGCGCGCTGCAACAGCTTGCCGGCGAAACAGCCGCCGATGCAGTAGCCCATGTAAAAGAACTTATCGATGCCGAGATGGTCCATCAGCCCGAGCTGGTCGTCGGCAAAGGCGTCCCACGGGGCCCCATCGGGGATCGGGCCGGTCGACTCGCCGCCGTTGGCGTTGCGCTGGTCCATGGTGACGCAGCGGAAGTCGTTCTTGTACGCTTCCGGCGCGTTGAACACGGCGGTCGGCCAGTTGCTGACGCGCGAGTTCAACCCGCCGCCCGGCGTGACGAGCAGCGGAAAGCCGGAACCGCATTCCTCGTACCGGATGCGGACATCGCCTCTTTGATAGAACGGCATCGGATTTTTCCCTATCTGATCCGGCCTACTGGGCCGCCGCCGCCAATGGCCGCGCCGCCGCGGCCGGGCGGTTGGTGTTGAGGAAGCCGCGTATGTGGCGCAGCGCGATCTGTATCTGCACCGGGTTCATCTTCCAGGGATAGAGGCTCACCTGCGCATTCGGTGCGAGATAGGCGCTCTCCAGCGCGACCGCATAGGGATGCCCCGGCACGTCGTCGGGCAGGATCAGGATCGGCGTTTGGCATTGCCGCACGAAATCGCGGCTCACCGTGTAGACGAAATCCGCCCGCTCGCCGCGGTACATATTGCCGAGAAACTTGTCGACCTGGGCCATCGTGATGTCGGGCCGGCGTTCGCACAGCTCGGGTCCCCAGCCCTTCATGTTGTTCTTGTAGGAGAGCTCGGGCATTTCGTGACGATAGCCGCTCGGCTGCACCGGCACGGCGGCGACGACCCGATCGCCGGCGCGCTTCAGCAGGTTCCAGATGAACGGGCCGCCGATGCAGAAGCCGAGCACCATGAAGTCGCGAATGCCCAGATGGTCCATCAGGCCGAGATGGTCGTCGGTATAGGAATCCCACGGCCGGTCGATTTCGAGCGGCCCGGTCGACTGGCCGCCTTTGGCGTTGCGCAGGTCGGCGGCGATCACCCGGAACTCGTTGCTGAACTCGACCAGCGGGTTGAACGGATGGGTCTTGAGGCCCTCGACGGTCGAGTTGAGCCCGCCGCCCGGGATCACCAGCAGCGGAAAGCCGGACCCGGCCTCCTCGTAATGGATCCGGACCTCGCCTTTTTCATACATCGGCATGGCGTGTCTCCTGCGGTTACTGAGCAGCGGCTTTCATCGGGACGTGCGATTTGAAGAAGCTGCGCACCTTGGCGATGATCCGCTGCCGCAGTTCCTCCGGCTCGCGCCAGGGAAAGACGGTGATGTCCGAGTTCGGCGCCAGCGAGGCGACGTCGATCGAGCTTTGCAGCGGGTGCGATGCGGTGTCGTCCGGCAGCACCAGGATCGGTGTGTGGCAATTCCTGATGAAATCGCGCGGCACGCTGTAGAGGAAATCGGGTTGTTCGCGCCACAGGCTGTGGAAATACTTGTCGATGCTGTCCTGCGACACCTCGGGCCGGCGCCGCTTGAAGTCGCCGACCCAGTTGTCGGTGCTGTGCCGGTACATCACGTCCGGGTCTTCCGGCCGGTGGCCGACGGTCTGGCAGAACACCGCGGCGACGACGCGGTCGGGGGCGCGCTGCAACAGCTTGCCGGCGAAACAGCCGCCGATGCAGTAGCCCATGTAGAAGAACCGGTCGATGCCGAGATGATCCATCAGCGCGAGCTGGTCGTCGGCAAAGGCGTCCCAGGCGTTCTCGGTCGGCACCGGGCCGGTGGATTCGCCGCCATTGGCGTTGCGCTGGTCCATGGTGATGCAGCGGAAGTCGTCCTTGAACGCCTCCATCGCGTTGATCACCGCGTTCGGCCAGTTGCTGACCCGCGAGTTCAACCCGCCGCCCGGCGTGACGAGCAGCGGGAAGCCGGAACCGACCTCCTCGTACCGAATACGGACATTGCCCTTTTCGCAAAACGGCATGGCGGTTCCCTCCTCGACCCGGCTGAAGCTTGGAGTTCAGCCGAAATTTCGCTTTCACTCAACCCCGTTGGCGGCACTCGTTGCTGTGGCAAAACCGGCCCTCGCCGCAGTCGAGCGTGCACCGCGCTTGCGCCCGTTCGATCCGGGGTGTCCGTGCCGAAGGGGAAGGACTACCCCTTCCGCGGCGACCAGCCGTAGGCTTTGGCGGTGGCGCCGCCCATCAGCATGGCGCGCTCGCTGTCGCTGAGGCGGTCGGTCCGGCGGAAGGGCTCGACGGCCTGTTCGTAGTTGACGACGGCGAAGGCGCGGGTCCAATCGGTGCCCCACAGGCAGCGCTCGAAGCCCCAGGCGTCGAACACGCGGGCCAGCGGGTCCCAGATGTCGTTGAACGGGTAGGGCTCCTTGGACAGGGTGCAGGCGCCGCTGACCTTGATGACGGCGTTGGGGCGCTTGGCGAGTTCGAGGACCTTCGGCAGGTCGGCCCAGGGCTGCGGCGGGGCGGGCGGCTCGCGCGGCTGCAGGATGGCGAGATGATCGATGATAAAGCGCGTCTCCGGGTGGCGGTCGACCAGCGCCGTGCCGGCGTCGACATTGCCCCAGAACAGCACGTTGACCGGGAAATCGTGGCGCACCGCCGAGCGGCAGATGCGGTCGAGGCCGGGATCGTCCGGCGCGCGGTTCGCCTCGCGGGTCAGCATGATGCGGATGCCGACCGTGCCTGGCGTCCGCTTCCATTCCGCGATGACCCCGTCGACCGCCGGGTCGTCCGGGTTGACCGGCTTGACCAGCGCAAAGCGGCCCGGATGGGCCCGCTGCACCTCCACCGCATAGCTCGCGTCGTACTGGTACATCGAAAAGGCCGAGATGAAGATCGCGCCGTCGACGCCGACCTTGTCCATCGCCGCCACCATCGCGTCGCCGTTCACGTGCGGCGGCCAGTTCGGCACGCTGTGCCAGGGGCGCTGCGGCGTGTTCGCCTCGTAGACATGGACCTGAGAATCGATGATCGGCATCGCGGGCGCTCCCTCTCTCGTCGCGCGAGTTTGGCGTCACGCGAGTTTGGCGAGGGGAGCGGGGCTGTGTCCAGAGGAGCGTGACGCCGTCGCGCCGTCTGACCGACGGCGGCCGCAAACATTTTTCTCTTGTGCGCCGGCCGGGCTCGTCATACTGCCACCGGCCGTCGTCCCCATGGGCGGCGGGGCCGGTGGTTTCGGACTGAGGAGAATGCGAGATGTTCAGCCACATCATGGTCGGCAGCAACGACATCGCCCGGTCGAAGAAATTCTACGACGCGATCTTCGGCGCGATGGGCGCCAAGCCGGCCAGCGAGGACGCCCGCGGCCGGCTGGCCTACAGCCATAATGGCGGGCGGTTCATGGTCACCCGGCCGATCGACGGCAAGCCGGCGAGCGGGGCCAATGGCGGCACGATCGGCTTTGCGATGGGCAGCCCGGAGCAAGTCCAGGCCTGGCACAAGGTCGGGGTCGAGAACGGCGGCACCTCGATCGAGGACCCGCCGGGCATCCGCCAAGGCGGCGCCGGCCAGCTCTATCTCGCCTATCTGCGCGACCCCGACGGCAACAAGCTGTGCGGCCTCTACCGCGTGCCGGGCTGAGGTATCCTTGATCGGGCCGGGGGCCGTCTTCGCCGGCGGCCTCCCGACGCAAACCGGAGCTGGGCTTGGCGATGGCGCGCTGGGGGTTTAGTTTCACGGCATGAAGGGTGCCGTCATCTCACGCAGTCCCGACGTCATGGGCGGAACGCCGGTTTTTTTTTCCGGCACGCGGGTGCCGGTCCAGACCCTGCTCGATTATCTGGCAGCGGGCGACTCGATTGACGAGTTTCTCGCCGGGTCCCCATCGGTGTCGCGCTCTCAAGTCATCGACTTCCTCGAAGCGGCGAAAGACCGGCTCGTCGAAACGGCGGCATGAGGATCTTTCTCGACGAGTGCATCGACCGGCGACTAGCGCGCGAAATTTCCGGACACGACGTAAAGACAGCCCGCCAGATGGGCTGGTCTGCGGTGAAGAACGGCGAGTCGCTGACGCTGGTGTCGCAGCAGTTCGACGTATTCGTGACGGTCGACCGGAATCTCTCGTTCCAACAAAACCTCGCCGTCCACACCGTTGCCGTCGTCGTTGCGCGCGCCGACCAATCGGTTGGCAGACTTGCGGCGGCTTGTGCCGAGGCTGCTCGACACCATACCGTCGGCGCGCCCAGGGCTGCCGACTTTTATCGATGGCCAGCTGGCCGCGCTACACATCGAGGTCGCGGGCGAAGCGGGCGTTTTTCTGGATGTAGTCGAAGCGCAGCTCGGGGCGGCGGCCCATCAGGGTTTCGACCAGCTGCTCGGTGCGCCCGCGCGCTTCGGCGGCGGTTTCGATGGTCTCGTTTTCCTCGGCCGCCTTGGGCAGCTTGACGCGCAGCACGGTGCGCTGGGCCGGGTCCATGGTCGTCGCCCAGAGATATTTCGCCGGCATCTCGCCGAGGCCCTTGAAGCGGCTGATCTCGACCTTGCCGCGGCCGTTGAAGGCGGTGCGCAACAGTTCCTCGCGATGCGCGTCGTCGCGCGCGTAGAGCGTCCTGTCGCCCTGCGTCATGCGGTAGAGCGGCGGCAGCGCAAGGTAGAGGTGGCCGTTGTCGACGAGGTCCGGCATCTCGCGGAAGAAGAAGGTCATCAGCAGCGAGGCGATGTGCGCGCCGTCGACATCGGCGTCGGTCATGATGATGACCCGTTCGTAACGCAGCGCCTCTTCCTTGTACTGCTTCGCGGCGCCGGCGCCGAGCGCCAGGATCAGGTCGGACAGCTCCTGGTTGCCGCGCATCTTGTCGGCCGAGGCGCTGGCGACGTTGAGGATCTTGCCGCGCAGCGGCAGGATCGCCTGGGTGTTGCGGTCGCGCGCCTGCTTGGCGGAGCCGCCGGCGCTGTCGCCCTCGACGAGGAAAATCTCGGTGCCGGTCGCGGTGTCGCGCGTGCAATCGGCGAGCTTGCCGGGGAGGCGCAGCTTGCGCGTCGCGGTCTTGCGCGCCATCTCCTTTTGCTGGCGGCGGCGCGCCCGCTCCTCGGCGCGCTCGGCGATGCGGTCGAGCAGCACCCGCGTCGTCGCCGGGTCGGCACCGAGCCAATGATCGAAATGGTCGCGCACCGCGTTCTCGACGAGGCGGACCGCCTCGATCGAGGCGAGGCGCTCCTTGGTCTGCCCCTGAAATTGCGGATCGCGCAGGAACAGCGACAGCAGCATCGCCGCGCCGGCCGCCACGTCGTCGCCGGTCGCCTGCGCGACGCGCTTGTTGCCGATCAGCTCGGCATGGCCTCTGAGCCCGCGCAGCAGCGCGTTGCGCAGGCCGAGCTCGTGCGTGCCGCCCTCGCTGGTCGGGATCGTGTTGCAATAGGAATGGCAAAACCCGTCATCGTCGTCCTCGGGCCAGGCGACGGCCCACTCGACGCTGCCGCCATCGGCAAAATCCACCTTGCCGAGGAACGGGCGGGGGGTAAGCAAGGCACGGTCGGCGAGGCTGGCGGCGAGGAAATCACCGAGCCCGCCCGGGAAATGTAGCCGCGCCTCCTGCGGCACGCCGTCCGGCCGCGGCACCGCCGGGTCGCACCACCAGCGGATTTCGACGCCGCGGAACAGATAGGCTTTGGAGCGCGCCATCCTGTACAGCGTCGCCGGGCGGAAGCCGATATCGTCGCCAAAAATCTCCGGGTCCGGGTGAAAGCTGATCGTCGTGCCGCGGCGGTTTTGCACCGGGCCGGCGTCTTCGAGCGGCGTTTGCGGCACCCCGCGCCCATAGCGCTGGCGGTAGAGCCGGCGGTCGCGCGCGACCTCGACCGCGAGCGCGTCCGACAAGGCGTTGACCACCGAGACGCCGACGCCGTGCAGCCCGCCCGAGGTCTGATAGGCCTTGCCGCTGAACTTGCCGCCGGAATGCAGCGTGGTGAGGATCACTTCGAGCGCCGATTTGTCGGGGAAGCGCGGGTGTTTGTCGACCGGGATGCCGCGGCCGTTGTCGCGTACCGTGACCCAGCCCGCGGCGCTCAGCTCCAGCTCGATTCGCGTCGCGTGCCCGGCGACCGCCTCGTCCATCGCATTGTCGAGCGCCTCGGCGGCGAGATGGTGCAGCGCCCGCTCGTCCGTGCCGCCGACATACATCCCGGGACGGCGGCGCACCGGTTCGAGGCCTTCGAGAACCTCGATGTCTTTTGCCGAATAGCTCTCGTCGAGCTTTCGTGCCGCATTTTCAAAGAGATCGGCCATGACGCGGGATTATACGGCGGTGCGAACGCGGCGCAAGCAGCATGCGGTATGCTCAACGGATACGCGCAACAACATATAGCCCAGCTTGTCCTCGACGATGAATCGACGCTAGCATTTGCGGGAACCGGCGCGGCCGCGCGGAAGTTACTGTCATGATGACAAACGAGCGGAAGATTTGGGAGGCGGCCTTGATGCTCGTGCGGCGACACGGCAGCGAGGCGCTGCAAGTCGCCGAACGCGAAGCGGAACGGCTGCGCTCGGGCGACGACGAGCTTTCTTGCATCGTCTGGTGCTGGATCGCCCGCTCGACCGCCGAGTTGCTGCGCCCGACACCGGGCAGCGGCGAACGCATTCACTAACCCCTGTCGACCAGCCGCTGCCAGCCCCTTCATTTGCGGCCCGGGAAGCCCGATATTGAGGGCTGACCAAGAACGATCTGCGCGCGGGGAAGCCGATGGCGAACGACAAGACCTTCGATGTGTCGATGAGCGACGACGAGTGGAAGAAGAAGCTGACGCCGGAGCAGTTTCACGTGCTGCGCCAGCACGGCACCGAGCGCGCCGGCACCAGCCCGCTCGATCACCACTATGAACCCGGTACCTATTACTGCGCGGGCTGCGGCGCGCCGCTGTTCGAGTCCGACACCAAGTTCAACAGCGGCAGCGGCTGGCCGAGCTTCTATCAGCCGATGGACGGCGCGGTCGAAACCTCGGTCGACCGCGGCTTTTTCATGACCCGCACCGAAGTGCACTGCCGGAAATGCGGCGGTCATCTGGGCCATGTCTTCGACGACGGGCCAAAGCCGACCGGGGAGCGCTACTGCATGAACGGCTGCGCCCTCGACTTCAGGCCGGAAGAGAGGAAATAACGAAGACCAGCTCCCGGGGGCGCGGTCACACGGAGTAGTACATCTGGAACTCGATGGGGTGAGGGGTGTGCTCGAAGGCGTAGACCTCCTCCCATTTGAGTTCGAGGTAGCTCTCGACCTGGTCGCGGGTGAAGACCTCGCCCTTGAGGAGGAAGGCGTGGTCGGCCTCGAGCGCGCCGAGCGCCTCGCGCAAGGAGCCGCAGACGGTGGGGACGTCCTTCAGTTCCTCGGGGGGCAGGTCGTAGAGGTTCTTGTCCATCGGGTCGCCGGGATGG
>DASZOZ010000154.1:0-9419 GCA_035550515.1 Allostellaceae bacterium
CGAGAACCACCGCATTCAGGTGTTCGACGGCAACGGCAAGTACGAGGCGCAGTGGAACAACCTGCACCGGCCGTGCGGCATGTACATGGACTTCGTGCACCACCCGGTCTGCTATATCGGCGAGCTGGGGCCGGTGCAGGCCGTCAACCGCGACGTCGGCAATCTCGGCCCGCGGGTCAGCATCGTCGACCACAAGGGCAACCTGCTGTCGCGTTTCGGCGACAAGCATGCCGGCACGGCGGCGACCGCGTTCCTCGGGCCGCACGGCATGGCGGTCGATTCGCGCGGCGATCTCTATGTCGGCGAAGTCTCCTGGACGCAGTGGCCGCAATTCTACCCGGACAAACCGCGGCCCGATTACATCCGCTCGCTGCAGAAATACGAGCGCGTCCGCTGACCTCGCCTGCGCTCGCAGAAACCCGCCTCTAGCGCGTTGACGCGACTTGGCGCGCGTCGATAAGTTAGCGTGATGAGCGAACTTGAGGAGGCGCTGGCGCGGCTCGAACGTGCGGTGGCGCGGCTCGAAGCGGCGCCGGCGTCGGGCGATCGCGAGACGGCGGCGCGGCTCGCCGCCGAACGCGAGGCCGAAAGCCGGCAGGTCGAGGCCACCGCGGCCGAAATCGTTCAGCGGGTCGAGGCGGCGCTCGCCAAGATCAGCCAGGTGCTGGACGGGAGCGGCCAGGCGGAAGGCGGTTAGGCGAGGGGGATGGGTCAGGTCGTCGTCACGGTCAATGGCCGCGCATTTCCGCTCAACTGCGCCGACGGCGAGGAGCCGCGCATCCGCCGGCTCGCCGGCTATGTCGACGGCAAGATCACCGATTTCGTGAAAACCCACGGCCAGATCGGCGAGGCGCGGCTGATCCTGCTTGCCGCGCTGGTCATCGCCGACGAGCTGTCCGACACCAGCGATCTGGTGCACACCGAGCGCAGCAGCCGGGCGCGGGCCAACGGCGCCGGGGCCGCGGAAGACGCCAGCGCGGTCGCCGCCGGCATCCGCAACCTCGCCGAGCGTATCGAAAGCATTGCGGTGCGGCTCGAATCTGCCTAGCTAATGGGTTTGTGGGCGGGGCTGCGCGGTGCGTTAGGACGCATTAGCCCCGGGGCCGATACCTACCTCTTGGGAGCCGTGCCTGTCGCGGTCGTGGCCGCGACATACGGCGCCCACCTGCTACGGCGGGCCACGAGGGAGTTGCAAGCCGACGGCCGAGGCGGCTCCGCCCGCACCAAACCGAAGGAGTGGTCATTGCGAGAGGCGGAACGTGACGGCTTCGCTGCGCCGGCAATGACGGGGTGACGACATGAACATCCTCTGCCTCGGCGATGTGTTCGGCCAGCCGGGCCGCGAGTCGATCAAGCGGCACCTGCCGATGCTGCGGGACGATCTGGCGGTCGATCTCGCCGTGGTCAATGCCGAGAACGCGGCGCACGGCTTTGGCCTCACCGAGAAGATCTGCGGCGAGCTTTACGACGCCGGCGCGGACATCCTGACCACCGGCAACCATGTCTGGGACCAGCGCGAGATCATCCCCTATTTCGAGCGCGACCCGCGTGTGCTGCGCCCGGCGAACTTCCCGCCCGGCACCGTCGGCTCCGGCGTGCGTCGGCACCGGCTCGGCGACGGCCGCGAAGCGCTGGTCGTCAACCTGATGGGCCGGCTGTTCATGGACATGCTCGACGACCCGTTCCGCGGCTTTGACGCGGTCGTCGCGGAGACCCGGCTCGGCCGGGACATCGCGGCGATCGTGGTCGATTTCCACGGCGAGGCGACGAGCGAGAAGACCGCGTTCGGCCATTTCTGCGACGGCCGCGTCTCGGCGGTGATCGGCACCCATACCCATGTCCCGACCGCCGACTACCAAATCATGCCGGGCGGCACCGCCTATATCAGCGACCTCGGGATGTGCGGCAATTATGATTCGGTGATCGGCCTCGAAAAGCACGCCTCGGTCCGCCGCTTCGTGACCCGCATGCCCGGTCCGAAAAAGCCGGAGCCGGCGGAGGGCGAGGCGACGCTGTGCGGTGTCTTTATCGTCACCGACGACGCCACCGGGCTGGCGCGCCGCATCGAGCCGGTGCGCGTCGGCGGCCGCCTCGCGACTTACGTTCCGGCTTTGTAGGGCCGGAACGACAGGACCAATTCTACCGGCGCACGTGTTAGTCTGTTGTTCGTCCCGGCGAAGGCCGGGACCCATCGAGCCGCCGTTCCTGCCTCGGAAAGGTGGGTCCCGGCCTTCGCCGGGACGAACAAGAAAAGCGGAAGCCAATGGCCAAAGTCCTCATCACCTCGGCGCTGCCGTACATCAACGGGATCAAGCATCTCGGCAATCTGATCGGCTCGATGCTGAGCGCCGACGTGTACGCCCGCTTTATGCGCGCCACCGGCCATGAGGTGCTGTACATCTGCGCCACCGACGAGCACGGCACCCCGGCCGAGATCGCCGCACACGAGGCGGGGCTGCCCGTCGCGGAATATTGCCGCCAGCAGCACGAGGTGCAGGCGCGGATCTACCGCGATTTCGCGCTGAGCTTCGATTATTTCGGCCGCAGCTCGTCGCCGCAGAACCACGAGCTGACCAACCATTTCTACCACCGCCTCGACGAGCACGGCTTTATCGAGGAGCGCTCGATCGCCCAGGTCTATTCGATCGACGACGGCCGCTTCCTGCCCGACCGCTACATCACCGGCACCTGTCCGCATTGCGGCTATGCCAACGCGCGCGGCGACCAGTGCGAGAATTGCACCCGGCTGCTGGAGCCGACCGACCTGATCGACGCCCGCTCGGCGATCTCCGGCAGCCGCAACCTGGAGGTGCGCGAGACCAGGCATCTGTTCCTCAAGCTGCCGCTGCTCGCCGACCGGGTCGAGGCGTGGATCGACTCGCGCAAGGACTGGCCGCTGCTGGTCAGCTCGATCGCCAAGGCGTGGCTCAAGGAAGGGCTGCAAGACCGCGGCATCACCCGCGATCTGCGCTGGGGCGTGCCGGTCGACCGGCCGGGGTTTGAGGGCAAGGTGTTCTATGTCTGGTTCGACGCGCCGATCGAATATATCGGCGCGACCAAGGAATGGGCCGACGCCGCGCCGCCGGGCGAGACGCGCGACTGGAAGCGCTGGTGGTATCAAAGTTCCGGGGCCGACGACGTCCGCTACGTCGAGTTCATGGCCAAGG
The DNA here is from genome assembly GCA_035550515.1 of Allostellaceae bacterium. GTDB lineage: Bacteria > Pseudomonadota > Alphaproteobacteria > ATCC43930 > CGMCC-115725 > DATARH01. Next base: position 3,168 of record DASZOZ010000154.1, read on the forward strand.
ACAACGTGCCGTTCCACACGGTGAGCTTCCCGGCGACGATTCTCGGCTCGGGCGAGCCGTGGAAGCTCGCCGATTACATCAAGGGGTTTTCCTGGCTCACCTTTTACGGTGGCAAGTTCTCGACCAGCCAGAAGCGCGGCATCTTCCTCGACCAGGCGCTCAGGGAATACCCGTCGGACTACTGGCGCTACTGGCTCGTCGCCAACGCCCCCGAGGCCGACGATTCGTCCTTCACCTTCAGCGGCTTCGCCGGCGTCTGCAACAAGGACCTGGCCGACACCTTCGGTAATTTCGTCAACCGCAGCCTGCGCTTCTGCAGCGCGCGGTTTGGTGACGCGGTGCCCGAGGGCGCGGCCTACGGGCCGATGGAGGCGGAGCTCGTCACCAATCTGCAGACCGTGCTCGACCGCTACGCCGCGAGCCTCGCGGCGATGCAGCTGCGCCGCGCGGCGGCCGATCTGCGCGAGCTGTGGGTGATCGGCAACGTCTATCTCGACCGCGCCGCGCCGTGGACCGCGATCAAAACCGACCGCGCGCGCGCCGCCGCGATCCTGCGCGCGGCGATCAACCTGTCGCGGTTCTACGCGATCGTCGGCTCGCCGATCATCCCCGATACCTGCGCCCGGCTGCGCGCGGCGCTCGGCGTGACGATCGGCGACGCGTTCTGGCCCAAGGACGCGGCGACCGAACTGGGCAAGCTGTCGCCCGGCCATGGTTTCACCGTGCCGCCGCCGCTGTTCAAGAAGATCACGCCGGAAGAGGTCGCCGACCTCTCGGCGCGCTACGGCGGCGAGGAACAGGCGGAAGCGGCGGCATAGCTTCCCGTCATTCCGGGGCATCGCGCAGCGATGAACCCGGAACCCATGAACACGGACAACCGCCGTACGGGCGCGACCGTGACAACCAACTGACAAATGCCCGTGTTCATGGGTTCCGGGTTCGCGGCGTCGCCGCGTCCCGGAACGACAAGAAAGAGCGAATCGCCTGGCAGTTTTCCGGCACGGCCGTGCGGCCTGACAGCTCCCGAACCTCGCGCAGAACGTAAGGAAACGCGCCGCATTTCGCTGTGGCGCCGCAATGCTGCCATATTGGATTGCTAGCCCGCCGGGGGCGCGACTCGGGGGAGTCGCGCGCCTCCGCGCAGGGACGGTTGAACCAAGGGGACTGACGGGACGCAACGGATGGCCGGCCATTCGCAATTCAAGAACATCATGTTCCGCAAGGGCGCGCAGGATAAGAAGCGCGGCAAGGTGTTCACCAAGCTCATCCGGGAAATCACCACCGCGGCGCGGACGGGCCTGCCCGACCCGGCGGCCAACCCGCGGCTGCGCGCCGCGGTGCTGGCGGCGCGCCAGGCCAACATGCCCAAGGACACCGTCGAGCGCGCGATCAAGCGCGGCGCCGGCGCCGACGGCGCGGAGGCCTATGACGAGGTCCGCTACGAAGGCTACGGGCCGGGCGGCGTCGCGGTCATCGTCGAGGCGCTGACCGACAACCGCAACCGCACCGCCAGCGAGGTCCGCGCCGCCTTCACCAAGGCTTCGGGCGCGCTGGGCGAAACCAATTCGGTGAGCTTCATGTTCGACCGGGTTGGCGAGATCGTCTATCCCGCCGAGACCGCCAGCGCCGACGACATGCTCGAAGCCGGCATCGAGGCCGGCGCGAGCGATGTCGAAAGCGGCGACGAGAGCCATGTGGTGCTGTCCTCCGTCGAGGACTTCAACGACGTGCGCGACGCGCTGGAGCAGCGTTTTGGCGAGGCCCAGTCGGCCAGGCTGACCTGGCGGCCGAAGACCACCTCGCCGATCGACGAAGACACCGCGGCCAGCCTCTTCAAACTGCTCGAAACCCTCGAAGACAGCGACGACGTGCAGAACGTCTACGCCAATTTCGAGGTCGGCGAAGACGTCATGGCCCGGCTGAGCGCGTGATGGCTCCGCGCTTTCTCCCGCAAGCGGGCGAGGGGGCTTAGCGGGATGCGCGTTCTCGGCCTCGATCCCGGGCTGCGCCATACTGGCTGGGGGGTGATCGATGTCGCCGGCAACCGGCTCACCCATGTTGCCGACGGTGTCGCCAGCGCCGCCGCGACCCTGCCGTTCGGCGAGCGGCTGGTGGCGTTGTTCCGTCAGGTCGGCGAGGTGCTGGAGCGGTTTCGGCCCGACGCGGCGGCGGTCGAGGAAACCTTCGTCAACAAGAACCCGGCCTCGACCTTACGGCTCGGCGCGGCGCGCGGCGTCGTCCTGCTGGCCCCGGCCGAGCGCGGCGTGCCGGTCGCCGAGTACTCGGCCAACATGGTCAAGAAATCGGTGGTCGGCGCCGGCCATGCCGAGAAGGCGCAGGTGCAGCTGATGGTGCGCCGCCTGCTGCCGGGCTGCGGCGTGGTCAAGGCTGACGCGGCGGATGCGCTGGCGGTGGCGATCTGCCACGCGCATCACGCCGGCACGATGGCGGCCTGGCAGGCGGTCGCCGGCAAGGTGCGGCGATGATCGCCCAGCTCACCGGCCTGCTCGACCATATCGGCCCGGAAGGCGCGGTGATCGACGTGCACGGGGTCGGCTATCTGGTGTTTGCGTCGACCCGCACGCTCGGCCGGCTGCCGCCGCCGGGCGAGGCGGCGCGGCTGCTGATCGAGACGCATGTCCGCGAGGACCACATCCACCTCTACGGCTTTGTCGACGCCGCCGAGCGCGACTGGTTTCGCCTGCTGACGACGGTGCAGGGGGTCGGCGCGAAGGTGGCGCTGGCGGTCCTCTCGGCGGTCGCGCCGCACGACCTGACCTTGGCGATCGTCGCCCAGGACAAGGCGATGCTGGCCCGCGCCGAGGGGGTCGGGCCAAGGCTCGCGGCGCGCATCGCCAACGAATTGAAGGACAAGGTCGGCGGCCTGGCGCTGGCCGCGACCACTGCCGCCGTCCCGGCGCCGCAGGCCGCCGGCGATCCCGGCCCGACCGGCGACGCGATTTCGGCGCTAGTCAATCTCGGCTATCGCCGCGCCGAGGCGTTCGGCGCGGTGGCCGCGGCATCGCGCCGCCTCGGCGCCGAGGCGAAGGTCGATGCGCTGATCCGCGCCGGGTTGCAGGAACTGGCCCAGGCCAACCAGACCGATGCCGAGGCGCGGGCGTGAGCGGGCCGGCCGATGGACTGGACCGTATCGTCGCGCCGCAGCCCGGTGCGCAGGACGCCGCCCACGCGCCGATCCGCCCGCAGTCGCTCGCGGAGTTCGTCGGCCAGAAACAGCTCCGCGACAATCTCACGGTCTTTATCGAGGCCGCGAAGTCGCGCGGCGAGGCGCTCGACCACGTGCTGTTTTTCGGCCCGCCCGGTCTCGGCAAGACGACGCTGGCGCAGATCGTGGCGCGCGAGTTGGGCGTCGGGTTCCGCGCCACCTCGGGGCCGGTGATCCAGCGCGCCGGCGACCTCGCGGCGCTGCTCACCAGCCTGCAGCCGCGCGACCTCTTGTTCATCGACGAAATCCACCGGCTGATGCCGGCGGTCGAGGAAATCCTCTACCCGGCGATGGAGGATTTTCAGCTCGACCTGATCATCGGCGAGGGGCCGGGCGCACGCTCGGTGCGCATCGACCTGCCGCCGTTCACCCTGGTCGGTGCGACGACCCGCTCCGGCCTCATCACCCGCCCGCTGCGCGAGCGCTTCGGCATCCCGCTGCGCCTGGTGTTCTACGAGCCGGCCGAGCTGGCGCTGATCGTCAGCCGCGGCGCGCGGGTGCTGGGCTTCGCGCTGGAGCCGGACGGCGCGGCGGAGATCGCCCGCCGGGCGCGCGGCACGCCGCGCGTCGCGATGCGGCTGCTGCGCCGCATCCGCGATTTCGCGGCGGTGCAGGGCTGGGCATCGGTCGGTGCGGCGACGGCGGATACTGCGCTGTCGCGGCTCGATGTCGACCGTCGCGGGCTCGACGGCATGGACCGCCGCTATCTCGCCTGCATCGCGCGGAACTACGGCGGCGGCCCGGTCGGGGTGGAGACGATGGCCGCCGCGCTGGGCGACCAGCGCGACGTGATCGAGGAGGTCATCGAACCCTACCTGGTGCAGGAGGGCTTTGTGCAGCGCACGCCGCGCGGCCGCCTGCTGACCGAGACCGCGTATCGCCATCTCGACCTGCCGGTGCCGACCCGCGTGCCCGGCCAACTCGACCTGCTCGCCCCGGCCGAGGACGAGTTGCCGTGACGTGCCGCAGGACGCGCCGGGCCGATCCGGCGGGACAGAGCCACACGCTGAAGCTGCGGGTCTATTACGAGGACACCGACGCGGCCGGCATGGTCTATCACGCGAACTACCTCAAATTCGCCGAGCGCGGGCGCAGCGAGATGCTGCGCAGCCTGGGCTTTCCGCACCGCAAGCTGGGCGCGGAAGACGGCGTCGGTTTTGCGGTGCGGCGCTGCGCAATCGAATACCGCGCGCCGGCGCGGCTGGAGGATGACCTGACCGTCGTCACCACGCTGACCGGGATCGGTGCCGCCACCCTCGCGGCGCGCCAGCAGATCCGCCGCGACGACGAGCTGCTCGCCGATCTCGATGTCGTGGTGGCGTGCATCGGCCGCGACGGGCGGCCGCGGCGCCTGCCGCTCGCGCTGCGCCAGGCGCTGGCCGCGCCACGCGCGCCATAGTTGCGCCGCATCTTCATGCTTTCTGCCCGATTCACGCCATAAAGGCCCGCCAAGAATGCCCGTTGAGACCTCACAGCTTCCCGGTACCGTGTCCCACTCGCTGTCGATCATCGATCTGGTCGGCCAAGCCGACCTGATCGTCAAGATTGTTTTGCTGATCCTGTTGCTCGCTTCATTCTGGTCGTGGGCGGTGATCTTCGACAAGTTGATGCGGCTGCGCCGGCTGCGCCAGTCGGCGACCAGCTTCGAGGAGACCTTCTGGTCGGGCGGCTCGCTCGACGACCTGTTCGACCGCGTCGGCCAGCGCCCGGTCGATCCGATGAGCGCGGTCTTCGCCGCGGCGATGCGCGAATGGCGGCGCAGCGCCGCCAAGGGGCTGCTCGGCACGCCGAATATGCGCGCCAGCCTGCAGCAGCGCATCGAGCGGGTGATGAACGTCACGGTCGGACGCGAGATGGACCGCGCCGAACGGTTCATGGCGTATCTCGCGACGGTCGGCTCGACCGCCCCCTTTGTCGGCCTGTTCGGTACGGTCTGGGGCATCATGGACAGCTTCCAGTCGATCGCCGCGGCCAAGAACACCAGCCTCGCGGTGGTTGCGCCGGGCATCGCCGAATCCTTGTTCGCCACCGCGCTCGGCCTGGTCGCGGCGATCCCCGCGGTGGTCGCCTACAACAAACTCTCGACCGATTTCTCGCGCTATGCCGGCCGGCTCGAGGCTTTCGCCTCGGAGTTCAGCGCCATCCTGTCGCGCCAGCTCGACGAGAGGCCCTGAGACATGGCGGTCTCGCTCGGCAACAGCAGGGCGCGGCTCGCCGGGTCGCGCTACCGGCCGATGGCCGACATCAACGTGACGCCGCTGGTCGACGTGATGCTGGTGCTGCTCGTGGTCTTCATGGTGACCGCGCCGCTGCTGACGGTCGGCGTCCCGGTCGACCTGCCGCAGACCCAGGCGCCGCCGATCAACGAGCCCAAGGAGCCGACGGTCATCACCGTCAACAAGGAAGGCGTCCTCTACATCCAGGATAACGTCGTGCCGATGGACACGCTGGTCGCCAAGCTGCAGGCGATCACCGGCAGCAACCCCGACGCGGTGCTGTATGTCCGGGGCGACAAGGACATCAACTACGGCAAGGTGCTGGAGGTCATGAGCCTGATCAGCAATGCCGGCTTCCACAAGGTCTCGCTGGTCGCCGAGGCGCCGAAGGGCGGGCAGGCCGCTGCCCCCGCCGGGAAGCGCTGACGCGCCGGGCGGGGGGCCGGCAGCGGATCGACAATGAGCGTCCTGGTTCTCGAACGCGACGACCCGGTCGATTCCGGGATCAGCGATGCGATGCCGGGCGGCATCGCCGCCTCGGCGGTGATGCATGCGGCGATCTTCGCGGCCATCATCATCGGGCTGCCGACGCTGTTCCGCCCGCCGATCCCCGAGGAGCAGCCGATCGCCGTCGAGCTGGTGACGATCGCGCCGGAAACCCGGGCGACGCATCCCAACCCGAACGCCCCGGTGCCCAAGGCCAAGCCGGAGATCCCGGTGGAGGCCGCGCCGGCGCCGGTGCCGCAGCCGAAACCCGAGCCGCCGCCGCCCAGCCCGGCTGCGCCGCCATCGGCCGAGGCGCCGCCCCCG
>DASZOZ010000155.1:0-14089 GCA_035550515.1 Allostellaceae bacterium
CGGTCGGGCCGAACATGAAGCAGCCGAAAAAGCAGCCCATGAAGGTCACCGCCAGCGCCGAGACGAGGCCGCTGCGCGCGCCCAGCGCCCGCAGGATCATCTGCCAGCGCAGGCTGAGCAGCATGATCTGGAGCAGGCCCAAAAGCACCGTCCCGGCGATCCAGGCCAAGGACTGGCCGGTCAGGCAGCGCGCGAGGGCCGCGCCGTCAATGTTGCGGCAAACCAGCGCGATCAGCCCGGCCGAGACGCCGAGCTTGAGGACCAGGCCGGTTCGCTGTCCGGAGAAGAACGCGGCGACGCGCTCGGCCACCGGATGGAGCGCCGCCGGCGGTGACGGCGCTGGGGTCAGCGTATCGCTGGGCAAGGCCGGACGGCGTGACCGATGGCATCGAAGACCGGCCGGTTGGCGAGATCATCCCGGGCTGTCTTCATGAGGCGACCTTAACGCGCCGACGTTACAACTCCTTGAAAGTCGGGCGCCGCGCGGCGAAGCATCCGCCGCACTTGCGACTTACGCTTTGGGCGATGATCGCTTAGCCTGAAACGATGATCGACGCTCTCGCCAGCACGCCGCCGCGTCTCGACGCCCGCAAGTTTCGCGATCCCTTGACCACCGCGACGGGAGAGACCCGCGCACGGGTCGCGCTCAAATCGCTCGACACGCTCTGGTTCAACACCGGCACGCTGTGCAATCTGACCTGCCAGAATTGCTATATCGAATCGTCGCCGCGGAACGACCGGCTGGCGTATCTGTCGGCGGCGGAGGTCGCCACTTATCTCGATGAGATCGCGGCGCTGGGGCTGCCGGCGCGGCTGATCGGGTTTACCGGCGGCGAGCCGTTCATGAACCGTGACCTGCCGGCGATGCTGGAGGACACGCTGCGGCGCGGCCTCGACGCCATCGTGCTGACCAACGCGATGGCGCCGATGCGGCATCACCGGCCGGCGCTGCTGGCGCTGCGCGAGCGCCATGGCGCGCGGCTGACGCTACGCGTCTCGCTCGACCATTACGGCGCGGCGGTGCATGAGCTGGAGCGCGGCAGGCGCAGCTGGGGGCCGACCCTCGCCGGGCTCAAATGGCTGGCGGAACACGGCTTCGCGATCAATGTCGCGAGCCGTTACCTATCGGGCGAAAGCGAGGCGGCGATCCGCGACGGCTTCCGGCGGCTGTTTGCCCGGCATGCGATCCCGCTCGATGCCGACGACCCGGTCGCGCTGATGATCTTCCCCGAGATGGACGCGACGGTCGATGTGCCGGAGATCACCACCGCGTGCTGGGGGATCCTCGGCAAATCCCCCGACAGCGTGATGTGCGCCAGTTCCCGCATGGTCGTGAAGCGCAAGGGCGCGGCGGCGCCGACGGTCGTCGCATGCACGCTGCTGCCTTACGATGCGCTGTGGGATCTGGGGCCCAGCCTGGGCGACGCGATGGGCGAGGTGCCGCTCAACCATCCGCATTGCGCCAAATTCTGCGTGCTCGGCGGGGCCGCCTGCAGCCGGGATTAGGCGAAGCGGTGGGCTGCCACCGCGGGCTGTCCGCGGCAGTTGTCGGTGAGGTAGCCGATCAGCGCGGCCATCGCGTCGGGGACCGCCGCGTAGATCATCAGCCGGCCTGTGCGGTGCTGGCTGATGAGCCCGGCCTGGACGAGATGCTGCAGGTGAAACGACAGCGATGACGGGATGACCCCGAGCCGCTCGGCGATGTTGCCCGCCGACAGGCCGGCCGGACCGCTCGCCACCAGCAGGCGGTAAAGCCGCAGCCGCGTTTCCTGCCCCAGCGCGCCGAGCGCGGCGAGGGCCTCCGTCTCATCCATGTCGCCTTCCCGTTCGTTCGTTTCGAGTGTTGTCGAAACGAACGAGGCGATCAACCCGGATGTTCGCCGGTATCGGCGGTGAGACCGGCGGCCTCGATGCCGGCGATGCAGCACGCTTCGTCCTTGTCCGAGGTGTCGCCGCTGATGCCGACCGCGCCGACGACGTCGCCCGCCGCGTCGCGGATCAGCACACCGCCCGGCGCCGGGACGATCCTGCCGCCGGACGCCTGCATCAGCGCGGTCAGGAACAAGCCGCCGCCGCCCGCGGCGCGGCGGGCGAACTCGCGCCCGCCGAACCCCATGCCGAGCGTGCCCCAGGCCTTGCCGGTGGCGATCTCGGTGCGCAGGATGCCGGATTTGTCCTCGCGTTTCATCGCCACGAGATGGCCGCCGGCGTCGAGCACCACGACGGTCAGCGGATGCAGCTTCAGTTCGCGGCCCTTGGCGAGCGCCCGGTCGACGATGACCGACGCCTGGGCGAGCGTCACGCTACTCATGGCCGTGCACCTTGGCCGTGCACCTCGATCGGGATGTTGAGCAGGCGGGCGGCGTTATGCCCGAGCACCGCGCGCTTGTCGCCCTCGCTAAGGTTCTTCGCGCCGTCGACAAAGCCGATCGGATCGACCTCGCCCATGTCGAACGGGTAGTCCGTACCCATCAGGATGTGGTCGGCGCCCCATTGCTCGACAAGGTATTCGAGCTGATGGTGGGTGAACACCATCGTGTCGAAATAGAGCCGCTTCAGGTAATGCGTCGGGTCGTGCCGCAGATGCTCGCAGACATCGGGCCGGGCCGCCGCGCCGTGATCGATGCGCCCGGAATATGACGGCAGGAAGCCGCCGCCATGGGCGATGACCAGCTTCAGCCCGGGATAGCTGTCGAGCACCCCGCCAAAGATCAGGTGATGCACCGCGATGGTCGATTCGAGCGGGTTGCCGATCAGGTTGCCGAGATGCCACGGCCCCATGCGCTGCGCGTGGGTGAAGCCGGTCGGGTGCATGAACATCAGCAGGCCCAGCTCCTCGATCTTGGCGAAGACCGGCCGGAACTTGGGGTCCGAATAGTCATCGCCGTGGACGCTGCCGGCGATCTCGATGCCCTTCAGCCCCAGCGATTTGTGCAGCCGCTCCAGTTCGGCGACCGCGAGCTCGGGGGCCTGGAACGGTACCGTGCCGAGACCGGCGAAGCGGTCGGGATGCTTGCCCATGATGTCGGCGATGTTGTCGTTGACGAGCCGCGTCGCCTCGATCGCCAGATCGGGCGGCAGACCGTAATAGGTCTGGTCCGGCGCCGGGGAGACCGCCTGCACGTCGATGCCCATGGTGTCCATGTCGGACAGCCGCTGCGCCAGCGACAGGAGCTGCGGCCGCACCCGGCGCTGGTGCTCGTCGGTGACTTCGGCGGTCTTGGGCGCCTCGAAGCGATGGCGGCCCGGCAGGCCGGCGGCCTTGACCAGCGTCTCGGCCGCCTCGCACAGCACATGGCAGTGGATGTCGACCGAAAACCATTTGCCCCGCGCATGTGCGGGGCCGGGAAAGCGGCCGGGGATCGCAAGCCCCGGTGGGCGGCAGGTAAACAGCATGTCCGGGTTCCTCCTTTTATGGTCCCGCGAAAGCGGGAACCCATGAACACTGGCGGCGCCAAGCTGGGCAAGGACCGTGTTCATGGGTTCCGGGTTCAGCCCGCCGGGCTGCCCCGGAATGACAGTGGTTTGTGCAGCGCGCGCCAGACGCGTTCCGGTGTCGCGGGCATGTCGATAGTCGCGCCGGCGTCGGCGATCGCGTTCATCACCGCGGCCAGCGAGGCGGTCGTGCCGGCCTCGCCGACGCCCTTGACCCCGAGCGGGTTGGTGGTGCTCGGCACCGGGCGCATCTCGCTGACCAGCGGCGGCAGGTCGTCGGCGCGCGGCATCGCGTAATCCATAAACGAGCCGGCGACGAGCTGGCCGCCGGCGTCATCGTACTGCGCCCATTCGAGCAGCGCCTGGCCGACGCCTTGCGCGACGCCGCCATGCACCTGGCCCTCGACCAGCACCGGCTGCAGCACGCGGCCGCAATCGTCGACGCAGACATAGGCGGCCAGCGTCGTGCGCCCGGTGGCCGGGTCGAGCTCGACCTCGGCGAGGTGAACGCCGTTGGGGAAGGTCGGCACGGCATCGTAGCTCGACCGCGTGTCGAGGCTCTCGCCAAAGGTCTTGGCGCGGTCGGCCAGCTCAAACAGCGCGATGTTGCGGTCGGTGCCGGCGATCTCGAACACGCCGTCGCGGTAGACGATGTCCTCGGCGGCGGCTTCGAGGACATGCGCGGCGAGGCGCCGGCCCTTCTCGACAATGGCGTCGATCGCGCGCGCGACGGCGCCGCCGACCGACATCGTCGAACGCGAGGCGACCGCACCGGCGCTCGGCACTTCGTCGTCGCTGTCGCCGTGGACCACCTCGATCGCCTCGGCCGGGATGCCGAGCCGCTCGGCCACCAGCCGGCGGTAGACCGTGCGGTGCCCCTGCCCGCTCGCTTGCACGCCGATCGCCAGCAGCAATTTGCTCTGGCCCGGGAAGCCACCCGGGAAGCTGACCGCAGCGCCCTCCCCCGGCTGGCCGCCGGCAATCTCCAAGAAGCACGAGACGCCGAGGCCGCGGCGCTTGCCGGCCGCCGCGGAGGCCGCCCTGCGCCCGGCAAAGCCGGCGATGTCGGCGCGGACCAGCGCCGCGTCGAACACCGCCGGAAAATCGCCGCTGTCGTAGGTGGTGCCGACCGCCGTCTTGTAGGGGATGCGCCCCGGCGGGATCAGGTTGCGGCGGCGGATGGCGATACGGTCGATGCCGGTGATGCGCGCCGCCTCGTCGACCAGGCGCTCGACCGCGTAATTGGCCTCCGGCCGGCCGGCGCCGCGATAGGGTCCGGTCGGCACGGTGTTGGTGAACAGGCAGCGGATGCGCAGCCCGATTTTCGCGATGTCGTACATCAGCGGCAGGCAGCGCGCGAAGTTTACCGTCGCGATGAAGGCGCCGTGCGAGGTGTGGTAGGCGCCCAGCGCGGCGAGGCTGTCGATGTCGAGCGCGAGGAATCTACCCTCGGCGTCAAGCGCGAGCCTGGCGTCGATGATCGTGTCGCGCGCCTGGTTGTCGCTGAGAAAGCCCTCCTGCCGGCTCGCCCGCCAGCGCACCGGGCAGCCGAGCCGTTTGGCGGCCAGCAACAGCGCCGGGTATTCCGGGTAGCCCGAGGTGCGCATGCCGAAGGCGCCGCCGACATCGCGGCTGACGACGCGCAGCCTGTCGACCGGCACACCCATCGTGCGGGCGACATGCTGGCGCATCGCAAACGCACTCTGCGAGGCGCAATGCAGCACGTAGCGGCCGGTGTCCGGCGTGTAAGCGGCGACCGCGCCGCGCGGCTCCATCGGCGCCATGACGATGCGCTGGTTGACCAGCCGCACCTGCGCGACATACGCGGCGGCGGCGAAAACCGCGTCGAGCGCCGCGCGGTCCTCAGGCTTGGCACCGTGCGGATGCCAATCGACCGCGAGATTGCCCGGCGCCTCGGGCCAGATTTGCGGTGCGCCCGGGGCGGCGGCGCGGGTGAGATCGGCGACCGCCTCGCGCGGCGCGTAATCGACCGCGACCAGTTCGGCGGCGTCGCGCGCCTGCGCCTCGGTCTCGGCGACGACCAGCGCCACCGTGTCCCCGACATGGCGCACGCAATCGGCGGCGAGCGACGGCCGCGGCGGCACGACCATGCCCGGCGCACCCGGCACCGGCACCGGGACGGACACCGTGCCGATGCCGGCGGCGTCGAGATCGGCGGCGGTCAGCACCGCCCGCACGCCGGGCGCGCTCCCGGCTGCCGTCGCGTCGATGCTGCGGATGTCGGCGAAGGCATGCGGCGAGCGCACGAAGACGCCCCACAAGGCGCCGGGCACCGCCTCGTCGTCCTGGAAATTGCCGGCGCCGCGCAGGAGCCGGTCATCCTCCAGCCGCCGCTCGAACGATCCGTCCATACGCGTTCCTTGCGCCGGGGCAATGGGTGACGAGAATTACCGTAAATTAGGCACGTCCGTCAGCCCCCACCCCGACCTTCTCCCGCCGGGGGTCGGGCGCGGATCGCGACAATTGGTGCGGCGCCTTCCGCACCGTCGTGCTTAACAGATGCAGCCGATGCTGTTCTAATGCAGCGAGGTGCTCGTACGGCACCGCCGAACGAGCATATCGAGGGGGAAGCGGCATGAAGCGGACATTTGCGCGCGAGGAGGCCGCGCCGCCCCCCGGTATAGTCGCGCGCGGCCGCTAGCCGCTTTCGACCAGCCGCCGTGTTCCTCTCGCTTCTCGTCAATGCGGTCGTCGCCGGGATTCTGCTCGGCGGCTTCTACGCCGCGGTCAGCGTCGGCGTGACGATCTCGTTCGGCATGCTCGACATCGCCAATATCGCGCAGCCGGCCTTCATCCTGCTGGGTTGCTATGCCGCCTATCTGACCAACGGCCTCATTCACGCCGACCCGATCCTCACCGGCGTGGTGATGACGCCGGTCTTCTTCGTCATCGGCATGGCGGTCTACCGGCTCTATTACTACGCGTTCGAGCGGCGCGGCGACCAGTCGATCCAGGGGCTGGCGTTCTTCTTCGGCCTGTTGTTCGTCGGCGAAGTGTCGCTGGTGCTGGTGTTCGGCGTCGACTATCGCTTTGTCGAGGCGAGCTATATCGGGCCGAGCCTGCATATCGGCTGGCTCGACCTGCCGCTGCGCATGCTGCTGCCGTGCATCTGCTCGCTGATCATGGTGGCGCTGCTGCAAATGTACCTGTCGCGCAGCTTCACCGGCCGGGCCATCCTCGCCGTGTCGCAGGACCCCGGCGCGCTGCAGCTTATGGCGGCGAGCCCGACGCGGATCAAGGAAATCGCGGTCGGCATCTCGATCGCCACCTGCTCGATCGCCGGCTCGTTCCTGATCATCATCCAGCCGGTCGAGCCGTCGATCGGCCGCGACTATATCGGCCGCATCTTCGCGATCTGCGTGCTCGGCGGCATGACGAGTTTCCCCGGCATGCTGATCGCGGCGATGCTGCTCGGCGTCGTCGAGAGCATCACCGCGACGTTTTACGGCCCTTCCTGGGCGCCGGCGGTGTCGTTCGGGTTTCTGCTGGTGACGCTGGCGGTGCGCCCCGCCGGCCTCCTGGGCCGCTAGCGATGCGCGCCGGCACCTTCTGGCTGGTCCTGATCGCGGTCGGGGTCGGGTTCGCCGCCGCGAGCCGCCTGCTGATCGGCAACGAGTACTACTTCTTCGCCGGCTACGTGGTGCTCGAATACATCGTGCTGTCGACGGCGTGGAACATCCTCGGCGGGTACACCGGCTATACCAATTTCGGCACCGGCGCCTTTTTTGCCTCGGGCGCCTACAGCACGGCGGTGCTGCACAAGCTGCCGGCGCTGCTGCACGGCGTGTTCGGCTGGACGGTTCCGGCGGTGCCGCTGCCGGTGATGATCCTTGTCGCCGGGGTCGTCGCCGGCGCGATGGGGCTCGGCACCGGCTATCTGACCTTGCGGCTGCGCGGGGTGTTTTTCGCGATCGCCACGCTGGCGTTCACGATTGTCGTGCAGACGCTGATCGTCAACTGGGACTTTGTCGGCGGCTCGCGCGGCATCTACATCATCCGCCCGGCGCAGGCGCCGCTCGGCGGCGGCTACATCCAGTACCTGTTCACGCTGATGACGATCCTCTGCGTGATCTCGGTCGGGATCGCGCGCTCGATCGAGCGCTCCAATTTCGGGCTGGGGCTGCATTCGATCCGCGACGACGAGCTGGCGGCGGAGGCGAGCGGCGTGCCGACGCTGCGCCTCAAGCTGATCGCGACAACGCTGTCGGGCGCGCTGATGGGCATGGCCGGGGCGCCGCTGCCCTATTACGTGACCTATCTCGACCCGGCGTCGAGCTTCAACCTGTCCTACGCGGTCAACAGCGTGGCGATGCCGGTGATCGGCGGCATGACGAGCTGGATCGGCCCGGTGATCGGCTCGATCCTGCTGGGCACGATCCAGCAATTGGCGACGGTGACGATCTCCTCCGCCTTGAACCTGCTGATCGTCGGGGTGCTGCTGATCCTGTTCGTGATCATCGCGCCGAACGGCATTGTCGGGTTGGTCAACTCATGGCGGCGCCAGAAAGAAGCCGCACGGAGAGAAGCGTGGCGACCGAGACCCTCCTAGAGGTCAACGGGCTCGGCAAGCGCTTCGGCGGGTTTGTCGCGCTCGACGGGATCGACCTGACGATCGCCAAAGGCGAGCGGCTGGGGCTGATCGGCCCCAACGGCTCGGGCAAGTCGACCCTGGTCAATTGCCTCACCGGCACGCTGCAGAACGAGACCGGCACAGTGATGTTCGACGGCAAGCCGCTCAATGGCCTCATCGCCCATGAGCGCACCAGGATGGGGCTGGCGCGCAGCTTTCAGCTGCCGAAACCGTTCCACTCGATGACGCTGGTCGACAATCTCCGCATCCCGTTTCTCTACACGGTGAATGCGCGGCCGGGACACCACCTGACCGACGCGATGATCGCCGAGCGGTGCCAGGGGCTGTTGCGCGACGTCAACCTCGCCGACAAGGCGCAGCGCCGCCCGCGCGACCTGACCCAGGTCGAGATGCGCAAACTGGAGCTGGCGCGCGCGGTGGCGACGCAGCCGACCCTGCTGTTCGCCGACGAGGCGATGGCCGGGCTGTCGCATTCGGAGGTCGAGGAAATCCTCGCCGTGCTGTTCCGGCTCAACGAGGAGGGGCTGACGATCGTCCTGATCGAGCACATCATGAGCGCGGTGATGAGCTTTTCGACGCGGCTCGTCGTGCTTGTCGCCGGCCACAAGATCGCCGACGGCCCGCCGCAGGAGGCAATCCGCAACCCGGAAGTCGAGAGGGCCTACCTTGGCGAGTAGGCTTATCCCCTGTGACCCTTCATCCCCCGGCTTGACCCGGGGATTCCGGGGCGCTCCGGAGACGGCCGGGTCAAGCCCGGCCCAGGGGATGCGGATGGCCGGGTCAAGCCCGGCCCAGGGGATGCGGATGGCCGGGTCAAGCCCGGCCATGACGAGGGTAACCGGTCATGCCCAGTAGCCTCACCCTCTCGGGCATCAATGCCGGGTACGGCTCGGTGCGGGTGATCGAGAACGTGTCGCTGAGCGTCTCACCGGCCGAGACCGTGGCGCTGCTCGGCACCAACGGCAACGGCAAGAGCACGCTCATGAAATGCATCATGGGCATGCTGCGGCCCCAATCGGGCAGCATCGTCGCCGAGATCGACGGCGAGAAATTCGACCTTGTCGGCCGCAGCACGGAAGAGATCGTCGATCTCGGCATCGCGCTGGTGCCGGAAGGCCGGCGGCTGTTCCCCAAGCTGACGGTCGAGGAGAACCTGCTGCTCGGCGCGTTCCGCAAGAAGGCGCGCAGCGATTTGCAGCGCAACCTCGATTCGTCCTTCGCCACCTTCCCGGTGCTGCAGGAACGGCGGCGGCAGATGGCCGGGAGCATGTCGGGCGGCGAGCAGCAGATGTTGGCGCTGGCGCGGGCCTTAATGTCGGCGCCGCGCATCTTGCTGATCGACGAGCCGTCGGTCGGGCTCGCGCCGATCCTCGTCAGCCGCACCATCGACAAGATCAAGGAGCTCAAGGAGCGCTTTCAGCTTACCGTGCTGATGGCCGAGCAGAACTTCAACCAGGCGGTCCGCATCGCCGACCGGGGCTATGTGATCGTCCACGGCCAGATCGCCTTCGAGGGCCGCAACACCGACGAGCTCAACAACAACGAGCTGGTACGGAAATTTTACCTCGGGCTATAGGGCCTTGGGTCGGGCTTGCCCCGGCCATCGGCTGCCATGCAAAGATCGTTGCAATTTGCGAAACCGCCAATATCGGTAATTTTATTTAACTATATTCAGCCGCGGAAATCCTCGTCTTTGCCGTTTGGCGAATACTGGCACGTCGCTTGAGAAAACACAGGCAGCAATTCGCCATGGTCTTTTCTTGGAGACGACGATGCGGCTCATCAACAAAATGCTGTTCGGCGCGGCCGCGCTGGTTACCGCCACCGCCGCCAACTTCCCGCACGGCATCGCCGACAATTATCTCGGCACCAATCCGCAGGACATCCGCAAGCGCGAGGCGCTGAAGATCTGCCAGCAGCAGAGCCCGTCGTTTGTCGCATTCCTCGCCAGCGACCGCGACGAGTGCTACCGCCAGATGCGTCCGGTCGGCATGGCGGCGGGCTTCAGCGGTGTCTGGAGCAAACCCGACCGCCGGCACATGCAACTCGTCCAGAACTGACGCGCAACACCCCGCGCTCAGAACTCCGACGCGTAGCCGCCGTCGACGGGGATCGCCGCGCCGGTGACGAAATCGGACGCGGTGCCGGCGAGGAACACGGCGACGCCGGAGAGATCGTCAGGCAACCCCCAGCGCTTGGCCGGGGTGCGCGCCAGCACGCGTTCGTTGAGCCCCGGCACTTGCGCCCGCGCGTCGCGGGTCAGCTCGGTGTCGATCCAGCCCGGCAGCACGGCGTTGACCTGGATGTTGTCGCGCGCCCAGGCGCAGGCGAGCGACTTGGTGAGCTGCACGATCGCGCCCTTGCTCGACGAATACGGCGCGGCATAGGCCCCGCCGAAGATCGACATCATGCTGCCGATATTGATGATCTTGCCGCCGCGCTGGCGCTCCATGATCGGATGCACCGCCTGGCACAACACGAAGGCGCCGGTCAGGTTGGTCTCGATGACCTCGCGCCACTCCTCGACCGTATAGGTCTCCGGCGGTTTGCGGATCGACATGCCAGCATTGTTGACGAGGATATCGAGCCGGCTGTAGCGCTGCACCGTCGCGTCGACCGCCGCCCGGCATGATGCCGGCGAGGCGAGGTCGACGGGAATGAAGTCGGCCTTGCCGCCCAGACCTTCGAGCACGGCGACCGCCTGCGACGATTTCTCGGCGTTGCGCGCGGCAATGACGACCGTGGCGCCGGCCCGCGCCAGGCCTCTCGCCATGCCGAGCCCGATCCCGCCATTGCCGCCGGTGACCAGCGCGACACGGCCGGTGAGGTTGAACAGCTCCATCCAGCATCCCTTTCGTCGATCGCGTCACCCTATCGCCCTGCATCGACCGGGAAAAGCACGGTGCGGGCTGGCGCTCGGGTTGCACCCGTAGTATCTAGTTAAACATAACGAATCGTTGGGGGTTGGAATGTTGCGCCGCCGTTTGATCGCCGCTTTCGCGTTGCTGGCAGCCGCCGCCATTCTACCAGTCGGGGCGCGGGCCGCCGACGTTGTCGTGTTCGCTGCCGCGAGCCTCAAGAACGCGCTCGACGCGGTCAATGCCGATTGGCAGAAGGCGAGCGGCAAGCACGCGACGGTCTCTTATGCCGCGAGTTCGGCGCTGGCCAAGCAGATCGAAGCAGCGGCGCCGGCGGATGTGTTCATCTCCGCCGATCTCGACTGGATGAACTACGTCGAGGAACGCAAGCTGATCGTGCCGGCGACGCGCCACAACCTGCTCGGCAACAGCCTGGTGCTGGTCGCGCCAGTCGACAGCAAGCCGGCGCCAGTCGAGATCAGGCCGGGGTTTGCGCTGGCCAAGCTGCTGGGCGGCGGCAAGCTGGCGATGGCCGACCCCAATGCGGTGCCCGCCGGGAAATACGGCAAGGCGGCGCTGACCAAGCTCGGCGTATGGGATTCGGTGTCGGGATCGGTCGCCGCGGCGGAGAATGTGCGCGCCTGCCTGCTGCTCGTCGCCCGCGGTGAAGCGCCTTACGGCATCGTCTACAAGACCGATGCGGCGATCGAACCCAAGGTCAAGATCGTCGGCACCTTCCCGGCCGACAGCGTGCCGCCGATCACCTACCCGATCGCACAGACCGCCGCGTCGAAGAACCCGGACGCCGCCGCATTCATCGCCTATCTGAGCAGCGCGGACGCGACCAAGCAGTTCGAGCATTTCGGCTTCACGGTGCTCGCTGCGAAACATTGATGAGCTTTTCGCCCGAGGAGCTGACCGCGATCAAACTGTCGCTGCGGGTCGGCTTCTGGGCGATGCTGACGAGCCTGCCGGTCGCGCTGCTGGTAGCGACGCTGCTGGCGCGCGGGCGTTTCTGGGGCCGCGCGTTGCTCAACGTGTTCGTGCACCTGCCGCTGGTCATGCCGCCGGTGGTGACGGGTTATATCCTGCTGATCCTGTTCGGGCGGCGCGGCGTGCTGGGCGAGTTCCTCGCCGACCATCTCGGCGTCGTCTTCGCGTTCCGCTGGACCGGCGCGGCGCTCGCCTGCGCGGTGATGGGGTTCCCGCTGATGGTGCGGTCGATGCGGTTATCGATCGAGGCGGTCGACCGGCGGCTCGAGGCCGCCGCCGCGACGCTCGGCGCCAACCGCGCCTGGGTGTGGCTCACCATCACCCTGCCGCTGATCCTGCCGGGCATCATCGCCGGGATGATCCTGTCCTTTGCCCGCGCGCTTGGCGAATTCGGCGCGACGATCACGTTCGTCTCCAACATCCCCGGCGAAACCCAGACCTTGCCGACGGCGATCTACACCTTCCTGCAGGTGCCGGGCGGCGAGGCCGGCGCGTTCCGGCTGACGATCGTATCGGTGGCGATTTCGGTGGCGGCGCTGCTCGCGTCCGAAGCCATCGCGCAGCGCGCGTCGCGCCGCGCCGCCGGTTTATGATGCGCGCCCGTCCCCCACAGGCGCCGATGCTGAGCGTCTGCGTCACCCACCGGCTCGGCGACTTCACGCTCGATGCGGCGTTCGAGGCGGATGGCGGGCTGATCGTCCTGTTCGGGCGTTCGGGCGCCGGCAAGACCTCGCTGATCAACGCCATCGCCGGGCTTTACCGCCCCGACCGCGGGCGCATTGCGATCGACGGCGACGTGCTGACCGACACTGCGAGCGGCCGCTTCGTGCCGGCGCACCGCCGCCGCGTCGGTTACGTCTTTCAGGAGGGGCGGTTGTTCCCGCATCTCAACGTGCGGCAGAACCTGCTTTACGGCCGCTGGTTCGCCCGGATCGGCGCCAATGCACGCGAGTTCGACCAGGTGGTCGGGCTGCTCGGGATCGAACCGCTGCTCGCACGCCGCCCGGCCAATCTTTCGGGCGGCGAAAAGCAGCGTGTCGCCATCGGCCGCGCCCTCCTCGCCCGGCCGCGCGTGCTGGTCATGGACGAGCCGCTCGCTTCGCTCGACGAGGCCCGGCGCAACGAGATCCTGCCTTACATCGAGCGGCTGCGCGACGAGATGGGCGTGCCGATCATCTATGTCAGCCACTCGATCCCGGAGGTGGCGCGGCTGGCGACCACCCTGGTGGTGATGTCCGACGGCCAGGTCGCGGCGATCGGGCCAACCGCGCAGGTGATGGGCCGGCTCGACCTGTTTCCGCTGACCGGCCGGGCGGAGGCCGGTGCGATCCTCGCGACCCGGGTGACCAGCCATGACCCGGCGTTCGGCTTGACGATCCTCGCCGCGGCGGCAGGGGAGCTGCGCGTGCCCCATCTCGACTTGCCGGTCGGGACGGCGCTGCGCGTGCGCATCCGCGCGCGCGACGTGATGATCGCGCTGGCGCCGCCGGAGGGCCTCAGCGCATTGAACGTGCTGCCCGGCACGGTCGCGGAAGTCGCCGCCGGCGACGGGCCGATCGTGCAGATGCGCCTCGATTGCGCCGGCGAGGCGCTGATCGCCCGGCTGACGCGCCGCTCGATCGACCGGCTGGGCCTGGTGCCGGGCCTCAGGGTCCACGCCGTGATCAAGAGCATCGCCTTCGACCAGCACGCCTTCGCCGGCGTGCGCCCCGGCGCGGCCAGCGCCGACGCCGAGATCGCCGAAGGCTAGTGCACGAGTTCGACCAGTTGTTTCGTCATCGCCGGGCTTGACCCGGCGATCTCGGCGGCAGCCCGGGAGATGGCCGGGTCAAGCCCGGCCCAGGGGACGCGGATGGCCGGGTCAAGCCCGGCCATGACGATCCCCCGGCCATGGCGATGCGTTGAAGCCAACTCGATTTGTTCGGATAACGCGCTAGGTTCTGTGGACTCTAGGGATTCCCTTTTTCGCCGCATCGTGATTCAAGACTGCTTTTGGGGAGGCGGTTTTGGGGGCGATGGATCGACTGGTGTTGAGCGACGCGGCTTGGGATCGGATGTCGGGTCTGATCATCGGTCGTCCTGATCAGAAGGGCTCGACCGGGCGCGACAACCGGATGTTTGTCGAAGGCGTGCTGTGGATTGTGCGCACGGGCTCTCCGTGGCGCGACCTTCCCGAGATATTTGGCGAATG
>DASZOZ010000156.1:0-18123 GCA_035550515.1 Allostellaceae bacterium
TGGCGGTTTCCGCCGCGGTGAAGCCGCCGCGCAGCATCGCCGCGATCAGATGCACCCAGCGCGTGTAGTCGGCGACGCAGCCGCGCGCGTCGAACTGGTCGGTGCCGATGCTGACGTGATCGATGCCGACGACATCCGCCATTTCCTTCAGCCCCTCGACGTATTTTTCGAGGCTCGGGAAGAAATGCCAGACGCCGACCGATCCGCCGGTTTCGGCAATCGCCCGGGCATGGTCGGGACTGACCTGCCGCGCCGCGAGCGGTGTCGGCCCCATCGCCCGCGACCCCGCCACCGCGGTATGCGACAGGAGCAGCGGTTTTGTCGCGACCTTGACGGCGTGCTTGACCATCGCCTCCGTGGCGTGCGCCACGTCGCATACAAAGCCCAGCCGATGACAGGCGCGGATCACCTCGGCGCCGAATTCGGTAAGCCCGTGATGGCTGACGGCGCCGGTCTGAAAATCGCCGATGTCGTTTGGCGTGTAATGGACAAGCTGCAGATGCCGCAACCCGCGTCGGTGCGACTCCTCCAGCCGCTCCAATTTGCCGTCGAGGAAGTCGAGCCCTTCGACATCGCCGATGATGGCTGGCGCCCCCGCCTTGTGCGCCGCTTCGAGGTCGGCGGCGCACAGCGCCCGGCGGATGCCGTGACCGGCGACCAGCTCGTCCATCCACGCAAGACGTTCGAGGTGATGCCGATAGAGTTCTCCCGGCGCCGGCCGGCGCAGCGCCGACAGCGCGCCTTCGCTGTTGCGGCCGAGGATCGGACCGTCCGGCACGTCGGCGAGGCACGCTATGGCCAGCGCTCCCTCGCGCATGTGATCCGCGAGGTCGCCGCTCGGCGGCGCTTTTGACGAGATCCCGGTCTTGCCGCCATGCGTGTGGACGTCCACCGAGATCGATGTCCGCAGCAGAGCCAGCGCCGCGGATGCCTCATCGGCGGCCTTCGCCGCCGCCGTGGAACCGCGCGGCGCGGTTCCACGGCGAGGATCGCGCCGATCGAGGCGAGGGCCGGGCTCCACATCCCGGGATGCACCGCGAGGTGACTGTGACCGCAACAATCCATGGGTCTCTCCCGGAAACCGTCAATCGATCGGCGGATGCCGCGTATCGGTTCCGGCCGCGCGCTCCCAGGCGCGAGCGACCTGGAACAGCGTCGCCTCGGCAAAATTGCGCCCGACAAACTGGACCGACAGCGGCAGGCCCTGCGACGACAGACCGGCCATCATCGCCAGCGCCGGATGGCCGGTGACGTTGAACGGCGTCCGCGCCTGCCGGGGATAGGTACGCTCGGTCTCCTCCGCATCCTCGATGCGGCTCGGCGGGTCCATCGCGCTGGCGCAGAGCAGCACGTCGACCTCGCGCAAGGCATCGTCGACCGCCGCAATCATCTCCAGTCGCCGGCGATTGGCCTGGACGTAATCGCCGGCGCCGAGGAACGCCCCCGGCAGCAGCCGGCGCCGCGCGAGCCGGCCGTAATCCGCCGGGCGCTCGCGCAGCCACGGCCCGTGGATCGCCCAGGCTTCGCTTTGCAGGATCACCCGGTTCACCGCGGCAAACTCTCCGAGCGTCGGCAGACGGATGTCGCGCAACTCGGCGCCGAGCCGCTTCAGGGTGTCCGCGACGTTCTCCAGCCCGGCCGCGACCTCCGGGTCGGCCGGCAGATCGGTCTCGTGAAAATGCCTGACAAAGCCGACGCGCAGTCCGCGCACGCCGCGCTCCAGCGCATCGGCGTAGCCGCCGGCGGGCGCCGCGGCGCTGCCGGGATCGAGCGCGTCATGCCCGGCGATCGTCGCGAGCATCAGGGCGTTGTCGGCGACGGTTCGGGTCAGCGGGCCGACATGGTCGAGCGTAAACGACAGCGGGAAGACGCCGCGCCGCGGCACCAGACCATAGGTCGGCTTCAGCCCGACAATGCCGCAGGCGCTGGCCGGGTTGCGCACGCTGCCGCCGGTATCGCTGCCGAGCGCCAGCGGAAACAACCCCGCCGCCACGCCCGACCCCGACCCCGAGGAGGAGCCGCCGGGATGATGCGCGGTGTTCCACGGATTGCGCGCGGGCGGCCACGGCAGATCAAAGCTCGGCCCGCCGATCGCGAACTCGTGCGTCGACAGCTTGCCGAGAACGATCGCGCCGGCGCCGCGCAGCCGGGCGACGCAAACCGCATCCTCGGCCGCGATGTTGCCGACGAGAATCTTCGAATGGCACGTCGTCGGCAGACCGGCGACATCGATGATGTCCTTGATGCCGACCGGCACCCCGTGGAGCGGGCCGCGCGGGCGTCCCGCGGCGATCTCCTGCTCCGCCGACCTCGCCGCCGCCATGGCGGCCTCGGCATCGAGCCGGACGAACACGTTGAGCTTCGGGTCGAGACGCGCGATGCGCGCGAGCAACGCCCCGGTCAGCTCGACCGGCGAAATCTCCCGCGCGGCGACGGCGCGCGCGGCCGCCGCCGCGGTCAGCCAATGCAGGTCGCTCATCGTCCGGCCCCCGCCCTCATCGGCGGCCAGGGCTCCGCGCGCGGCTCCGCCGGCGCCTGCATCCGCGCCGCCGCACGAGCGGCCGAGACCGCGGCGGCCGTCACGTCATCGGGAAATTCCGCGAGCGCCTTATCGAGCCCGGCGCGCCGCGCCAGAAGTTCGACCGTCGCCTTATCGATCGCCGCTTTGTCCATCACCGCGCTCCTTCGACCCGACGGCCGACCTGACGGCATTGCAGCCGTCAGCCCCTCCCGTATTTCTTGTGGAAATGCGGCAGCACCTTCATTCCCATCAGCTCGATGACCTTGAGCACCTTCCAGATCTCCATCCCCGGCCAGCCGGCGCGGAAGATGAAGTAGTTGGAATCGAGCCGGGCGATGCGGTCTTCGAGCTGTTCGATGACGTCGTCGGGACTGCCGAGAATAAAGCGGTCCTGCGCCAGCTCGGCAAACGATACGCGGAAGCTCTCCTCGCCCGGCAGCGCCTTGTCCTGCCCCCAGGCGGCATAGGCGGCGTATTTGGCTTCGAGATAAGGCTGCGCGGCCGCGAACGCCGCCTCGCGGGTCTCGGCGACATGCAGTTCGAGGATCATCGGCCGCGCCGCCGGCACCGCATGACCGTTGGCGGCGAGCGCCGCCTTGTAGAGGCCCCATTGCCGCTCGGTGGTGGGCATCGCCGCGTGCGGATTGATGAACCAGGGATAGCCGAGCCGCCCGGTGCGTTCGACGGCCTTGTCGGCATTGGCGGCGATCCAGATCGGCGGATGCGGTTTTTGCACCGGACGGATCGTCGAGGTCGCCTCGCGCAGGTTGAAGTATCGCCCCTGATGCGTGACGCCGTCCTCGGTCCACAGCCGCCGGATGAGGCGCAGCCCTTCGAGCATGCGCGGCACCCGGTCCGCGACCTGCAGCCCGAAGGCGGCGAACTCCTCCTCGCGGTAGCCGATCCCGACGCCGAATACCACCCGGCCGCCCGACATCACGTCGAGCGAGGCGATCTCCTCGGCGGTCTGCACCGGGTTGAGCAGCGCCAGCAGCGTTACCGCCAGCACCAGGTCCATCTGCCCGGAATCGGCCGCGAGCCGCGCCAGAAACGGCAGGTTCTGCAGCGCGATAAATGGCGGCGACACGTAATGGTGCCCCGAGGCGATGGCGTCGAACCCGGTGTCGCGCGCCGCGACCACCTGCTGCACGCATTGCCGAAAGCTCAGCACCGGGTCGGTGTCGCGCGGCTGCTGGTTGTTGATGAACAGGCCGAATTTCATGTGTGGCTCCGACGTTCCTACAGCTTCTTGGTCATCAGATAGCGGGTGATGCCGGGCGGGTCGCAGTCGAGCTTGGCGGCCATCGTGTAGCCTTGCTTGCGGTAGAAACCGGGCGCCTGGATTTCGAGCGTGTTGAGCGTGACGCGCGAGCAGCCGCGGCGGCGGCCCTCCTCCTCGGCCAGCTTGAGCACTTGGCTGCCGATGCGGTCGCGGCGGTGGCTCTCGGGCAGGAAGAAGCGGTCGACGCGGAGCTGCCCGAGATAGCTGCCGCCGAACAGGCCGCCCAACACCTTGCCGGTCTCGGGGTCGCTCACGAACACCGCGAGCGGCCGGTAGTCGTCGAAGCCGGCCTTCGCGGTGTTGTAGGCGCGCAAGCCGTCGGCGATGACCGCGGTGTCGGCGGAGTCGGGGGCATCGGTGACGATAATTTTTGGTTCGGGCATCGAAACCTCCGTGTCATTGCGCGGGACGCGCCGCGGCGGCGCGCGCCATGACGGTCATCACAGCGGCGGGCGGCGGGCGGGCTGCGTCGTCTCGAAGGCGCGGGCGGCGCGCAGCACCTTGGCGTCGGCGTGCAGCGCGCCGACGATCTGCAAGCCGATCGGCAGCCCGTCCGACGTGAGGCCGCAGGGGATCGAGGCGGCCGGCTGGCGGGTCATGTTGAACGGGTAGCTGAACGGCGACCAGTCGATCCAATGCTCGTCGCTCGGGTCGTTGAGGTCCTCGCCGACCGGCAGCGCCGGCACCGGCATCATCGGCGTCAGCAGCAGGTCGTATGTTTCGTGGAAGGCGCCCATGGTGCGGCCGAGCGCGTTGCGCACCAGATCGGCGCCGAGATAGTCGACCGCGCCGATCCCGGCGCCGGCCTCGGCCACCGCCAGAAAGCCGGGGTCGCATTGCTTCAACCTGTCGGCGGGAATGCCGGCGACGATGCGCGCCGCGCCGGCGCCCCACAGCGTCAGCAGCGCCTCGCGCGGCGAGTCGAAAATCTTGCCGACCTCCTCGACATGCGCCCCGAGGGCGGCGAACTGCTTGGCCGCCGCGGCGACGCAGGCGGCGATCTCGGGCTGCACCTTGGCGTAGCCGAGGTCGGGGCTGAAGGCGACCTTCCAGCCCTTGACGCCGTCCTCGAGCCCGTCGAGAAAATCGTGGTCGCGCGCCGGCAGCCCGTAAGGGTCGCGCGCATCGGGCCGGGCGATCGCATTGAGCATCGCCGCCGCGTCGGCGACGCCGCGGCACAGCGGTCCGTGATGCGACAGCAGCCCCATCGGCGAGGGCGGATAGGCCGGCACCAAGCCAAAGCTCGGCTTGATCCCGAACACCCCGGAAAAGCACGCCGGTATGCGGATCGAGCCGGCGCCGTCGCTGCCGAGATTGAGCACGCCGATCCCCGCGGCACAGGCCGCCGCCGCCCCGGCGCTGCTGCCGCCGGGCGTACGGTCGAGCTTCCACGGGTTGCGGGTGATGCCCGTGAGCGGGCTGTCGCCCACCGCGATCCAGCCGAATTCCGGCGTGGTGGTCTTGCCGAGGATCACCGCGCCGGCTTCCCTGAGCCGTGCCACGGCCGGCGAATCCTCGGTGTCGGGCAGGTTCTCGATCAGATGCGAGCCGCGGCGCGTGGGATGGCCCCGCATCAGCATCAGATCCTTGATCGTCGCCGGCACACCGTCGACCGGCGACAGCGGCTTGCCGTCGCGCCACCGCGCCTCCGACGCGCGCGCCGCCGCCAGCGCGCCGGCACGGTCGACGACGCAGAACGCGTTGAGCTTCGGCTCCAGCGCGTCGAGGCGCCGGAACAGCGCCTGCGCAACCTCGACCGGCGACAGCTCGCCGTTGCTGTAGTGCCCGGTCAGCTCCCGCGCGGATTTATAGGCGATGTCGTCGCTATCGGAGATTGCAGCCATGGCTAGCGCCGGCGCCAGTGCAGCGGTTCGGTGACCGCGCCGTAGACCAGCCGCCGCGTCAGGTAGCGGTAGCGCAGCCGCTGGTCGGGCGCCTGCAGCATCAGCACGACGACCATCTGCTCCTGCGGGTCGATCCAGAAATAGGTGCCGGTGACGCCGCCCCAGAAGAACTCGC
This sequence comes from Allostellaceae bacterium, assembly GCA_035550515.1. GTDB lineage: Bacteria > Pseudomonadota > Alphaproteobacteria > ATCC43930 > CGMCC-115725 > DATARH01. Next base: position 5,823 of record DASZOZ010000156.1, read on the forward strand.
CGACCGAACCGGGCACCGGCGACAGGCCCTGCGCCAGCCGCACCGCAAAGCCGAGGCCGAAGCCGTAGCCCATCTCCGGCACCGGCGCGAGCTGGCCGAAGCGCGACCGCGCGGTCTCGCCATAGCCGACATCGGGCGGCAGATGCTGCGAGGCCATCAGCCGTACCGTCTTCGGCGCGAGGATGCGCACGCCGTCGAGCTCGCCGCCGTTGAGCAGCATCTGGCAGAAGCGCAGATAGTCGGCGGCGGTGCCGCACAACCCGCCGCCGCCCGAATGCCAGCGCGGCTCGCGCGCCGGGTTGCGCATCGGCGGTCTCTGGCCGGTTGCCTTGTCGACCAGCGGCTCGGCGATGCGCGCGGCCTTGTCGCCCGCCGCCGCGAACCCGGTGTCGGCCATGCCGAGCGGGCCGGCGATCCGTTCGGCGATAAAGCCGCCGAGGCTCTTGCCGGAGACCACCTCGACGACGCGGCCGAGCACGTCGGTCGACATCGAGTATTCCCAGGTCGTCCCCGGCTCGAACATCAGCGGCAGCCGGGCGAGCTTGCCGACCAGCTCGTCGCTGGTCTGGTTCTCGTCCATCAGGTTGGCGTCGCGCCACAGCATCTGCACCGGCGAGTCGCCGAACGCGGCATAGGTCAGGCCGGAGGTGTGGCGCATCAGGTCCTGCACCGTCATGGTGCGCGTCGCGGGCCGGCGCTCGGCCCCGACCGTCGGCGCCTTGAACGCCGGGATGTAGTCGGCGACCGGCGCGCCGATATCGAGCCGGCCCTCCTCGGCCAGGGCCATCGCCGCCACCGACACGATCGGCTTGGTCATCGAGGCGATGCGGAAGATCGCGTCGAAGCGCATCGGCGCGCCGGCTTCCTTGTCGCGGTAGCCGAGCGCCTCGGCATAGCCGAGCCGGCCGGCGCGGGCGATCATCAGAACCGCGCCCGGGATGACCCCGGCGGCGATGTCCGCCTCGATTGCGGCGGTGATGCGGCCGAGCCGCGCGGACGACAGCCCGACCTGATCCGGCCGTTCCGCGCGCGGCAATCCCAATGACGTTCCCTGGCTCGTCATGATGTCCTCCTGTGCCGCCGGGAACTATCGACCAACTGCCGATCCCTCGCAATTGCCGGCGCACGGCCGGCGCACCGCGAGGTCGTCGAGTCGATGGCCCCACCGCCTCAGCAACATGGCGAGGCTGTCGTGGCGCACGGTCATCTCGTGGCCGGAAGCGTGGATCACCCGGCCGCGCCCGGCGGCGATCATGACGTGGCCGGGGATGTAGATCAGATCGTTGCGGCGCAGTTCGGCGAGCCGGGTGACGGTCACGGCGGCGCCGATCGTCCCGCGCTGCATGTCGGTGTCGCGCAGCACCGTGCTGCCGAGGTCGCGAAACGCCTCCTGCACCAGCCCCGAGCAATCGAGACCGAGAAAACTGCGCCCGCCCCACAGATACGGGCAGCCGAGATACAGCGCGGCAGCAGCGGCGAGGTCGGGCGAATGCGGCGGCTCGAGCGACAGGCACGCCTCGGGCAGAAAGCCGCCGCCGTCGAGGCCGGCATAAGCCGTCCCGCGGCACATCAAGCCCGCTTGCGCCACGACCACCGGGCTGTGCCGCGGCAGGAAATCGATGACCGGCGCGCGCAGGTCGGGCGCGGCGTAGCGATAGGCGCCGAGGCTCGCGAGGTAATGGGTGGGCGTTGCCATATCGTCGGGGACGAGCGCGGCGGCCTCGACATAGCCGACATACCCATCACGCCGCGACTGGCACCAGGCAAAGCCGTCGGTCTCGTCAAAGACGCGCACCGCCTCGCCATAGTGGAAGAACGTGTCGAGCGGCGCACCGGCCTGCGGTGCGCGGCGCAAAGGCACCAGTCCCAGCGCCACGCGGGCGGCGCGCGCCTCGGCATAACGCGGCGCCTCGACCCGCCCGCGCAGCCTCGCGTCGGCCAGGCCGGGGCGAATGGCGTGGAGCCGCGGGTCGAGCGTCATTCGCGCCGTGCGGGCCGCGGCACGACGAGCTGGGTTTGGGTCACCTGCGCCGCGAGCTTGCCGTCGGCGCCGAAGATCTGCGTCTGCACGACGATCGTGCGCCGCCCGACATGCAGCGGCACCGCGACCGCGCGCAGCCGGCCGGGGGCCGAGGCGCGAAAGAAATTGCTCTTTGATTCGATCGTCGTCGTACTCATGTCGGCCGGCTTGTTGAGCCCGGCGAGCGTGCCGCCGAGATCATCGGCAAACGCCATATAGGCGCCGCCATGCACCACGCCGTTATTGTTGAGATGCCGCGCGTCGGCGTCGATCTCGCCGACCACCTCTTGCTTCTCCGCGCTGACGATGCGGATGCCGAAATGTTCGGGCATGTTCTTGCGCGCGGGGACCGGGGCCATTCGTCTTCTTCCTTCTCGGGTCAGCTGGTGCGCGGCTGCGCCTTCCATATCTCATAACCCCGCATCAGATCGGCGAACAGCAGGTCGGCCATCGCCTGATAGCCCGGCACGCTGAGATGCACGTGGTCCGGCATCGCCAGCGGCGGATTGGCGCCGGTCATCCGGTCGATGCTGCAGGCGCCGCCCATCGCGCCGAACCAGTCCCAATAGGCCCAGCCTTGCCGGCCCGCGACGCGGCGCTGGACGTCGCGCACCGCGGCCAGCTTGGGCGGCTCGCGCCAGGCGCAGGTCTGCGGCCGCGCACCGCAGGGATCGGGCTGGCAGCCGCGCTCGGCGCGGTTGCCGTCGGGCGGGCCGAGGATCAGCACCGGCGCGCCGCGCGCCCGGGCCTGCAGCGCCTCGACCGCCATGCGGAACCGGATCGCGTAGCGCTCGGGGTCGAGGTCGTTGTCGAACCCCTCATTGGTGCCGAAGGCGACGATGAGCAGCGCCGGCCGCCGCGTGTCGAGCTCGAACGCCACGGCCTCCGGGGTCATCTGGTCGAGCAGCCCGATGGTCGCGCCGATCATGCCGTGGTTCTCGTAAATGACGCCGGCGGCATGCCGCTCGACATCCCAGCCGAGCAGCACCACCGGAGACCCCGCGCTCGCCCGCAGTTCGGCGCGGCGCGCCGGTCGGTCGAGCGCCAGGGCGAAGTGCTTGATCGCAGCCGCCGGGGCCGCGGTCGGGACGGCGACCGGCGCGCCACCGTCGATCGACACGGTGAAACCGGCGCCGCCCGGCGGCGTCAGGAATTCGACCGCGAACCGGTCGAAGCCGAGCGGCTCGGTGCTCTCGACGGTCATCACCGCATCGGGCGGCTGGCTGATCGCGGCACTCGCATCGAGGCCGAGCGCGACGCCGGCATGGCTGTTCGGCTTGACGTGCTGCCAGCCGCTCTCGGTGACGCCGACCAGATGCGGCCGGTAATACTTGAACGGCACGCCGGCGGGCAGCCAGCCGCGCCCGGCGGGTCCGAACCGGGCCTGCAGCCGGTCGCGCAGCCGGCCGCTCAGCGAATCGTTCGCGGTGTGGCTGTCGCCGACCTGCAGCACCCGGACTGGGGCGTGCGCCGCGTTGGCGTCGAGCGCGGCAAGCGCCGCGAAGAACGGCGCCAGGGCCGCAGGGGATGACAGATAGGCCGGCGCCGCCAGCGGCGGCGGGGTTTCGCGCGTGCCGAAACAGGCTTGCAGCAGCAAGGCGATCCCGAGAGCGGTGCCGGCGAGCGAGAGCCATACGGCGCGGCCGAACGGCCGCCGCGGCTCAACGTCCACTGGCTCAACGTCCACTGGCCTGGAGCTGGGGGAGGACGCTGATGACCCGCTCGGCGATCAACTCATAGCCGGCCGCGGTGAAATGGATGCCGTCGTCGTTGCGCAGCCGCTCGGTGACCCCGCTGCGATCGGGGCCGTAAGCGGTGAATTGCCCCTGATTGTCGGCGATCACGGTCCATAACGGCAGGAATTCACCGCCGAAATGCGACACCTCGCCGGCGTAGATGTCATTGATGTAGCTCATGTCCGCCGAGTACTGGGCGCTGCGCGCGATCGGGTTGCCGCACCAGACGATCTTCAGATGCGCGGCGCTCAGCGCGGTCAGGATGCGGTCGACGCGTTTGGTATAGGCCTCGCGCCACTCCTCGGTGCGGAAATGGATGTATTTGCCGTCCTCGCCGCGCAGATCCAGGCGATCGTTCGCGCCGAACATGACCACCGCGATCTGCGCCTTGTCCTTCTCGACAAAGTTCTGGATCGGCGTCATCCACTCGCTGTCCGCATGGACCAGCGCGGCGCCGGGATGGCTGCGGTTGACGACCTTGTAGCGCGGGTCGTCGATCAGCACACGCTGCAACCCGCCGGCGACGCCCTGCGCCTGGCTGTCGCCGAAGACAACGACCCGTTTGACCGTCGGATCGTCCTCGGCACGGGCGGCGCCTCCGCTGATAAAGCCGATGACCAGCGCCGCGATCGCCAACCGGCGGATACGACGCGCAACAACGCTTAGCCAGGCGAATTCACGCACGGCGACCCTGTCCCCCGGCCCCCCACAACGTCAGGCCGCGGGCAAATAGTGCGAGGTTGCGGCCGCGGATGCAAACGCAATTCCAGCGATTGCGACGGATGCGACGTGCTGTCGCCGTCGGATGCGGCAGCCCGGCTTGCCGCGGATGGCTCCGGCCGATAGAACCGCTCGACCCCTGCTCCAGCCCTGCCCGCGCCCCTGCCCGAGATGCTGTTCCCAACGCTCGATTTCCTGTTGTTTTTTCTCGTCGTGGCGGCCGCGCTGGTGCTGCTCGAAGGGCGTTTCGCGCAAAAGAAGGCGATGCTGGTGGCCGCCAGCTACTATTTTTACGCGCAGTGGGACTGGCGCTTTTGCTTCCTGCTGGCCGGCAGCACGACGGTCAGCTACATCGCCGGCCGGCTGATCGACGGCAGCGGCGACCCGCGCCGCCGGCGCGGCGTGCTTGCGGCCGGCGTGACGCTCCACCTGATGATCCTCGGCGTCTTCAAGTATCTCGATTTTCTGGTTTCATCGGCCAACCAGCTGGCCCGGATGCTCGGGCTGCAGCACGAGCTGCCGTTTTTCGAGGTGCTGTTGCCGGTCGGCATCTCGTTCTTCACCTTCCACGGCATCTCCTACATCACCGACGTCTATCGCCGCGACGTCGCGGTCTGCCGCGCGCCGCTGGACATGGCGCTCTACATGTCGTTCTTCCCGCAACTGGTCGCCGGGCCGATCGTGCGCGCCGCCTATTTCCTGCCGCAGCTCGCGCGGCCGAGCGGCGAGCCGGTCCCGGTCGCCGCGGCGCTGCTGCTCATCCTCGGCGGCATGGTGAAAAAGGTCATCATCGCCAACTACCTGGCGACCGGGCTGGTCGACCCGGTGTTCGCCGCGCCCGAGAATTACGGCGGCCCCGACCTGCTGCTCGCGACCTATGCCTATGCGGTGCAGATCTACTGCGATTTCAGCGCCTATACCGATATCGCGATCGCGGTCGCGGCGCTGTGCGGCTTCCGCTTTCCGCGCAATTTCAACCAGCCCTACCGCGCGTTGCGGCTGCGTGAGTTCTGGCAGCGCTGGCATATCTCGCTCAGCACCTGGCTGCGCGACTATCTCTACAAGCCGCTCGGCGGCAACCGGCACGGCCGGTGGAAGACGTACCGCAACCTGATGATCACCATGTTGCTCGGCGGGATCTGGCATGGCGCAGCATGGAAATTCGTGATGTGGGGCGCGCTGCACGGCGGCGGGCTGGCGGTCGAGCGGATGGGCCGGCCCTGGCTCGGCCAGCGGCCGGGGAGCCGCCTTGGCGCGATCGTGTCCTGGCTCGTCGTGTTTCACTTTGTGTGCCTGGCGTGGATTTTCTTTCGCGCGGAGGATTTCACCGTCGCCGGCCGGTTTATCGCCGGGTTCGCGGGCGGCTGGCACGACCCGATCCAGCAGGCGCAGCCGGCGATGGTGGCGCTGATCGTGATCGGCATGGCCGGCCAGTTCCTGCCGTCCGGCGCTTTCGAGCGCGCCGCCGACGCGCTGCGGCGCGTGCCCTATTGGGGGATGGGGGTGGCAATGGGCGTGCTGCTCGCGGTCATCAACGCGCTCGGCCCCGAGGGGATCGCACCGTTCATCTATTTCCGGTTCTGACGCCGGTGACGCAAACCACGCTCAGCCGCGGCGAGCGCGCACCGCTCGTCACCGACGCGATCCCGCCGCGCTTGCGGCGCGGCGGCGCGGCCCCGCGCCAGGTGCTGGGCATCTGCCTGGTCGGCGCGCTGACGCTGGCGCTGTTTGCCTCCCGCGACACGCCGGGCTGGGCCGAGCGGCGCGGCGATTCCTGGCTCGACCACCAATGCCGCACGATCGCCGGCGCCTGGGACAGCGCCATGGAGCAGCTCCACCTCACCGACCCGCACGAGGCGTTGCGCGCCGCGATGAACCGCGCCCTCGACTGGCGCTGGTCCGCCGACGACTGATCGCGCGCGGCTACTTCGCGCCGGACTGCAGCGCGACGAGGTGGTCGCGGACGTCGTTGAAGCGGTTCAGCGTCTCCTGCCGCGTCTCGTGCAACGACGCTTGCCGCGACAGAACGTCCCGGCGTTTTTGCTCGATGTCCTGGTACTGGGCCTTGAGGTTGGCGGTTGCGGTCTTGTAGGCGGCGTAGTCGTCCGCGAAATGCTGTTGTTCCGCCCGGTATGAGTCGGCGTGCTGCTGGTAGGCGCGGCTGGCCTTTTCGCAGGCGGCGAGCGCGGCCTCGTATTCTTTTGTCGTTGCCGTCGTCTTGTGACACATCTCCTCCGCGGCAGCGTGCTCGGTGTCGAGCTGCCCCTTGCCCGCGGCCAGTTTCTCGGCGCGCTGCTTGAGGGCCTCACCGGCGGCCGCATTGGTCTTGACCTTTGCGGCGTAGGCATCGGCCTCGTCCTTGAGCGCGGTGTCTCCTTGTGCCGCCACGGTGATATCGGCGTCGATCTGCTCGATCTTGCTGCGCAGCGCGTCGAGTTCCTGCCGCAGGCCGGCAACGTCGGCGGCGCGGCCCGGCGAGGCAGCCAGCAGCACCGTCAGCCCCAGAGCGAGCGCGGAGAACCACCGCATCGGCCAAGCCTCGAAAACATGCGCGAGGCCGAATTCCTAGATCAACTGCGATTGACTTGCAATTTCATCGTGCGCCCGATGGGTTATCGGACTTCTGGCGACCGGCTTGTCGCGGCATACTCGGCGGGCCGACAAAGGAGAGACCGCCGTGTTCCCCAGCCTGACCGACGAGCAGCGCCAGTTCATCGCGACCATCCGCGAGCTGGCGCAAGGCGAATTCCGCGAGCGCGCGCCGCGCTACCAGGACGGCACCTTCCCGTGGGACAACATGAGGCCGCTCGCCGAGCTCGGTGTGCTCGGCATGGCGGTGCCGGAGGAATATGGCGGGCTGGGGCTGCCGGTGCTCGACACCGCGCTGGTGCTCGAGGAGATCGCCAAGGTCTGCTACGTGACCGCGATGGCGGTGCTCGGCGAGGTCGGGGCGCAAACGCGCATCATCTCGACCTACGCGCCCGACGCGATCAAACAGCGCGTGCTGCCGCAGGTGTGCCGCGGCGAATGCCTGCTGGCGATCTGCATGACCGAGCCCGACGCGGGCACCGATGTCGCCAACTACAAGACCAATGTCGACCGCGTCGGCAACAAGCTCCGGCTCAACGGGGTCAAGACGCTGATCAGCCGGGCCGAGGAGGCCGGCTGGTTCGTCGTCTTCACCCGGGTCGACAGGAAGCCCGGCCGCGAGGGCATCGGCTGCGTGCTGGTCGAGAAGGGCACGCCCGGCTTCACCGTCACCGGCAGCTATCACACGATGGGCGGCGAGAACCTGCACGAAATCCGCTTCGAGGATGTCGAGCTGCCGCCGGAAAACCTGGTGCTCGAAGACGGTTTCCGCAAATTGCTCGGCGCGTTCAACACCCAGCGCTGTCTCAACCCGTCGATCTCCCTGGGCCTCGCCGAAGGCGCGCTCGAAGAGGCGATCAAATACGCCAAGGAGCGCAGCGTCTTCGGCCGCGCCGTTGCCGACTTCCAGGGGATGCGTTGGAAGCTCGCCGAGATGTATCGCGACATCGAGGCAAGCCGCTCGATCCTCTACCGCGCCTGCATGAGCGCCGACCCGTTCCCCGACCCGCTGCTCGCCGCGGCCGCCAAGATCACCGTCAACGAGATGTCGCTGCGCGTCACCAGCGAGGCGATCCAGGTCCATGGCGGCTACGGTTTCACCGATGAATTTCCGGTCTCGCGGTTTTATCGCGGGGCGCGCTACGGCACGCTGGGCGGCGGCACGACCGAGACGCTGAAGGACCTGATCGGCCGCCGCGTGCTCGCCGGGGTCGATCCGGTCGACGGCATCTTGGCGCTCGGCGCGTTTTGATGGTGGATTGCGCGTCGCTTAACCCACCCGACGGAGGGAATGGATGAAGATCACCGGCGGTTGCCATTGCGGGCATGTCAGCTACGAGGCCGAGGTCGACCCGGCGACCGTCCGGGTGTGCCATTGCACCGACTGCCAGAAGCTGACGGGCACCGCGTTTCGCGCCAATATCGCGACGCTGCCGGGCACCTTCCGGCTGAAGAGCGGGACGCCGAAGATCTACCTCAAGACCGCCGAGAGCGGGAACCGACGCGCCCACGCCTTCTGCCCCGAATGCGGCACGCCGATCTATGCCACCTCACCCGAGCCGAACCCGCCGACCTACGGCCTGCGCGTCGGCGGCATCGACCAGCGCGCCCAGTTCGCGCCGCCGGCGCGGCAGGTCTGGTGCCGCTCGGCGCTGCCCTGGTCGATGAACATCAGCGGCGTGGAGCGTGTCGAGCGGCAATAGCCCGCAGGATAACCGCGCCCCTTCCCCCGCTGGCGGGGGAAGGTCGGGATGGGGGTGTCTTGCCGCCGGCCTTGTCGTCTGCCTGGCGCTGCTGCTCGCGGGCTGCACGGCGAAGGCGCCGCCGCTGGCGTCCGGGACGGTGGTCGCGGGGCGGGCGCCGCTGGTGCCGGAGCATACGCTGACCGCCGGCGACGAGTTCGAGATCCGCTTTCCGTTCGCGCCCGAATTCAATGACCGCGTCACGGTCGGGCAGGACGGCACGGTGGCGCCGAAGCTGATCGGCGGGGTGGTGGTCGGCGGGCTGAGCGTCCCCGAGGCGACCGCCAAGCTGAACGCGCTCTACGCCAGGCAAATCCGCTATCCCGACCTGTCGCTGACCGTGCGGCAATATGCGCCCGAGGTGTTCTATGTCGACGGCGAGGTCAAGAAGCCGGGGCTGATCCGCAGCGCGCTGCCGCTGACGCTGGAGCGGGCGGTGGCCGAGGCGGGCGGCGCCAAGAGCGGCGCGCAAACCGGCGATATCCTGATCATCCGCCGCGACCCGGCCGGCAATGTGCAAGCCTATAAGAGCCCGCTCGCGCCGGGCGAGGGCGGCGCCGACCCGATCCTCAAATCATTCGATGTCGTCTACGTGCCGCAATCGCCGATCGGCTCGATCAACGCGTTCATGGCGACTTACGTCAGGAACCTGCCCTTTGCGGCGACCTACACCATCGTGCCGATCGCGCCCGCGCAACTGCTGACGCCCAAGGTCACCACGCCGCGCTGACCGCGGCAAGACCGCCCCGGCTTCCTGAGCCGTGTCATTCCGGGGCGGCCCACAGGGCCGAACCCGGAACCCATGAACACGGTCTTTCCCCGGGGGCGCGGCGCCGGTACAGGCTCTTTCGAAGTCCGTGTTCATGGGTTCCGGGTTCATCGCTGCGCGATGCCGCGGAATGACGGGGGCAAAGCGCACCTTTAAACGTCCCCGAGCGCATTTCCAGCCAGGCTCCGAGGCGCCTCGCGCAGCGGGGCCTCGAAGGGACCGCTATTCCGCGGCGTCGGGGAGCAGCACCGCCTCGACCGAGTTGTCGGTGATGCAGGCGGTGTCGAAGTATTTGATCTGCGGGTCCATGCCGTAGCGCTTGCGGATGCCGTCGCGCCACGGCCCCGCGTAGAACGCCTCGGCCTCGGCGCGCGTCTTCCACAGATAGACGCCGCCCGCCCAGCCGTCCTCGGCATGGATGAACTGCTTGCGGATCAGCCCCGGCACGGTGCGGAAACCGGCCGCGATCTTGCGGAAATGCGCGGCGCAATCGGCCTGGCTGATGCTCGCCGGCAGACGGTACTGGACGATCGCGGTGATCATGGCGCGCTCCCTCGATCCGGGCTCGGACTGGCAGCCATCATCCCACCATCGCCGCGGCCTGCCAAGCGCGGCCCCGCCCCGGGACCGGGAACGCGACAGTTGTGCGGCGGCGTCCCTGCTGGCATCAATTCGGTCAAAGGGGATTGGAGCAGGGGGGAGGAACCGATGCGTCGATGGTGGGCCTATGCGGTGATCGGCGGGTTGCTGGCGGCGGTCGGCACGGGACAGGCGCAGACGCCGGTCGGCCAGCCGACGTCCGAAGGCCACCCGCACAAATGGCAGACCATCGACAAGAGCATGTACGACCTCGTCGCCGACGGCTACCGGCTGATCACCGCGGTCTACGACACCGCCGCCACCGGCGCGACCGACACCCCCGATGTCCACTACTTCCTCGAAAAAGGCACGAGCCTCGCCAGATGCGAGTTCCGCAAGCGCGGCCAGACCTCGTTCTACTGGTGCTACCTCCTGGCCAAGGCGGGGCAATAGCGGGGCGGCGTGGAGGCTACTCCATCGGCAGGCCCGAATGGGTGTTGCGCGAGTCGAGCGAGGTGAAGCCGCTTTGCAGCGACGGCATCGCCACCTCGGCGATCAGCTCCGGGGTCCAGCCGCCGTTGTGATGCACCATGCGCACCGGTCGCATATGGCCGTAGAGCGACAGCTCGGCGGCGCGCTGGTGGAACACCTGGCCGTTGACGTAGCCCGCCTGCTCCGAGGCGAGGAACACGCAGAGCGGGGCGATCGCGTCGGCCCGGCTGCGCCGCAGCCGCTCCTCGCGCGCGGCGGCGGCGGCCGGATCCTTCGGCGTCGGCACCGAGCGGGTCATGCGGGTATCGGCCGACGGCGCGATGACGTTGGCGGTGATGCCGCGCGACTGGTTTTCCATCGCGATGATCCGCGCCAGCGCGACGACGCCGAGCTTGGCCGAGCCGTAATTGGCCTGGCCGATATTGCCGAGCAGCCCCGAGGTCGACGAGACGAGGATCAACCGCCCGTAATTCTGCTCGCGCATCAGCCCGATCGCGGCGCGGTTGATGTTGAAATGCCCGGTCAGGTGGACGTCGATGACCGCCTGCCAATCCTCCGGGAACATGTTGTGGAACATCTTGTCGCGCAGGATGCCGGCGGCGTTGAAGACGATGTGCAGCCCGCCGAATTCGTCGCGCGCCTGCTGCACCATCTTGAGGCAGTCGTCAAAGCTGGCGACCGAGCCGAAATTGGCGACCGCCTCGCCGCCCTCGGCCTTGATCTCGTCGGCCATCGCCTGCGCCGGCCGGGCATCGCCGCCCTCGCCGGCGCCGCCGACGCCGGGATCGACGATGACCACCTTGGCGCCTTCCCTGGCCATCAGCTTGGCGACTTCCGCGCCCACCCCGCGCGCCGCGCCGGTGCAGATCGCCACGCGCCCGTCGAGCATGCCCATCTCTCAGCTCCTCCCCAAACCTCTGACCGTTGCCTCGGCGGCAGTTGACCCGCGGCACCGCCGGTTTGTCAATTCGCCGGCCGAAGCGCGCCGCCAATCGGCGTGACGCGGCCGGCAAACCTGTTATTTTGCCGCCGATAACGCATTCGCGGAGGAATTGAGCATGGCTTCGAACGGCAAGGTCGCGCTGGTCACCGGCGGCGGCAGCGGCATCGGCAAGGCGTCGGCGCTGGCGCTGGCGCGCGAGGGGTTCGCGGTGGTGGTGGCCGGGCGGCGCAAGGAGCCGCTGGACGCGGTCGTCGCCGAGATCGAGGGCCTGCAGGGCCGCGCGCTCGGCGTCCCCACCGATGTCGGCGACCCGGCCTCGGTCGAGGCGCTGTTCAAGGCCACGAAGGAGAAGTTCGGCCGGCTCGACGTGCTGTTCAACAATGCCGGGTTCGGCGCCGCGGCGCTGATCGAGGACCTCGAATGGAGCAGGTGGAGCGCGGTGATCGGCTCGATCGTCCACGGCACCTTCCTGTGCACCCAGCAGGCGTTCCGCATGATGAAGGAACAGGACCCGATGGGCGGCCGCATCATCAACAACGGCTCGATCTCGGCGCACGTGCCGCGCCCCAACTCGATCGCCTACACGACCGCCAAGCACGCGGTGACCGGCCTCACCAAATCGACCTCGCTCGACGGCCGCAAATACGACATCTCGTGCAGCCAGATCGATGTCGGCAACGCGCTGACCGAGATGACCCAGCGCATGACCCG
>DASZOZ010000157.1:0-62022 GCA_035550515.1 Allostellaceae bacterium
CCATCGCAGGAGGCTGCCGCGGCGGCCGGCGCGGCAGCGCCGCCGGGACCTGCGGCAGCGCCGCTGCCCGATCCGGCCGCGGCGCTGCGCGCATCGCTGCCGCGCGATCTGTCGCCGTGGAACATGTTTTTGTCCGCGGACGCCATCGTCAAGGCGGTGATGGTCGGGCTGGCGCTCGCGTCGGTCGTGACCTGGACGGTGTGGCTCGCCAAAACGATCGAGTTGGCGGCGCTGAAACGGCAGTTGCGGCGCGCGCTGGTCGTGCTCGACAATGCCCGCTCGCTGAGCGATGCGGCACCGGCGGCGCAGGAGATGGGGCCGGCGGCGGCGCTGGTCGGCGCCGCCTTGCGCGAGAGCGAGGTCGCCGACGGCAACCCGGACAGCATCAAAGAGCGCGTCGCCTCGCGTATCGAACGGATCGAGGCGGCCGCGGCGCGCGTGATGGCGCGCGGCACCGGGATCCTCGCGACAATCGGTGCGACCGCGCCGTTCATCGGGCTGTTCGGCACGGTATGGGGGATCATGAACAGCTTTATCGGCATCTCCAAGGCGCAGACCACCAATCTCGCCGTCGTCGCCCCCGGTATCGCCGAGGCGCTGCTGGCGACGGCGATGGGGCTCGTCGCGGCGATCCCGGCCGTGGTGATCTACAACCTGTTCGCGCGCCAGACCGCCGGATGCCGGGCGCTGGTCGGCGATGCGGCGGCGGCGGTGATGCGTCTCGTCTCGCGTGACCTCGAACGCGACGGCGCCGCCGCGAAACTGCGGCTGGCGGCGGAGTAGCGCGCATGGCCCTGCTGTTGCGCCACGGCGGCGACGAGCTCGAAGAACAGCATGAGATCAACGTCACGCCGTTTATCGACGTGATGCTGGTGCTGCTGATCATCTTCATGGTGGCGGCCCCGCTGGCGACCGTCGATGTCGCCGTCGACCTGCCGGTGTCGACTGCGACGGCGCAGCCCCGCCCCGACAAGCCGATCTTTCTCACCGTCAAGGCCGACCACACCTTGGCGCTCGGCGATGCGTCGGTCGCCAGTGGCGATCTCGGCGGCGCGCTCGATGCCGCTTCGGGCGGCGACAAGGAACAGCGGGTCTTTCTGCGCGCCGACAAGCAGGTCGACTACGGCGAGTTGATGCAGACGATGAACCTGCTGCGTGCGGCCGGGTATCTCAAGGTCGCGCTGGTCGGCCTGGAGCAGGCGCCGGCGCAATGAGCTTCGCCGCCGACAGCGTCGTGTGGCGCGACCGCAGCGCCCGCCGCTGGGGCGGCTCCTTGCTGCTCGTGCTGTTGCTGCATATCGCGGCGGGGTTGTATCTGGCGTCGCGGCATGTCGTTTCGGAAGCCGTCGGGCCGGCGCAGCCGGCGGTGATGATCGATCTCGCTCCGCTGCCGGCGCCGTCGCCGCCGGCCCCGGCGCCGCCCGAGCCGCCGACCGAACCGCAGGTGCAGCCGCAGCCCTTGCCCGAGCCGCAACCGCCGCCTCCGCCGCCGCAATTCGAGATGCCCAAGCTGGAGCCCAGCCCGGCGCCGCGGCCCGCCGTGGTCCTGCCGCCAAAGCCGCCGCCCAAGCCAAAGCCGCGGCCGGTCGAGCATCCGCCCGAGACGGCGCAGCCGCTGCCGCCGCCGCCGCCCGCACCGGCGGTAAACGCACCTCCGGCGCCGCGCGCGGCCGCGGCGCCGGCCGCCAATGCCGCGGCCGACCGCGCCAGCTGGCAGATGCGCGTCGCCGCCCAGCTCGAACGCAACAAGCGCTATCCGCGCCTCGCGCAGGAGCAGCGGCAGGAGGGGGTCGCGACGCTGCGGTTTGCCCTCGACCGTCAGGGCCGGGTGCTCTCGGCGCAAATCGCCAAAGGTTCGGGCTTTACGCTGCTCGACGAGGAAGTCCTGGCGTTGGTGCGGCGCGCCGAGCCGTTGCCGCCGCCGCCGCCCGAGGTGCCGGGGGCGACCATCGAGCTGACCGTGCCCGTGCAATTCTCGCTGCGCCCCGGCATGCGATGAAGACGCGACTATCGCTACGACCGACTTTTTGAGGAAACCCGACCATGCCGCGCATCCTTGCCCCGATCAGTTTTGCCGCCACCGCCGTCGCCGCTGCCCTGGCGATGGCGCAGCCCGGCGCCAACATCGCCCCGGTCACCGGTTTGCCGATCATCCGAGTCGCGGAGCCGGCCGCGGCATCGGCCGATGTCGACTTCCTGTTCCGTCTGGCGATGATGGAAGGCCACCTGCTGGTCGGCCACGAGCTGCTCGAGGCCAAGCAGGCGCCGCTCGCGGTGCCGCATTTCGGCCACCCGGTCAAGGAGCTGTACGACGATGTCGGCCCCTATCTGAAGGCCAAGAAGTTTCCCGATTTCGACAAGGATCTGATCGCGCTCGAAGCGGCGGTGACCGCGGCGCCCTACGCCCCCGCAACGGAGGCCAAGTACCAGGCGGTGATGGCCACCATCCGGAAGGCGCGCGACCTGGCGCCGCAGGCGCTGCGCGCATCGCTCCCGGAGATGATCAAGGTGTGCGCCAGCACGATCGACGCCGCGTCGGGCGAATACAGCGAGGCGATCGAGCAGGGCAAGATCACTTCTGTGGTCGAATACCACGACAGCCGCGGCTATCTGGAATACGTCGCGCGGCAGGTGGCCGAGCTGCGCAAAGCGCACCCCGATCAGCAATCGCAGGCGCTGCTCGACCGGTTTGCCGCGGTGCTGGGGAAGGCCAAGGCGATTGTCGGCGATCTGCTGCCGTCGCCGACGCCCAAGGCCTCCGTCGACGATTACCGGGCGATCGCCGCCCAGGCCCGCGAGGTCGTCGCGAAGTAGGAGCTGATCCGGGCCGGTCCGACCGCGGTCTATCGCATTTTGCGGGTTTTGCGATATTTTAGCCCGGTCCGGCTCCTACACTGACGCAAGCTCCTGTGCTCGACCTGCGGGATATTTGTAAGAACTACCGGGTCGGGCCGACCGAAGTGCCGGTGCTGCGCGGCATCAGCCTGCATCTCGATTCCGGTGAGCTGTGCTCGATCATGGGCGGGTCGGGTTCGGGCAAGAGCACCTTCATGAACATCGTCGGGCTGCTCGACAAGCCGAGTTCGGGCAGCTACCGGATCGACGGGCAGGATGTCCTCTCCGCCCGTTCCGACGAATTGGCGCGGCTGCGCAACCGGCTGATCGGCTTCGTCTTCCAGTCGTATTTCCTGCTGCCGCGGCTGCCCGCCTGGCGCAATGTCGCGTTGCCGCTGATGTATCGCGGGACGCCGCTGAACGAGGCGCGCGAGGCGGCGCAGGAAATGCTCGAACGGGTGGGGCTTGCCGAGCGTGCCGACTACATGCCGTCGAGCTTGTCGGGAGGCCAGCGGCAGCGCGTGGCGATCGCCCGTGCGCTGGTCGGCAAGCCCGCCATCGTCCTCGCCGACGAGCCGACGGGGGCGCTCGACCCGGCGGTCGGGCAGGATATCATGGACCTGTTCATGCGGCTCAACCAAGAGCTCGGCATCCTCGTCATGATCATCACCCACGATCCCCGCATCGCGGCGCAATGCGACCGCCGCGTCATGCTGCATGCCGGCCGGTTCGAGGCCTGAGCGGGATGCTTCTCGAGACCCTGCGAGAGGCGGTCAGCAACCTGCTGGGGTCGACACAGCGCTCGTTCCTGGCTTTGCTCGGCATCGTCATCGGGACCGGCGCGGTGATCGCGATGATCAATGTCGGCAGCATCGCGCGCAACGAGACGGTCAAGCAGTTCCGCGAGATGGGCACCGACCTGCTGGCGATCCAGGTGACCGGCGCGGCGCCGACCAATGAGCTGAGTGCGGAGGCGGTGGACGCGTTGCCGAAGGCGTTGCCGTCGGTCGCCGTGATCGCGCCGCTGGCGATCGGCGGCGGCTCGCTCTCGTTCCACGGCGTGAGCGCCAACCCGGCCCAGGTGGCGACCACCGCGAGCTTTGCGCGCCTCGCCCGTCTGCGGCTGCAGAGCGGCCGGTTCATCTCCGACTTCGACCATTTCGAGATGTATTGCGTGCTCGGCGCCGATCTTGCCGGCACCTTGTCGGGCGGCGGCAAACAGGTGACGGCCGGCGACGAGGTTCGCGTCGGCGGCTACGTCTTCACCGTGATCGGCGTGCTGCAGCCGATGCTGAACACGCCGATCCTGCCGCTCAGCGTCAACGCCTCGCTGTTCATCTCGATGGACAACGCCAAGCGGCTGATGCCCTCGGCGCGCGTCACCAACCTGGTGGCGCGGATCGCGCCGGGCGCGACCCCGGACGCGGCGAGCCGCGATCTCACCGGCTATTTCAAACCGCGGCTGCGCAATGCGCGGTTGCGTATCGAGAGCGCCGACCAGCTGATCGCGGGAATGCAAAGCCAGATGCGCCTGTTCGAGCTGCTGCTCGGCGCGACCGGCAGTATCGCGCTGGCGCTGGGCGGCGTGGGCGTAATGAACCTGATGCTGGTCTCGGTCTCGGAACGCCGGCGAGAGATTGGAATACGGCTCGCGGTCGGTGCCCGGCGGCGGGACATCCAATCTTTATTCCTTCTGGAGTCTTTGATACTGTCGATTACCGGGGGGTTGATTGGCATCGTTGTCGGTGCGGTCGCCGCATGGGGATTTGCCCACTATTCCGAGTGGGAGTTTTTCTTTGTGCCGAGCTCTGCATTGCTCGGGGCAGGGGTATCGGCGGCGGTGGGGATTTTTTTCG
Source organism: Allostellaceae bacterium (assembly GCA_035550515.1). Taxonomy (GTDB): domain Bacteria; phylum Pseudomonadota; class Alphaproteobacteria; order ATCC43930; family CGMCC-115725; genus DATARH01. The sequence continues at coordinate 4,692 of DASZOZ010000157.1, forward strand.
GCTTCTACCCGGCGATGATGGCCTCCCGGCTCGATCCGATCGAAGCGCTGCGCAGCGAATGAGACCCCGGCGCGCCCCCGCTATTGCTTGCCGCCTTCCCAGTCTACAGGTCGTTTTGCGGGCAGCGGCTCGGCGACCGCCGGCAGCGGCACGGTGTTGCCGACCGGCGGCGGCATGGTCGCCTGCTCGGGCGGCTGTTGCAGGACCTCGGGCTCGGCGCAGCCGCACAGCCCGGCAAGTCCCGCGATGACGATCAGCGCTGCCTGCCGCATCCGTCCTCTCCCCCCGCCTTGCCGCGGCGCATGGTGGCGATGATGCCGGTTTCCGAGGAAGACGCAAGGCGGCCGCGGCGTCGCCGCAGGCGGCGGCTGGTGACGCTGGCCGCGTGCCTCGCACTGACGCCCGGCGTCGTGCTGGCCGCCGGTTCGGGCGATTCCGGCTGGCAGGCACGGGTCACCCGTCCGCCGGCGCCGCCGTCCGCGCCACCCGCGCCGGCGGCGGGCAAGCCGGTGCCGCTGACCCTGCCCGAGGCGGTGTTTCTCGGGCTGCGCGACAACCGCGCGATCCGCAGCGAGTACCTTCAGCGGGTGATCGACAAGTTCGCGCTGCGGGTCGCCGAGGCGCAATTCTACAACCCGATCCTCAACCTCAACTCGGCCCTGAGCATGCAGCGGGCCTCGGGCACGCGCACGATCAGCGGCAATTTCTCGCCGACCGTGACCTGGGAAATCCCGACCGGCGCGCAGTTCACCTTCGCGTGGAACAACCTGCAAAGCAACGTCAAGGGATCGCCGCCGAAATCGGTCTCGCAGCCGACGCTCGAAGTGATCCAGCCGCTGCTCGCGGGAGGCGGCGTGGAAGTCGCGACCGCGCCGCTGCGCATTGCCCGGATCACCGAGGAAAACAACCAGCTGACGCTGAAAAGCCAGCTCATCAACACCGTCACCGCGATCATCACCGCCTATTACCAGTTTGTGCAGGCGCGCGATCAGCTGAGCCTCGCCGAAGCCTCGCTCAAGCGGGCGAGAGACCTGCTCGAGACCAACAAGCTGCTGGTCGCCGCCGGGCGTCTGGCGCAGGTCGAGCTGGTACAGAGCGATGCTGCCATCACCCAGCAGGAATTGCAGGTCGTCCAGGCCAAGAACAGTTTCGAGACGGCGCGGCAGGCGCTGTTGGTGCTGCTCGCCCTCGACCCGGCCTCGCCGATCGTGCCGTCCGCCACGCCGACCGCCACCCCGGTCAAGATCGACCGGGCCAAGGCGCTCGCCGTCGCCTACCAGAACCAGCCCGCCTATCTGAGCCAGCTGCTGACGATCAAGGTCAACGAGATCAACCTCGTCGTCGCCAAGAATTCGCGGCTGTGGAACCTGTCGGTCAGCGGCGGCACCGGGCAGACCTCGGACGGGGAGACCATACCGTCGGCCGTCGGCGGCCTCCCGCGCACCCGCGCCGACTTCAATATCGGGCTCAACCTGACGACCGCGATCGGCGATCCGACGCTGGAGCAGCGCGAAGTCAACGCCGCGATCACCTTGCATCAGTCGCAACTCGCGCGCGACCAGCTGCACGACCAAGTCGCCCAGCAGGTTACCGATGCGGTCAACAATGTCGACACCCAGCGGCAGAGCCTCGACATTGCCCGCCGCAACCGCGAGCTGAGCCAACAGAAGCTCGATATCGAGGTGATCAAGCTGCAAGCCGGCCGCTCGAGCAATTTCCAGGTCGTCTCGTTCCAGAACGATCTGCTGAGCGCGCAGAGCACCGAATTGCAGGCGGTGATCTCGTACATGACGGCGCTGGCGACGCTCGACCAGGTGCTCGGCACGACGCTTAACACCTGGCGCATCTCGATCAATGACTAAGAGCGGCCATGATTGAGATGCGGCCATGACCGAGACCCGGCCCGACCGGCGCGGCCGCGGCGCGCATGCCGCGTTGCACGCGACGCGGGATCAGCCGGAGATCGATTACCAGAGCATGCTCGACAGCATGACCGACGGGGTCATGACGGTGACCCCGGACGGGCGTGTCGGCATCGTCAACGCCGCCGGGGCGGGCATCCTCGGCCGCGAGGCGGAGATCCTGCGCGGCAGCCGGCTCAGCGACATGGCCGCGGCGGACCCGGATGCGGGCGAATTCGTCGACGCGATCCTCGGCACGCTGACCGCGCCGCAGACCGGCCGGCGCCACACCATCAGCTATCGCCGCCGCGGCGAGGCGCGGCGCCTGTCGATCGCGACCGCCCTGCTGGACCCCGGCTCGGGGGCCGAGCCCGGCCATGCCGGCCTGGTCTCGGTGTTCGCCGACGTGACCGAGATGGCGCGGCTGCGCGACGCCGAAATCCAGCTCAATGCGTCGCTGCAGGAAGAACACGGCAAGCTGCAGGACGCCTACCGCGAACTCGAGCAATCCGGCGTCAATCTGCAGCATGCCAACCGGCGTCTTCAGCTGTTGCGGCTGGGGGCGACGGTGGGGATTTTCCTGCTGTTCGCGGCGGCCGCCGGCGTCGTCTTCGTGCGCAGTGCGAATATCGGCATGCTGTCGACGGCGGCTTCCCCGGTCGAGACCGGCGCACAGACGATCACCGTCGAGCCGCAGCCGCTGCAGTTGCAGATCTCGGCCGTAGGCACCGTCGAGGCGGGCTCGGTGGTCGCGCTGGTGGCGCCGTTCGACGGCCAGATCAAGGAAAAGCGCTTCAGCTATGGCGGCGCGGTCGAGCGCGGCGAGATCCTCGCGGTGATGGACACCGGCGATCTCGAAGACCGGCTGCGCGACGCGCAATCCGCGCTGATCAAGGCACGGCAGCGCATGAACGAATTGCAGAACTGGTCGTCCGGCATCGAGATGTCGCGCGCCCGCCGCGCGGTGACCTCGGCCCAGCTTGACGTCGATACCCTGAAGGGGAAGCTCAAGGAAACCAAGATGCTGCTCGACAAGGGCATCGTCTCGCGCGGCGAGTACACCGATCTCGACCAGCAGATGCGCGCGCGCCAGCTACAGCTCGACGACGCACAGCAGGACCTCGCGGCAACCGCGGCGCGCGGCGACGCGGCGCAGCAACGCATCGCCGCGCTCGAACTGGCCACCGCCCAGGCCAAGGCGCAAGGGCTCGAATCCGACCTCGAGAAGGCAAAGCTGGCGGCGCCGGTTTCCGGCGTCGTGTTGCAGCCGCCCGAGGAGTCCGGCTCATCGGCGCGGCGCGAAAAGGTCGAGGTCGGAACCCGTGTGGTGCGCGGCCAGGGCATCGTGACGATCGGCGATCTCGAAGACTTCACCGTCAAGGCGAGCATCGACGAGATCGACATCAACAAGGTCCGGGTCGGCCAGACCGTAGAAGTGACCTCGGAATCGTTCGAGGGGGAGAGCTTCAGCGGCAAAGTCACCAGCGTCGGCGCGCAGGCCGGGCAGGACCCTACCGGCCGCTCGGGCATGCCGGTGTTTCCTATCAATGTCGCGGTCGATACGAGCCCGGAGGAACGACGCAGCGTCCGTGTCGGGATGTCGGCGGCGCTGTCGATCGTGACCTACGACCAGCCCGAGGCGATCGTGCTGCCGCCGGGCGCCGTGCACGGTGCGGGAGACCATGCGACGGTCGACGTCCGCGGGTCCAACGGCGAAGTCCACGCCGTTCCGGTAAAGCTCGGCGTCACCGCGCCGAGCGGCATCGAAATCCGTGAAGGCTTGGCGGCGGGCGACGTCGTGGTGGTCGGCCATTGAGGCTCTGGCGCTTCCGGATGGCCGGGTCGAACCCGGCCATGGCGGGCCATCGTCGGCGCCGCCTTCCGGCGGCGCGGGCCGGGATCGCCTTCGCGAGCCCGGCGGTGCCGTTCGCGTCGCTCAGTGATGCCCGGGTTCCTGGAAAAAGCCGCAGGTAACGAGGACGACGGCGGTGGTCTTCGGCTGGTCGATCGACGAGTGGAACAGCCTGATCTGCTGCCACTGATAGGGCCGCGCGGTGAACTGCTTGGTCGAGGCGCCGAGATAGTTCTGCCAGCTCTTCTGGAGCTCGGTCACCGTGACGGTGAACGTGCCCGTCTTCTTGGTCGGGTTGCCGACCTGGAGGATGTAATCGCACGACAGGCCCCGGCAGTTGGCGATCCAGCCGTCGATCTTGATGTCGTACTGCTCGCAGAGACCGGCCTCTTCCAGCATCACGCTCTGGCCGAAGGGCTGGTGCGAGGCGAAGGCGCTCGACGTCGCCAGCCCGAACGCAGCGACGGCGGCAACACCACGGCCGATCCTTTTCATGCTCCTAGTCACGGTTCGCTCCCAATCCATAGGTTCAACTTCAACATTTGTAAAATAAGCATAAGATTGAGCCGTGCCCAATCGCTATTCCCGATCATCGCGATAGGAAAAGTCGAAAGATCGCGCGACGATTGCAGCGGAGCTGCGCAAGTGAGGGAGGGCGCCTATGCTTCTCGCCGGGATCAGTTTTCGCGACCTGGAATATGTCGTCGCGGTCGCCGAGCACCAGCATTTCGGCCGCGCGGCGCAAGCCTGCACGGTCAGCCAGCCGACGCTGAGCGGACAGATCCGCAAGCTCGAGGATTATCTTCAGGTCGAGATTTTCGAACGCGGCAGCCGTCAGGTCCGGCCGACCCGGCGCGGCGCCGAGATCGTCGCCCAGGCGCGCACCGTCCTGGCCGAGGGCCGCCGGCTTTGCGCGCTGGCGGCGCGCACCGATGCGCCGCTGACGGGGGCGCTGCGGCTCGGCGCGATCGCCACGCTGGGGCCATATCTGTTTCCGCATCTGCTGCGCCCGCTGACTGCGGCCTTCCCGCAGCTGCGGCTGGTGATCAGCGAGGGCCTCACGCGCGAGCTGACCGCTTTGCTGCTCGCCGGCAGGATCGATGCGCTGCTCGCCGCGACCCCGGTGGCGGGCGCCGGCATTGCCCAGATCCCGCTGTTTTTCGAGCCGTTCGTCGTGACCCTGCCGGCCGACCACGCCTTGTGCGACACCGATACGCTGACGCCCGGGCATCTCGCCGGCGACGACCTGATCCTGCTCCAGGACGGGCATTGCCTGCGCGACCAGGCGCTGGAAATCTGCCCCGATCCGGCGCGGACCGCGGCGGCGGCGGAGTTGCAGGCCTCGTCGATCGAGACCCTGCGCCACATGATCGCGAGCGGTATCGGCTACTCGCTGCTGCCGACCCTGTCGGTGACCGACGACCCGCGTTTTGCGGCGCTGCTGACGTATCGCCGCTTTGCCGCCGATCCGCCCGGCCGCACCATCGCGCTGTTCTACCGCGACGGGTCGGAGCGACATGCCGACATGCGGCTGCTCGCGGCGCAGATCCGCAAGTCGCTGCCGGGCTCGGTGCAGGCCCTCGACGGCGGCGGGTGACGGTCGGCGCACAGATAAAATGGCCGGCGAAGGCCGGCCATTTTGCCGTGCCGCTCGGGCAGCTTACGGCATCGCCAGCGTGCAATCGACCGACACGAGGGCGGCCATCGGCGGCTTTGCGGCCGAGGTGCGCAACACCTTGACGCTCCCCCATTGGTGCGGCTTGAGGCTCACCACGTGATGCGGGTTCGGCAGCAGCAGCTGGTATCCGGGCGGCAGTTGCGAATTGAGCATCACCGTGATCCGCGCGTAACCCTTTGTCGTGTTGCCGAAGTTCAGCGAATACTCGCAGATTTTCGCGTTATGCGACCCGCTGCAATGCGCGTTGTCGTCGATGCGGATGTTGAACTGCTCGCACTGTCCGCCTTGTCCGAGCATCGCGTATTGCGGGTCCCATCCGCCGCTGGCGAAGCTCGCCGACGAACCGGCCGCCACCATCGCCGCCGCGGCGATCGCGATCCGGCCGGCCTTTTTCGCACTACCCAACATGTGATTCTCCCAGGTTTGCTGCTGTCGCACCCGACAATTTGCGCACGCCGGCCTCGACCATCCAATCGTTAATGTCGATTGTTACGATAGGCAATACGATCGCGGGTTGGGTACCGAACGGCCGACGCGTCGGGGTGTCGCTGTTGCTCGCGCAAAGCCGACATGGGCTGGCGCCCGCGGCACCGATACGCTACGGTTCGCCCGCTGCGCTCATGCAGTGAATGATTGCAACCGATTGATCTGCAACGGTTCGCGACGAGCCGATGGCTGCCGCCGGGACCACGCATGTCATCACCGGCCGCCCAGGCCGCCTGCTTCGCGAAAGGACGTGACGAATGGCCGACAACAAACTGCTCGAGCGTTGGAAAGCCGGGAAGGCGGCGGTCAACGGCTGGCTGGCGATCCCGACCGGGTTCTCGGCCGAGGTTATGGCGCAATGCGGCTGGGACAGCGTCACCGTCGACATGCAGCACGGCGTCCAGGACTACCAGACGATGGTGCAGTGCTTTCAGGCGATGGACCGGTTCCCGGTCACCAAGCTGGTGCGCGTGCCGTGGAACGAGCCGGGGATTGTCGGCAAGGTGCTCGACGCCGGCGCCTATGGCGTGATCTGCCCGATGATCAACACGCCGGAGGAGGCCCGCGCGCTCGTCTCCTACAGCCTCTATCCGCCCAAGGGAACGCGCAGCAACGGGCCGATCCGCGCCGCGACCTATGGCGTCGCCGGCACCTACCAGAAGACCGCGAACGACGAGGTCCTCGTCATCCCGATGATCGAGACGCGGCAGGCGGTGGAGAATATCGACGCGATCCTCGACGTGCCGGGGATCAGCGCGATCTATGTCGGGCCGAGCGACCTGGCCTTCTCGATGGGCAAGACCCCGGCGCTCGACAGCGAGGATGCCGAGCAGCTCGGCATGTACGAGGTGCTGATCGCCGCCTGCCGCCAACGCGGGATCTTCCCCGGCATTCACTGCGGCGCCCCGGCCTATGCGGCGCGGATGATCAAGATGGGTTTCCGGCTGACCACGATCGCCAACGACAGCGGCCTGATGGCGAAAGCCGCGCGCGAAGCGGTCGCCGGCGTATGGGCCGAGGTCGGCAACTTCCGCTGAGCAGCCGCGCGCGCTCTCCCGCTTGCGGGCTTGCGGGGAAGGAGTGCTTGCAGCGTGGCAGGCCGCTCTAAACGCCGAGCCTATCGGCCAGTTCGGCGAAGCCGTCGACGACGAGATCGCATGCGGGGTTGGGGTTGGGGTCGGGCGGCCCCGCGGCGCCCCATTCGTCGGGGCGGCGGACGAAGGCGGTGCGGTAGCCTTCGCCGCGCGCGGCGTCGAGGTCGAAATTGTGGCAGGCGACCATCAGGATTTGTTCCACCGGCGTCTGCAACAGCTGCGCGGCGCGCCGATACGCCTCGGGCCTCGTCTTGTAGACGCGCAGCATCTCGCAGGCGATCACCGCATCCCAGTCGATGCCGTTGCGGCGCGACACGGCGATCACCAGCGCCAGGCTCAGAATGGTGAACGAGACGCAGACATAGCGCCGTTTCAGCCGCTCCAGTCCCGGCACGAAATCGGGCCAGGCGTCGAGCGCATGCCAGCGCGCGGTGATCGCCGCACGGTCCTCCGCGGTGAAGCCGGTGATGCCCGCGCCGGCCAGCAGTTCGTCGAGCAGCTCGCGATGCGCGTCGTCGATGTTGAACGGCGGATCGACCGCATTGACCATGCGGCGCAGCGCCCGGCGGCGGTATTCGTTGGTAAGCCCGGCCCAATCGTGGCTGACGCCGCGGCGCGTCCCGCATTCGGCGAGGGCGGTGCCGATCCCGCCGTGCCAGTCGAGGATCGTGCCGCCGGTGTCGAAAGCGAGGATTTCGATACCCTGCATCTTTCCGTCCTGAGAGTAAGCGCTAGAACGGCACCCTGCGATCGGCGGGGAAATTGAAGCCGACACGGCGCATCAGCCGGGCGTAGTGGTCGGGAAACGGGTCGCGGCGGTGCATCGTGCAGGCGTTGTCCCACAGCACCAGGTCGCCGACGCGCCAGTGATGCGTGTACACAAAACGCGGCTGGGTCGCATGGGCGCGCAGCGCGTCGAGCAGCGGCAGGCTGTCCGCTTCGGACAGGCCGTCGAGCCGCGCGGTGTGGTTCATGCTGAAATAGAGCGATTTTTCGCCTGCCAGCGGGTGGGTGCGGACCAGCGGGTGGACGACCTCGGGCGCCATGAGCTTCTGCGCCTCGGTGAGCTGGATGCCGACGCGGCGGTCGGCGGTGGCGGCGGAATGCACCGCGTGCCGGCCCTCGACCTTGCCGCGCAGGTCGGGCGGCAGCGCCTGATAAGCCGCGCCGAGGTCGCAGAACCAGGTGTCGCCGCCTTCGGGCGTCACCTCGATCGCGTAAAGGATCGTGCCGGCGGTCGGCTGCGCCATGAAGATCTGGTCCATATGCCAGTTGAGTTCCTGGTTGCCGAGCCGGCCGATCGGTTTGCCGTCCTCCTTGATGTTGGAGACGAGCAGCACCTCGCGCCGCCCGCTGGTACGTGTCTGGCGGAGGTGGATTTCGACATCGCCGAGCTTTTCGGCGAACGCGACGAGGCCGTCCTCGTCGAGCTGCTGGTCGTGGAACACCAGCACCTTGTGCCGCAGCCAGGCCGCCTTGACCGCTTCGGCCGCCGGCCCGTCGAGCCGGGCGAGGTCGACCCCGGACACCTCGCCGACAAAACTTTCCGCCAGCCGCCGCACGCCGAGCACCATCACGAGTCTCCCGACAGGTTCCGCCGCTCACTATAGGCCGCCGCCGCGACGCGCAGCGGTCTTTCTTGCAGGAACCAGGTCAGTGCAAAGGCCAGCGCCGCCGCGGCGGCGGCGCCGAGGAACACCGGGTGCAGCGCACCGGTGAAGGCTTGCAGATAGACCGACCGCAGCGCGGCGGGCAGGGCCTGGATCGCCGCCGGCGCGGTCGCCGCCGGCAGCGCCGACCCGGCCGGCAGCGCCGCGGCCAGGTCATCGGCCAAGAGGCCCGCGAAGACCGCGCCGAACAGCGAGAGCCCGATCGACCCGCCGATCGAACGAAATAAGGTCGTGCCCGACGTGGCGACCCCGAGATGGCGGAAATCGACGGCGTTCTGCGCCGCCAGCACCAGCACCTGCATCACCAGCCCGACGCCCAGGCCGAGCAAGATCAGGTAGAGCACCGCCGCCCAGATCGGCGTCGCCGTGCCCAGCGTCGCCAACAGGGCGAGGGCGATCGTCATCAGCGCCGTCCCGGCGATTGGGAAGGGGCGATAGCGGCCGGTATGGCTGATGATGCGGCCGCTGGTGATCGAGGTCAGCAGCACGCCGCCCATCATCGGGGTCAGGGTCATGCCGGCTTCGGTCGGGCTGGCGCCCTTCACCGCCTGCAAGTAGAGCGGCATGAAGGTCAGCGAGCCGAACAGCGCCAGCCCGACGATGAACCCGACCGCGCAGGCGATGGTGAAGACCCGGTTGGCGAACAAATCGAGCGGCAGGATCGGCTCGGCGACGTGCCGCTCCACCCCGATGAAGCCGGCGATCGCCAGCACGGCCGCCGCGGCGAGGCCGAGCGCCGTCGGCGACCGCCAGGCGATGCCGCCGCCGCCGAGGCTGGTGAGAAGGATCAGCGAAGTCAGCAGCGCGGCCAGCAGCAGGGTGCCGACGATGTCGATCCGCGGCGCGCGGCGCTGCGCCGGCGCGGCAAAGGCCCAGCCGATGATCGCCAGCGCGACCAGCCCGAGCGGCAGGTTGATGTAGAAGATCCAGCGCCAGCTCAACTGCTCGACAAAGAACCCGCCGATCAGCGGGCCGAGCACCGTCGAGAGGCCGAAAATGCCGCCGAAAATGCCCTGGTAGCGACCGCGTTCGCGCGGCGAGAAGAGGTCGCCGACCACGGCCATGATCGTCACCATCAGCCCGCCGCCGCCGAGGCCCTGCACGGCACGGAAGACGATCAGCGCGGTCATCGACCGGCTGAGCCCGCACAGCGCCGAGCCGGCGAGGAACAAGACGATCGCCGATTGCAGCACCAGCTTGCGGCCGAACAAGTCGCCGAGCTTGCCGTACAGCGGCGTCACGACCGTCGTCGCGAGCAGATAGGCGGTGACGATCCACGACAAATGCGCGATCTGCCCGAACTCGCCGACGATGGTCGGCAGCGCGGTCGAGACGATCGTCTGGTCGAGCGACGCGAGCAGCATGACCAGCATCAGCGCGCCGAAGATCGCGCGGATGCTCCGGCGCTGCGCGGCGGGCCGGTCGGGCGATGATGGCGGCGGAGCGGGCATGCGTTGGCTGTTCGGGCTGTCTGACATAAACAATGGGGGGCTCGATCGCGCGTCTTCGCGCCGTCGCGGTCGGCGCATGCCGGGTTTGTTGCAGCAGCGGCTTGCCGGCATTCATAAGATAGCGCTACGGTTTCCCGATCAAATCACGCGTCCGGCGCCGAGCCGTTCCACAGGGAGTCCCCGATGTTCAACCACAAGCTCATTTCCGGCGACAACCATATCGACCTTACCTATTGCCCGGCCGATCTGTGGTCGTCGCAGGCGCCGCAGAAGTGGAAGAAGCTGGCGCCGCGCGTCGAGGAACGCAATGACGGCCAGCATTGGTTTGTCGACGACATCGACCGTGGGATGTGGAACGGCGTCGGCCCCGGCTTCCTGCCTTACACCAAAGGCTCGTTCGATCATATCGACGAGATGGCCGGCCTCGGCTTCGAGTGGAATTCCTACCCCGGCGCGAACCCCCGGCCGACGACGCCCGAACTGCGCATCGCTGATCTCGACCGCGACGGGCTGGAAAAGGAGATCATCTACGGCTGCCTGATGGTGAACGACCTGATCGACAGCGCCGAGCTGCGCGGCTGGGTCGACCAGACCTACAACGACTGGGTCGCCGATTTCGCCAGGCGCTCCGACCCGAACCGGGTGTTCCCGCTGGCCATCATCCCCAACACCGACCCGAAAGCCGCGGCGGCCGAGGTGCGGCGCTGCGCCAAGATGGGGCTCAAGGGCGGCGACCTGGCCTTCAAGCGGATGAGCCCGCCGCTCTACCACCCGGACTGGTTCGCGCTGTGGGAGGCCTCGGCCGAGTGCAAATTCCCGATCTCGTTCCACTCGACCGGGTTCAAGGCGGTGCGCGCGCCCGATACGCCCGAGATGGAAAAGGAGGTCTTTACCCAGTGGCGGCTGGTGCGCTCGACGCTGTTCCAGCTCGACACGATGGAGGTGCTGGCCTCGATCCTCGCCTCGGGCGCCTGCGAGAAATACCCCGACTTCAACTTCATCCTCGGCGAAAGCGGCGTCACCTGGCTGCCCTATGTGTTCGACCGCTGCGACACCGAGTATCACGACCGCGCCCGCAGCCTCGGCTTCAAGATGAAGCCGTCGGACTATTTCCGCCGCCAGGGCTTTGTGACCTACCAGCAGGACAAGTACCTGGAGCCGATCGTCCCGCTGATCGGCGAGGACAACATCATCTGGGGCGCCGACTACCCGCACCCCGACTGCATCTGGCCGAACTCGCGCGCGACGCTGTCGCAGAACCTCGCCGGGTTCTCGGCCGCGACCCAGAAGAAGATCGTGCACGACAACGTGGTGCGGCTCTACGGGCTGAACTGAACAAATACGGCGGAGATCAAGGCGGCCCCGTCCCCGGCGTGGCCGCCTTTTTTTGACCGTAATTACAACCTGGGGAGGAATCACGAATGCCAATCGCTACCGTAATGCCACTCGGTTTCCAGCCCGGCCAGCACGGGATGGAAAAGGACCGGACCCTTGTCGTCGTGCTGCACGGATGGCGCAGTTCGCCCGAGCGATTGCGCGATGTTGCCCGGGCCGCCAGCACCGCCCTGGATAATCCCGGCGGGCTCGACCTGTTTGTTCCGAAGATGCCCCAGTCGCGATGGTATTCGTTCAAGTCGCCGACCGAGATCACCGCGGCGTTGTTGCGCGACTTGGACAGGATTTGCCAGGATCCCGACCGCTACAGCCGCATTTTTCTGGTCGGCCACAGCATCGGGGCGGTGATCGCGCGCCGGCTGTTCCTCATCGCGATCGGCATGAACCAGGTTGTGGCTTCCGAAGGGGTCCTGAATGGTGAACCGGCCCGCCCATGGGCGATACGGGTGCAGCGCATCGTCACGCTCGCGGGGCTCAACCGCGGCTGGGTGCGGTCCGGCCGGCTCGGCTGGCAGGAATCGCTCGCGACGAGCCTGGTGGCGCTTGTCGGTCACGGCTGGGTCGGCACCAGCGCGCCGACCCTGTTCAGCTTCCGCCGAGGCGCACCGTTTGTCGTCCATACCCGGCTCCAATGGCTGGCGCTGCAGCGCGACGCCCAGGCGCATAAGCCGTTGGTCGTGCAGCTCCTCGGAACACAGGACGACCTGGTCGGACCCGACGACGCCGTCGATTTCGCGGTCGATGGGACCGGTGATGGCGGCTATCTGTACATTGAGCTTCCCGAAACCGATCACCCTGCTGCCGTGATCTTCAGCCCTCGGCCCGACGATCCGAACGGTGCAAGAGGAGATGGGCGTCGCCGCAGATTTGTCGCCGCCTTGACCGAAAGCCATGAGGCTCTCGAGCGAATGAGCGTCGACCGGCGGTTTCTCGCCGATACCTTGCCGCTCGCGGCCGAACCCGGCGTCGAGAGGGTGGTGTTCGTCATCCACGGCATTCGCGATGACGGCTATTGGACCCGGCGGATCGGCCAGCGCGTGCGCGAGGCAGCGGAGGCCGCGGGTCTGTCCGCGGACAGCAACCGCACGATCACCGCCACTTACGGCTATTTCGCGATGCTTCCTTTCATCTGGCCATGGATACGCCGGGAAAAGGTGGAGTGGCTGATGGATCAATATGTCGCCGCCGTGGCCCAATACCCGAAGGCGCAGTTCTCCTATGTCGGCCATTCCAACGGCACTTATCTATTGGCGCGGGCGCTCCAGGACTATCCGGCGGCCCATTTCCACAATGTGCTCTTCGCCGGTAGCGTGGTGCGCCGCGATTACCGTTGGAAACGACTGATCGACCAAAGCCGGATCCGCCATCTGGTCAACATGGTCGCGACCGCGGATTGGGTTGTCGCCATCTTTCCATCGGGGTTGGAGCCGCTGCGGGGATTCGATGTCGGCGGGGCCGGGTTCGGCGGCTTCAAGGAAGCGGCAATCGCCCCAACGATCAGCGAAGTGCGCTACGTTCGCGGCGGTCACGGTGCGGGGATAGCCGAGCGACATTGGCCGGGTATTGCGGGTTACATCGTGCATGGCGCGATTCCCGCCTCCGATCCCGATGCGGCAAGACAGTCTCGGTTGCTGCGGGCGGCGGCAAGGGTATCGAGCCTGCTTTTGGCCGGGATCGTGGCGGTATTTGGCTTTCTGCCATTTTACTTCGCCTACGAGCATGTCGGCGATGGCGGCGCCTATTGGGGCGCCGGGATGGCCGGCCTGGCCTTCGCCTACTTCCTGTTACTTCGCTTTGTCGTTACCCGCGTATAGCGCATTGCCAATGGTGGCAAACAGGTTCGATCGGTTCCGGCGCGATCCCATGGGGCAAGGCTTCGTCCGCAGGCGCAGCCCGTTCGGGCCTCACGGCATATCTTCATCCTGCCCGTGGCGGGATGCGATCCGGCCATCGACGACCGGCTTTAGCGGTCGATCCAGGCGATGCGCAGGATGTTGGTGGCGCCCGGTGTGCCGAAGGGGACCCCGGCGGTGATCACGACGCGTTGCCCGGGCCGGGCGATGCCTTCGCGCTGCGCGGCGCTCACGGCCTTCTGCACCATGTCGCCGAAATTCTTGACGTCGGCATGGTGGATGCAGTGCGCGCCCCACAACAGCGCGAGGCGGCGCGCGGTGCGCCGGTTCGAGGTCATGACCAGGATCGGCACGCCAGGGCGCTCGCGCGCCGCGCGCAGCGCGGTCGCGCCCGATGTCGTATAGGAGACGATGGCCGCCGCGCCGACCGTCGCCGCGACCTGGCAGGCGGCGGCGCTGATCGCGTCCGGGTCGGTGTGTTCGTGCTCCATCGTCGTCTGCAGGCTGGCGAAATAGAGCGGGTCGGCCTGCACGCGGCGGGCGATGCGGTCCATCATCGTCACCGCTTCGACCGGGTATTGGCCGACCGCGGTCTCGGCCGACAGCATCACCGCGTCGGCGCCTTCATACACGGCGGTCGCGACATCGGAGGCCTCGGCGCGGGTCGGGGTCGGTGCGCTGATCATCGATTCCAGCATCTGGGTGGCGACGATCACCGGCTTGCCGGCGAGGCGGCAGGCGTGGACCACCTGTTTCTGCACCGTCGGCACGTCTTCCGGCGGCATCTCGACGCCGAGGTCGCCGCGCGCCACCATCAGCGCGTCGGCGAGGTCGATGATCTCGTCGAGCCGGCGGATCGCCGACGGCTTTTCCAGCTTGACCAGCAAGCCGGCGGCATCGCCGATCAGCTTGCGTCCTTCGGCCACATCCTCGGGGCGCTGGACAAAGGACAGCGCGATCCAGTCGGCGCCGTGTTCCAGCGCGAAGGCCAGGTCGGCGCGGTCCTTGTCGGTGACCGCCGAGATCGGCAGCACGCAATGCGGGACGTTGACGCCCTTGTGGTTCGACAGCGTGCCGCCGACGAGGCATTCGGTCTCGGCGAAGTCGGGGCCGCAATCGTGGACCTTGAGGCGCACCTTGCCATCATCGACCAGCAGCTCGTTGCCGGGCTGCAAGGCGCGGAACACCTCGGGATGCGGCAGCGGCGCACGGTCCTCGTCGCCGAGCTTGCCGTCGAGGTCGAGACGGAATTCGGCGCCGGCCGCGAGCTGGATCCGGCCGTGCGCGAAATTGCCGAGCCGCAGCTTGGGGCCTTGCAAGTCGGCCAGGATGCCGATCGGCCGGCCGGTGTCGTGCTCGACCTGGCGGATCGCGTCGAACAGCTTGCGGTGGTCGTCATGCGTGCCGTGGCTGAAATTGCAGCGGAACACATCGACCCCGGCATCGAACAGCGCGCGCAGCCGGTCCGGGCTCGCACTCGCCGGGCCCAGCGTCGCGACGATCTTGGCGCTGCGTTCGCGCCGCATCGGCTTTCCCGGTCGCGCGGCGCGCTCAGCCGTCACGCCGGGCGAGGACGAGGATGGCGCGAAAGTCGTTGACATTGGTCAGTGTCGGTCCGGTGACGATGAGATCGCCGAGCGCATCGAAGAACCCCCAGGCGTCATTCTCGGCCAGCTTGGTCTTGATCGCGACGCCGTTGGCCGCGGCGCGGGCAATGCTGTCTGGCAATAAAATCGCTCCGGCATTGTCCTCGGTTCCGTCGATCCCGTCGGTGTCGCAGGCGATCGCCGCGATTCCCGACGCCCCCTTGGCGTCATTGGCCAGCGCCGCCGCGAACGACAGCAGGAATTCGCTGTTGCGCCCGCCGCGACCCCGGCCGCGCACCGTCACCGTGGTCTCGCCGCCCGACAGCAGCACCGCGGGCAGCGGAACGGCGGCGGTGCCGACGCGCAACCCGTCGCGAAGCTGCAAGGCAATTGCGGCATGCATGAGGCCGATATCGCGCGATTCGCCCTCGATACGGTCGCTGAGGACGATCGGCGTCACCCCGGCGGATTGCGCCGCGTCCCCGGCGGCGGCGAGCGCTTGCGCCGGGCTGGCGATCAGCCTGTAGCTGGATTTGGCGAAGACCGCGGCGCCCGGCTTCGGGGTTTCGTCTTCCGCCGCGGCGAGGTGGGCGAGGATCGCGGCAGGCTCGGTGATGCGGTATTTTTCCAGCACCGCGCGGGCATCGGCAAAGGTCGACGGGTCGGGCACGGTCGGCCCGGAGGCGATGACGGCCGGGTCGTCGCCGGGAACATCGGAGATGGCGATCGTTACGATCTGCGCCGGCGCGGCCGCGGCGGCGAGCCGGCCGCCTTTGATCGCCGACAGGTGCTTGCGTACGGTGTTGATCTCGCCGATCGTCGCGCCGCAGCGCAGCAGCTCCCGCGTCACCGCCTGCTTGTCTTCGAGCGTGAGGCCGGCCGCCGGCAACGCCAGCAGCGCCGACCCGCCGCCGGAGACCAGAAACACCAGCTGGTCGTCCGGGCCGAGACCGCGCGCCAGGTCGAGGATGCGGCGGGCGGCCTGCTGGCCGGCGGCGTCCGGCACCGGATGGCTCGCCTCGACGATCTCGATGCGCCGGCATGGCGCCGCGTGGCCGTGACGCGTGACGACCAGCCCCTCCAGCGGACCCTGCCACAGCGCTTCGAACGCCCGCGCCATCGCCGCCGACGCCTTGCCGGCGCCGACCACGACCGTGCGGCCCGCGACCGGCCGCGGCATCGCCTGCGCGATGGCCCAGTCGGGGTCGGCTGCCGCGAGGGCGGCGTCGAACAGCGCGCGCAGGAAGGCGCGCTCGCCGCCGGGCGCGAACCGCCCGGCCAATCCTTTGGTAGCCAATCCTTTGGTAGATCGCTCGGGCGCGACGCCGTTGCGCGGGTTCACGTCTCGATTCCGTCTTGCCAATCCCGGTGCCATTTCATATCGAGCGCGGCGGAAAGACCAGCGCTAGATGGTGTTTGCCAATCGAGGGCAACCTGCGAGGCGGTGCCGCGGCAGCGTTCCTCGACGCTGAGTAGGAGAGGTGGGTGACGGGTTTCCACCGGCGGGGGACGATACTGACCGCAGCGCTGCTGGCGCTGAGCCTGACCTACGCATGGCCCGGCAGGGCGCAGGCGCCGGCGCCCGCTGCGCCAAAGCCGCCGGCCGCGCCGTCGCCGGCGCAGCCCGTGCCGCAGCCTTTGCCGCAGGCCCTGCCGCAGCCGGCGCCATCGTTGCCGCCCGCCCCAACACCGCCCGCGGCCGCCCAGTCACCCTCGGCCGCCCAGTCACCCTCGGCTGCCCAGTCACCCTCGGCCGCCCAGTCACCCTCGGCCGCCCAGTCACCCTCGGCCGCCCCGCCACCCTCCGCTGCCCAGCCGCCCCCCGCCGCCCAGCCGCCCGCAGCCGTATCCGCACCCGCGGAGAAGGCCGCCGGCGCCACGGAAACGCCGTTTGCCGACGTGTTCGAGCGGCTGGCGGGCCGGCTGGTCGGCGTCGTGGTCAACATCTCGACGACCCAGGCGCCGGTCCCTGCGAAGACCGCGCAGGAGGCGGGGCCGGCCTCGCCCGGCGCCTCGCTCGACGACCTGTTTCGTGATTTCTTCGGCGACAAGGGGACGCCGGGCCAGCCGGGTTCGCGCATCGCTTCGCTGGGCTCCGGCTTTATCATCGACCCGTCCGGGCTCATCGTCACCAACGCCCATGTCATCGCCAATGCCGACCAGATCACCGTGACCCTCAGCGACGACACGGTGCTGCAAGCGCAGGTGATCGGCCGGGACGCGGTGACCGACCTGGCGTTGCTCAAGGTCGAGGCGAAGGCGCCGCTGCCGGCCGCGGCCTGGGGGGATTCGACAAAGGCCAAGGTCGGCGACTGGGTGCTGGCGATCGGCAATCCCTTTGGGCTCGGCGGCACGGTGACGGCGGGCATCATCTCGGCGACCGCCCGCGACATCCATTCCGGCCCCTATGACGACTACCTGCAGACCGACGCCTCGATCAATCGCGGCAATTCGGGCGGACCGATGTTCAACCTGCACGGCGAGGTGATCGGCATCAACACGGCGATCTATTCGCCGACCGGCGGGTCGATCGGCATCGGCTTTGCCGTGCCGACCGCGCTGGCGCAGCCGATCATCGACCAGCTGCGCACGACCGGAAAGGTCGAGCGCGGCTGGATCGGGGCGCGCATCCAGCCGGTCAGCGACGACATCGCCGAAAGCGTCGGGCTCGACAAGGCGCGCGGCGCGCTGATCGCGTCGATCGACCCGGCGAGCCCCGCGGCGCAAGCCGGGTTGAAGCCCGGCGATGTGGTGCTCGCCTATGACGGCAAGCCGATCGACCGCAGCCGGCAGCTGCCGCGCCTCGTCGCCGATTCCGCGCCGAACAAGCCGGTCAAGGTGACGGTCTGGCGCGACGGCAAGGAGTCCGAGGCGACACTGACGGTCGTTCCCTACGACCCCAACCGGCCGCAGCCCCAACCGCCCGCGCCGGAACAGCCGAAGCCGCCGCCGACCGCGGATGTGGCGGGTTTGAAGCTCGCCAAGATCAGCCCGGAGCTGCGCAAGCAATTCTCCCTGCCCGAGACCGTCCGGGGCGCGGTCATCGTCGAGGTGCCGCAAAAGAGCCCGGCCGCGAGCCAGGGGCTGCGCGCCGGCGACCTCGTTGTCGCCGTCGGCTCGGCGACGGTCGCCTCGCTCGAGGAGGTCCAGCAGCACATCGCCGCCGCCAAGAAAGCGGGGCGCAAGAACATCCTGCTGCGCGTCGAGCGCGAGGGAAACTATCGCTTTATCACATTGCCGATCGAGGAGAGTTGACCCGGCGCCGGGGTGGCTGACGCTAATACAGCGCGGCGTGCGAAATGAGCCAGCTCGTGCCTTTGGGGCCGCTCTCGCCGTAGATGCCGGGCGGCCCGCCATTGGCCGGCGGCCGGCCGGTGATATTGGCGACGAGGCCGCCGTTGACGTAAAATGCGGCGCGGTTGCCGCTGGTGACGATTTCGATCTCGTTGGTCGCGCCGGGTGCGGTCTTGATCGAGGATACGGCGGCCGGCGCCACCACGACCTGCCAGATGCCGTGGTTCAGGCGGTCGATCCCGGCATTGCCGTCGAGCGTGATCGTCGCGGTGTAGAAGTTCTGCATATCCGAACCCCAGAACCAGACGCCGACCGAGCCGACGGAGTCTTCATCCGGGACCGTGGGGAGCGTCGCCGGGTTGACGACATCGATGCACCAATCGCCCTGCGCCATGGTCAAGCCAGCGTTGGTGCGCCAGGCGCTGCCGCTGACCGGGGGCGTCAGCACCAGCCCGTTGGCGGTGAAGGCGGCGATATTGTCCGGCTGTCCCCAGCCCGGATCGGCATTCTTGAAATCGTCCTGAAAGACCGGAGCCGTGTGCTTCTGGCAGGCCGATGCGGCGCTCGCGAGCCCACATGAGACCATCGCCGCCGCCAAGAATTTCACCGCAGAGAGTGTCGCTGGCACTGCCATCCCCTTATTGCGGGAGCGAGTAGAGTTGGACGCGTGAAAACACCCAGGTGGTGACGTTCGGCCCGCTCTCGGCATAGACGCCGGGAGGGCCGCCGCCCGGCGGCGCCTGGCCGCGAAAATCACCGATCTTGGTGCCGTTGATGTAGAAGCTGCCGGCGTTGCCCTTGGCGGTCACCTCGAGTTCGTTGACGGCACCCGCCCCGGTCTTGATCGCCGGGCTGTTCTTCGCGTTGACGATGGTCAGCCACTGGCCGTTGAGGTAGCGGCTGACCACCGCGATGCCGTCCGGCGACATCGCGGCCATGTAGTAATTGTCGTTGTCGCGCTTCCAGAACAGGACGCCGACATCGCCCACCGTGTCCTCGTTCGCCGGGGTCGGCAGCGTCGCCGGGAGCGCCACCGTAACGCACAGATCCGATCCGTCCATCGTGTAGTTGCTGTTGGCCACCCAGGTCGAGCCGTTGACCGGCGGCTTGACGACAAGCCCTTGCGGCGTCGTCGCGACATTGTCGCCGTTCGGCCAGCCGGGGTCCGGCTCGGCAAAATTGTCGTCGAGCGCCGGGTCGCTCTTGCCGAGACAGGCGAAGGCGCCGGCGCTCGTCAGCAGGAAAATCGCGGCGGCACCGAACAACGCACGTGCCAGGGGTCTCGCCGCCACGCCGATCTCCACCGATGGTCCCGCGACCGCATACGGTGGATCACCGGCGCAGTCAAACCTGCGGACGCGCCCGGCCGGTGCGCGCGGTCGTCGGCGGCGGAAATCCTACTCGGCGGCGATGGCTTGCGCCGGCGCGGCGCCGCGGAAGCGGGCGAGCAGGCTCGCGGTCTTGACCGCGGCGCGCGCGCGATTCGCCTCCTTCACATGGCCGAAGCCGCGGATTTCCAGCGGCACGGCGGCGAGTTCGACCGCGACCGCGTGATTGGCGGCCGTGAGATCGGTCGCGATTTCGTCGAGCAGGGTCTGGTATTCGGCGATCGCCTGGCGTTCGGCGCGGCGTTCCGCGGTGCGGCCGAAAATGTCGAACGGCGTGCCGCGCAGCCCTTTGAGTTTTGCCAGCAGGCGGAACGCGGTGAGCATCCGCGGGCCGTATTCGTGCTTCCGCAGCTGTCCGGATGTCGGGTCGCGGTCCGCGGTGAGGGGCGGCGCGAGGTGGAATTTGAGCGTGTAATCGCCCTCGAACCGGGCCGCCACGCGCCTCAGGAAATCGCCGTCGGTGTAGAGCCGGGCGACCTCGTACTCGTCCTTATAGGCCATCAGCTTGAACAGCGACCGGGCGGCGGCGTCGGTTAGCGCGGTGCCGTCCGTGACGGCTGCGGCTTCGGCGGCGCGAACACGATCGATCGCGGCGGTATAACGCGCGGCATAGGCGCCGTTCTGGTAGCCGGTGAGGAACGCCGCACGCCGCGCGATCATCTCGTCGAGCGTTTCCGACAGGCGTTCGGGGGCGGTTTCGGCGGGCGTCGCCCGCGCCGCGACCAGCGGGAGATCGAGCGCGGCGCGGCGGCCCCAGTGGAAGGCGCGCAGATTGAACGCCACGGCCGCGCCGTTGAGCTCGATCGCCCGTTCGAGCGCTGCGGCCGAGACCGGCACAAAGCCGCGCTGATACGCATAGCCCAGCATGAACAGGTTGGTCGCCAGCGAGTCGCCGAGCAGCCCCGTCGCCAGGCCGGTCGCGTCGAGGAACTCGGCCCCGCCCTGGCCGACGGCGTTCTCCACCGCCCGCCGCAGCCGCTGCTGCGGGAAGGCGAGGTCGGGGTTGCGGGTGAAGTCGCCGGTGATCGTCTCGTATGTATTGATGACGGCGCGGGTGTGACCGGGACGCAGCTTCGAGATCGACTCGCCGCTCGCCGCCACCACCAGGTCGCAGCCGAGCAGCAGCCGCGCGTCGCCGTTGGCGATGCGCACCGCGTGGATCGCCGCCGGCGACGCCGCGACGCGGACATGGCTCAGCACCGCGCCGCCCTTTTGCGCCATGCCGATCTGGTCGAGCACGGTGACGCCCTTGCCTTCGAGATGCGCGGCCATGCCGAGCAGCGCGCTGATCGTCACCACCCCGGTGCCGCCGACGCCGGAGATCAGCACGCCGTACGGCTCGCCGAGCGCCGGCAGGGCCGGGTCGGGGAGGGGAGGCAGCCCGTCCTCGCCGGTATCGCCGGGTGTCCGCTGGCGCAGGCTGCCGCCTTCGACCGTCACAAAGCTCGGGCAGAACCCCTTGAGGCAGGAGAAATCCTTGTTGCAGCTCGACTGGTCGATGGCTCGCTTGCGGCCGAACTCGGTCTCGACCGGGGTCACCGACAGGCAGTTCGATTGCGTCGAGCAATCGCCGCAGCCCTCGCACACCAGCTCGTTGATCACCACCCGCTTCGGCGGGTCGGGGAAGCGGCCGCGCTTGCGGCGGCGGCGTTTCTCGGCGGCGCAGGTCTGGTCGTAGACGATCGCCGAGACCCCCTTGAACGCGCGGATTTCGCGCTGCACGTCGTCGAGCTCGTCGCGATGGCGCACTGTCGTGCCGGGCGGGAAATCGGTGCCGGGCGCGTATTTCTCCGGCTCGTCGCTGACGACGACGATCGGCGCGACGCCCTCGGCGGCGAGCTGGCGCACGACCCTCGGCACGGTCAGGCCGCCGTCGATCGGCTGGCCGCCGGTCATCGCCACCGCGTCGTTGAACAGCACCTTGTAGGTCATGTCGACCTTGGCGGCGACGGCGCCGCGGATCGCCAGGATGCCCGAATGCGTGTAGGTGCCGTCGCCGATATTGGCGAAGACATGCGGGGTCTCGACAAACGGTGCCTGGCCGATCCAGGCCGCGCCCTCGCCGCCCATCTGGCTGAACGTCGCGGTCGAGCGATCCATGAACTGCGACAAATAATGGCAGCCGATGCCGGCGAGCGCGCGGCTGCCTTCCGGCACCTTGGTCGAGGTGTTGTGCGGGCAGCCCGAGCAGAAATACGGTGTGCGCAGAAACGGCACGACATTGCCCGAGAGCTGCGCCTCGCTCGCTTCGAGCCGCGCCAAATGCTCGGCGATGCGCGGCGAGCGGTGAAAGCAGGCGATGCGCCGGGCGATGACCTTGGCGATCTGCGCCGGCGACAATTCGCCCGGCGAGGGGAGGATCCAGGCGCCGGTCTCGTCGTGCTTGCCGATGATTCGCGGCCGGCGATCGGCCGGCCAGTTGTAAAGCTGTTCCTTGAGCTGGGTTTCGATGACCGCGCGCTTTTCCTCGACGACCAGGACCTCTTCGAGGCCCTCGGCAAAGGCGCGGATGCCCTGCGGCTCGAGCGGCCAGCTCAGCGCCACCTTGTAGAGCCGCAGGCCGATCGCCGCCGCCTCGCGCGGGTCGATGCCGAGGTCGTCGAGCGCCTGGCAGACATCGAGATAGGACTTGCCGGTGGTGACGATGCCGAAACGCGGCGTGCGGCTGTCGATGACGGTGCGGTCGAGCTTGTTGGCCCCGGCGAAGGCCCGTACCGCGTCGAGCTTGTGGCGGTGCAGCCGCATCTCCTGGTCGAGCGGGGTGTCGGGCCAGCGGATCGACAAGCCGCCCGGCGGCAGCGCGAAATCCTCCGGGATGACGACTCGCACGCGGTCGGGGTGCAGGCTGATCGAGGCCGAGGAATCCATCGTCTCGGCGACGGTCTTGAACCCGACCCAGCACCCCGAATAGCGCGACATCGCCCAGCCGTAGAGGCCGAGATCGAGGATGTCCTCGACCCCGGCGGGGTTGAGGATCGGGATCGCGGCATCGATAAACGCCAGCTCGGACTGGTGCGCCAAGGTCGACGACTTGCAGGTATGGTCGTCGCCGGCGATCGCCAGCACCCCGCCATAGGGCGCGGTGCCGGCCGAATTGCCGTGCTTCAGGGCATCGCCGCTGCGGTCGACCCCTGGCCCCTTGCCGTACCAGATGGCGAAGACGCCGTCATATTGCGCGCCCGGGAAAAGGCCGATCTGCTGCGACCCCCACACCGCGGTGGCGCCGATCTCTTCGTTGATCGCCGGCTGGAACTTGATGTGGTTCTTGTCGAGAAAGCGCCGCGCGCCCCACAGCGCCTGGTCGAAATTGCCGAGCGGCGAGCCGCGATAGCCGGCGATAAAGCAGCCGGTGTCGAGACCGGCGGCGACGTCGCGCTGGCGCTGCAGCATCGGCAGTCGCACCAGCGCTTGCGTGCCGGTCAGATAAATCCGGCCCTCTTCGAGGGTGTATTTGTCGTCGAGCGTAACCGCCGCGAGCGCCATGACCGACTCCAGGATTCGCCGGCGACGAAACTAGCGCAGCTTTCGCCCGGATACCATTGGGGCCGGCTTTGTGGCGCTTCGCTAAGGGATTGCATGCCGGGGGATTGCATAACTGTCATCGCGCTGCGGCGTTGCAGTGCGTGTGATGCGGGAGTAAGGCTCGCGCATCGCTATCGCGCCTTTAAAAGGCTTTGCCCATGAGCGCGCCCGTTCTTCCCCGTGAGCCGGTAAAACCCGCGTTGCTGGCAGCGCTGCGCCAGCGTCTCGGCGACCGGCTGTCGACCTCGGCCGCGGTCTGCGCGCAGCACGGCAAGGACGAATCCTACCACGAGGCGCACGCGCCCGATGCGGTGGCCTTTGCCCAGAGCACCGAGGACGTCGCGGAAATCGTGCGCCTTTGCGCCCAATACAAGACGCCGATCATCCCGTTCGGCACCGGCACGTCGCTCGAAGGCCATGTCGCGGCGCTGAAAGGCGGCATCTGCATCGACATGTCGCAAATGAACCAGATTTTGCGGGTCGGCGTCGAAGACCTCGACGTGACGGTGCAGGCCGGCGTCACCCGCAAACAGCTCAACGAATACTTGCGCGATACCGGGCTGTTCTTTCCGGTCGATCCGGGTGCCGACGCCTCCCTCGGCGGCATGGCGGCGACCCGCGCGTCCGGCACCAACGCGGTGCGTTACGGCACGATGCGCGAGAACGTGCTGGCGCTGACCGTCGTGCTGCCCGACGGACGGGTCGTCCATACTTCGCGCCGGCCGCGCAAATCGGCCGCGGGCTACGATCTGACGCGGCTGTTTGTCGGCTCGGAGGGGACGCTCGGCGTCATCACCGAGGTGACCTTGCGCCTGTACGGCATCCCCGAAGCCATCTCGGCCGCGGTCTGCGCCTTTCCGACGATCGCGGCGGCGGTCGATACGGTGATCCTGACGATCCAGAGCGGTATTCCGGTGGCGCGCATCGAACTCCTCGACGAGCCGCAGATGGAGGCGATCAACAGGTACTCCAAGCTCGACCACAAGGTCGCGCCGACCTTGTTCTTCGAGTTTCATGGGACGACGGCGGGCGTCGCCGAGCAGGTGGAGTTGGTCAAGGACATCGCCGCGGATCACGGCGGCGACGACTTCCGCTGGGCGACCAGCCAGGAGGAGCGTTCCCGGCTGTGGCAAGCCCGGCACGACGCCTATTACGCTGCCCTGGCGCTGCGGCCGGGCTCCAAGGGTTGGGCAACCGACGTTTGTGTGCCGATCTCCCGACTCGCGGATTGCATTAATGAGACAAAGGCCGATCTCGCACAGTCTTCGGTCCCGTCAGCGCTCGCCGGCCATGTCGGCGACGGCAATTTTCACCTGATTTTCATGATCGACCCCAATCGTCCCGAAGAAATCGCCGAGGCGAGCCGGCTCAATGACAGGATGGTTACACGCGCTTTGGCGATGGACGGCACGTGCACTGGGGAACACGGAATAGGGTACGGTAAAATGCACTTTCTTTTTGCCGAACATGGCGACGCGGTCGACGTGATGGCCGCGATCAAGCGGGCAATTGATCCCGACAACCTGATGAATCCCGGCAAGATCATGCACATCTGATCGGGCTTGATTGGCGGGCGCCGGCTTATCTCGATGAACTTATCAGTTGAAATTTCCTGATCTCGATTGAATAAAACGCTTCACTGTCGTCATTCTTGGCGGTATTGTAGGTATCGAGAAATCAATACAGGCTGGCCTTGCCGCAACAAGGTAGGGATCAGAAACCGGCGGCTCTCGGCCGTTAATTCCACTGATGGCTGGTACGTAGTTTTCGAAGCTCTCTCTGCGCTCCCAATCGACAACAATAGATCGCAAGAGGATATCGGCGGAAGCGCTTCTGCGAAGACGGATCGGTAAAGGTAAGTATGGAAAAGTCAGGAAAACGCGGCAAGATTCCGCAAGCGGATTGGCCGCTGATTATGGCCCGCTACGAACAGGGCGAAACGCTGTCGAGCATAGCGCGAACCTATGACTGCTCACCGCCGGCGATTTCCTATATTGTGAGTCGCAGCCGGGAGAAACCCGCGACTGAAGCCGCTGCGGCGCAGACCGTCGAATCGCAACTGGTGAAAGCGCGCGGCAACGGCGCCGCCACGAATGGTTCGGCGCCCGTCGAAACGACCGATTCGGCAACATCCGCCGCTCCGGCAGAGCCGCACCAAGTCGCGGCCACCGATAAACCCGCGCCCGACGATGCGCCTGCCAACGGTGCGCCTGCCAACGGGGCGCCTGCCAACGGAACGCCTGGCAACGGCGCCGTGCCGGAACAGCGCCGGCCGTTGCGTTTATCGTTGGGAAACGGCCATAACGGTGCCGGAAACCAGGTGAACGGAAACGGACGTGCGGCCGACCCGGCCGCCTCGCCAAACGGCACGGCGCTGCATCAGCCTCAGCCGTCGCCCCCAGGCAACGGGCATCAGCCGCTTTCGGCGAAAGCGGCTCCCGCCGAGCC
Organism: Allostellaceae bacterium; assembly: GCA_035550515.1. Taxonomy (GTDB): domain Bacteria; phylum Pseudomonadota; class Alphaproteobacteria; order ATCC43930; family CGMCC-115725; genus DATARH01. The sequence continues at coordinate 30,310 of DASZOZ010000157.1, forward strand.
GAACCGCGAAACCCGCGACCTGTTCATGCCAGCCGAGGCAAAGCGGCCGCAACAGGCGCGCGAGCCGGAAGCGGCGCGCAAGGAGAACGGCGCTTTTATCGATCGCGAATTGCGCAACCGGGTCGACGGCGACATCGCCGCGTTTTTGGCGGCATTCGATGCGGCCCTGGCGTCCGACACACAGGAGAACCGGTTTGGCCTGCGCGAGGCGACCGACCGGCTGCTGCGCGCCGGCGCGCGGACGCGGATCGAACTCGAACGGCTTGAGGCGCGCGTGCCGCTGACACCGCGCGAAGGCCGCGCCGGCGCCGAAGCGGCGTGGCGATACCGTCAGAGCTGACCGCATGAAAAGGGCGCCGCCGGGCGCCCTTTTCTTTTGCCCTGTGGGACCGCTAGCCTTGGTTCTTGCTCAGTTCGACACCGAGATACTGGGTTACGCCGTGGCGGTTGAGCAGCAGCAGCGCCGTCTTGTTCGGCGACTTGGCGATGTCGCGCAGCCGGTCAGCGGCTTCCTTCGGTGAGTTCATCGGCTGCTGATTGATCGACATGATCACATCGCCGCGGGCGAGGCCGAGATTGTCGGCCAGGCTGCCGCCGTCGACATGGGTGATCACGACGCCGTGCGCGGTCGAGCCGAGATGCAGCTCGCTGCGGACGTCGCGGGTGAGGGGCGCGAGATGCAGCCCCATCGCCGAGGCACGATCGTCATTCGGCTGGGCCTGCCGCTCCTCGCTGCCGGCCGAGGCGACCTGCGGGTTGTTCGGCATTTGACCGAGTTTGACGTCGACCTGGCTCTCCTTGCCGTCGCGCCAGAGGGTCAGCGTCGCCTTGCTGCCCGGGGCGGCGCCGGCCACGTCACGCGGCAGGTCGCGCATCTTCGTGATGTCCTGGCCGTTGAACGCGAGGATCACGTCGCCTTGCTTCAGCCCGGCCGCCGCGCTCGGGCTGTCCGGCGTCACCACCGCGACCAGCGCGCCGTGATCGTTCTTGAGGCCGAGGCTCGACGCGATGGCCGGCGTTACCTCCTGAATCTGCACGCCGAGCCAGCCGCGATCGACCTTGCCATGCTCTTCGAGCTGGCTCACCACGGTTTTCGCAACATTGGACGGGACCGCAAAACCGATGCCGACGCTGCCGCCGTTGGGCGAGTAGATCGCGGTGTTGATGCCGATCACCTCGCCGCGCAGGTTGAAGGTCGGCCCGCCCGAGTTGCCGCGGTTGATCGGCGCGTCGATCTGCAGGAAATCGTCGAACTGCCCGGTGTGGATATCGCGGCCGCGCGCCGAGATGATGCCGGTCGTGACCGATCCGCCGAGCCCGAACGGGTTGCCGACCGCGACCACCCAATCGCCGATCTCCGCCGCGTCGCTATTGCCGAAATTCACGTAGGGCAGGTTCTTGCCGGCGCTGATCTTGAGCACCGCGAGGTCGGTGCGGGTGTCCTTGCCGATGATCTTGGCGGTGTATTTGTCGCCGCTTTGCAGCGTGACCTCGACCTTGCTGGCATCGCCGACGACATGCGCATTGGTGACGATATGCCCGTCGGCGTCGATGATGAAGCCGGAGCCGAGCGCGATCCGCTTCACCCCGCCGCCGTCCGGGCTTTCCTCGTCAAACGGGTTGTTGCGGCCCTGCTGCTCGAAGAAGCGGCGCAGCATCTCGTCGAACGGCGATTGGCGGAAGCCTTGGCTCGGTTCGTCCTCGTCCGCCATCGGCGAGGCGTGGTGATCGGCTTCGGTGACCGAGATGTTGACCACCGCCGGCAGGACTTTCTTGACCAGCGGCGCAAAGCTCTCCTGCTGCATCATGACGTTCGGGGCCGGAATGGCGGCGGCGCCGTTCGCCGCCGGTGTGTCCGCCCAGACCTGCGGGCACAGCGCGAGGACCGTGCCGAGCCCGATGCTTGCCAGCGCCGCCCGGCGCCGAGCTGACGTATTGGCCATGTTCCTTCGTCTCCCGATTGAAAATCCCTATCGAACGATCTCCGGGCCGATGGCGCGAGCGCGTCATCGCCGCTCCAAGAGTTCAACACCCAGAATGGGGCTTCGAGCTAACAGCCGGCTTTCGACAGCATGAATTCGCTGTAACCTGCGGCCGGAACAACGAGGAGAAGGTGATGGCCCGTTATCAGAAGTTGGATCCGGCGCAGATGAACCCCGCCCAGAAGGCGGTCGTCGACGAGATCGTCTCAGGCAAACGCGGCCGGTTCGGCGGCCCGTTCGAGATCTTGGTGCGCGCGCCGGAAGTCTGTAAGCACCTGGCGCGGCTCGGCGAATATCTGCGTTGGGGCAGCTCGCTGCCGCCGGCCTTGTCGGAGCTGGCGATCTGCCTGACGGCCCGCCATATCCGCGCCAATTACGAATGGCACGCGCACGCGCCGCTGGCGATCGAGGGCGGCGTGCCGGCGGCGGCGCTGGAGGCGATCCGCACCGGCGGCACCCCGCAATTCCAGGCGAAGGACCAGGCGCTGGTCTACAAGCTGGTCAGCGAGCTGATCGACACCAAGCGCCTGTCGGATGCGAGCTTTGCCGAGGGCATCGCCGCGTTTGGCGAGCAGGGCGTTGTCGAACTCGGCACGATCATCGGCTATTACACCGCGATCGGCAACGCGCTCAACATGTTCGAGGTCGCGTTGCCGGCGGGTGTGGCGCCGTATTTCGCGTAGGTGCGGGCGGCCGACCCTCCCCCGCTGGCGGGGGAGGGTCGGGGTGGGGGCGAAATCGCTTACGCTGCCGGCAGCCCGCGCTCCAGCAGCATCGCCAGGCGGCGGGCAAAGGCGGGCGGGTCGGGGAGTTGCTCGCCCTCGACGATGCGCGCCTGGTCGAGCAGCAGCCAGGCGAATTCCGAGAGCTGGTCGGAGGCGCCGGCCTCGCCGACCGCGGCCGCGAGGCGCTCGATCAGCCGGTGGTTGGGGTTGACCTCGAGGATGCGCTTGGCGGCGGTGTCGAGCTGGCGGTGCTGTTTGAGCAGCCGCTCCAGCCGCATATCCATGTCGCCCTCGTCGGCGACGAGGCAGACGGCGCTGTCGGTGAGGCGCACCGAGCTGCGCACATCCTTGACCGCGTCGCCGAGCGCCAGCTTGAAGATCGCGATCAGGCTGTTGAGCTTGGCCGGCGGCTCCGGCTTGTTTTCGTCCGGCTTGTCGTCGGGCGCGGCGATCTTGTCGAGGTCGACGCCGCCGCGCGTCGCCGATTTGAAGGGCTTTTCCTTGTACGTGCCGATCGCCGGCAGCCAGAACTCGTCGACCGGGTCGGTCATCAGCAGCACCTCGACACCGCGCGCCCTGAACCCTTCGAGCTGCGGGCTTTTGGCGACCAGGTCGAGGTTGTCGCCGGTGATCGTATAGATCGCGTCCTGGCCCGGTTTCATTGCCGCGACATAGTCGTCGAGCGAGACCAGCCCGTCGCGCGTGGTCGAGCGAAAGCGGGCGAGGGAGAGCAGCGTGTCACGCTGGTCCCGGTCTTCGTAGAGCCCCTCCTTGAGCACGGCGCCGAAATTGTCCCAGAATTTGGCGTATTCTTCGGCGGCGTCGGTTGCCTTCTTCTGTAATTCGCCGAGCACCCGGCCGGTGAGCTGGCGCCGCATGCGCGCGACCATCGGGTTCGACTGCAGCATCTCGCGGCTGATGTTGAGCGGCAGGTCCTCGCTGTCGACGACGCCGCGCAGAAAGCGCAGATACGACGGCACCATTTCGCCTTCATCGGTGATGAAGACGCGGCGGACGTAAAGCCTGACCTGCGTCTTGCGCTCGGGTTCGAACAGGTCGAACGGCTTCGCCGACGGCACGAACAGCAGGTAGGTGTATTCGACGACGCCCTCGGCGCGGGCATGCAGGGTCAGCCAGGGGTCGTCAAAGCCGTGGCCGACATGGTGGTAGAACTCCTTGTACTGGTCCTCGGTGATCTCGGCGCGCGGCCGGGTCCACAGCGCCGAGGCGGTGTTGAGGGTATCTTCCTTGTTGCCGTCGGCCAGCACGATCGGCAGCGCGATATGGTCCGAGTATTTCTTGACGATCTGCCGCAGGCGATGCGGTTCGAGATACTCCTCGTCGCCGTCGCGGACGTGCAGCGTGATCCGCGTGCCGCGCTTGAGATTGGGCTCGGGCTGGATGACGAATTCGCCCTTGCCGTCGCTTTCCCAGCGCCAGCCCTGGTCGTCGCCGGCCTTGCGGCTCAGCACCTCGACCTTGTCGGCGACCATGAAGGCCGAATAGAAGCCGACGCCGAACTGGCCGATCAGGCTCATGTCCTTCTTGGCGTCGCCGGTCAGGCTGCTCATAAAGGCGGCGGTGCCGGACCGGGCGATGGTGCCGAGATTCTCCACCAGCTCGTCGTGGTTCATGCCGATGCCGTTATCGGCGATGGTCAGCGTCTTCGAGGATTTGACCGGCGTCAGCACCACACGGTAATCGGCGCCGCCCTCGATCAGGCCGGGCTCGGTGATCGCCGCATAGCGCAGACGGTCGCAGGCATCGGAGGCGTTGGAAACGAGTTCGCGAAGGAAGATTTCCTTCTCGCTGTAGAGCGAATGGGCAACGATATCGAGCAGGCGGCTGACTTCCGCCTGGAAGGTCCGGGTTTCTTGGGTCATCGGCAAATCGGGTTTGGGTGGCAGGGACTTGCCCGAATATGTGGCGCGAAAACGGGCATCGCAAGAGCAGGGAAGACGGACGGGCCGACATGATCAACGGGCGTACGCAGATCATCGCACATCTCGGCTATCCGACCGAAACCTTTACCGCACCGATGATCTACAACCCGTGGTTCGAGCATCGCGGGATCGACGCCGTGGTCGTGCCGATGGGCATCCTGGCCGAGGATTACGCGAGCTTTCTGCGTCCCTTGTTCCGCCTCGGCAATATCGGCGGCGCGCTGGTGACCATGCCCCACAAGGTGGCCACCGTGAAATTGCTCGACGCGGTGAGCCTGGCGGTGCGGATCGCCGGGTCCTGCAACGCCATCCGGCGGTGCGCCGACGGGTCGCTGTACGGCGATCTGTTCGACGGCATCGGGTTCACCCGCGGCGCCAAGCGGCAGGGCTTCGATTTTGCCGGCGCGGATTGCCTGATCGTCGGCGCCGGCGGGGTCGGCTCGGCGATCGCGGCGGCGATCGCCGCCGAAGGGGCCGGCTCGATCGCCCTCAACGACCCGCGCACCGAGGCGGCGGCAGGGCTCGCGGCACGGCTCCGCGCGCATTATCCGGGACTGCGCGTCGCGCTGAAGGGCAACGACCCGGCCGGTTATCGCCTTGTCGTCAACGCGACGCCGCTCGGGATGAACGACGGCGATCCGCTGCCGTTCGACCCCGGCGGGCTCGACCCGGGCACCTTTGTCGGCGAGGTGGTGCTGAAAGGCGAGACGCCGATGGTGCGGGCCGCCGCCCGACGCGGCTGCCGCTATCTGCTCGGCACCGATATGCTGTTCGAGCAGATCCCGGCCTATCTCGACTTCTTCGGCTACGGCACCGCGACACCCGACGAGCTCAGGGACGTCGCGCGGATTTCCTATTGAGGCTGTCAGGCCGCGTGGCGGACGCCGCGGCGCCAGCGCTCGACGGTCATCTCGACCTCGGAGCGGTCATCGACATCGCGCGACCAGGCGGTGGTGAACGAGGCGGTGGCGCTCTTCGGCCGCTGGTGGTCGGGGAGCGGCGCGAAACCGATGCGCATCGGCATCGAGACACCCTCGCCGACGACGATGGCTTCGCCGTTGCGCAATGCCGGCAGGAACTTCATCAGCCCGTGCGAGGCTTCCGGCAGGGCGCCGCGCACGATGTCCTGGTCTTCCTGGCTGGTCATGCGCAGCGCGAACAGCGTGTTGCACTCGGATAACAGGCTCGGCGCCAGATCCGACGGCCGCTGGCTGACAACGCACAGCGAGACGCCGTATTTGCGGCCTTCCTTGGCGATCCGCGACAGCGCGCGCTTGACCGGCTCGAACCCGGCATCCTTGTCGCGCGGCGCGTAGCGGTGGGCTTCCTCGCAGACGATGGTGATCGGCATCTGCGTCTCGCTCCAGATCGAGAAGTCGAAGGTCAGGCGGCAGACCACCGACACCACGACATTGAGCACCTCCGACGGCACGCCCGACAGGTCGAGGATGGTGATCGGCTTGCCGCTGACCGGGATGCGGAAGAGCTGCGCCAGAATGTCGGACATCTCGTCGCGCAGCGTCAGGCTGGTGCCGAACATGAAGCCGAACCGCACGTCGTTCTGCAGCGCCATGATGCGGTTCTTGACGAGCTGATACGCGGCAACGCTTTCCGGCCGGTTAAGCGAGCCCATGGCGTTGTCCAGGCAGCGGATCAGATCGGAGATGCGGTACGGCATCGGCGTGTCGACGCTGCAATGGCGATCCACCGGAGACTTGCCAAAATAGGCCAGCTTGGCGCTCAGCACCGCCTCGGCCAAGATCTTGTACTGCTCGGCCCGCTGCGAATTCGAGCCGAGGACGATCTCGGCGAACTCGTCGAAATTGAACAGCCAGTACGGCAGATGGAGCCCGTCGCCGGGGCTCAGCACGATCGCCTCCTCGGGGAAGGCATGGGCGTATTCGCAATGCGGGTCGAGCAGGATCACGTGGGCGTGCGGGTTGGTCTCGATCACCGAGCGCAGGATCGTCGCGACGGCGCATGACTTGCCGGACCCGGTGGTGCCGACAATGCTGAAATGCTTGCCGAGCAGGTCGTTGACCAGCAGATACGCCGGCACATCGGTGTTCTGGTGGATCGAGCCGACCGGGATCGCGGTTTCGCGCGGCGGCGCATAGACTTGCGCCAAATCGTCCGGGCTGGCGAGATAGACGAGGTCTTCGAGCGCCGGAAAGACCGACACGCCGCGCCGGAAACCGTCGGTCCTGCCGCCCGGGCCGAAGGTGGTTTCGCCCAGCAGCTCGATCTCGACGATCTTCAGGTCGTCCTCGGGCGCGGCCACCGAAGGAAGCGGAACGCGCAAGGCGCTGATCATCCCGAAGACGATCGAGCCGCGGGTGCGGACCTTGACCAGCGCCGCCATCGCCAGCGGCTCGGCGCGCATGCCGGCTTCTCCGGGCTGCGGCGGATGCAGCAGCACGATCAGCTGCGCGGCGGAAACGGCGATCACCCGGCCGATCGGGGCCGACTGATCGGTTATCGGGATCATGATCTGGCTCATCGTGGCTATCCGGCAGGAGTGATGCGAAGGCGGGCGGAGGGCAACGTAACCGCGACGGCCGTGCCGGCACCGAGCTCGCTCGACAGGCTCAGCGTACCGCCATGCAGGCCGGTGATCGCACGCGCGAGCGGCAGGCCGAGCCCGACCCCCTCGTTTTCGCGCGTCAAATGGTCCTCCACCTGCCCGAAGGGTTCGAGGACGCGGTCGAGATAGTCGGCGGGAATGCCGCAGCCGGTGTCGCGGATCGTTACGACCAGCTCGCCTGCATCACCGATGGTGGCCGCGATCGACACGTCGCCGCCGGCGGCGGTGAACTTGACCGCGTTCGACAGCAGGTGATCGAACGCCTGCTTCATCTTGCTCGGATCGAGAAAGACGAAGTTGTCGGGGCCCGGTTCCCGCCGAATGGTGATCGATTTCGCCTCGGCCTCGACCCGCCGCGCCCTGACCGACGCGCTCAACACCTCGTCGAGCGAGGCGATCTGCTCATCAAGCTCGAGCTTGCCGGCCTCGATCCGCGCCAGGGTCAGCACATCGTTGAGGATGCCGAGCAGCCGCGAGCCCGCTTCGTGGATGTACCGGCCGTACGCGGTGTGCTCATCGACCGACGCGCCGGATTTGATGATCTCGGAAAAGCCGATGATCGCGTTGAGCGGCGTGCGCAGCTCATGGGTCATATTGGCGAGGAAGTTGGTCTTGGCGCGGTCCGCCGCCTGCGCCTCGCGCAGGGCGTCCTCGGCGAGCCGCGCAGCGCGCTCGGCATTCTCCCGCGCCACGGTCAGCGCCCGCTCGGTGTGCCGGCGATCGAGCAGCGAGCCGAGCTGCCGGCAATAGTCATCAAGCAGGGAGGTGTTTTCGCGGAACATTGCGCCGTTGATCGCCGGACAGATGACCCGCTTGGTTTACCAGCCGTTTCCTAAAGAACGCTTACGGCGGATTCGGACGGCGCTGACGGACGCGTGCGTAACTCTGCCGCAGTGCCCGGCATAAGTCGCAAGCGCTTACGTTTCCCCTTGCCCGGAGCGCGCGGCAACCGCACCTTTTCGCTATGGCAACGCTGCGCGCCGCTTCGCGCCTCGTCGCGATCCTGGGGCCGACGAACACGGGCAAGACCCATCTGGCCATCGAGCGCATGCTCGATCACCAGAGCGGGATGATCGGCTTTCCGCTGCGGCTGCTGGCGCGCGAAAACTATGACCGGGTGGTCAAGCGGCGCGGCGCGCGCTCGGTGGCGCTGATCACCGGCGAAGAAAAAATCCTGCCGCCCAATCCCTCCTATTTTGTCTGCACCGTCGAGTCGATGCCGCTCGACCGGCCGGTGGAGTTCCTCGCGGTCGACGAAATCCAGCTCTGCGCCGATCGCGAGCGGGGCCATGTTTTTACCGCCCGGCTGCTGCATGCCCGGGGGCTGTGCGAGACGATGTTTCTCGGCGCCGACACGATCCGGCCGCTGATGCGCCGCCTGGTGCCGGATGCGGAATATGTCAGCCGGCCGCGCTTCTCGACGCTGTCCTATACCGGCCACAAGAAGGTCACCCGGCTGCCACCGCGCAGCGTCGTCGTCGCCTTCTCGATCGCCGACGTGTTCTCGCTGGCGGAGCTGGTGCGGCGGCAGCGCGGCGGCACGGCGGTCGTGCTGGGGGCGCTGAGCCCGCGGGCGCGCAACGCGCAGGTCGGCATGTTTCAGGCCGGCGAGGTCGACTACCTGGTGGCGACCGACGCGATCGGCATGGGGCTCAACATGGACCTCAACCATGTCGCCTTTGCCCGCCTGGCGAAGTTCGACGGGCGCGGGCTGCGGCGATTGGGCGCGGCCGAGATCGGCCAGATCGCCGGCCGCGCGGGCCGCCACATGAATGACGGCACGTTCGGCACGACCGCCGATGAGCGGCCGCTCGAACTCGAGATCGTCAGCGCGGTCGAGGCGCACAAATTCGCGCCGCTGACCCGCATCCAGTGGCGCAATGTCGCGCTCAAGTACAACTCGGTCGGCGCCCTGCTCAACAGCCTCGACGAGCCGCCGCCGGCGCCCGGGCTGATCCAGACGCGCGACGCCGACGACCACCAGGTGCTGCGCAGCTTGTCGCGCAACGCCGAGGTCGCGGCACTGGCGACCAACCCCGCCGCGGTGCGGCTGCTGTGGGAAGTCTGCCAGATCCCCGATTTCCGCAAGATGATGAGCGACAGCCACGCGCGGTTTCTCGCGCAGTGTTTCCTGCATCTCGCCGGCCCGCACGAGCGCCTGCCGACCCCGTGGATCGCCTCGCAGATCGCCCAGCTCGACCGGGTCGACGGCGACATCGACACGCTGATGATGCGGATCGCACATATCCGCACCTGGACCTACATCACGCATCGCCCGGATTGGGTCGACGGCGCGGGCGAATGGCAGGAGCGCGCCCGCGGCATCGAGGACCGGCTGTCGGATGCGCTGCACGAGAGCATCACCCAGCGTTTCGTCGACCGCCGCTCGGCCTTTCTGGTGCGGCACCTGTCGGGCGATCGCGACCTGCTCGCCGCGGTCAATCAGCAGGGCGAGGTGCTCGTCGAGGGCAGCTATGTCGGCCGGCTCGACGGTTTTCGCTTTGTCCCGGACGCGAGCGACAGCGCCGAAGAACGCATGTTGGCGACTGCCGCCAATCGCGTCTTGCGCGGCGAGATCGCGACACGCGCCAACCGGCTGGCGGCGGACGGCGACGAGTATTTCGCGATCGATCCGGTCGGGGCGGTGACGTGGCGCGGCGGCGCCGTCGGGCGACTGGCCGCCGGCGACAGCGCCCTCGCGCCGCGGGCGGAGGTATCGGCCGGCAATTTTCTTGAAGGCGCCGCCCGCGAGCGCGTGCGCCAGCGGCTCCAGGGCTTTGCGCGCGGCGAGGTCGAGCGCCGCCTCAAGCCGCTGTTTGCGCTGCGCGACTTGCCGCTCGACGGCGTGGCGCGTGGTTTGGCGTTTCAGCTGGTCGATACGCTCGGCTGTCTGCCGGCGGCGGAAGCCGCCGCGCAGCTGCAGGCGCTCGATCGCGGCGGGAGGCGCGCCTTGGCGCGCGCCGGGGTCCGTTTCGGGACGGAAAGCATCTATCTCGAACCGCTGCTCGGCGCGGAATCGGTGCGCTTCCGGGCGCTGCTGTGGGCGGTGCACCAAGGCCGGCGCGTGCCGCCGCTACCCGGCGCGCGGGCTCTCGGCAATGCCTTGGTGGTCGACCCGGGCTTGCCGGCCTCGTTTTACGCGGCGCTCGGCCGCCGTGTGGTCGATGGGCTGGCGCTGCGTCCGGACCGGCTGGAGCGGCTCTCCGCCGCCGCGCGGGAGCGGGGCCGCACCGGCCCGTTCGCCGCCGACGCGGCCCTCGCTTCGCTTGCCGGGGTCGCTCCGGGGGATTTGCGTCGGGTGTTGAAGGGCCTGGGTTATCGGGCCACGACCCGCGACGGGGCCGAACTCTTTGTGCCGCGCCCGCACCGGGTCCATCCCCCGCGCCGCGGCGCCCGGCGCCACACGGCGTATGACGGCAGCAGCCCCTTCGCCAAGCTGAAGCAGCTGAAATTCGCGTGAGCGGAGCCGGCGAGACCCGTCCCGACAAGACGAGCCGCCGGCTCGATCAGTGGTTGTGGTTCGCCCGGTTTGCCAAGAGCCGCTCGCTTGCCGCGCGGCTTTGCGGCGCCGGGGCGGTCTCGGTCAACGGCGTCGCGGTTGCCAAGCCGAACCACGCCGTCAGGCCCGGCGACATCGTCACCTTGCCGCAGGGGCCGTGGCTGCGCAGCGTCGAGGTGCTGGCGCTGGGCATGCGACGCGGTCCGGCCAGCGAGGCGCGCACCCTGTTCCGCGAGACCGGGGCCGTGCGGCGGACGGAATCGGCCCCGGCGTGGGAACCCTTGCTGCTCGCCGATGATGGTTAGGGACCGGGGGCATTCCGGTTTAAACCGAGCACAAGCGGTCCGGCCCGAGATCGAGGTGGAAGTGGTTGAAATGGTCGGCATTGCTGTCGGGCGTCAGGACCACCGAGAAATATCCGCAGGCGGCGCGCGCGACGTGATGCAGGAAGGCGCTTTTTGGGCCGCCATGCGCCCAATCGCGCTCGACGCTGACAAGGGTGCCGTCGGACAAACGGAAACCGGAGATATCGATAGCAAGCCCGTAAGCGTGTTCGCTCAACTGGCCGTGCCGGCCGGTGCTGGCGCGGCACGAATAGGCGCCGAGATGGTCGATGCGCCGGACACGCCGGCCGAGATCCTGCATCGCCAATTCTTGCAGTGCGCCGCGCTCGAAAGCGTCGAGGCGCTCGGCCAAGAAGCAGCTCATCGTCACCGGGCGGCTCAGCGGCACAGCGATCCGGCTCAGCTTGACCGGCGTCGGGATGCGGCAGCGCGGATCCTTTGGCTCGCCCATGTCCACCGGGCGATAGATCACGCCCTTCGCGTCGAGGTCGGCAAGGCAGGCCGCGCCGCTTTCCCCCGGCGTCGGCGCATGACCGCAGCCCGACAAGGACGCAACGAGCAGCCCAAACAGCACGGCACGGAGGAGCAGCAGGGCCATCCGGAATACGTCAAGCCGGTGATCGTTCTTTGCTCTGCCGGTCGCCCGGTCGGGTCAATGCGACATGCCGGCCGCCCGGCCAGCGCCCGACAAAAGCCTTATTTCCTCGATAGCTACGCCGGATCAGTGAAAGCAGCGGCAAGGCCGTCCTAACAGGCAGGAAGCGGTGATAAGCCACTCAGATTCGCGGTTGGCCGGGTTTCGCGGCGCACGTGTTCTCGTCACCGGTGGAGCGGGGCTGATCGGTTCGGCCCTTGCCCGCCGGCTGGTCGGTCTCGGCGCGGACCTGTTGCTGATCGACAACATGATCCCCGAAGGCGGCGCCAATCCGGCCAATATCGCCGATATCCGGGAGCGGGTGCGGCTGAACGTTGCCGATATCCGCGATGCGCAGGCGATGCGGCATCTCCTCGCGGGACAGGATTTCCTGTTCGATCTGGCGGCGCAGACCAGCCATCTCGACTCGATGAACGCGCCGTTCGACGACCACGCGATCAACGCCACCGCGCAATTGCAGCTGCTCGAATTGTGCCGGGCCGTGGCGCCGAACATCGTCGTCGTGCATGCCGGCACCCGGCAGATCTACGGCCGGCCGACCTATATCCCGGTCGACGAGGCTCACCCGGTCAATCCGACCGACGTCAATGGCGTCAATAAGATGGCGGGCGAATCCTTCCATCTGATGTTTCACAGCGCGTACGGCTTGAACACCCGCTCGCTGCGGCTGACCAATGTTTACGGTCCGGGCATGCGGATCAAGGACGCGCGGCAGAACTTTCTCGGCATCTGGCTGCGGCGCGCCGTGCAGGGCGATCCGTTCGAGGTCTGGGGCGGCGAGCAGCGGCGCGATATGGTTTTTGTCGAGGATGCCGTCGAGGCCTTTCTCAGCGCGGCGGTCACGCCGGAAACCCGGGGCAAGGCGCTCAATGTCGGCGGCGACGCCGCGTATAGCCTCGCCGAGATCGCCGCGGCGATGATCGCGGCGAACGGCGGCGGGCGATACGAGGTCAAGGAATTCCCGGCCGAGCGCAAACGTATCGATATCGGCGACTTCGTGACCGACGACCGGGCGTTTCGCGCGCTGGCCGATTGGGCGCCGCGCATCCGGCTCGCCGAGGGGCTGAAGCGCTCGCTCGACTATTACCGTCAACACCTTGCGGCTTATCTCTGAGAGTTGTAATGCAACCAACACCGATCCCGCAGACCAACCCGCGCGCCGGCTATATCGAACGGAAGGCCGAGATCGACGCGGCCGTCGCCCGCGTGCTCGACAGCGGCTGGTACATTCTCGGCCGCGAGGCGGAGAGTTTCGAGGCGCGGTTTGCCGGGGTCATCGGGGTCGCGCACGGCATCGGCTGCGGCAACGGCACCGATGCCATCGAGCTGGGGCTACGCGCTTGCGGCATCGGCGCCGGCGACCTGGTTTTCACCGTGTCGCATACGGCGGTCGCGACGGTCGCGGCGATCGAGCGGGCAGGCGCGGCCGCCGTGCTTATCGATATCGAGCCGGGCGGGTTCTGCATGGACCCGCAATCGCTGGAGCGCGCCGTCAAGGCGCCCCCGGCCGGGCGGCCGGCGGCGGTGGTGCCGGTCCATTTGTACGGCGAGCCCGCGGCGCTGGCGGAGATCGGCGCGATCGCGCGCGCCGCCGGGCTGCGCCTGATCGAGGACGCGGCCCAGGCGCACGGCTCCACCTATCGCGGCCGCATGGTCGGATCGATGGGGGATTTCGGCTGCTTCAGCTTTTATCCGACAAAAAACCTCGGCGCGCTGGGCGATGCCGGCGCCATCGTCACCGACAGCGCCGAACTGGCGGCGGCGGCGCGGGAAATTCGCGAATACGGCTGGCGCGACCGCTATGTCAGTGCCGTGCCGGGGATCAATACGAGGCTCGACCCGCTCCAGGCCGGCATCCTCAACGCCAAGCTCGACACCCTCTCGGCCGACAACGCGCGCCGGCAGGCAATCGCCGACCGCTACGATGCCGGCCTGGCCGGTTTGCCGCTGAAGCTGCCGATGCGCCGCGCCGGGAGCAGCCACGTGTTCCATCAATATGTCGTCCGCACCGCGAAGCGCGACCGGCTGCGCGAGCACCTGGGTAAGGCGGCGATCGGTACCGGCATCCACTATCCGCTGCCGGTCCACCTGCACCCGGCCTATCGCGGCCGCGTGCCGGCCGGCCCGACCGGTCTGTGCCACAGCGAGGCGGCGGCCCGCGAGATTCTGAGCCTGCCGATGTTCCCGCAGCTATCGGACGCGCAAGTCGAACGCGTCATCGCCGAAATCCGACGGTTCTTCCTGTAGGGCACCCCATCCTCGGACCCCCGGACCAAGTCCGGGGGAGGCGGCCCTATGTCTGATGAATCAGGATGATCCCGCCGGCGATCAGGGCGATGCCGCCGACCTGCTGCCAGGCGAGCGGCTCGTTCCACAGATAATGGGCGAGCACTGCGATGATCGCATAGCTCGCCGCGACGGAGGGGAAGGCGATCGATACCGGGATGCGGTTGAGCGCGATGATGTAGCCGATCGAAGCCAGGGCGTAGATCACCAACCCGGCAAAGGTCAGCGGGTTGAACAGCTGCGCCGTGAGGCTCGCCGCGCCGACCGCGGCGGATTTGAGCGCGATCTGGCCGCCGATCCCCAGCAGGATCGCGGCGACGAGCCCGAGATAGGCGAGGGGCGTCGACATTCGCGGCTCAGCCCTGCCGCCGCAGCGGGACCGGCACCGCCTCCGCCGCCTGCACCGGCACGCTGCGTGCGATGCTGCGCACCACCGATTGCGGCTTGCGGTTGACCGTCAGATACAACCGGCCGAGATATTCGCCGACAATGCCGAGAATCATCAACTGCACCCCCGAAAGCAGCATCAAGATGACCATAATCGACGCCCAGCCCGCTGGCTCCGCGATAAAGAGCGCATCGATGATGGTCGCCAAAGCCCCCGCCGCCCCCACCACGCTGAGCGCGAACCCGGTCAGCGTGCTGATCCGCAGCGGCATGACCGAGAAATTGACGAACATGCTCATCCACAGCCGCAGCAAGCGCCGCAGCGTGTAGTTGCTGCGGCCGACCGCCCGCGGCAAATGGCGCACCAGAAGCCGGTCGATACGCTGCGTCACTTGCAGGATCAGCCCGTCGACATAGGGAAAGGGGCCGTCATAACGGGTGATCTCGCGCACCAGGAAGGCGCTCATGCAGCGAAAGCTCGACAAATAGAGGTCCTTCGGCTTGTCGAGCACAAAGCTGGCGACCCAATTGGTGAACCGGCTGCCGAGGTTGCGCCATCCCTCATGCTGCTTCTCGTCGTAATAGGTGTAGACGACGTCCGCGCCGGTTTGCTGGGCATGGGCGAGCAGCCGCGCGACTTCCTCCGGCGGGTTCTGCAGGTCGTCGTCCATATTGATGACGTGGGCGCCGCGCGTGTGGCGCAGCCCAGTCATCACCGCATTGTGCTCGCCGTAGTTGCGCGCATGGTCGATCAGCGTGATCGGGATCCGGGCACGCGCCACCAGCTCCCGGCACACCGCCAGGCTGTTGTCGGGGCTGCCGTCGACGATGAGCACGATCTCGTGGCCGCCGGGGATATCGAGCGCCTCCAGCGCAGCCACCAGCTCGCCGATGCTGTCGGCGCCGTTATAGACCGGAACCACGATCGACAGCGCAAGCGTGGCGTCTTGGGCGACGGAGGTGTCAGCCATGGGCATCCCCTGTTTTCCGGGCGACGGCGAGTACGGAGCCCCCGAACGGAAAACGGAGGCCGGCGCGGATCAGTCCGCGCTCGACGCTCGTCGCGGCGCGGCATAGCGCCTCGACCCAGCCCGGCTGCAGCTTGACGTCGCTGCCGTCGCCGGCGGGCAGCAGCTTGCGTGTCGCGACCATCAGCGGAAACAGGACCATGTTCCAATAGCCGGAATAGACCGGGCGGAACCCGGCGGCGCGTAGCGACCGCGCGACCTCGCCGCGCGTGTACCGCCGGACATTGTAGACCGCGACGTCATGGCGCGACATCAACCAGCGATAAGCCGGCAGATTGAGGATCAGAATGCCGCCATCGGCCAGGCAGCGGCGAAACTCGCCGAGCGCGGCGGCCTCGTCGACGCCGCCATGGCACAGCACATCGACACTGACGATCGCGGTGAACGCCGCGTCGGCGAACGGCAGGGTGTTGATCGACCCGGCGCAGATCGGGCGGGCGCTCTTCTCGGCGGCCCATTCGCAGGCCGTCGCGTCGGCGTCGAGCCCGACGGTTCGCGTGCCGGGCAGCTCGCGCGCGATACGGGCGAGCAGCCCGCCGGTGCCGCAGCCGGCGTCGAGCAGCTGTCCGGTCGCCGATCCGCGGAGGGCAAACCGGCGATACAAGGTGATCAGGTTGGCGTGCAGCGCGGCAAACCACCACATCCGATCCTCGACGTGGCGGAGCCGCTCGTACTCTTCCCGTTCCAGCGCGCGTCCCCAGACTTGTGGCGATGCCTTGTGACGGTGCGGCGGCCCCGCCTCTCGGCGGCGGCCCGCGTTAATAGGCCGCGCCGGCCGGGCGGCGCAACGGGACAGCGGCGAGCGGGCGCTTGGCGATCCGCTGTTCGGCCAGCGCCTGGCGATGGTCCACCACCACCGACAGCAGCGCACCCATGCGCGTCACCTTGCAGATCGGATGGTCGGCCGGCACAAGGTCGGCCTCCTGCAGCGTAAAGCCGATGACGAAATCGGCATTTCTCGGGTAGGTCACCGAGCGGAAATTCGGCGGAAAATAATAGCGCGCCGAGACGATCGGTCCCTCGACCGCGACGGTGAACTCGCGATCCTCGAAATCGGCGCCGTATTGCTTGCGCAGGCGCGCTTCGAGGCGGTGCACCGCCTCGGCGAAGGAATTGCCCCAATAGTCGAGCTTGAAACGGTTCTCCGCCCCGACCACGCCGCCGACAAAACCGTTGTAATAGACGTATTGGTCGGGGTGCAGCATGACCATGATCGACAGGTGCGCCAGACCGTAGAGCCCGAACGCGGCGTAGACCGGGCGGCGATAGTCAAAGCCTTCGAGCCAGCCGAGCGCGCGCTCCGCGGCCAGCGCGGCGGTCACCGCGATCGGCGGCAAGACAAAGATGAAGTGGCGCATCCCGTTGAACAGCACCGCCTTGACCGCGATCGCGTAGACCACCGGGAAAACGATCGTGAAGCCGAGCAGGAAGAGCGGCAGGACCCGTTCGCAGCGCCAGGTCTCCCGGCGCAGCAGGGCGGCGACGCCGATAACCGGGGCGGCGAGGAACAGCGCCAGCGTCAATTCAGGCAGCGCAAGCCCGATAAAGACCGGCAGATAGTCCCAGGGGAGACTGCTGGCGGAGATCAACTGCCCGTCGAACAGCACCTTCGACCAGAAGACTTCCTTCGAGAACACCGCCAGCGCTTGCAGCGGGTGATGGATCGGGTCGCTCTGCGCCCAGGGCCAGAACACCAGCATCAGCGGGTAGGCGATCAGCGCAACCGGCGCGAAGACGCGCCACAAGCTGGCCCAGCCGATGCTCAGCAGCAGCGCGGGCCGGCGGGCGGCAACGGCCTGCCACAGCCCGAACAGGGACAGCAGCAGCCCGAGATAGCACAGCAACAGCAGGCCGCCGACCCGCACCGCCATCGCCAGTCCCGTCGCGACGCCGAGCTTGACCACCAGCCGCCACGGCGGGCGCGGCAAAAACGGCACCAGCCGGACCAGGTAATAGGTCGCCCAGACGACCCCCACCGCGAACGGAACGTCCTTGGGGTTGTTGAACATCAGGCCGTAGTAATTGGGGATCAGCAGCAGCAGCAGCGCCGCGATAAAGCCGGTCCGCGGCCCGCCCAGCCGGCGCCCCAGCTTCCAGCATCCGACCAGGCCGACGACCCCGACCAATCCGTTCAGCAAATGCCGCGTCTCGAAGACGCCGAGCGGCGAAAAGCGGTTGCAGATCGCCGCGAAAAGGTCGAACAGCGCCCCGTAATTATAGAGATCGGCGTAGCGGTACAGCAGCTCCCAGTGCGGCGGGTGCGAGGCGCCGACGAGCCACAAGTAATAGGTCAGCACCAGGTTGCCGTACCAGTTCTGGCAATCCTCGTCCCAGGTGATGCCGTAAGCGCGGAACGTCGCAAGGACGAGCAGCGTGGCCAGGGCGAACAGGCCCCAGGCATATCGGTCCCAGCGGGATGCGCGGCGCAGCCGGTCGACCGCGCCGCCGGCGGCGCGGTGCAATGTGTGGAACACAGGCATCAACCGTCTCGAAAACGTTCGCCCCTGGGACATCTTTTGGGCGCATTTCCCGGCGCCCGATTCGCCGGCTGGTTTCGCCGAGCCAAGACGGTCTGTCAAGCGTTCGCGGCGATTTCTGGTAAGTTTATGGTAAGTTTTTGCGATCACAGGCCGGCCTCGGCAAGCAAAGCGCCGACGACCCGCTCGCCGTCGAAAAACGCGCGGGCCAGCTCGCGTGCCGCGCGGCTGTGCCGGCGATAGTCGCCGGCGATGGCGTCGATCGCGGCGAGCGCTTCCGCCTCGGTCGCGAAGGGCAGGAGGCCCTCCCCGGTGGGAACGAGACGGTCAAACCCGGTCGCCATGGTCGCGACCGGCCGCCCGCTCGCCAGATAGCAGACCGCGCGGTCGCTGAACCAGCCGCTGCGGGTGCGGACGTAGATGTCCTTGGCGACGGTGAATTCGCCGCGCGAGCCGGCGATAAAGTCGCGATAGGTGGCGACATCCGCGGAGACCGGGCGCGGATCGGTCAGTTGCCAGCCGCCGCCCTCGACGGTCCGCCGCACCTCCTCGTTGGGCGGGAGGATCGCCATGCGGAACGGCGTGTCGGGGCGACGCCTCGGGATATCGATAAATTTCATGAAGTTGACGTGCTTCGACCAGAGATAGGTTGAACCGCCGTACGCGATGTCCTTGCCGCGGTTGTCCCAGCTGGCGATCGAGGTAAAGGCCGCCGGCTCGTCGTCCGGCGCCGGCCACAAATCGACATCGACCGGCGGGCGCGTCGGCCGCCAGGCGACGCCCGTCAGCGGGATCGGGCATTCGGCGCGGCCGATATTCTCGCCATAGCTGAAAAAATGCGTATGCGCGTCGATATAGGCGCGTTCCGCCGGGTCGCCCTTGGCGTAGTTGATCTGCTGATAACCGGGGTCGGTATCGATCAGGATGCGCACCGGGCAATGCAGGTGGCGCTCGTAAAGATGGTGCGCGCCGCACAGGTTGAGCAGCGCGGCGGCCTCGCCATAGAGCCGCTTCACCTCCTTGCGGCCGAGGCCGTAATAGGCGTTGTCGACGCCGCAGCGATAGACGAAGCGGTCGCCAAAGCCGAACCGCTCCATCACCCGCTTGAGATAGGCGAGGTTGTAGTCGCAGTTCATCACCACGCTCTCGACCCGCGGGTCGTAGGGCGGGGTGCCGCTGTCCTCGACGTACCATGCCTCCCAGCCGAGCTTTTCGAGCGCGACGAGGTAATGCAGCGCCTGCCAGGCGATGCCCGCCAGCGGCATCTGGCCGGCGAAGTGCAGCAGCACGATCTTGCCGCGTTTGCGCAAGGCTGGCTCGGCTCCAATGGGTGGCGTGGCCCCAATAACGCACGGAACCAATAAAAATTCGGCAATAAAAGTGCGAGGTTCGCGTTGTCGCAGGACCCCGGCACAGAAAACGCCAGGAAGCGTCATGAGGGAACAGAACCTTGCCTGCGTCAGCAGGGAGCCGACCGACAAAGTGGCGCTGGAGGCGGCACTGCGCCACGAGCCGTACAACCAGGCGCTGCGGCAGCGGTATCGCGCGGTGCTGGAGCGCATCAATCGCACTACCCTCGGCCTGTCGACGGTTGTCCTGCCGGAACTCGCCTACCCGCTCTATTTCCGCGGCGGCAGCAGCGATCTGGCCAATTTCGACCAGATCTTCGGCTTGCGGGAGTTGTCGGTGCCGCTCGATCAGCCCCCGGCGCGCATCCTCGATCTCGGCGCCTATGCCGGCTACGCGGCGGTGTACCTGGCGACGCTCTACCCGGACGCGGAGATTGTCTGTGTCGAGCCTTCACCCGCCAATTTCAGACTGTTGACGCTCAACACTTCGGCTTATCCGCGAATTCGCCGGATCAACGCCGCGGTGTGGAGCCGCACGGCCACCTTGTCGGTCACCGGGTTTGAGCTGGGCGACTGGGGAACCCATTTTGCCGCCGGGTCGGATGCCGGCGGCACGCAAGCCTGGTCGGTCGACGACATCCTGCGGATCGCCGGGTGGGACCGTGCCGACCTGATCAAATGCGATATCGAGGGGGCGGAGCGCGAGGTCTTCGCCGACCGCGGCGCGCGTTGGCACCAGGACGCCGCCTGCGTCACGGTCGAGACGCACGACGCGTGGATCCCCGGATGCCTGGCGACGGTGCAAGCGTGCTTTGACGAGGCGCGTTTCGACCGGGTGTGGAGCGGCGAAGTCTGGGCCTTCATCCGCCGCGACGCCGACCGCCGCGGCATCGTGCCGCCGTTGATGCTGCTCGACCCGTCCCCCGCGCGCATGCCGATCGAGCTGGTCAACGTCTCCGAGGGCATCTGGGGTTTCATGATCTTCGACGGCAATTGCTGCCAACTGCACCCCAACCCGCCGGGAGAGCCGGCCGCGACGCTGGCGATGGAGCGCGATTTCGCCGGGCAGCGGCGTTTCGTCACGACGCTGTCGCTGCCGGCCAAGGCGCGCGACCCGGTACGCTTCTCCCTCGACCTGCGCGATGCGATCGGCAACGGCGTGGCGGCGGCGGAATGGGTGGTCGCGCCGGGCGGCCGGGCGGAGCGGGAAATTTCCCTGCCGCCCCTGTTTGGCCGCCATCGCGCGATCCTGCGCACCGAGATGGCGGAAAGCGGCGGCGACAGCTTTCACGCTTGGGCGCATTGGCTGAGACCCCATTTTATGTAAGATCGCGGTCTGGGGATCATCGCCGGGCGGAACGGCCGGCACCTTGCCGCAACCAATGGGAAGAAGCCGACATCATGACTTACGTCGTCACCGAAGCCTGCATCCGCTGCAAGTACATGGATTGCGTCGAGGTTTGCCCGGTCGATTGTTTCTATGAAGGCGAGAACATGCTCGTCATCCACCCCGACGAATGCATCGATTGCGGCGTGTGCGAGCCCGAATGCCCGGCGGAGGCGATCGTTCCGGACAGCGAGTCAGTGGCGGAGCAATGGCTCGAACTCAACCGGCAATATGCCGCCAGCTGGCCCAATATCACCCGGAAGAAGCCGGCCCCCGACGATGCCGACGAGTGGAAGGGGGTCGAAGGCAAGTACGACAAGTTCTTCAGTCCCAAGGGCGGCTGACCCGCCGCCGCGACCGCGCGGCCGTTGCTGGCGGCGCGGGGAGGGGAGCTTCGAGATCGGCGCATGGCTGATGTGCTGGCTTCGGGGAGCCCGGTTATGCTATACATATTATTAGCGCTTTAGACGCCTTCCCCCCGTTCCGCGCTCTGTCGTCGAGATGTGGACAGTCGTCGCCAGTATTGGCGGCGCAGGAGGCGTCGTGATGGCGCATGGCTGGGGTCGGGGGCGCGGAGACCATGGTGATTGCGATTGAAAAAATGCCGTTTTCCGAAGGCGAGCTCGTCGTCTACCCGACGCATGGGGTCGGCAAGATCACCGCGATCGAGGAGCAGGAGATCGCGGGCCACACGCTGAACGTGTTTGTCGTCTCCTTCGACAAGGACCGCATGACGCTGCGGGTGCCGCTGGCCAAGGCGAAGAACTCCGGCCTGCGCCGGTTGTCGAGCCGCAAGGAGATGGATGCGGCGCTCGCCAAGCTGCGCGGCCGCTCGCGCGCCAAGCGCACGATGTGGAGCCGCCGGGCGCAGGAGTACCAGGCGAAGATCGCCTCGGGTGATCCGGCCTCGATCGCCGAGGTGGTGCGCGACCTGTTCCGCAATGTCGGACAGCCCGAGCAGTCCTACAGCGAGCGGCAGATCTATCAGGCGGCGCTGGACCGGTTCGTGCGCGAGTTTGCCGCGGTCGAGCGCATCGACGAGACGACCGCGACCCAGCGCGTCGAGCAGATCCTGTCGACCTAGGGTCTCGCGAGGCGGCGATCGCGCGTCGGGGGAGCTTCTGAAGGGGAGCGGGCCTCGTTCCGCAGGCGGCGGGACGATGCGTGCCGCTCCGGTTGAAACGGCAACCGTGTCGCCGGCAGCCCGCGCGAAAGGCGCCTCTGGCGACGCCAGGACGGGGATGTGAACACAGCCGCCTCTCGCGAAAAATTTGCCCAGCTGCGCGATGCCCGGCGGGTTTGGGCGGTCGGCGCCATCCACGGCGAGGCGCGCCGGCTGGCGCGTGTCCACGACCTGATCGGCGAGCGCTTTTATCGCGGCGACCGGCTGGTCTATCTCGGCAATTACCTCGGCCATGGCGAGGAGGTGCGGGCGACGCTCGACGAGCTGCTCGACTTTCGCCGCCGTGTGCTCGGCCGGCCGCACGGCTTCGCCTGCGACGTCATCTATCTTCGCGGCGCGCAGGAAGAAATGTGGCAGAAGCTGTTGCAGCTGCAATTCGCCCCCAACCCGGGCGAGATCCTGGCATGGCTGGTGCGGGCGGGGGTCGAGGCCACGGTGCGGGCCTATGGCGGCGACATGCGGCAGGGGTTCGCGGCGACCCGCGACGGCCCACGCACGATAACCCGCTGGACGAGCGCGCTGCGTTCCGCGATGAACGCGACCGAAGGGCACTCCACCCTGTTTGCGGCGCTGCGCCATGCGGCGTTTACCGACACCGGCCTGCTGTTCGTCCACGCCGGCATCGACCCGCGGCGGACGCTGACGCTGCAAGGCGACGCCTTCTGGTGGAGCGCCACCGATATTCTCGAACTCACCACGCCGTTCGGCAATTTCGGCCGGATCATCCGCGGTTTCGACCCGGACCGCCGCGGGGTTGTCGAAACCCCGTTTGCGGTCTCGGTCGATGCCGGGGCGGGGCGGGGCGGGCGTCTGCAGGCGGTGTGCATCGCCGCCGACGGCCAGATCGTCGATTCCTGCGAGGCGTAAGCCTCAGATCGCCGTGTAGCCGCCGTCGACCAGCAAATCGCTGCCGGTCACAAAGCTTGCCGCGTCGCTCGCCAGGAAGACGGCGGCTTGCGCCAGCTCCTCCGGCTTGCCGAGACGCTTTGTCAAGTGCTTGGCGCCAAGCGTCTGGTTTGCCGCTTCAAATGAATTGTAACGGCGCAGGGTACGCTGGGTCTCCACCGCGCCCGGCGACAGCGCGTTGCAGCGGATGTTCTGATCCGCATGGTCGATCGCGACGACCTTGGCGAGTTGGATCAGCCCGCCTTTTGTCGCGCAGTAGGCGGCGCGGCCGGCGCTGCCCACCCGACCGAGCTGCGAGGCGATATAGATGATCGACCCGCCGCCGGCGGCGATCATGTAGGGGATCGCCGCCCTCGACAGCAGGAACGCGCCGGTCAGGTTGATGTCGAGCACCATCTGCCAGTCGCTGAGCGGCGTGTCCGTCACCGGCCCGCCCGGGTCGTGCGGCGCCGCGCCGCTGACCAGGATGTCGAGCCGCCCCAGCGCGTCATGCGCCGCCTTTGTCATATCGCCGACATCGGCCTCGTCGGCGACATTGCAGCGGCGCGCCAGCGATTTGCGCCCAGCGGCTTGGACCAGCCGCGCGGTCTCGGCGGCGGCGGCCTCGTTGATGTCGACACAAGCGACATCGGCGCCTGCTTCGGCAAAGGCAACCGCGATGGCGCGGCAGATGCCGCCGCCGGCGCCGCTGATCAGCGCCGCCTTGCCGGAGAGATCGAGACCCTTGGTCTGCCGCTCGGTCATAGCATCACCGTTCCGCCGTCGACGGCGATCGTCTGCCCGGTGACAAACCCGCTCTCTTCCGAGAGCAGCCATGCCACCGTTCCGGTCAGGTCGCCCGGCACCAGGTTGCGCTGGAGGGTTTGCCCGGCCTTGACCGCGGCGAGCGCGCGATCGAGCTTGTCGCCAAAGAATTCGCTGGTGCCTTCGGTCAGCACCGCGCTCGGCGCCAGCGCGTTGACGCGGATGCGGTCGCGCCCCAGCTCGCGCGCGAGGCCGCGGGTCAGCCCGATCACCGCCGCCTTCGAGGTCGTGTAGTGCAGGCCGTAGGGCATGCCGTAGGTCGCGGCGAGCGAGGCGATATTGACGATGCTGCCGCCGGCGGCGTCGCCCCCCGCGCGCATCGCCGGCACCGCGGCCTTGCAGCAGTTCCAGATGCCCTTGACGTTGACCGCCATGCAGGCATCCCACTCGCTTTCGGGAATGCCGTCGAACCGGCCGCCCTTCAGCGCGCCGTACAGCGCGGCATTGTTGATCAGCCCGTCCAGCCGGCCGAATGCCGCGATGCCCGCATCGACCATCGCCTGCGCCGAAGCGGGGTCGGTCACGTCGAGACGGACCGCGACGGCTTTGCCGCCCGCCTCCGTCACCAGCCGAGCCGTCGCCGCGCAATCGTTAACGTCGCCGACCACGATGTTGGCGCCGAGCGTCGCCAAATGCCGGGCGAACTCCTGGCCGAGGCCGCGCGCGGCGCCGGTGATGGCGATCGTCTTGCCGGACAGACCCATTTTCGACCTCTAAAGCCGGCGCGGTCTCCGCCTATGCCCGGTCCGGGGGCTGGGCGCCGACCCGCCGGGCACCGGCGGTTCGCGGCTAGATCACCTGATCGGTGGCGGGATCGATCAGGTGCATGTGGGTCATGTCGGCGACCAGCTTCATCGTCTCGCCGGCGTCCTTGGCGGAGGACGGATTGACCCGGCCGCAGACCTCGACGCCGTCGATGATGAAATAGACCATCGTCTCCATGCCCATCGGCTCTACCACATCGAGCTGCACGTCGAACTGTGCCGACCCCGGCGGCAATTCGTTGCGCGTCTCGATGATGTCCTCGGGCCGCAGGCCGAACACGACCTCCTTGTCGACATAGGCCTTGTAGCGCGCGGTGCGTGACGCGGGGATCGGCAGGGTCAGCTTGTCCGACAGCCGCACCGACAGGTTGCCGCCGCCGTTGACGACCCGCGCCGGCAGGAAGTTCATCGCCGGCGACCCGATAAACCCGGCGACAAACCGCGTCTTCGGGTTGTGGTAGAGCTCGTTCGGCGGGCCGATCTGCTCGATCAGGCCGGCGTTCATCACCACGACGCGATCGGCCAGCGTCATCGCCTCGACCTGGTCATGCGTGACGTAGACGGTTGTCGTCGTGACCTTCTGGTGCACCTTCTTGATCTCGGTGCGCATCTGGACGCGCAGCTTGGCGTCGAGGTTGGACAGCGGCTCGTCGAACAGGAAGACCTTGGGGTCGCGGACGATGGCGCGGCCCATCGCGACCCGCTGGCGCTGGCCGCCGGAAAGCTGCTTGGGCCGGCGGTCGAGCAGCGCGGTGATGTCGAGGATGCGGGCCGCCGCCTGGACGCGCTCCTTGATCTGGTCCTTCGGGAATTTCTTCAGCCTGAGCCCGAACGACATGTTCTCGAACACGGTCATGTGCGGGTAGAGCGCGTAGTTCTGGAACACCATCGCGATGTCGCGATCCTTCGGCGGCACGTCGTTGACCAGCTGGTCGCCGATATAGATTTCGCCGGAGGTCGCCTCTTCGAGGCCGGCGATCATGCGCAGCGTGGTGCTCTTGCCGCACCCGGAGGGCCCGACCAGCACGATGAACTCGCGGTCGATGATGTCGAGGTCGATGCCCTGCACGGCGGGCGTCTTGTCGAACATCTTCACCACGTTACGGAGCGCGACTTGCGCCATGTGCTTACCTCTTTCTCGTCCGGCACCATCGGCCGGGGTTCGGTGGCTCCCAAAACGGCATCGGCCGCTGCTTAGACTTGCGGCGATCCTACCTCAGCCATGCGTGAATAGCTCAGCTATTTTGTCGCTGTCGCCCCGGTCTTTGCTCAACGCTCCGTGAGCTTGAGCTCGATTCGCCGGTTCTTGCGGTAGGCGTCGTCGCCGGTCCCCGTGTCGATCGGCTGGTTGTCGGCAAAGCCGGCGGCGGCGAGGTGGTCCGCCGGAATGCCGCGCTCGATCGCATAGCGTACCACGGCGATTGCCCGCGCCGTCGACAACTCCCAGTTGGAGGCGAACAGGTCGTTGTGGATCGGCCGATGGTCGGTATGCCCGTTGATCTGCAGCACCCAGTTGATATCCGGCGGGATCTTTGCGGCGATCGCCTTCAGGGCGTCGAACACCGGGTCGAGCTGCTTCTTCGCGTCCGGCGCCAACTCGTCTTTGCCGGGGGCGAACAGCACCTCCGCCTGGAACACGAAACGGTCGCCGACGACCCGGATATCCGGCCGGTTGCCGAGGATCTCGCTGAGCTTGCCGAAGAACTCAGAGCGGTAGCGCGCCAGTTCCTGGACCTTGTTGGCCAGCGCCAGGTTGAGCTTGCGGCCGAGTTCGACAATCTGGTCCTGCTGGTCCTTCACCTTGGCGCTCGACGCGTCGAGCGCCGCCGCGACCTTGGCGAGCTGGTCGCGCAGCGAGGCGATCTCGGCGGTCAGCAGCTCCACCTGGGCGCGCGCGGCCTGGCTGGTCTGCTGCTCGGCGGTGAGCTTGGCCTGGAGGTCCTTGGCCTGGTCGCTGAGCTGGCCGGCGGCGTTGAGCTTTGCCGTGAGCGCATCGCGTTCGTCCTGGGCGGCCTTGAGCTGGATGGTGAGGGCGGCGGCGTTGCCGCGCAGCGTCTCGCTCGTCTGTTTTTCGAGCGCCAGCTCGTCGGCCAGCGCGCTGATCTTTTGCTGCAACTGCTTGAGCGCCTCGTCGCGCCCCGAAAGCGCGTCCGACAGGTAGAATTGGCCGACGGTAAAAACCAGCAAAATAAAGATGATGACCATCAGCAATTGGGCCAGGGCATCAACAAACCCCGGCCAAATGTCGATGTTCGACCGCCTGCCGCGGGCGCGGGTAAAGGCCATCGCTCAGACCTCCCGCGGCCGACAAAGGTCGGCGGGAAGCGGCGGGGCGGTTGCGACCACGACGCTACCGGCCCTCGTCGGAAAGCGCGGCGATGGTGCGCGCCAGCAGGCGAATCTCGCCGCGCAGATCGGCCACGGTCTGCGCCCGGCCGTCGACTAGGTCCTCGCTGAGCCGCGCCATATAGGCTTCTATGTTGCGCAGGTGGTTGCGCAGCACGTCGTCCTGGCCGAGCGAGTTCTCGGCGACGCTGGCCAGCCGCGCCAGCGACGGTTTCAGCTCCATCTGGTTCTCGGCCAGGCGCACCATCAGCATCTGCCCCGCCTTCATGTGCTCCGACAGCGTGCTCAGCCGGTCGAACAGGCCGGCGAGCGTATTGTTGGCGCCGATCCGGCTTTCCTCGCTGCGCGCCAGGATGCGCTGCAGGTTCTCCAGGCTGTCCGCGGTCTGTTCGAGCAGCGCCTGGATATAGGCCGGGACCGAGCCGTCGCCGCTGTCGCCGAAGGCGCCGGACGACAGCCGCGTATAGGTCGACAGCCATTCTTCGAGATCGTTGTAGAAGCGGTTTTGCGCCTGGCCGGCCTGCAGGTCGAGAAAGCCCAGCACCAGACTGCCGGCGAGCCCGAACAGCGATGAGCTGAACGCGGTCGACATGCCGGCGAGCGGCGAGCCGAGCGCGGTCTTCAAATCGGCGAAGGCCCGCGCGAGGTCGCTGGACGAGACGTTGAGCCCGCCGATCACGCCGCCGACCGCGCGCACCGTCTCGAGCAGCCCGTAAAACGTGCCGAGTAGCCCGAGAAACACCAGCACGCCGATCAGATACCGCGACGTCTCGCGCGTCTCGTCGAGCCGCGACGAGATGCCGTCGAGCAGCGTGCGCAGCGAGGTCGCCGACAGGCTCACCCGGCCGCCCTGACGCATGCCGAGCATCCGCGCCATCGGTCCCAGCAGGCGCGGCGCCGGGCCGGTCGGCGCGGTCAAATCGCGGTTGGCCAGGCGCTCGCGGAAATCCTCGATCCACGCGATCTCGGGGTTCAGCATCAGCACTTGGCGGAAGATATAGACGATGCCGCAGATCAGGATGCCGAGGATGACCCCGTTGACCCCCGGGTTGCCCATAAAGGCGGTGCTGAGCGGCCGGAACAGCACCGCCGCCAGCGCGGCGACCACCGCCACGAAGACCGCCATGCGAATGAGAAACCGGCTGGAACGGTTCATGCGGTCAACCGGACGGCGTCGCTTGCCGGCTGGCGGAGGCGGCTCCCGTCGCGGGCGCCGGCGTCAGCGGCCGCAGGTCGGTCTCCAGCGACAGGGCCGGGCGCGGCGCGGGCGGCGGGCCCAGCTTGGCGGGGACGGCGGCCGGCGGGATCAGCGGCCGCCCGTCGAGCGGTTTGCGCTGCACCGGCACGACCGGGTGCATCGGCGTGATCGGGTGCCTCGCCGGCATGGCGGCGGCGCCGGTATGGCGCACGGACTCTCCGGGCGGCGCCGCGGATGGGTCGCGCGGAAACAGCACGATCGGCTGGCCGACCGCGGGTTGGCCGACAGCCGGCTGGCCGACAGCGGACTGGCCGACTGCGGGCTGGCCGACCGCGGGCTGGCCGACTGCGGGCTGGCCGACGGCAGGCAGGCCGACGGCAGGCTGGCCGACCGCGGGCTGGCCGGCAGCGGACTGGCCGACCGCGGGCTGGCCGACAGCAGGCTGGCCGGCGGCACGCTGGCCGACAGCGGACTGGCCGGCGGCAGGCCGGCTGACCGCGGCGGGCTCGCCGAAATCGGCGGCGTTCGCGGCCGGGACAGCGATCAGTGCGGCGACGGCGAAGCTCACCACCGCTGGTGCCCGTTTCGGGGTCGTGGTTCGCGAACCCCCCATAACCGCCGTGCTCCCGCCCGCCAAGCGGCGAACCTACCTTAAGCGGCCGGTTTTGTCGCCGTCCGCGTCGTCTCGCGCACCAGCGCGGCGAGCGGCAGATGCAGATGATCGTTGGCGGCGAGGATGTCGCCGCTGGTCATCATCGAGTGGCCGCCCGACAGGTCGCTGACATAACCGCCGGCCTCGCGCACCAGCAGCATGCCGGCCGCGAAATCCCACGGCTTGAGGCCGAATTCCCAGAAGCCTTCGAGCCGCCCCGCGGCGACATAGGCGAGGTCGAGCGCCGCGGCGCCAAATCGCCGCACCCCGGCGGCCTGCACGGTGACCGCGTTGCGGACCGCGGCATGGAGCGGGTTGTCGCGGTCGCGCGGGCTCATCCCGGTGGCGAACAGCGATTCGGCGATCTGCCGTCGCGCCGACACCCGCAGCCGCCGGTCGTTGAGGTAGGCGCCCGCGCCTTTTTCCGCCCAGTAAAGCTCGTCCCGCGTCGGCTCGTAGACCACGCCGGCGATCATCTCGCCGTCGCGCTCCAGGCCGATCGAGATCGCGAAATGCGGGATGCCGTGCAGGAAGTTCGTCGTGCCGTCGAGCGGGTCGACAATCCAGCGGTGCCGGCCGTCGCCCTCCGCCGCGCCGCTTTCCTCGAACAGCAGCCCGTAGCCCGGCCGCGCCCGCGACAGCTCCGCCTTCAGCGTGCGGTCGGCCTTGAGATCGGCGGCGCTGACAAAATCCGCCGGACCCTTGATCGACACCTGAAGCTGCTCGACCTCGCCGAAATCGCGGATCAGCCCGCGCGCCGCCTTCAACGCGGCCGCCGCCATCACATTGATCACCGGGGAGCGGACAGCCACTTGCATATACCTTCTTGTCATCGCCTTGGCCGGGCTTGACCCGGCCATCCACGTCTCCGGTTCCGGCGTCCGCGAACGAAAGACGTGGACCCCCGGGTCAAGCCCGGGGGAGGCGCGTGAAATAAAGCGTCAGGATACTAATCCTTGGCGCGTTCCATATAGCTGCCGTCGGCGGTGGCGACGACGATGCGCGTCCCGGCGCCGATATGCGGCGGGATCAGCACGCGGCGGCCGTTTTCCAGCTTGCCGGGCTTGTAGGACGACGATGCGGTCTGGCCCTTGACCACGGGGTCGGCTTCGACGACTTCCAGCGTCACGCTCTGCGGCAGCTCGACCGAGAGCGCGGTGCCTTCGTACATCGTCACATTGCAGGTCATGCCGTCGGCGAGAAAATCGGCCGGGTCGCCGATCACCTCGCGCGGCACCTGCACCTGCTCGTAATCCTCGTTGTCCATGAAGGTCGCCATGTCGCCCTCCATGTAGAGAAACTGCATCTCCTTCTCGTCGAGCCGCACCCGCTCGACGGTCTCCTGGGTACGGAAGCGCTCGCTGAGCTTGCTGCCGCCGCGCAGGTCGCGCATCTCGACCTGGGCAAAGGCGCCGCCCTTGCCGGGCTGCACCAGATCGCGCTTGAGCACGATCCACAATTTGTTCTGATGTTCGAGCACATTGCCCGGCTTGATATCGATGGCGTTGATCTTCATGTCGTTCAGTCTCGAAAGGGTCGTCGATTTGGCCGGTGTCCTACCAGTTTGGCGATAAAGGGGGAAGCGCCATGGCAGCCGGAGCGACAGGATGGTGGCGCCCCGACCGGCTGGCGGCGCGGCGCGGCAGGCTCGCCGCGCGCGGCCGCATCCTCGATGCGGTGCGCGGTTTCTTCGCCGAGGAAGGGTTCATTGAGGTGGAAACGCCGGCGCTGCAGGTCAGTCCCGGGCTGGAGCCGCATTTGCGCGCTTTTGCGACCACGCTCAACGACCCGCACAGCGGCGCCGCGCTGCCGCGCTACCTGCATACCTCGCCCGAGTTCGCGATGAAAAAGCTGCTGGCCGGCGGCGAGACGCGCATCTGGCAGCTCGCCCGCGTCTTCCGCGATGGCGAGCGCGGCGCGACGCATCACCCCGAATTCGCGATGATCGAGTGGTACCGCGCCGGCGCCACGTACCGCGAACTGATGGCGGATTGCGAACGGCTGCTGCGGGCGGCGCAAGCGGCGGCCGTTACCCCCACCCCGAACCTCCCCGGCGCCGGCGAAGGCCATCTCCCTCCCCCGCCGGCGGGGAAGGGTCGGGGTGGGGGTATGCGGTGGCAAGAACGCGCGGCCGATGCGCAAAAGCCCTTCGAGCGCCTCTCGGTCGCCGAAGCCTTCGCCCGCCACACCGGCATCGACATCCTCGCCACCGCGCCCGATCCGCGGCATCCGGATTTTGCGCTGCTCGCCGCCGGGGCCGAGAAGATCGGCAGCGCGCCGCACCGGGGCGACGATTGGGAGTCGCTCTATTTCCGCATCTTCCTCGAGCGGATCGAGCCGCATCTCGGCATCGGCGTGCCGACGGTCCTGTACGACTACCCGATCGCGATGGCCGCTCTGTCGCGGCCAAAGCCCGGCGATCCGCGGCTTGCCGAGCGGTTCGAGCTCTATGTCTGCGGGCTGGAGTTGGCCAATGCATTCTCGGAACTGACCGACGCCGCGGAGCAGCGCGCCCGCTTCCTCGCCGACCAGGCAAGGAAACAGGCGCTGTACGGCGAGACCTATCCGATCGACGAGGATTTCCTCGCCGCCCTGGCGCACGGGCTGCCCGACTGCGCCGGGATCGCGCTCGGCTTCGACCGGCTGGTCATGCTGTGCACCGGCGCCCGCCGCATCGACGAGGTGCTGTGGGCGCCGGTGGCGTGACTACTTCGCCCCGAGCGGCTGGCCCATGCCGAGCTCGGCGCCGGTCGGCGGGTCGATATCGGTGCGCGAGGCGGTGCGTTCGGACATCTTGTCGACCACCCGCTGGTCGGCGCGCGACAGCTTCACGGTGGGCATGCCGTCGCCGCCGTCGACCGCGGCCTGCTGCTGGCGATCGTCGACCCGCTCCCACAGCGGCCCGGTGTTCCACGGCCCTTCCATGTCGCCCTCGCCCTGCGACAGGTTGAAGTACTTGTTGGCGAAATCGGGCATGCCCGGGAGCTTGCCCGGCGGGAAGTTCGGCTCGATCGCGTAGAGCGCCTTCTCGAACGATTTCTGGTGCGCGATCTCGCGGGTCATCAGGAAGCCAAGGGCCTCTTTCAAGCCCGGGTCGTCGGTGACGTTGATCAGCCGCTCGTAGACGATCTTGGCGCGCGCCTCGGCGGCGATGTTCGACCGCAGGTCGCAGGTCGGCTCGCCGATGCTGTCGATATAGGCCGCGGTCCACGGC